>JAEYNR010000017.1 GCA_023412475.1 Fibrobacterota bacterium | reverse complement strand
CAACTGTATGTGATAGGAAAAGAGGAGTTTGTTAAAAAAATTATTGAGATAGACCGGTGTAGACGTGCTCGCATTGCCCGCCATATAAGTGAAAATATCGGTATGGAGAAAGTTGAGGATGAAGTATTAAGATTGCTTCTTTTGAGAAAAAGCGATCTTTATCGTGCAGGGCTCTGTAATGTCAGATCAACTGCCAGGGAGCTTTTTGCAGTGATATGTAAAAGCTGGTTTGAGTTTACAAGTGCAGATATTTCCCGACATTTGAGGGTAACTGATGCGGCGGTTTCGCGTATGCTTACCAGATTCAGCAAAGTTGAAAACAGGGAGTATCTTATTGAAAAGGTGTTAGAGGGGATCACCTGAAAACGATTCTTATCCATCACTTCCGATTGTTTTACAGTATAAAAAGCTAACTGTCTATTTTATTTTCGAATATAGTTAAAGGGCTTTGCACCAAAACGATATTAAGGAGTGCAGATATGGGATTTGGGGTTTAAAAGGAAGGCTGAGTGAGTTCGGTGCCTGCTTGAAGTGGAAAATTCTAACATGTCTATTAATATTGATCTCAAGTTTTTGCCCCCAGAGGTTAATCTTTTCAATGTTGGGTTTTCATCTCCGGGGGGGTATAATTCAAGAATGCCTAACCTGCGAAAATTTGCTATTTCTATCATTGTATTTCCGCTTTCTCCTGGAAAGCTTCATTGATTCTTGATCCTCAAGCTGCCTGAAATCAGCGAGATTTTTATTTAAATTTTTTAAAATGAAATGGCTGCAGTAAAAACGTAACCCTTTAACTGGTGTAGATTCCGGATTTTCAACAGGGATAACCGCTTATAT
Organism: Fibrobacterota bacterium; assembly: GCA_023412475.1. Classification (GTDB taxonomy): domain Bacteria; phylum Fibrobacterota; class Chitinivibrionia; order Chitinivibrionales; family Chitinispirillaceae; genus JAAYPC01. Next base: position 177,135 of record JAEYNR010000017.1, on the reverse strand, counting down.
AGGGAAATGGCAGAATAGCTTTTATCAGCTTTCCTTTTCTGAAATCATGTTTATGCCCCGGAGATAAATTTTCTCCCCACTATGTTTTTATCTCCGGGGAAAACATCAGATAAAAAAAATCATCAGTCTCAAAAAATCAACAACACCCAAGCCTCTTAATATTGGACTCACTTCAGCCAGAAAAAGTCCTTAGCAGACAGAAACCATAATGGAGAGTGTCTACCCATCTGCTGTTTGTGAACATTTTTATGTATTTCTGAAAAATCGGGCAGACTGGGATACTTATTGCCACCCATAGAAAAAAAGATGAGCGGATTTTCTCTTCTTAAACATCTATAAGGCAGAAGCCCAAAACGAGCTTCAAAGTTAAAAATCCCAAAAAAGGAGGAAGAAATGAAAAAGCTGCATCTGGTCTCTACTGCAATGCTTATCCCGGCAGTGCTTTTTGCAGAAATTAACTTTCACCTGAGCATCGGCAACTCCCATTCTGCTTGCGAATATGAGGTGGAAGCAGATTATGTGAGTGATGGTGACCCATGGTTTGAAGAGTGCGAGAGCAGTGGGCCAGCACGTGTAAGTTTTGAATATCAGTGGTCAGTTCGGGGAGGCGGTCATGTTCTGAGATATCGCAAAGTAACATTCCACACTTCAAACAACTCATGGGCGTTTAGTCCTTGGATGATAAAAGTAAATTACTGCCATCCCTCATGCAAACTACATCATAATCATGTGTTCTATCGACGCGCAGCCACTGCAAACTGGCACAGAGTCTATAACACAAGTAAAAAGGTTTATGTTTATGAGTACAGAAATCCAGGACACAACCATCGCGAACACAAAGTTTACCGGCATGAATATAAACCAGTCTACAAAAAGCACCAAGTAAATAATAACAGGTACCATCCTGCTAACAAACGAAATGAAAAACAGTACCAGCACAAACAGCAAAGGCCTGATAACAAGCATGGCCAACATCAAAAACAGGAGAAGCATAATGACCGCCGCAAGGATAAAAAAAGAAGCGGTAATCTGCCTGGCAATCCCAATAAGAGCAGCAGTCTGGTAAAGAAGGAACAGAAAAATATCAACAGTAAAAATCAGCAAGGCAAAATAGTGGTTGTTTCCGGAAGAAAAAAATAAGCCAGCAAACTCAATGAAAAAAGAAAAAGAAAAGAAGGTGAGGTGAACATGGGTATGTGGAAAAGTATAATTGCTGCTTCAGCTCTTCTGGCTGTTCTTAGTGGATGTGAAGTCCTTTTCTACCCTGACCCCTATGTCGAGGTGGAATATGAGACGGATACTTACCAGATAGGTGCCTATGTATATATACCAATGGAGGTGCAGGAGATTATTGCAGGATATGTTGTTGGATTCAGCATGCCTGAAGTAGACATGTACGGACCTGAAATTTATCCCGATGTAGGACCCAGAGACTATAAAAATCTTCCTTCCTATATTGAAGCGGATTTCAATGGCGATGGTTATACTGATTACGCATACATGTTTTCCAGAGTAAGCTGGTCAGGTAATACCTGGTATCTGAAGACAAAACTTCTGGTTGTTACCAGTGATTGGAGAGGATATTCACTTTGCGCAGAGTATGACTTAGGAACTGCTTCTGCCAGAGCAAATGTATCTGTGGAGGAATACTGGGGAATTCGTCTGTTAAAAAGGGGTACTCATTCTATAACGATCCACACCTCTTACAATAGTTCTGAAAAGGTTACTTTTACACTAGAAAATGACGGAATATACCTTGGAAGTATGGATCCTGAAGAAAGAACGGTCTTCTATGTTGATCGAAACACCCTTCGGGAATTTCCTCTCGATATGGGAGCTATCGCTAAAGAGAAGGTACTCTCTGCAGAAGAACGGGCAAACCGCATTTTAAAGCTGTAGAAAGAAAAATAGGGGCACTACCAAAGTGCCCTCAATTGATTTTATACAATATTCGTTTCTGAATTCTCCTCTCTCAATGCATGCCAGTTTTGATCGTTTGTGGCTGAGATTTTGAATCTGCCTTTAATCTTGTCTTCTGTAATATTACCACTCAGATGAACTGGTACGAAATGTCCGTTACTGACAATCTGGAGTTTTATTTGAATTGAGCTCCCACAGATGGAGCAAGCTTTCACCAATGCATTCTCAGGTGTGATGACACTGGCATTAACCTTCTGAAAATGTTGCTTTATGTTCAGATTAAATTTTAGATTCTCCGAGAAAAAAGGAAGAGTCCATCGCCAGTTACCCGACATGTTTGCTGGAATGGTCCACAGGTATAGTGAGTGATTATTTCTGTGGACTCTTTTATCTGGCAGCCATTTATCCATACTGAAATCATGTGAGATGACGCGGCTTCCCGGCCTTAGTTCATTAAACAGTTTTGAACGGAGTTTAAGGTTAACGTTGGACAGAAGGTAAATCGATACTATTGAGGCATCACGAAGATCGACATCAAAGAAGTTATTTTGCACAAATGTTACTTTGTCAGACACAGAAGCTTTCAGGGCATTACTGCTGCATTCCTGGAGTCTTCGGGGATCGAGGTCTATTCCTATACAATCGATATTATGTTTTTTTGCCGCTGTGATGACTATCCTTCCATCACCGCAGCCCAGATCATATAGTTTGTCTTCAGGGCGGATACGGGTCATTGCAAGCATCTCATTGACAATTTCCAGCGGTGTTGGAACAAATGGAACATCCAGGTCCAAAACCTTTTTCCCTTTGACAGTTTCTATTATGGCAATCGATTTACATGGTAATTTCTCCATAATCTCCTATGGCCTCCAAAAAGGGTGGTTGGTATTTAACCGCTATTTCACTTATATTGATGTGGGGCAACTGATATACCAACTTTTGATCAGGGGGTTAAAAGATGTTTAGAAAGAAGAGAAGGTGGGGTTGGGCTACTCTAAAAGCCCTCTTTCTGGCGCAGATTCTTTACCAGTGTGCCAGATTTTTCCTGAAGGCTGTAATAAAACAATCCCGCGATGCAAATATTGACCATTTAAAAAAGGCCAAGCGTAGGCAAAAAAAATCCTGATCCAAATTAAAAGCTGTTTTGGCAATTTTTAACATAAAAGGTCTGGAAAGTGGCTGAAAATAAAGGCTATTCGCACTCCCCAGAGGTAAATTCTTTTATCTTAACTTTTCACCTCTGTGGAGTTACACCCAAAAGAAGCAAAATCCCCCAAAGGCATGCTCACCGATGCGGCTGACATGAGCATTTGATAAACACAAATCTGGCTGCTGATTTTTAAAATCAGTCTGAATAGGCATCAAATGTTTGATGAGCTTCCTCTCACGGCAGCAAAACAGCTTTAATGCAGAATTTTTGACAGTGTACAAGTGGCAAACAATAAAAGCAGGAGCGGATAACGCCGGGATCGGATGTCGAACAGACCAGAATACACATTCCACAAAAGCTTCTCACTAAAACAAAGAGAACTATTCCTCTGAATGACCGGTCAGTGGTTTGTCCTTATGACTCTTAAAATTTATCAAAAATGATTTATCTAGCTGTTCAAATTCCTGATAATATCCACTAAATCCTGCAGAAATGAATTGATTTATGATAATAGAGTAGCTTTCAAGGGATAAAGTATCTCTTAGCGGTTCAAATTGATTTGCCTTATAAAGAGGTGTATATTGAGCCATGAGACTTATAGAGATATCTTCAGGATCAAAAACAGAACAAAGGAATTCACAGATCAATCTACTCGATTCGAAGTTACCGGGAAGCACCAGGTGACGTATGCAAAGTCCTCTCCAGGCTGTTCCGTTTGAGTATAGGCATAATGGTCCTGTTTGACGAAACATCTCCCGAATAGCTTCTCTGTTGATTTGCACATAATCAGGAGCACCTGAATACTCTGTTGCTGCGTTTTCTACACCATATTTCATATCTGGAAGGTAAATATCAACAATACCGCTAAGCAGAGAAATGGTGGAACTGAGCTCATAGCCGCCGCAATTATAAACGATAGGAAGATTCAGCCCTTTTTTTGCTGCTATCTTTAGTGCTTTAACAACCCAGGGGAGAAAATGGGTCGCAGTTACCAGATTTATGTTGTGGCATCCAAGCTTTTGAAGATGAAGCATTTTCTCGGCCATCTCCTCGATAGAGCACGGCTTTCCTTCATGTTCGTGGGAGATTTGATAATTCTGACAGAAGCAGCATTTTAGTGTGCAATAGGAAAAGAAGACTGTTCCAGAACCATTTTCACCGGAAATCGGGGGTTCTTCCCCATGATGAGGGAAAATACTGGAGATGATCATTTCTGCGGGTGCTGCGCAAAATCCTTTTTCTCCAATTAGACGATTTACCCGGCAGCGTCTAGGGCAGAGCTGGCAACTTGTAGCAACAGCATCAATTTTTAAGATACGCTCATTCCACTCATCTTCAGATAAATAGGTATAAGAAGCAGACCGCATACTCATTTCCAGATAAAAAAACAGAATTCAAATTAAGCCTTTTTGCCTCTAAAAGATAGCCTTTCTACTGGTAAAAAAACAAAAATATCTGTTTAGGTCAAGACATTATTACAGAGTTTCTGCTTTGAGGTAAAGTTTTTTTTACTATATTTATAGGCTTTCATTTTGGCTTTGCCCGTTTCTGAGGGTTAAAGCGTGACAGCTAAAGCGGAAATCTTTAATGCGCTTCGATTAACCGCCGAAAGGTTGCCTTCAGCGGAGCCGAAGTTAAATAAATCTCAAGGAGAACTTTTGAAATGAAGAAAAGGCCTGTATGTCTGATACTGCGTGACGGGTGGGGTAAAGGTAAAGAAGAGGATTCAAACGCTATTTACAAAGCCAGAACACCATTTACAGATGCTTACGAGGAGGATTACCCGACTACTCTCATTGAAACATCAGGTCTTAGTGCCGGGCTGCCCGATGGGTACATGGGTAACAGTGAAGTGGGACATTTAAATATTGGAGCTGGAAGAACCATTTATCAAAGCCTTACCAGAATAGATAAGTCGATCAGTGATGGAGACTTCTTTGCCAATAAAGCATTTAACAAGGCCATAGATTATGCCCGGGAGAATGGTGGCGCACTGCACCTTATGGGCCTGATTCAGGAGGAAGGGGTTCATGCGGTCACCAGGCATTGTGTCGCATTACTGAAACTGTGTAAAAAACGTCAATTCAATAATGTACTTATCCATGCCATAACCGATGGGAGAGATACTGCGCCAAAATCGGCTCTGGAGCATATGTCGCTTCTTCAGGATGGAATCGATCAGGTGGGGGTGGGAAGAGTGGCTACTGTGATCGGACGATATTATGCAATGGACAGAGATAACCGCTGGGATAGAACCGAGCTTGCTTATCGCGCTGTAATCGAGGGTGCAGGAGTAGAGGCAAGCAACTGGAAAGAAGCGATTGAGAAATCATACGAATCAAACCAGACCGATGAATTTATCAAACCGTGGACAATAGATTACCAGGGGATGAATCCAAATGATGCCTTTATATTCTTCAATTTCCGTTTCGACAGGACCCGTCAGTTAACTAAAGCTATGGTAGAGCCCGATTTTACTGAATTTAAAAATCGCCCGTTTACCACATCTTGTTTTATTGCTATGACTCATTACTACGATAATGGAAAGTTTGAAGAAGCATATCCTGAGATGAAAAACAGCAATATTCTTGGAGAGGTACTGGCAAACAATGGTCTTGAGCAGCTAAGATGCGCAGAGACAGAAAAGTACGCTCATGTTACCTTTTTCTTTAACGGACAAAAGAATGATCCGTTTGGCGGTGAGGAAAGAATCCTGGTAAACAGTCCGAGAGTGGCAACCTATGATCTTGCTCCTTCAATGAGTGCTTTTGAGGTGAGGGATAGGCTGGTTGAGGCGGTAAAAAGCGATAAGTATGATGTGATTATCTGCAATTTTGCCAACTGTGACATGGTGGGCCATACCGGAGTCTTCAGTGCAATCATTACAGCGGTGGAAACCGTGGATACCTGCGTTCATGATGTGGTGGAAGCGGTGCTATCTAAGGGTGGTTGCTGTATTTTAACTGCAGATCATGGTAACGCAGAGCAGACACAGCTTGCGGACGGTTCTCCTATGACTGCACATACTACCAATGTTGTACCTCTGACTATAGTGGGCAATGGTGATGTTGAACTTCGGGAAGGTGGTAAGCTTTCTGATATTGCTCCTACCATGCTAAAGATTCTTGGAATCGCTCAACCTCAGGAGATGAGTGGAGTTGCCCTCTTCTGAGTGCAGATCATAAGATCTGCAAAGTGTGATCTTCATGCCAGCATTCAAAAGACAATAAAAGGTGGTTGCCTGAAATTGTCTTTTGAATGTATCATTACATTCTTTGCTATTCCTCTATTTAATCGGATAAAATGGATGATTAAGACTTTTCACAGTAGCGCCTTTTTATCAAAGCCACAGTTACTGCAAGCAAAAAAACAGAGAGGAATCAGGATTAGTGTGGTCATTCCGGCTCTGAATGAGGCAAAGACCATCGGGACAATCGTATCCAGGATTCATCAGAAGATGGTGGAGGAGGTAGCGATTATCGATGAAATTGTGGTTATGGATGGGCTTTCCAATGACAGTACGGTGAAAGAGGCCATCAAGGCTGGAGCATCGGTTTACACTCTGGATTCTGCCGGTCCGACGGTTTGCAGCTCTGGTAAAGGAGTTGCTTTATGGAAATCTCAGTTTGTAACTACTGGTGATATTCTGGTATTTATCGATTCGGATATAATTGATTTTGATGAACGGTTTATATGCGGGCTTCTGGGGCCTCTTCTGATTTGCCAGGAGTTTGATTTTGTCAAAGCATTCTATAAACGGCCATTACTTTTAGGGTCTGGAGTGTATGAGAATCAGGGCGGAAGAGTCACCGAGATTCTGGTGCGCCCTTTGCTTTCTGCATTCATTCCTGATTTAGCCTGTTTTAATCAGCCTTTGGCTGGGGAATACGCCATAAGACGTTCTTTACTGGAAACTTTGCCGGTTTTTTCCGGATATGGAGTGGAGATAGGGTTGCTGATGGATATCTATTTTTCCCAGGGATTGTCAAGAGTGGCTCAGGTTGATATGGAAAAACGTTGGCATAGGAATCGCACCGTGGCAGAATTAAGTAAGATGTCTTTTGCGCTTTTGAATGTGATGATTAACAGGATGCAAAAATATGGGTTGGTATCCTTGAAGAGTTTCTCCGAGTATTTGATTGTTGCTGAGGGATTGTCATATAGTAAAGAAGAATGTGAGGAATCCGAACTGAGCCCAAAAAATAATTTCAGCCAGGAGTGTACATATGGATCTTGTTGATCTTCCACTCACGACCTATATACTGATATTGTTTTGTCTGCTGGTGTTTACATTCCTTATAAGGGGTCTAAGGATGCCTCAAAGTCATCAGGAAAATCAGAACGCCCGTTCCCAAATTCGTAAAAAGCTATTTTTGAAGACTCTTGATGAGCAGCATATCTCAAGCCAGCAAAATGATCAGGATAATTGAACAAATACAGTAGCTTTTTCTATTTCATCGGAAATCATGTCAAAGAGGGTTGAAGTTGGGATGGAATCAAGATTGAGGCTTTTCCAGGCTGCTTCCGACATGTTGGGTAACTGATCATCACCTCCGTAACCAAAATCAAGAGCTCGTACCAGAATATCTGCGCAATGGACAATTGAGGTGGTCGAAAAACATTCCTGACCCGGATGAGGTGTATGGTGATATTTGATTGCCTGTTGCAGCATTTGCGGAAGATTCCACCTTTCTGCCAGGGTTCCTCCGATTTCCTGATGAGTCACTTTGAATAATTGCTGTTCGCTTTCATAAAAAAGCAGCTTATTCTGGGTTGAAAAGGCATATGCTTTTATAAACAGATCCGGAAGATACTGATAAAGCAGTATTTTACCTATATCATGGACCAGCCCTGCAATAAAGCACTCTTCTTTTATTTTATTGTCTGTGAATCGTGCAATGGATTTTGCTGCAGCCCCACAGGATATTGAGTGAATCCAGAACTGCTCGATATCAAAATCAGTGATATTATTATCCGATTTTTTTTTGAATATATCCAGAATAGTTGCAGTGAGAACCACATTTTTAATAGTGGAAAAGCCTAGTATCACAATCGCATGGGTAATGGTGCTAATACGTCCGGGGAATCCGTAGAATGCTGAATTTACCAGTTTTAATACCTTGGCAGCAAGCGCCTGATCAGAGGTGATAGCCCGTCCCAGCTCTTCTGCTGAGGTTTTTGGGTTTTGAAGAAGGCATGTTATCTGTCCAACAATAGAAGGTAATGTGGGGATGGAAGAGAGATTGCCAATCGTCTCAAATATTGTTTTCTGGTCTTGCATTCTTACCCTATCTACTGTTTTTTTGTAAACGGTATTGGTATATGGACACAAAAAGATTTTCCATAATGGGATTTTGCATTACAGAGGAAAATTTAGATAAAAGGTGTGTTTTGAGCTCTTCCGGGGAACTACATACAATGTTTAACTCTTCTGTTGACTGCTCTTCTCCTTGAATGAAAACATAGCGAATCCCCCAGTTTTTAAGCCTTCGTCCCAGTGCTGCGGTAAGTGATGTATCCTTGGAAATCAGTATGTTTCCTGATGAGTTGCAGATCTCTTTGGATAGCACCATTCCATCTTCAATATTTTCAACTGCAATTTTTTTCATTTCTCTGTGACCTCTTTATGATTATATCCGGGGTTAAGCAGTTATGCAACAGGATAGTATCAGAAATCAGAATGAGCTGAGGTTAAAAAAACATGGACAATTTATTGTTTAACCTTTATACTTTTCAATCAGGTGAAGCTTATGGCATATTCAAAAAAAATGTATCTTACGATTCCGCTGGCAATATCAGTTCTGTTTGTCTGTATGGCAAACGGACAAAACCTCTTTGATCAGATTGGCTGGAGAGGGGCTGATGTTTCAATAATTATAGGACTAGCTCTGACGTTTATTGCAGGAGCCGGTATAATGGTTCTGATGCATTTGCAGGCGAGATTAAAACGACAGAATGAAATGGAAAGACTGGCATTTCAAATTTTCCAGAAGAATATAGAAAAAGCGGAACTAACTGAAACTGAAACTGAGAGAATAAAAGAACTTCTCCAGCATGCCAATGTCAGTCATCCACACATAATTTTTCAATCAGCATCACTTTTTGAGAGATGTATCGATGCGGAAGTAAGCTCTTTACTTCAACAGAATACTCCCTATGATATTATCGAACAGCAGGAAGAGATTCTAGGTATAATAAGAAAAAAAATTGGATACGGTTTTCTCCCTTATGAACATCCGCTTATATCAACCCGAAATCTCGAAGTAGGACAGAAGGTCTCTGTGATTAATCGCAGGAGTAAGGCTACACTTATACACAATGCCAGAGTTGTACAAAACAGGGAGTTTTATTTCAGACTACAGTACGATCCGGAAAAAGAGGAGAGCCTGGGGATACTTGAGGGTCAATCGGTAATGCTTGCTTTGGCCAGACATAGTGACGGAGTCTACGGTGTTCAGGTAGTGATCTGCGGAAAAGATCAATCAACTGTAGATTTAAGACATACTCTTGAATTGACCAGAAATCAGTTGCGACAGTATGCTCGGGTGGATATAAACATTCCAGCAAAATTACGGTTAGTAAGAAGTGTCAGGGAGGAGGGGAGCGCCGAGATTGGTGGATTAATTGAAGGACGTATGGTCGATCTCAGTGGCGGTGGAGGATGTGTAGTCGTAGAGAGAGCATTTATTCCAGGAGACGTTGTATCGCTCAACTTTAAGATCACCGATACTGTATTTAGCGGGATTGGAGCCAGGGTTTTACGGGTGAGTCTTCAGGAAATTCATGACACCACCTTTTACCGGCACAGCTTGCAGTTTATTAATATTGAAACGTCAATCAGAGAGAAAATAATCAGATTCGTTTTTGAAAAACAGCGTCAGCTTAATCAATGGCGTTAAAGTCTTTTGTTTATGTTAAACTCGGTTTTTAATCGGTGGATACTCAAATTTTGATAATAAAAAGAATGAAAAAATCCGATGAGCAGAACGCCACTTATCTTCAGCAGGGTGGTGTCATATTCAGAGTAATAGTTGCTTTTACCACTCTTATTGCCATCGGCGCCTTAATCTATTCATTGATCCAGAATTATCAGCAGAACGGTCAGGAGCATCATCGAAAAGCGATAGAGCTGAGCGAGTATGGAATGTTGCTTACATTGCAGAAGATAAATGAGAAACCATCCTGGCAGGAAGGATATAAGAAAACCAGCTACGAAAGTGGTTTTTATTCTGTTGAACTGCGACCATATCTTCAAGACCAGGCCCTTTTTATGACCATTATTTCCCGGGGTTATATGAATACTGTTACCGAAGAGCGACAGATTGTGCTGAGGCTGCAGATAGAGGGAACGGATTCTACCTGGGTGCCAGAACAGATGCGTTGAAGAAGTGCCATCAGCCCGGATTTCCCTCTATTTAATCGTTTTAGTGTTGACAGTTTTCTACCGTCATGTTACATGTTAATAGTGCAGGTTTTCTGTATCAGCACTGAAATATTTAACCAGAGAACCACAGGTAATGGCTAAATGAAACTGTTTACTAAATTCAGCTCCCAAAAGGCTACCGTAGGACTTGATATCGGAAACCATTCTATAAAACTGGCGAAAGTAGTTCATCTTAAAGAAGGGTATTTTCTGGAGGCAGTGGGAATTAAGGAGATTCCTGCTGGTACAATTGAAGGCAGCGAAATTAAGAAACGGGATGTGCTGATTGAGGCCATAAGTAACCTGGTGAATCAGTGTGATCCTTCCATTGTGGAGGTGGTTATTTCAATGTCCGGCCATGGAATCATCTCAGATAAATTTGTCTTTAAAATCGATTCAAATGATAACCCCGAAGAGATGATCCTGTGGGAAGCTGGCCAGAGAAGCCCTTTCGATGTAGATGATATCACCCTTGATTATAAGATCCTTCATCGCAACCGTGAGGCTGGGGAAATGGAGGTTCTGCTTATTGCTGCCAAAAATCAGATCATGCAAAAACATATCGATCTTCTCTACGATACCGGCCTGCGCCCGATTATAATTGATGTGGATGCTTTCGCCATCAATAACTGCTATGCGATGGAGTCATCAGCAAGCCCGGATAAGGGGGTTGTGGCTCTGGTAAATATTGGTCATGATCTTACCAACATTACCTTTGTTAAAGATGGGGTTTATCATTCCACCAGGGATGTTTCTACTGCAGGTGGATATTTCCACAAAACAGTGCAGCGCAATCTTGGTCTCAACAGTGAAGAGGCTTCTCTGGCACTAAAGGGACGTTTGACCGGTTCTGTCGATGCCAGTAAGGTCCTACAGAGTATCGAGTATGCAGCAGAGGAGCTCTCCTCAGGCATCGAACTGGCATTTTCTTATTTCAAAAGTTCAGAGAAAAATGATAGTATAGATAAGATCGTTCTGTCAGGAGGAGGTGCTTATATTCCCAACATCGCAACTATTCTGGCCAAAAAACATCAGGTTCAGGTCAGGGTGGCTAATCCGCTGGCATTTTTGCAGTTCGATCCGGGTTTATTTGGGAACATGGCACCAGAGAGTATTTCTGCTCTGTTGACAGTCGCTATAGGTTTGGCTTTAAGAAAATGTGAATGAATGATGGTAGAGAGAATCGAAATAAATCTGCTGCCGGCCGAATATCGGGTTCACCGGAAAAAATTCCACCTTGAGAGGGAAGTGGTTTACCCGCTTATCATACTGGTGCTTACATGTCTGGGGCTGATGTTCTGGAGTGTTAATATTGAAAATACCAAAGGAATATGTGTAAATGAGATCAAGGTTCTTGAACAGCAAATCGCAATCAATCGCCCAATTCACGAAGAAATAAAAAAACTTCGTTCGGACAATCTGCTCATAGGAGAGAAGATACGGGCTCTGGAACGTATCAATGTAAATCGTGAAAAATGGGTGCGGCTGATGGAAGAACTCAGCAGCAGACTCCCAGAGTACACATGGCTTATCTCGATAAAGGAGGAAAACAGTACTCCGCCTGTAATTCATATGGAAGGCCGGACGTTCTCTTTCCCGGAAGTCGCAAATTATATGTCACGGTTAAAGGATAGTGAATATGTGAATCGTGTCGATCTTTCAAGAATAGAGCAGATTAATCAGCAAACCAGACTTTTTAGTTTCCATATTTCATGTGAAGTTAATCCTGATGCAAAACTCAACACTTATTCTGAGGTGGTCAGTCAAATTCCAGGAGAAAATATACCATGAAAATCTCCTTAAATCTGAAAAACCCCAAGATCAGAAACCCCCTGATCGTGATCGCTATCACCGCTGTGATCGCAGTATTATGGCAACAGTATTTTTATACCCCTTCAATGGGCAAACTGATATCGCTTCAGAGAAAACAGAAAGCGAAACAGGACACTTTGCGCACAATCCTCGCTTTAAAGCCTCAACTCGATGTACTCAGAGGCGAACTCGTAAAATCTCAGGTTAAACTGGATTCACTCAAATCGATTTTTCCTGACCATAAGGAGATACCAAAGCTTCTCAGAGAGATTAATGCTGTAGCACGTGCTTCAGGAATTACTACTACCCGCTTTAATCCTCTTCCTGATGTTGAAAGAGAATATTATATGGAAAATCGGTATAATTTAACTATAGAAGGCGGTTTTCATGAGCTTGCTGAATTTTTTGCATTTCTGGCCAATTTCGCATTGATTATCAATTTGACATCTGTAAATATAGTGGCCAGTTCATTGAATTCAGCTCAGCCGCAAAATGATCTGATGGAAATAACAGGAATAACAGTGGCTTCCACTTTCGAAATGACCACATTTTCATCGAAAAGATAGTTATGCGCAGAAAAAACCGGATACTTGTGCTACAACAACTGATTGGCATCACTGTTTCGCTTTTGGCCTTCTCTGCATATGCTATGCCTTCTGTTTCTGACTTGGTTGTGGCAGCAGGTCCCAGGGGATTGGCGCTTTCTATAACATCTGATTGTGCTTCCAGTACTCATCTTCGAAAAAAGAATGGTTCTTCTGTTAGTATTCATATCAAGGGCTGTACATATGAAGAAAACACAGTCAATTATAACCAGTTTCAATCTGATGATGCTCTTAAAAGTATTTCTTTAAAAAACGGGAATGAAGGTGTCGAACTTGATGTCGTTCTTCGCACTTCAGCAGACTCCATTATCAGGTCACAGCTAAAGGGAAATACCTGGATGGCGCTACTTTCCAGTAAACCTTTTGTTCAATCGAAATGGAGTTTGTCAGATTTGAATTCCAAACAAAGGGAAATGACGATTCAACTGTCGGATGAACCCAGTTTTTCATCCGAGAACCTGAGAAATATTCGTTTATTTAACCGCGATAAAACCTGTGAACTATTTTTTGATTTCAATACTACTGTAGACTGTGATATAAAGCGTAAAGAAGATACTTTGTTGATCAGATTCCACAATGCCACCAGCGCATTCGATTCAACTTTCTTTGTTTTGCCGGGGGGAACTGTTTTTAAAAGTATAAAACTGGATAAATCCAAAGATAGGAACAAACGCCTGCTGTGGGCAAAAGTCATTCTGAATCGTAATGTATCCGATTCTGCCTTCAATATTTTAAGTAAAACCGGTCCCGGCCTTTCCCTGTATGCGATGCTTAAGAATGAATCAAAAGCAGTTTTATGGAATTCTCTGGATGGGATGGAGCTAGGTTATGATTTCTATAAAATTCCAGTCTATGAAGTTGATATGAAATCACTCGAAAGACAGATTCAAATAGACCGTTCCATATCTTTTACTCAAAACCTGCTCTTTTCGGTACAGGAGAAAAAAACAGATATAGTAGCTCAGAGATCACCACAACCGCTGGAGGGAGTGAGTCAGGAAAGGCAGAATCAGGAAAGTAGTTACTTGACTTCGGGAATAAAAACCATGCAGCAATTAAATGCTGATTCAGTAACCCAACTGAGAGTGAATCTTGGCTCAGAAATACCTATTCCTATGAATAGTAAGTTGTCCGAGAATGGATTGGTTGATACTGTTATTGACGGGAGCTATAAGAACGTGATCCGCTATCATCGCAAAGGGCGCGATCCGTTTTTACCATATATCAGCAGTGTTGAATCGGATCTGGGATTGCCATTTGTAGAAAATCTTCGCTTGGTTGGTATTCTTTATGATAACAGGGACCGGATCGGCTTACTGGAGGATAAAAAGAATAATAACCGCCCATTCACCCTGAGAGAGGAAGACAGGGTAGAAAAAGGGAAAGTTTTAAAAATCTACAGAGACAGAGTTGTGTTTCTGATCACAGAATATGGTATTTCACGATCGGTTATTTTACGCCTCACCGATACTTCATCACATCAGGAAGTGGGGATACGATGAACTTTACAGATGTTTTAAAAATCAATATTATAGTCATGCTCTGCTTGACTGGCTTTGAAGCAAATGGCCAGTCATCGACCAAAAAACATAACGAAAAGAGAATTGATCTTTTCGAGGTACACAACGCAGAGATCCATTCAGTATTCAAGCAGCTCAGTGCATTCAGTGGCATTGATATAATTGCCGGAGAGGCGGTAAAGGGCACGGTATCACTTTCTGTTTCAAATAAGAACTGGAGAGAAATACTGACTATTTTATGTCGTATCAATAACCTTGCAGCCGTTGATGAAGGCACATACTTTTATGTTCTTCCGGCAGAACAGGTAAACAGGGGGCAGCAAAAAGAAAACACATCTTCTCAGACTCTTCTGGAAAGTGGTGTTTTAAAGCGGGAGATTGTCAGGATCTTACATATTCCTGCCAATGAAATGAAAACATCCATTGAAGGGCTTTTGTCTTCCAGAGGAAAGATCACGGTAGTAGAGCATACAAATGCTCTTATTATATATGACACAGAAGAGAATGTCGATCAGATCAAGTCGATGGTTTTACAACTGGATGTGGAAACCGCTCAGATCTCCATTTCATGTAAGATAATTGAGGTAAGTTCGGGTGCCATTCAACGAATGGGTGTTCATTGGGGATATGCTGATGCTTCAAAAAAAATTGAAGGAGCGCATATTCCGGAAAAAAGCAATTTCATATCCGGAGCTTTGGAACGGGTAAGTTATGGAGTGATCAGTCCTGACAAATTTGATGTTGCTCTTGAATACCTGTTCAATGATAATAAGGGAGAAATAGTTGCACAACCACAAATCACAACCCTGGACAATAAGGAAGCAAGGATATTTATGGGACAGCAGGTGCCGGTTAAATATCTGGATGAGGCAGGGAATACGGTGGTTCAAATGGTGAATGCGGGAACTGAACTAGTCGTCAAACCCCATATTTCAGGAAACGGACGCATATTGCTTGAATTGAGTCCCCGAAAAGAGTCTTACACTCTTCAGGATGGAGTTCCTATTATAAACGAGCAAAGTGCCTCAACTAATGTGGTTGTCTCTAATGGTGAAACTGTAGTGATTGCCGGTCTGACTTCTAATGAAACGCAAAAAAACGAATCCGGAATCCCGGTGCTTAAAAATATTCCACTTTTAGGCAATCTGTTTAAAAGATCTGAAAATAGCGTGGAGAAAAAGGATCTGGTGATTTTTGTCACTCCTTTTATAATCCAGCATGGTTTAAGTGCCCCATCAGAGGAAAAGTAAAAAATGTCCTGTTATTTTCAGGTGCGATAAAAAATTGAACTCACAATAATGATCGCTGCAAGTTGAAATGCCCACCCGATTGCACACACTGCTACAGCTCGCCAGGTGGAGGTATAATCCAGCGCCTGACGAACAGCTACAATCATTGCCGCAAGCATCCATATAGAGGAAACAAAGAAGGACAGAAAACCAACTACCGGTATTAAGCCCAGGATTCTTATAATACCAGGGGCGCTGGAAAAACCGATGGTTCTGAGCAGTTGCCCGTAATCTGCTTCTGTCTGAGGTTCAGGAAGAATTCTGGTGCCAATAAAGAAGGTTAAAAAGGACCACACAAACCAGCCAGCAAGAGCTGTAGCTGTTCCCCATAAGATCCCGCGTGGACCAGCCTGTTGAACGGTTCCAAAACCTGCGGCCAAAGAAGAGATGACCACCACCAGCATGGCGGGAAAAAGGGCGGTTGTGTCAGCCTCAACCTCTTCATAAAGAGAGGTATCCAGTTTTGATGCCCTGATTATTCTTTGTAAAAAGGGTGACATACTGATTTCCATCCAATTGTTTTCAATCTTTTTTTAGTTTGAACTGCAAGAAGCATGCCAGCAGATCTTTAAAAATTCCTTCAGAACCGATATATTTTACTTTCCCCTTCTGTATCGCTTGAAAGAATAGATTCCCTTTAGTATCAGTGCTTTAGGAATGTCCTCGCAATTATTTTTCGATTAATGTCAGAAATAAAAAAAATTAAAATATTTCTCATTGACTGGGTGGGGTAGATGTTGTATACTTTTTGGCATGCTTGTAGCACCTATTGTGGTTTATACACCTTCACCCTATCAGTTAGGAGTTAATTGATGATTTCGACGATCCGTAAGCGAGATGGCAAACTGGTACCCTATGATAACTATAAAATCGCTAATGCAATTTTTAAGGCAGCATCGGCAGCAGGAGCAAAAGACTTCGGATTGGCACTGTATCTGGCTAAGAGCGTTGAAGAAACCATTGATCATAAATTTCATCCAAATTCTATTCCCGCAGTTGAAGAGATTCAGGATGTTGTAGAAAAAGTTTTGATCGAGCAGGGACATGCCAGAATAGCTAAAGCCTACATTCTTTACAGAGAGCAGCATCGACGCTTACGCAGTACAAAAGATCTGGTTCTGGATATAGTTAACACAATGGATGGTTACCTTCAGAAGGAAGACTGGCGGGTTAAGGAAAACTCCAATGTAAATTATTCACTGG
Organism: Fibrobacterota bacterium; assembly: GCA_023412475.1. Classification (GTDB taxonomy): domain Bacteria; phylum Fibrobacterota; class Chitinivibrionia; order Chitinivibrionales; family Chitinispirillaceae; genus JAAYPC01. The sequence continues at coordinate 160,213 of JAEYNR010000017.1, read as the reverse complement.
GTGGATTGATTCTTCACAACAGTGGAGCTATAACCGCTAATTACTGGCTGGAAAACATCTATAATCACGATATCTCCTCTGCACACAGAAATGGTGATATTCATATTCATGATTTATCCATGTTTTCAGGCTATTGTGCCGGTTGGTCGTTGCGACAGCTTATCTCTGAAGGTCTGGGTAAAGTTAAAAACAAGATATCCTCCAAACCTCCAAAACACTTATCAACTCTTATTCAACAGATGGTGAACTTTCTGGGTATTCTTCAAAATGAATGGGCAGGAGCACAAGCATTCTCCTCCTTCGATACCTATCTGGCACCTTTTGTTCGAGCGGACAAGCTCTCCTATACCGAGGTCAAACAACAGATCCAGTCCTTCGTATTTGGTGTTAATACCCCTTCAAGATGGGGATCTCAAGCTCCTTTTACCAATATTACACTGGACTGGGTTGTTCCCGAAGATTTACGGGATCAGCCAGCTATTGTTGGTGGAGTGGCACTTGAGAACACGTATGGAGAATATCAACCTGAGATGGATATGATAAATAAAGCATTTCTTGAGGTTTTAATCGATGGGGATGCTGATGGGCGGGGCTTCTCTTATCCTATTCCAACTTATAACATAACAAAAAATTTTAACTGGGATAGTGAAAATGCAGGGCTTCTTTTTAAAATGACTGGAAAATATGGAACCCCTTATTTTCAGAATTTCCTCAATTCATCATTGAACCCCAGTGATGTACGTTCAATGTGCTGCAGATTGCAATTAGATAAGAGAGAGCTTCGTAACAGAGGTGGTGGTTTATTTGGTTCTGATGAGTTTACCGGTTCTATCGGTGTGGTGACCATAAACCTTCCCAGAATAGGCTACTTGTCAACAACCAAAGAGGAGTATTTTTGCCAGTTGGATCATTTTATGGATGTTGCCAGGGATTCACTGGAGATTAAAAGAAATGTTATAAGTAAATTGATGGATCAGGGACTTTTCCCCTATACGCAGCGATATTTGAAGCACTGGAATAACCATTTCTCAACCATCGGTCTTATAGGCATGAACGAATCAACACAGAATTTCATGGGAAAAAATATTCTTGATTCTCAAGCCAGTGAGTTTGCAAAAGAAGTACTTCTTCATATGCGCCAGAGGCTCCTTAAGTATCAGGAAGAAACAGGACATCTGTATAATCTGGAAGCTACTCCGGGAGAAGGAACCTCATATAGACTGGCTAAAATTGATAAAGAGAAATTCTCCCGTATGATAATTCCCGGCGAGAACAACCCTTTCTATACCAATTCCACTCAACTTCCAGTAAATGCAACTGATGATCTGTTTGAAGCTCTTGACCTGCAAAGCGATATTCAGAAACTCTACACTGGAGGAACGGTATTTCACGCTTTTATTGGCGAATCGATTGATGATACTGAGGTTTGTAAAAAACTGGTAAGGAAAATTGCGGAAAACTATGAAATTCCCTATTTCACCATCTCTCCAACCTTCTCAATCTGCAGCAATCACGGATACATTAAAGGAGAACACTTCTCATGTCCGAACTGCTCAGAGGAAACTGAGGTATACTCGCGTATTGTAGGTTATTACAGACCGGTGCAAAACTGGAATAATGGCAAAAAATCGGAATTCAGTCAACGCAAAACATATAATAATTTCCAACAGGACCCTTCTGTTTCGCAAACAGTTATCGATGCCACCATTATTAACCAGGAAGCAGCATGTCCGGCGGTTTTAAAGGAATAAGCGGCTGGCAAAAGGTCTCTTTTATTGATTATCCGGGGACGGTTTCGACCGTCCTTTTTTTTGAGGGATGCAATCTGCGCTGTCCTTATTGCCATAATCCGGATATCGTATTAAGGAAACTGCCTCAAATCCCCTGGACTTCAGTTCAATCCTTTCTGCACATGAGAAAAAAACTAATCGAAGGGGTAGTGCTCAGTGGGGGAGAACCCACTCTGAATGCTTTTTTACCCGATATGGTAAGCTATATTCGAGAGAGTGGTTTTCTGGTAAAAATCGATACAAATGGGACTAATCCTGAAATGATTCGCAAATGCAAGCCTGATTATCTGGCACTGGACATTAAAACTGACCCGCTAAGGTATGGGGAACTGGGGTGTAAAGATCCGGAATTTGAGAAAAAACTGCAAAGTACAGTTGAGATTGTCAAAAAAATGGGAACCTCTGCTGAAGTGCGGATAACCATGGCATCACCTTTTATTAATGAGGAGGTGGTTCTCAAAATCGCAGAGATGCTTACCGGAGTACAAAAGATTTTTCTGCAGCCGCTTAAATTTACAGGTGCGGTTCTGGACAGCTCATCAGGGCCTGAGAATGTGATATCAGCCGAACAGATTAGAACCTTCAGAGAAATGATAGCTCCTTTTACAGGTAGTTGCATTGTTAGAGGAGAGTGACCGCGAATAACCGGATAACGATATTCATTATTTAATTGCTCAATAAAAAATTAGAACCATCAATTTAGAACTGAAGCAAACCTTATCTGGTGATTCGGAGTTCATCAGTAGTAATCAGTGATTTTACCTCACTTCACAGTCTGGCTTCTGATATGACTTTTTTCATAACAACATTATCATTGTAATCATAAATATCAATTCCAAATTTTCTTTTTGCCTGAGTCCTGTTCATTTTCAAACGGATAAATCCTGCCTTTTCATATGATTTTATTGCCCTTGAATTGCGCATTGATGGAGCGATATAGAAATTGATGATGCCTTTTGTTTTGAAAAGATATGTGCATAACAGTTTCAGTGCTTCTGGTCCATATCCTTTTCCGCAATATTTTTCATCTTTGAGCCAGATATCCAGTACGACCCATCTATTATGTAAATCCATCAAGTCATAACATAGCGTGCCGATTTCATGGTTTCCATCCATGATAATAAAAGATTTTCCTGAACTATTGATATCATCGGTAAAAAAACTATCAGAAAAATCATCCACGAACTCATCAAAAGAAGGAACAGGAGCGTCAGGATAATATGGCTCTCCTAACATTGATTTTGTAATGTTGGATTCAGCCATCCATTTGTATATAACGGGTCGATCTGCAAGTACAGCTTTTCTCAGTTTTATTCTGTATCCTGGGTAATCAATCAGATCATTAGAAATCAACATTTAGCTCCTCCAATAACCAAATCTATGTTACCCGACAGTATTACACGGTTCTGAATATAAATGTAATTGTTTTCATTATACAGGATCGAGGGTATTGATTGCAATTTTCTGTTTTGGGACTATTCAAATCATCATTGAAGGGTAATTGATCATCATTTATGGGTTATTAACCATCTTTTGGGAGTAAAATAACTGAATCTGGGTTGCCCGACGGTGAATCTGAGTTGCCCGACGATTATTATAGGGTTTCTGAATTAATAAATGTGATTCTTTTAATTATTCATCATTCAAATTCCCGAACTATTGATCATTCACCTTCGCAGGAAACTATGTCGAAAAGGTAAGAATTGCCCAGCCTGCCATCATCCGCTGCGATTAACCGGACCACAAATCGGAATCCGTGATCTGCTGTGGTTTTAGTTGACCTGGATAGGCTGTGAGCCTGGTGAGCTTCTCTGATGATTGGCGCAGTTGAACTGATTGCGAACTATTTAGGAAATGCCAGGTAATGCGGTTAGCCTCAAATGAAAAGTTCTTGGTTTTATCGCAATGGTTAGGTAAAAAAATGCAACACAATCATACAGAATGTGTTGCTTAACAAACAGGCCAACAGGTGTTCTTTTTGCTTATCTGTGAAGTGTGACCTTCTGTAGCTCACGTTTTCCATTACAAGTAATGTCAACGATATAAACACCACTGTACCGAACAGGAACTGATACTGAATTTGTAATATTTTTCATGTTAGTAATTAGTTGACCCCGTGGTGAAAATATTGATATGTTGTACCTGGAATTTTTATTCACAGGGGTGATTATCAACTCACTGCTCAGGTGTCCCATTGTGAAACTGTTATTTTCTGTTTTCGTTGTTTTAAAACTGATTGTTGCAGTACTTGTAAGAAATCTGAACCAGTTGATGTTAAGAAGGTATTCATCCCCTCCGGTAAATTTCAGGAATATTTTATGGTTACCATTTATACCGGCTATTTTACAGCTCTTAACGACATATGCCGACCAGTCTCCGGTTGATGGAATTTCACAGGTTCCTGCAAGTTTACCATTGAGACTGTCGAGCCTGATTTCAATGCTGCCACCATTGGTGCCATTGCTTGATGCAGCTACCTCAAAACCTGTTGGTTCAGAATCGAATATCAAATTATCATAGACAACATAATCATCATTTTCGATATATCCGATACATCTGTCAGATGTATTACAGGTCTCATCCTGAATACCGGAATGGATACTGTAGCTTTCTGCCTGAATTGTATCGAATGCTGAAACGGGTTTTGGTGGTTCACCGGAAATTTTGAGCATCACAGTTCCATGGGATGGAACGTTTGCGGTATAAGAGCTGGTAAATTTCCCCTTATCTGACTTTGCCCAGAGGTCTCGAACGTATACTTCTCCATTGAGTCCGATGTCGGAGAAATTAACGGTGATATCTGATGCAGAACTGTTTCTGTTAAATAAAGCGACTGCTTTAATATTGCCGTTCCTGGATCCTAAAGGTTTACACCACACATCAAGTCCGTTTGATGATTTAACTTTGGTACCTTGTATACCTGCTGAATCCTGATCTACCGCAATAACTTCCCTATTAAGAATAATATCCTTTGTTTCCTGCGTCATATTGCGGATATCATTTCCAAGGATAAGAGGTGCAGCCATGATACACCATAAACTGAAATGGGACCGATATTCTTCATTTGTAGGCCCGCCATTTCTGTTATTACCAACCTGCAGCATGTCCGGGTCATTCCAGGCACCAGGTTTTGCATATGGGGCTCTTGGTTCGTTTAAATCAATAATGTCAAGAATTCCCCATGACCAGTTATTAGGTCCTTTTTTCCATATATTCAGAATATCAGTTGTTGTTCTCCAAAGGTTTCCTGCTTTTGGCATCCAATCACGGAATTCCCATGCACAAATACTGAAGACAATATCTCGACCGCTATTTGCAAGAGCATCCCTCATTTTTTCGTAATCCTTTTGCATCGTTTCGCTGGGAGCTGCGTAGCCGACCTCACAATTGTCATACTTCAGGTAATCAACTCCCCAGGATGCAAAAGTCTTTGCGTCACGTTCTTCTCTTCCTATGCTTCCGCTTTGAGTTTCCATTGGAAATCTGTTCTTATCACGATGAACACAGGTTACCGTACCCCGGTCACCGTAAATGCCGAATTTCAATCCCTTGGAATGAATATAATCACCCAGATCTTTCATTCCTTTCGGAAAACGGGTCGGATCTGACCTTAGATTCCCATCTGCATCACGCGAAGTAGCCATCCAGTTATCATCAATATTAAGGTAAATGTAGCCGGCATCTTTTAGTCCACTGCTGGCCATTACATCGGCAATCTCTTTTATTTGTTTTTCATTGATATTTTCTCCAAAACAGTTCCAACTGTTCCACCCCATTGGAGGTGTCTTTGCCGAACCATTATCCAATGCCTCGACATAAGAAAAGGAACAAATCACCATAAACAGCATTAAAACTGAACAAGCGAGTTTATTCTTTGGTGTCATATTGTCTCCTGCCTCTAATATTATAAAATGTTACAATTGTTTACTTATAGAAATAAAATGCGGGAGTTAGGAAATGCAACTTCCGCGAAACCGGAATTATCACTTGTTTATTAGAATTGTGTGAAGAATTGCCAGGTTTTTTCCTTGGTCCATGTTTTGGCGCCATCATCGCCGCCACCATCGACGTTACCCGGAGTATGACCACCATCAAAAGCGCACCACTCTACCGGGTAACCGTCTCTGCACCCGTCAAACCGTGTGCAAATATGTGTTTTGCTTCCCCCTGAGGGTTCAGGAGCGTTCTGGGCGGTACAGCCATTATTTCTGACAAATCTGTCGCGCAGCGATCGTCCTGCGGCAATACCGCATGTCGGGTCGCCAATTCCATGGATTCCAAGGTATGCGATTGGATCATTGCCACCATCACAGCCGCTGAGCTGCATACCGGAGTAGACTGCTACCGCGCGAAATACTTTTGCACGGGAACAGGCGATTGCATAACTCATGCCTCCGCCATAGCTGAAACCCAACGCAAAGATCCGTGTGGTGTCGATACAGAGATCCCCCTTTATCAATTTGAGCATCTCATCTACAAATGCGATGTCACGTCCATTGCTGTTGGCCCAGCCGGCACTGAGGCCGTCGGGGGCTACAAAAATCATCTGTTTGTTGGTGCTCTTGTCAGCCTGTTCCCGAAGTCCGTAGTAGGACCATGTGTATCCGCTGGTTCCGCCCCCGTCGACCTCGTTCATGTTTCCGCCGTTCCAATGAAACGCGAAAACCAGTGGATAGGGGTGGGTGTTATTGTAATTTTCAGGAATCCTGATCAAGAAATTACGGGTCTGGCCATTAACCTGAACCGATTGCCTGCCGCTTTTAAGAGTCGGATTTTTACCACATCCACTGCTGCTGCCAGCCTCTGCAGTGGCGGAATCAAGAGTAATATTGAGATTCTTAAGTTCGTAAGAGGTGATCGCCACCGAACCGGTGATGTAATTGGCGGCTGTAACCCTCAGGGTATCATTGATAGCCACTATTTTTGCCAGGCTGGTACCCAGTGATAAGGGTTTTGAGTCGGATCGATTCAACGAGTAATAACTGTTCTTCAATGGAATATGACGGATCAGGAATTTCTCATTTCCAATTGTAGCTCTGATTATGAGCAGAGATGTCCGTAAATTCCTGTCGATATTAAAACTGTAGAATCCTCCCGGTACCTTTGATGATACCTCTTTAGCAAGCAATTTACCTTTAACATCAAAAACTTCGATTTTTACCGGCATGGCATTAGGGAGGCTCAGCCGCAACTGTCCGTTTTTTACTGTAACTTCCTGACTTTCAGGAAAAAGCGCAACAGAAGAGACGGCGACGGAGCTCTTGGTAATAGAGTAACTTCCGTTATTTGTAGTGGTATCCTTCGAGCCTTCATTGACAAGACTTACAACGGCGTTGGCTATGGGGTATCCTGCCCGGTTCAATATTTTACCGCTCAGATTGATTGTTTGAGCGCTAGTTGTCAGGATGATTGCAAAGAGACAGAGCATTAAACCTTTAAACATACTGTAACATCCTCCAGGTCTGTGTGTCCAAATAAATGGTCCGGTTTCTGTGCCGGGGAATGTTTAGCTGACAATAGCTAAACAAATGCAAAAACGGGACAATCCCTACATTATAATATAAGTGGGTATAATTTTGCCGAATGCGGATTTAGTGATAGTGAGTGAAGAAAGTGTTCCGGAAATTGGAACGGGGCTCAACGTTCAGGGGTGACCAGGAATGAAACTTCTTAACATCTTAACTTCATTTGACTTGCGCTTGTTTGGTTATAGATCCGAACAGGTTTGCTGGAAACGGGGCTTATTGTGTGCGCCGATGAATCAAAATACCAGGATAGCGACAATCCCTTAAAACGATAAATAGAATTATAAATCAGAAAATATGAAGACCAGAAATTAATTGCAATCAGAGCAGATTTTGAAAAACTATACAAGTAGAAAGAAATAATAAAAGGTGTTATGTGAAAATTATACAGCAGTTATAGTTAAATCATGGTTTCCCGGCACATAGGTAACTGAAATTATTCTTTCTTGAATTATTTTATTAAATGCATCTGAAAATGTTGACCTTATCTTGCCGGGAATAAATCAGATGCGTGACAATGAACAGGGCTTGGGTACATACTCGCCATCGGGTATGCCGGCATTGGCAATTGAACATGGACACCGTTACAATTTTTTCTGTGTACCAGACCCGCTTTCAAATCAGGATATTGCCCCCGGTACCATAACGCCTCCAGGATATTTTTTCACAAGGATAGCTGCTCTTCACCATATACAAAATTGCCAGACTCCAGGCGACACCATGTCAGTTGTTACTCAGAATACATCTGGCGATGCAAGCCAAAAATCACTATTCGTATATTGGAATATCTGGAAATGGGCAATAAATGCTTTATTAATAGAAAATAAACTTGATGAGAATATGATTATAACCTTGATTTTTAAATTGTAGATAAATCTTTCTGTATTAAGTTAAAATACTACAAACAGAAAAATCAACATACTGTCCATCTTTTTACCACTACAAGCCATCTTTTTACAATCACATTTCATCTTTTACACTGAAATAAACCAATTCTGATGTGCCCGACGGCAATTATGATGTGCCCGACGATACTATACAGTTTCTGAATTAATAAAACGAATGGAAACCATGATTACATCGTGTGTTTTCAGTTGTTGTAGGGTGTATAGGCCATTTTTTGCTCTGGGTATTCTATCCAGTGGGGTAGCACTATTTAACAGACCTCTCTGAGGTCACTTTCTAAAGATCAATATCCCTTGTGTAAAGGGTTAATAACTGATTTTGATATGATTCTATAGAGCAGATCAGCATCTCAAACTGTTGTTTAGGAATTACTAATTTAACCTATTTCAGCAGAGTGTTGCACTCTATCGGAAAAGAGCTGAATCGTACTGATATCTCTACTCATCAACAGTGCGATAATATCTTCAAATGCTTTACCAACCATCATAGGATCATGGGCATCCGAGCCAAGAGTCACAGGAACATTGTAAAGCTGGATCTGATCGATAAGAAACATGAATGGGTCGAATGTTTCGGCAGAACTGTGAGCTCTTGACCAGATATAACCGTTCGCATTGATCTCGATGCAGCGGTTAAGACGTGCTGCTGTATATACAGTCTCCGAGATTTCCTGCAAGATGATATCATGAGCGCTAAGAGGATATGAAACATTGCGCCAGATAAAATCCAGATGCGCCAGGGAGTTACAAAAGGGCGAATGCAGTGCGCAACGGGCGAGTCTGAAATATTCTTTGTATAAAGGAAGTGTATCAGTGCGTCTGGAAAATGAAGAGAGGTGTTCCCAACTGAACCGGGGCATACAATGAATTGACAAGAGAGTGAAGTCGAATTTGTAGTTATCAATAAAAGGTTTAAGTAATTCCTCCGCACCTTCTATATAGTCTACCTCAAGGCCTATTTTTATGGAGATCTCGTTACTGAAAATCTCCTGCAAGTCGGAGATCTCTGAATAGTACCGGCCGATATTTTTATCATCCATCCCCCAGTCCCAGTGACGGCGTTTCTGACTCTTGCTCAGATAGTATCTGCCCAGATGATCAGAAAATCCGATTTCATGTAAACCTGAGTGAATAGCTGAATTCACATACTGAATTACTTTGCCGTGAGCATGGCCACAATAAGGGGTATGCACATGATAATCTGCCAGCATTGCTTGATCCCTACACTGTCAGCTCATAATTTCCCGCTTTGCCAAATGCAGCAGAGCGTTCCAGCAATGGATCAATATACTCAGCAATAAATTCCCTGACTTGAACTGGAGCTCTTCCCACAAAATCCGAAACATTAAGCAAGTTCTGCAGATCACTTTTTGAAAGTCCAAAAAGCGGGTCCGATGCTATTCTGTCCAGAAGATCATTAGGCTTTCCCTCTATTTTTACCAGACGGGCAGACTCCATGGAGTGAGACCTGATATGTTCATGTATTTCCTGACGGTCTCCGCCTTTTTTTACCCCTGCCATTATTATCGATTCGGTGGCCATAAAAGGAAGCTCTTCATTTATATGCTTTTGGATCACATTTGGATATACTACCAAACCATCAGAAACATTTTCTGCAATTAAAAGCGATGCATCTGCTGCCAGAAACATTTCAGGAATAGAAAGCCTCTTGTTGGCAGAATCATCCAGAGTGCGTTCGAACCACTGCTCTGCTGCAGTCATAGCCGGAGATTGACTTAACGATATAATATAACGGCATAATGCGGTTAATCTCTCCGATCTCATTGGGTTACGCTTATAGGCCATAGCAGATGAGCCGATCTGGTTTTTTTCAAACGGTTCTTCTACCTCTTTTAAATGCTGCAGCAGGCGAATGTCATTGGCCATTTTATGAAGGGACTGAGCAAGGCTGCAAAGAAGCGAAGCTGCCTGGTAATCCAGTTTGCGGGTATAGGTCTGGCCACTAACCGGAATTATCCTCTCAAAACCTATTTTTTCAGACACCACTTTATCCAGCTTCTTTACCTTCTCATGATCGCCATCAAATAAAGAAAGAAAACTGGCTTGAGTGCCTGTAGTGCCTTTGACACCCAAAAAAGGAAGTGTGGAGAGAAACTGCTCTGTTGATTCAAAATCCAGTAATAAGTCATAGAGCCACAAGCATGCTCGTTTCCCCACAGTGGTAAGTTGAGCTGGCTGAAAATGGGTAAAACCAAGAGTCGCCAGATCTGCATGTTTAATGGCGAACACTTTTAGTTTGCTGATAAGTCCACCCATACGGCTGAGAATCAGTTTCAAACCATCGCGAATCTGTATCAGGTCTGTATTATCTCCCACAAACGCGCTGGTGGCTCCCAGATGGATTATTGGCTTCGCCTTTGGGCAACATGTTCCAAAGGTATAGACATGAGCCATAACATCATGTCTGGTCTTTGCTTCATAGCTGCGGGCCAGGTCAAAATCTATATCAAATATATGAGATCTCATCTCTTCAAGCTGTTCTTCAGAGATCGGGAGTCCGAGCTCTTTTTCACTTTCGGCCAGAGCCAGCCAGAGTTTTCTCCAGGTGGAAAATTTATTTATCGGGGAGAAGATGTAGGACATATCAGTTGATGCATACCGTTCGAGCAGCGGGTTCTGATACTCTTTCTTTGAATCTTGACACATTGAATAATCCTTCTGTTTTTTGCGTTAAACATTTTTAATATACAATTTGCCCTGAAAAGTGTCTGCCAGTGACTTATACCCAACAGTTGAAACCAGGCAAAAACTATGAATTAAATTTCTCCTTTAAAAGGAAACCGACTGATTTTCAGGTTATTAGTGCTAAAATCCAATGCTCTCTGGGTGACTTTTTTTACTCGGACTGACGGTTGAAATTCGGTTATTCTTTAAATAAGACTTGAAAGAGTTCCCTCTCATAGTTATTTTCTCTTATTGAGAAAGCAGATCCATCCATAAATGCATTAAACGGGGTGAACATGAAAATTCATGCAGTAAAAGCTCTCTTTGTCGTTCTGATCGCCATTGTTATGGTATCAGCTCAATCTATTGAGGAAATGATGATTTCGGGTCAACAACTGCTCGAACGGGGCGCTTACAGCGAGGCTGTGACCGCTTTCAGGCAGGTCACAAGCAGAGAACCCTACAACTTCGAAGCCCAATACAACCTGGGATACGCATACCTGGGCTGGGGAAGATACTCTAATGCTGTTGATGAATTTAAAAAAGCTATGCGGATTCAAAATCGCAATTCTGCCTTATGGGGGAATCTGGCAATTGCTTATGAACAGCTAGGGCGATCTCAGGATGCAATTAATGCTCTGTATCAGGCCGTGCAACTGGATCCCCAGAATATTACCGCACGTATGAATCTGGCAACCTCCTATGCCAATACCAATCACTACAAAGAGGCAATTGCTCAGTATAAAAAGGTAATCTCCATTGAAGATGTGCATGAGGAAGCTTTGATAAACCTCTCCAAATGTCTTATTGCAGTAGGTAATTATGAAGAAGCAAAAAAATATCTTAAACAGGCAAATGTTGCAAATCCTAAAAATGGAAGCGCACATTGGGAGCTGGGTAATATCTATTGGAAAAGAGACAAAGATATTGATAAAGGTATAGCTGAATACAAACTGGCTGTTTCGGTTGAACCTGAAAATGATGAGCTCTATGACAATATGGCTTTGGCACTGGAAGAGAAAGGTCAAAAAGAAGAGGCTCTGGAGACTTGGAAAAAGTGTCTGGCATACACCTCGGATGCCCTGCGTAAAGAAAAAATCCAGGAACGCATAGACCGGCTCCAATATGGCGCAAAACCCGGAACCGAATCTGGTGGTCCAGCAATAAAATTAACCACTAAAAGTCAGATAGATGAGCTGAAAAAAGAGCTGCGCAGCAGTGAGGGTGAAGGCGGTTCACAGCAACGGATCAAAGCCGCTCCTGTTAATATCATGGATGATCTTAATGACCTTAATGAAGAAAAGGAAGTTAAGCCTCTTAATCTGAAGGATGAAGCAAAAAAGAGAGCTAAAAAGTAAACTCCTTTGTTAAACTATAATTCATATCGGAATTATATAAGGACAAGATTCGGGAAGCCGGTTCTGAAAATCCCGATAAATGGTGGGTTTAAATGCCCAAACAGAGATGGCACCAAAAGTGAAAACGGGTGCCATTTTTGTGATAATCTCTCATTCAGTCCTGCTGCCTTTAATTCTTGTTCACCAGTCGAACAGTTGAAAAACGCTATCAACAGAGCTTCCAGATTTGACCTCTTTATTCCCTATCTTCAACCTTATTCCAATACCTACGGATCAGTCAGTTTACTACGGTCTGTCTACGAACCTCTGCTGGAAATACCAAAAGTTGTCGGGCTTACCATCGGCACACGTCCTGACTGTTTTACAACTGAAATATTTGAATATCTGGACAAATTATCTGCCCGTACTTTTTTGAGTGTTGAGCTTGGACTCCAGAGCTCCCATGACTGCACTTTGACAATGATCAACCGTCATCATACCTTTGCCAACTTTGTCAATACAGTTGAAAGATTGGCGAATTCCGGAATCGAAACCGTAGCTCATGTCATGCTGGGGTTGCCTGGAGAAACGGCTGAAATGATGGCTGAAACTGCCCATAGACTCTCCATGCTACCTGTCTCCGGTATTAAAATTCATCAAATGATGGTAATTGAAAATACCAGAATACATCAGTGGTATGAAGATAAGACCTACACACCACTTACTATAGAAGAGTATGCGAAGTTGCTGGGAGATTTTCTCTGCCGTTTGCGGCCAGATCAGCACATCCATCGTATAATGGCTGATTCAAAGCCTGAATATGGGCTTATAGCTCCCTTATGGAGTGCGGATAAAAACATATCAATAAATTTTCTTCATGAATACTTCAAAAAAACATCAATGGTTCAAGGCTCTTGTTTTAGAGACCGCAGCCAGGAACTCGGCTAAAAACTTTTCGTTTTGTTATTGTTTCCTTTTTCAGTTCTTGTCTTGTTTGGAATTTCGTGCTTGAAATTTCGAATTATTTCCTTAGAGAGACATCTGTTTAGGGATGAATTTCTTTATTGTGTATCTTTATAATCTGTTCAATTGTCTCGTGGCTAAAACCGATTAGTCTCCTGGATTGATTGTAGGCTTATCCCTTTTTTTTCATTCTCCAAACACAGGGCAACACACTGTGCGGTTCAGAAGATGTCTGAATTCCAAAATCGTAAATCAAATATCATAAAGCTTAAATCTCTCTAAATCAATCCAATTTTTTTCATTTTTCTCCACACTGTGGTTCGATCAATACCCAGACGACGCGCTGCTTCTGATTGATTGCCGTTACTTTCTCTGAGTACAGCTATGAATACTTCATCGGTAAGAGGGGGTCTTTTCTGATAATAAAGATCTGATATGGAGTTTTCGACCTGCCGCTCCGGGGTGTTACAGATATTTTTTCGGAGCTCCACTTTACGGATCTCCAGGGGCAGATCGAAAAGGTCTATCCGGGTATCCTGACAGGTGACAAATGCATGTTCGATAGCGTTTTCAAGTTCCCTGATATTTCCTGGCCAGCAGTAATCCATCATGGTAACTGCTGCATCGTGAGTAAGGCCCTGTATCGACTTACCGGTTTGAAGGTTGAATTTCTCTATGAAATGCTCTATCAAAGGACCTATATCCTCTTTACGATCACGCAACGGTGGAACATGGATCGGAAACACTTTAAGCCTGTAATACAGGTCTTCTCTGAAGACTCCTTCAGTAATCAGTTTGCGAAGGTCGCGGTGGGTAGCGGCAATTATCCTTACATCAGCTTTACGGGTAATGTTTTCTCCGACTCTTTCGAACTCTTTTTCCTGCAAAAAACGCAGTAACTTTACTTGAATCAGAGCAGAGAGCTCCCCGATTTCATCCAAAAAAAGAGTCCCCCCATCAGCCATCTCAAATCGTCCTGTTTTGTCCTTAATTGCTCCTGTGAATGAACCTCTGGCATGACCAAAGAGTTCACTTTCCAGAAGAGTCTCAGGAAGTGCCGAACAGTTTAGTTTTATGAAAGGACCATCGCTGCGGGGGCTGTTCTCATGAGTCGCTAAAGCGGCAAGTTCTTTTCCGGTCCCGGTTTCTCCTGTAATTAGCACTGTCGCATTTGAGGAGGCTGCAAGTTCAATCAGACCAAAAAGATCCTGGATCATTTGGCTCTTTCCTACAATTCTGCCGAACTGCCTCTTTTGGGAGGTACTCTGTTCTAATTGGTGAAGTCTATGTTCTGTTCTTTTTAGAACTGAGATATCGGTAATGGTCTCCACTGCTCCCAGAATTTTTCCATCACTATCCTTGAGTACACGCGCATTTTTTAATACAGGTATGCTCTTGCCTGACCTATGAAGAAGTGAGCATTCGGTGTTGATGATTTCCCCTTTTGAAAAAAGATTGCATTCAGGTGGAGGAGTGCAGAGATCTTTCATCAATGTGCAGCACTTCTGCCCCAGAATCTCTTCGGTGCTCTTTCCAGTCATCGTTTCCAGGGCTTTGTTGCAGTAACGGATTGTCCCTTGTTCATCAGTAAGAAAAAGACCCTCCGCAAGGGTTTGAAGAATCGATTCCAGACACTGTGCAGTAAATGGATGATCTCTAAGACGTTGCATTTCTCCTCCTTCTGTTGCATTATAAGTGTTGCGCTGTTGCAATGCAATATACTATCCAAGAGTATTGATGCACAAATTCATCAAAAAGGAGGTGAATCAGACAGATTTAATCTGGTACAGCTATTGCATAGGAAGGTGATGGAAAGAAACTTATACAATATAAAGGAGGCTTTTATGGCAGCAACAACATCAGATGCAACTTTCAAAAAAGATGTTATCGATTCCGAGATACCTGTGTTGGTGGATTTCTGGGCACCTTGGTGCGGACCGTGCCGGATGGTGGGGCCGATTGTTGAAAGAATAGGGGAAAAGATGGCTGGAAAAGTAAATGTGTTCACTATCAATGTTGATGAGAATCCAGTGATATCCAGCCGCTATGGTATCACCGGTATTCCTACGGTGTTAATATTTCGCAAGGGGCAGGTGGAAAGGGAATTTGTCGGAGTACAGCAAGAGCAGGTTTATCTAAACGCATTAGAATCCTGATCTGCTTATGTGCAAAGTGAGTTGTGGAGAGTGCTCCTTATCATAGGCAGTTAAAAATGGCTGCACAATTAAATCAAACAGGGTGGAAAATAAATAGTTTTTTCACCCGTTTTCTTTAAGAGATCAGATAATCGTATAAATTGAGGTTAAGATGAAAAAAATTTTAGTTATAGGTGGGGTAGCCGGAGGGGCCAGTTTCGCTGCGCGTATGCGAAGACTTGATGAGACTGCAGAGATAGTTATGTTCGAAAAAGGAGAGTACATCTCTTTTGCCAATTGCGGCCTTCCTTATCATATAGGAGAGACCATTAAAGACAGAGGCTCACTGCTTGTTTCTACACCTGAGGAGTTCTCTGAGCGTTTCAAGGTGGATGTCAGAGTTAAATCCGAAGTGACTGCAATAAACACAGTTGAAAAAACAGTCACCGTAAAATCCGGCAATACTAACTATGAAGAATCATACGATTATCTGGTATTATCGCCAGGCGCAGAACCAGTGCGGCCTCCTGTGACAGGAATCAGTAGCACTCATGTTTATACTTTGCGAACCTTACCGGATATGGATCGCATAAAAGAGAAGGTCGACAGTGGTATAATTCGAAGAGCTGCCGTTATAGGAGGCGGATTTATCGGCCTGGAGATGGCTGAGAATCTCAGGCACCGCGGCTTGGAAGTCACTCAAATTGAAATGATGGATCAGGTCTTTGCCCCCGCAGACCGGGAAATGGCTCAGATCTTACATCAGCATCTACGGATAAATGGTATCAGTCTGTTGCTTGAAAATGGAGCTCGTGCTTTTACAGACAGAGATGAGGGGACTCTGGACATTACACTTAATAATGGCGAAATTCTCAATGTGGATATGGCGATCCTGGCGATCGGTGTGAAACCGGATACCCGTTTTGTAAAAAAGGCAGGAGTAGAGGTCAATGAGCGGGGTGCCATAATTGTGGATAAACATATGAGAACAAATGTTAAGGAGATCTATGCGGTCGGTGATGCAGTTGAGGTTACTGATCTGGTCTCCGGTCAGAAAGCGCATATCCCGCTTGCTGGTCCTGCAAATCGTCAGGGCAGAATTGTTGCCGACAATATCAGCGGAAAAGAAACGGTTTACAAAAATACTCAGGGAACTGCTATCTGCAAAATATTTGATCTAACCGCTGCTGTAAGCGGAATAAATGAAAAAACAGCAAAAAAACTGGGGATAAGTTACCTCAAATCTTACACCCATTCCTCCAGTCATGCCGGATATTACCCCGGTTCCTATCCTATGTCTATAAAGATATTATTTACTCCAGATACCGGTAAACTTCTCGGAGCGCAGGTAATCGGTAAACTGGGAGTAGACAAAAGAATTGATCTGTTTGCAACTGCGATACGGCATGGGTTGACCGTGCAGGATCTCACTGAGCTGGAACTTTCCTATGCGCCGCCCTATGGCAGCGCCAAGGATGCAGTCAATATAGCAGGTTTTGTTGCTGAAAATATTCTGAATAAAACAGCAAAAGTAGTGTATCCTGAGGATCTGGAAGGAATGAGGCAAAACTGTACACTGCTTGATGTACGCACAGAAATGGAGCATGAACTGGGTGCTATAGGCGGTGCCTTGATCATTCCTCTGGAGCAACTCAGGGATAGGCTTGGTGAGTTGGATAAGGAGAAACCTGTAATTGCTTATTGTCAGGTAGGACTGCGTGGTTATATTGCAGCACGTATTCTATTTGAAAATGGTTTTGATTCTTACAATCTTTCAGGCGGATACAAAACCTACTCCACATTTAACAATAGCGGGTTGGAAACTGAATACCTTGAACCTGCCATTAAGTCTTTCTGCTCTTCGGCCGATTCAAACAGCTCAATTGGTGCTACATTGCTTATCGATGCCTGCGGGCTGCAGTGTCCAGGGCCAATTATGAAACTCAAAGCTGCAATGGATGAGATTAAGGAAGGCGAAACTATACAAATAAAGGCTACTGAAATGGGCTTTGTAACAGATATCCCTTCATGGTGTAGTAGAACCGGTAACTCTCTTCTGAGCTTGTCAAACAGTGGTGGAACCTATACTGCACTTGTTAAAAAAGGCAGATCACTGACTGAATGCAAAATTGAAGAAGAGGAAAAAAACAGTAAAACGATGGTGGTGTTTTCCAATGATTTCGATAAAATGATGGCTGCTTTCATTATTGCCAACGGTGCTGCTGCAATGGGGGCTCAAGTCACAATGTTCTTTACATTCTGGGGGCTGAACCTGTTGCGTAAAAATGAAAGAATCAAGGTAAAAAAGAATATAGTGGAGAAGATGTTTGGGTTGATGATGCCCAAGGGTGCTTCAAAAGTCAAACTGTCCAAAATGCACATGGCGGGGATGGGCACTTTTATGATACAGAAGGTTATGAAACAAAAAAACGTCTACTCTTTATCCAGGCTTATCGAGGAGGCAAGAAAAAGCGACATAAAATTTGTGGCCTGCTCTATGTCAATGGATATCATGGGAATAAAAAAAGAGGAGCTTATCGATGGAGTAGAGATAGGGGGAGTGGCAACTTACCTGGAGAGGGCTGATCAGTCCAATTATAACCTGTTTATTTAGTAAAAACGAGCAGGAACAAGAACAAGAAAAGGATACAAGTTCAAATTCAAAACCTTTAGTTACTTGAAACACTTGTTTAGATTCAGGATTTGTGATTAGGAATTCTCTTCTGAATAGATGTTGTTAGTTCAGAATTTGGGTAAGATTATAAAAGGGGAAACTGATAAAGTGTTTTTATATGCCCAGGGCCGGAATCGAACCGGCACCCCGTTTTCACAGGAGCGGATTTTAAGTCCGCAGCGTCTACCTATTCCGCCACCCGGGCGGCACTTAAAAAACAATTACTTAAAATGAGTTAAGGTTCTTTTAAAGGCAAGAAAAAAAAACAATGGGGGATATCCGTTGAGTTTTGATATCCGCCCATAATTTTTCAGGAATCAGATAATTTTCTCTTTCAGCAGTTTTTCTAAGGCTTTGTACATATTTGATTCCATTGGATAACCGTTGTGTTTGATCTTTGTTTTGATCTCCTCTACCAGTTTGATTCTTACTTCAGGAATCGAGTTAAACACATCTTTTAATTTCTGAAGACTCTGAGATGCTTCAGAGAACTCCACCTGCTCGCTTGGAACAGCCGCCATTTTCTCCGGGGCTGCCTTCCTACCGCTCTTTGCGGTAGATTCTAAAGGTTTGGCCCCGTAAGCTGCAATAATTGATTTTACCTGCATATGCTTACCTGCCCTTCTTTGATAGGGAGCTTCTTCCTTCCTTGGAAGAGTTTTTCCGTCCTTGGAGCTTTTCTCCCTATGATCCATTATAATTATCGGTAACATTCCAGAAATACTTGAGTTAAAAAGTTAGGCAGGAAGGATCTCAGGTTTCGGATTTTCAGATTTTAGATTTTACTCAAAGATCGATAACCAATATAGTGATATCGTCATCAGGAATAGAGTTATCTCCGCTGAAGGTTTTTTGGTCAAAAAGTATCAGATCCACAGCCTGTTCGGGTGGAACATCCAGAGTCTTAAAGCAACAATTGGTCAGTTTTTCAACACCATACATCTCTTCTGATCTGTTTTTGGCTTCGATAAGTCCGTCGGTGTAAAGCACCAGACGGATATTTCCGGGAATGTAGCTTATTTGGCTCTCAGAGAGCATCATATCAGGAAATACTCCCATAAACAGCCCATCTGCCTTAATACGCGAACAGGTCTTGGTTGTACGATCAAAAAGGAGTATAGGGCAATGGCCGGCTGAAGTGTAACGGATCTTATGGTTAGTAGTATCAAGCGTAGCATAGAAAATGGTAACAAAATTATCGGTTTTGACCTCGGACAAAAAGATCTGATTTATCTTTTCCAGAGTTTTTTGTGGGGACTGTTCATTTAATGCGAAAGTCTTAAGAAGAATTTTAGCCATGGACATAATCAGTGCGGAAGCTACTCCATGACCGCTTACATCGGCTACAACCAACCCGAAGACCCTTGGAGCAATGCTGAATACATCATAGTAGTCTCCACCCACTGCATCGGCAGACAGATAACGGGCACCCAGAGAGAATGCGGCGGTATTTTCAAGATCTCTAGGCAGCAAGCCTTGTTGAATTATGCGAGCATGTTCAAGGTCACTTCTGATTCTTGCCTGTGCCAGTTGCAGATCATGGTTAACCAGTTTAAGTTTATGGTTTGCCTGCTGGAGGCCGATATTTGCCTGATCAAGATCATTAAGGATACGGAAGTTTTCAATTACTATGCCTGCCATATTCAATATTGCAGTCAGGGTGGTTATACTATCGCTGGAAATTGGAATATCACTGGAATTGCGGTCCATCCACAGAACACCTTCTGCCTTGAAGCAGGAGCAGAAGATACAGTTTGTGCGTCTCTGGTTTTCGGATTCTGCCTGAATCATTTGAGAAGAACCTGCAATGCTCCAGCAGTATGGGTTAAAGCTGCTGTAAGCGGGACACATGGTGCGATTACAGGATTTAGCTTCCCAGCATTTTTTGTTTAATTTACTTATCAGTGGTATTACCAGGTATGATTTGGAATTGAGTTTTTGAAAAAACAGATCCTCATTATCTGGTGTTTCGACCACTATATGCCGGTTTAAAAAGAGCGCATCGGTAATCTCTCCACCCTCAAAACCCAGAGGAATTGAAATCGATTTTATTACCTCTTCATTGATCCCTACCTGATGGCCCGGTTGCAGACAGAAGTTGTTTTTGTTGATCTTAAAAAGGATGACACGATCGAACTCTAATATTTCCTGAATCGCCAGAAGAACTGTTTTGATGATACCCTCGAAGTCAGTGCAGGAGTGAAGTACTTTAGTCAGTTCATGAATCAGTGATGTATTCATCAACTGGGCTTTAAGCAAATCGTTCTGCTCATTGAGATGTTTAATAAGTTCCCTGGTTTCTTCTTTTTTCATTTCTTCTCCATAATAACAAAATAAATGCCCTCTCCTGACGAATTTTTAATTTTGGAGCACCCTCAGGAGTCGCTAACAAACTGCTTCCTCTTGACTTCCCCCTGCCAAAGGAAACATTTTTGTATACTTGGTATCTATTATATTGCTGGTATCCAATATTTTAACATAACACTGGCACAATTTGCCAGCATGTTTATTTCAAGGAGGGATTAATTGAATATCAAACACAATAAGCATAAAAAGGAGCTGAGAGAAGATCCTGTGATGGATTGGATACTCAACGCCAAAGATAATATTGTGAAATTCCGGATGGTGATTGTTGGTTTTGCAATTGGACTTTTAGTCTTATTTGGTGCTGCTGTTTCTTTTAAACAGCTTAATGCCAAAAAACAGAAAAATGCACTGAGCTCATTCGGTGAGGCAATGATAGCTTATCAGGATAAAAATTACGACAAGGCAATTGAAAAATTTTCTGCTACCGTAAAAGGCTATGGCTCGACTCCTCAGGCAGTGTTTGGCGCATATATGTTAGGCAGTATTTATTCTGAGCAGAATAAGTATCAGGAAGCTATAGATTGGTTCAAAAAAGCAGTGACTCCCCAAAAAACAGCCGAATTTGTGAGTGGCCAGGCTCTGGAGGGTATTTCTGCCTGTTATGAAAACCTGGGGCAGGCTGATGAAGCAATAAAGTATCTGCAAGAAGCTTTGAACGATAAGCGCATTAGGCATCGGCATGTGGCTATTAAATGGAAAATAGCATTGTTAAACAGTGAAAAAGATGCAGAAAAAACGAAGCAGCTTTGTAAAGAAATAATGGCTGATACGACTGCCGGTGATTATTATCAGAAAGCAGAAAATCTGTTGTCAGCATTTGAGCTGAAGATTGCCGGATAAAAATTCTCTCGAGGCTGTGCTCTAAAAAAGTGAATAAATTAATTACCCTTTGGAGGTCATGTGAAGATATTATTGTTGGATGATACTAAGAAAAGAAAGGCTCAGTTGAAGGAGGCAGTCAAGAAACAGCACGAAATTATTGATTGCACCAGCAGCAACGAGTTGATGACAGCAGTCGAATCTGAAAAGCCAAATCTGGCTCTTCTGGATATGGGGACCTGGAAAAAAGGGAAAGCTATTTACAACTACTTTCATATTGGCAAAAAACTTGAAAATGTACCAGTTATACTGTATAATGCTGAAGAGGATGCATATTTTATAACCGATCGGGCTCGACATGACAAAGACCGCATCCTTTCGAATCCGACTGAGATCGAGACTATTATCGATACGGTGCAACAGGTATTGTAAAGTGGTTTATAAATGGGTGTAAGGGCCAAAAACGCTCTAATATTTGCCGATAAGGATAGTGGTGGAATCATTCATATCGCAAACATCAAGGGCGGAGTAGGAAAATCGACGGTCGCTACCAATCTGGCAGCATCTCTTTCCAAAAGAGGCCCTACACTGATAATAGATCTGGATGTTCAGGGGAGTGCCACCGTAGCTTTGGGGCACAAATCTGAAAACCCAGTACAGTCTTCCTGGGAACTTTTCTGTAGACGTTTCTCAAGCAACCAAATCTCACGGGCTGAATTATTTTTCCGAAAAGCCCGTGACATTTTACATATCAAAAACAATGTACTGATAGATAAAGCCATTAAGGCTTCCTCAATCACCTCCCTGGCTACTAATATCCAACCTGGTCTGGATCTTATCCCTGCAAATTCTGACCTTTTTAAGACACCCTCAAGACTACAACTCGAAAATTTGGTTACTAACCTGTGCTTATGCCGTGAATTCTATAAGTACATCATCCTCGATACTCCCTCTGTATGGAATTCTCTGACCAGATACCTCTATATGAATAGCGATCTAAATCTTATCCCGGTTACTTTGAATGCACTATCCACCAAGAGTCTTCGTGATTATCTTTCAAATGTAAGCCGGCTCTCAGAACGAAACCCTGCATTGCGGATCAGAATAATTAAAAATGAGGTGTTTGGTAATCAGGAATCAAAACTAAAGGGTAAAACTCGTACGATGAGTGAAAACCGTAAATTTCTGGAAAACCTCTGTGAACAGGTCTTGTTTGAAGGAAACAGCGGCGTTTCACTACTGCCCCAATCGATTATGTTTGATCTTGAAATACCGGAATCTGCAATTGTAAGGGATGCTCAGGATGAGGGAAAGCCTCTGCAGTTTTTTAAAAAAAATGCTGCAGTTACAAAAGCCTTTGATGAGTTGGCTAAGAGAGTGCAATATGTATTAAATACTCCTGTTCCTTCAGTAAGAAATAAAAAAGCAGTTATCCTTAAAGCTGTCCCAAAACTATGCGCGGCTGCAGCTTTGGTGGTAATCTATGGATTGAACTCACAGGTGGATGAGTCAGTTGCACCACGGCCCCTTGCCCCCCAACAACTGTCCATCGCCAGAGATGAAATCTATACCCATATGTTTAGCCAGGGTGAATCGATCTACAAACTTGCCAAATTCGCTATCTGTCACTTTAGGGCTGTTGTACCCAGTTATGAGGAAATAAATCAATACGTTCTGGAAGTAGTTTCTACACATAATCTTACCCGTCTTGAAGGAGAAGCAAAGATCAAGATCCCGGACCGCATTCCAAACGGTCTGGAAGTGGATTTCTATCCGCCCCAGAGAATTACCAACCCTGAAGAGAAGCAGCTTCTGCCGGTTTATAGCTTCTTTAAAAGCATGATTTGTGACTCATTATCCTACATAACTGGTGACTGGTGTGAGAGAGGTACTGGTGGAGGCCAACCCCACTATGGCTTGGATGTGGCCGCGCAGTATGGTTCGGAAGTCATTAGTCCTATCGATGGGGAGGCCTGGTTGCTTACTAATGCAGTGGCTGGAAGAACGGTGGGAGTAATCGCTGATGGTATGGTGATCTTCTTTGCCCATATGGACAGGAGATATGTTAAAAGTGGTGCCAGAGTCAAAAAAGGAGAGGTCCTTGGAACTGTTGGCATGACTGGAAGAACCAGCGGACCTCATATTCACATCGGATACGGTATACATACTGAAACCGGAAGTGATATCTCCTTTGGAAGAAGAAAATTCCGGGTCACCGACCCCAAACTGTTTTTCTATCGCCAGATGTTTGTCGATAAACTGAGAGCAAGTGCCAGTTAATTCGAATTCGCAATCCTCAGAGATCCTGTTTCGTGGATGTTACAATACAGCGACCAATTCATTACCATTCGGAGCTTGTTTCTGGGGTAAGGAACCCCACGCTGATGTTGAGAAACATTTCAGGCTTCGAAAGGTAAAGAGAATAGAATCTTCAATCTGCCACAAAATAATACTATGTATCTCGAGTCAATGAACCGGTGCGAATAAAGTTTAGAAAACACA
This sequence comes from Fibrobacterota bacterium, assembly GCA_023412475.1. Taxonomy (GTDB): domain Bacteria; phylum Fibrobacterota; class Chitinivibrionia; order Chitinivibrionales; family Chitinispirillaceae; genus JAAYPC01. Next base: position 136,511 of record JAEYNR010000017.1, on the reverse strand, counting down.
CATTCGTATCTTAAATACAAATTTGTCTTGCTAACTTGCTCACCCTTCCTGTTCTTAGCTGATAAATACTTAAAAACAGTACTGGCATAGTAGTTGCATAATAAGGTGCGGCCGAGATCGCAGCTGTGTGCCTGATTACCTAGAATGTACTATATCACTGGAAAGGGTGTGTATGACAGGAAAGATATTACCATTTCTTTTAGGAGTTTTCTTTACAGCTCTCAATGCAGCAAGCCCGCAGATTGATTTCAACGGATATCTCGATGCGGATGTATGGGCGGATCTTAAAGGCAGATACTATGTCAATAGTGAGCTGGATTTAGGCATGTCGTTGAAATTCAACGATAAAATTTGTGCTCATGTATATGCGACAGCAAATTCAGCCAATAATGCTAGTATACCAGGGAGGGTACCTGCTGGTATCGGAAACCCTTCTGACAGATGGTTGGAATTTAAATTTGACGGATTCGATTTAACCTTTTTAAGTCCGATTGGCACTTTCTCTGTTGGAGATCTGGTTTATCAGTATGGTAAATTCAATTACTATTATTACAAAAGATTAAGTATGATTACTCCTGAAAGTTTCACCAGAGGTGTCAGATACAGTTTCGGAAATGATCATATTGCTCAGGAGGTGACTGCAGGTATATCAGATCTTGGTGAAACGATTGCAGATGTTCAGGGAGTCACTAATCTGACTCTCGCAGAGAAGCACTTGCTCAGCCTGAGTTACGGTATTCAAAACAACTCTATGTTGAGCTTCTCTGCTGGAAGCAAAATTTTTACCGGTATTGAGTATCTGGGAAAATTCGGAGAGATTCTGAATCTGAAGGCCGATTTTGGTTATATAAATTTCCCGGGAGAAGAGCGTAAGAATCTATTTACTCTTCTTGTAGAGCCATTATTATGTTTTGGCAGATTCACAACTGCAATGACTGCATATACCATGTTTGACCCGGATTCTGCAAACACTGATCTTGCTGCATCACCATTACTTGGAATCAGTGACGAGTTTTTCTTCTATATAGAGCCGGGGTTCGCTTTTACAGAAATCTTTGCTGTCGGACTTCCACTGGAGATTCATGGGATGGATCTGGAAAACAAAGATGATAATGCTTTCTGGGTAGTTCCCACTTTTTATATCTATCCAAAAGAAAATGTACAGTGGTGGCTCTGGGGACAGGTGGTTGTGCCTGTAGCTTCAAAATTTACCGGAGCTGATCTGCTTTATGGCATCGGCTCAGAAATCATTGTCAGTTTCTGAAACTATTATACCTGAATCGGACGATTCTTTGAGGCGATCTGGACATATCACCCTTTGTGGATATGCCAGCGTTTTTGAAAGCCTGCTCTTCTCAAGGGGACTGCGCATCTCGCCGTCAATTAATCGGCCGAATTAGGTAATACTGCGGGAATCTCTAAAAGATGGTGGAGAGCAAGTAGCAATTATCAGGCTTTAGAGGTTACAGTTTTTCTGCCTATAAATACAATCCGCTATTTTACCATTGGAGGCCTGGGAAGGCCTTCATTGCATACAAAAGAACCATTATGGTATTTCCGTCTGCAATTTAGAGCAAATCTGGGTAGAAGAAATACAGATTTTTACTTAATTTATCCAGCCCTGTATCGTTGGCGTGTCGCTTCATACAGAATCACTGCACTGGCGCAGGCAACATTTAAAGAATCGACATTGGAGGCTATAGGGATGCGCACCTCAATGTCACATTGGTTCAGGACATCAGGACTGATTCCGACCCCCTCATTGCCCAAAACTATACAACTGTTTTTACATAAATCCACAGAGAAGATGTTTTGACTTTCAGCCCTGGGGTGAGCAGCAATTATTTGAAAATGATGCGAGCACTGTTGTAGCTGCACCAGGGTAGTTGTGAGTTTTTCGGAGTAGATTACCGGAAGGTTAAAAAGAGTGCCCATAGAATTTCTGATCGCTCTTCGCAGAAATGGGTCTGTAGATCTTTCACCTACAATTAATGCTTGTACTCCGTTTGCCGCACAGTTTCTAACGATAATTCCTGTGTTTTCTGCACTTTCAAGCCGATCCAGTGCTACAAAGATCGCAGGTTCTGTAGGAGCAGCCAGAATTTGCTCCACAGAGTGAGGCTGTGGAATTATGCCAATGGCCATGATTCCCTGATGATATCTGAAACCGACGATAGCTTTTAAAAGTGATGCAGATGTGGTATAGATATTTATCTTTTCAGGTCTTTTTTCAATAATTGGGTAATAAAAGTCCAATAGGTCAGAAACCAATAAAACGGAGACTACACGCAAATCACTTTGAAGAAATTTGTTGACTACTTTGTCACCTTCGACTACAAAAAATCCTTCATCTCTGTGTTGTTGGGGCTGCTTTAATGTGCGATACATTTCTATTTCAGGTATATCCAGAGAAGAGATTTCTTTTATCTGTTCTATCATATTTACCTTCGATTCTGTCTATTTCCTGTAATATAATGTGAGGATTTGGACTTATGCTCTGAATCGGTTAAAATTATCAAAGAAGGATCAAAATGCTCTTTGAATATTGATCTAAATGTGTGTATAATCTATAGGTATTTTCAAAAAGATGTATTTTTATGATTGTGGAAGGTTATTGTGGTTAGATATTCATTAGATCAGATCCAGAAAGATATGGTTCTTGGAGAATCTATAGTGCTGCCTTCTGGAGAACTTCTTTTGGCTGCAGGTTATAGAATAAAGGCGCGGTATCGTGAAAAATTAAAACAGTTGGGTTTTCGCAATGTTTTAATCGATGTTGAGGGCACTGAGGGTGTAATTCCAGAAGGTGTCATATCTGAAACTGCCCAGAGGGAGATGGGACAATCCATTGATGCCAGCTCAAAAGAGCTCTCCAATGCCATTGAACATTTTCGAATTAAAAGCACAGACAAGATTAAGGAAATATTAAAGGAAAATAAACAGTACCTCAACAAGTTTATAATGAATAATGGGATGGTTAAGGCTCTGGATAAGTTTGTGGAAGAGATCATGAGCCAATCCTCAATTGTTCTTAATCTTTCAGCCATGCAACAGACCCAACCCAGTCTTATGGGTCATGCTCTAAACGTTACGATAAATTCTCTTTGCATCGGCAAGAAATACAAATTGTCTTATGAGGAGATGAAACAGCTTGGTATCGGTGCGCTTAATTACGAACTGGGTCTGATTGCTTTACCAAAAGAGCTACTTGAAAAAAAAATAACTGAATACAGTTCAGAGGAGCTGAAGATATATCAACAACACACTGTTTATGGCTTTCTTATGCTTTCTCAGAATCATGCGATTCCCTCAACCAGTGCAGCCGTTGCTTTGCAGCATCACGAAAGACAGAATGGAACAGGTTACCCTCAGGGAATAAAAGGGGATAACCGCCCACCATTAAAGGATTTTTCAAGACAAAACATGATACACCGGTTTGCTGAAATTGTGGCAGTTGCCGATTGCTATGATTCCTATATTTCCGGCAGATCGCGAGAAGGGATCGAGCCTTGCGAAATAAAAGAATCGCTAAGAAACATTATTGAAATGGGTGGTAATCTGCTCAATGCGGATATTGTCAAGACTCTTACTACGATTGTTCCGCTGTATCCGGTAGGTGCAAGAATTAAAATTATTAATGCACCAACGCCTCAGCTTATCGGTTATTACGGGGTGGTTGCACGTGACAACCCGGAAAACCTCGAGAATCCTCAAATTATTATATATGAAACTAAGAATCGGCAGAAAGTCAAACCGATTCTAATAGACATGGCTAAACATAAAGGGTTTACACTAGAACTGGTGGTCTGATTATAACTTTTGCCGCACTGCCGGCTTTCTCAAAGACTTATAGCACTGATCCGGGGAGCGGAAGTCAAAAAGGAGTTGCCCCTTTCTCTCAACAGTTTAATTGAAGGAGCCGATTGCACTAGTCTGAAAAGCTCATGACCAAAGAAAAAATTGCGGGCATAATAAGAAGTAAATTCTTTTATTCTGCCGATCGCTTTTTCTACGGGGAAGTCTTCACAGATATAATCCAGATGACGGTTCCAGACCTCTGCGTAATTAAAGTTCACTGTTTCACCTCTTAACTCCCGAAAAATCCATGGCTTTATTACAGCCATGCGGCCAATCATCAGAGCATCACAACTGTCAGAGGAAATAAGTTCCAGTGCTGTGTGATCACCTATATCACCGTTAGCAATCAGAGGTATTCTGCTTTGAGATCTGATCCAGGCGAAAAGATTCCATCGCGCTTCTCTTTTCAGTTTTTCATCAGAAAATCTGGGATGAACACAAATACCATCGATTCCACACTCTTCAAACAATTTGAGCCGTGCAGAGAAACGATCTTCCCAGCCAGGCACATTATTTCCCAGACGGCATTTAATGCTCAATATGCCATTCCATAATTTTCTAAATTTATCAAGAGTGGTTCCCAGCAGTTCAAGATTGTCAAAAAGTGATTTTCCGCAACCGTCTTTTTTAACTTCAGGTGCAGGACATCCTAGGTTTATATCTATTGCAAACGGATCAATTCTGACAACCCGATCTATGATTTGTTTTATGGGTTCGTTGCCCGATAATTTCAACTGGTAAATGACATTACCTTCACCTAGCCTCTTTTTGGTAAAGGGAGACTGGTTAAGATTTTCAACCAGAAGAGCTTTTACTGAGAGCATCTCAGTGTAAAGACAACCGTAACCACCGAAATCTGATAACAGCCGTCTGAAAGCGCTGTGAGTAATTCCAGCCATCGGAGCGCAGAGTAATGGAGGTGTAACAGATTCGTTCTTCAGTACAAGGGGTTTATTTAATAGGTTCACAGAAAGACAGCCTTAAAAAGAATACCGATAAAAAGATACAGGGTGAACATGAGAAATCCGCTGTAGAGATATTCCATGCCACTGTTATGAATTTCCGCGGTATCGGATCTGAAAAGGTTTCTGACAGAATGATTTATTTTGACATCGGCTATATAGTATCCAAACGATGGAAGAAAGAGGCCGGTCATTGCGAATAATAGGGTCGGAATAAGAGCAAATTCCCAGAATTCAACTGCAACAATTGTGTTGAAAATAAACAGGGAAAGGGATATCTGAATAAGTGGAGAAAAAGCCCTCAGGGAACGCTGGTATGAATCCTGAAATACTCTCACATCTTCAAATAGCTTTGTGTCATTGATGCTTGCTAAAACATTCGGATTCTCACTGAGTCTGCTTTGCAATGATGAAATTAATGTTATTGTGTGTTCAAGGAACAAGGGAACTTTCAGCACGTTATCTGATGTGCTGAGTTTAAGAAAACCGCGAATCCCAGGTACTCTGACATATTGAATATTATTAATATCTGAAAGACGAACCGACGTGGTTCGGGAGAAGCCTTTTTTTATAATCTGATCATCTGTAATTATAACAGAGACACGATTCATTTCACCCTTTATGAATCTATAAAGAAGGAAAATTACAAAAGCAGTGAAATTCAGAAAAAGGGAGGCCTTAATTGCTGAGCGCAATATTCCTTCGTAGGCTAAAAGAGAAATGATTGGAGGAAACCACGATATGATACAGAAAGAAGCAATTGCATATAAGAAAAAAAGTTCCAGATAAAGAAATCGGGGCTGTAATCTGAACAGTTCGTTTTTTACGCTTTCACCCATATTTTTAGTCTTTTCCTTTCTCCCTGAAGCTGTTCTCCTTTTGGGACAGCAAAAAAAGTATACATCTACCCAAACTGCCAATCAACCCTGAAAATGGATTGTTCGTAAGGGCCCCCCTTACCATGTGAAAGCCCTTTGGGTGTAACTGAGAACCCATGATCAGAGGTCATAACAAGCGTTCTTTTTTCTTCTTTGCACAGATCTTGAAGCGGTGGAATGTTTCTGGCAAGCAAGTTCTGAAGCAGTGCAGGCATCTCGTGGATGCGGATGCTGCCTGTATGTGCCTGCTCATCAAAAACCGATATTCTGACAAGCTGTGGTTTGTCAGGTGATGATCTGGGAATAAGATCTTTCCACAAACGGTCTTCATTTCCCGATATGGTAATATAGTTAACCTGAAGATCAGCAAGCTTTTCTGCAGGATCGCTTTTAGCCGGAAAGCTGAAAAGTTCATTAATGCTATCAATAGTCAGACTTGGTACAGAGAGCCGGTGAATGCATGTGATTGCATTATTGAAAAGTGCAGAATTAGTTGCAAAGACTTCCAACCAGACATCTATTGAGACTCCATCGATAAGTATGATTGTAGAACAATCGGAGTAGTTAATTTTTTTTACCGGGGGCAGTGTTTGAAACCAGTCATTGCTCTCAGCCGTGATCTTTTCCATTTTTTCCTGAATCGTTCTTTTAAGCTGAGGGGTTGTCCAGGAGTCATTATAAAGAAATGCTGCTGTAAGACGTGCCCGCAGTTTCGAAGGGAAAGTGGAAGCGTAACTCCGGGAAAACCCTTTTAAAGCAAGCAGGCGGTTTTTAATACGCACACCTTCTGAATTGTCTATAAAACTGGAATAAGGATGTTCTGGCACCGGTTCTGCATTGCTCAGTAAGCGATTACAGAGGATGTTCCAGGCAGCCTGTATGGCAGAGTGATGCAAAGGCTCTTTGCATATAAAGTCGAAAAGATCAGTTGTTGGGGTCCTGTCAAAAATAGTTGAAAGCTTTTTTGATGGATACTGCTGCTCGAGCAATGATGATAAAGACTGCAGTTGAGGATTCAAAATCTTTGGTTCATGAATGGAGTTTTGAAAAATATTCTGGTGAAGACAGGGCCAGAGAAGTGATTCCATCTTGCTGTATTCTGATGAGCCTGTGTTCTGCTCTATTGACAGGATCGTTTCACCTGAAGAATTTCCAAGCCACTCATTAAACAGTTCCCTTATCCGTGAAGGGGTTAGACGGCGGCCGGCAAGCTCGTTTTCAAGGGCATCAAGACTTCTTTTTTCTATTGCAGTATATCCGGAGAGCGCTTTATTCAGTTCTGTAACTGTTGAGTCATCGAGGAGATCGCATAAAGCAAGGGAGCTTGCAGAGTCATTGTCTTTTAGAAAAATATGCAGGTTCTGAAGTCGTTCTGAAGAGCACTTGTCTATGTCCCGCAGAGCGAATGCCCGGGCGGAAACGGCCTCAAGCACCTGAGAAGTGCAAAGAATTTCTGCATAATCACTCAGGATTCTCTGGATCAAGGATTCCGGATCAGGCGTGTTGTTCTGTTGCGGAGAAGTGCCGCATTGATATCCACAACTACACAGAGGAGAACGAAGCAACTCTTCAGCCGTATTTCTTGTACAAACGGCAGGAGCTGGTTTATCCAGTTCATCCAGAAGCTGACGGCTGCCTCTGGGACGATCAAGAGCAATAATAGCTGCAAGACGGCGGATTGTCTGCAAAGCTTTTAAGGAATGTCTGGATACAGAAGCTTTTTTACGCGATTTCTGAAAAGATGCATGATCTGTTGAATATTTCTGCATATAGCATTGACGAAAAGCCTCAAATACTGTCTGCAGTTGATCTCCTTCGTCAGGAACAATCATAATATGCGGCTGCTGCAGCATCATTAATATATTGTCCCTGCTTTGAGAGGTTTCCATGTCTGCAGATGATGCTTCTGTTACCGAATGATGATGAAGATAATGATTGATAAAAACTATTCTTTCTGCATGGCGGCCAAGGAAGCGGTCCATTTGCCGCAGACTGGTAATATCCTCTGATGTCAAACCGGAGTTTCTCCATGAAATCAGAAAACGCTCCAATCCTTCACGGGCACTGTAAGAGGTTTTTATCTCATCAAGAACTTTGCAAAGAGACACACATTTGCGGTTAATACTATCAAAATCAAAGCTACTGAAAGCTGAAAATCCTGAGAGTGATTTGATTTTACGATCCAGTTCGCTTATCAGTGATGTGCCACTGGTTTTAAATTTAAGAATCGCCTGCCAGATATCACGCTGCTGTCTAAGTCCGAAAGATTCACCTGAAAGAGAGCCGACTAAAAATGAACATGAACTAACAATAGTTTCCCGGTCAGCCTGATTGATAAGCTCTCCAGGAGCAATATATTCAAACTGATCAATACTCATCAGTTTAATAAAGTCAATAGGTACAGTACGGCCTTTGTTTATTAATGAGATATGACCGCAGTAGGCAAGAGATGCAATGAGAAAACATGCCAGATCATGCGGAGTACCATACACATCAGTTTGCAGTTTTATGAGAAGATTTGATACAGGAATTTGACCTGAGACCGGCAGCAGTCCAAAAAACCACGAAAGGAACTGGCTGGAAACAGGATTAGGAGCCAGCAGGTAGTTACCGGATTTTACTTCAACAAGCCCTAACGGAACAGCCATAGTCTCTATTGCTTCAGATAGACCCTGGGTGCGTGCATCTTTCAGTGAAATAGTTCCTGGAATTATTAATTCATCGAATAGTCGCTGATAGTAGCGCAAAGATGGGGGAATGCTTCTTGAAGCAATCTCCTTGAAACGGGGATAACGGGCTTCCAGAATCTGTTCTGCAGCAGTTTCTATGATCCTGTCAAATCGTTTTATCTCTCGCACAGAAGGCTCCAGTTCAATAGAGGAGTCGCAGAATTTACCCATGTAAATATGCTGCAGTAAATGTTGCTGAACGGCAGGTTCAAGCTTTTTTAACAACTCTTGTAACTGGGGGATCTGAGGTGCATCGGATGGATTAGCGGTCCTGAGTTCACCGGCTATCATCCTGCATGCAAAATACTCCTTTAACAATGAACTCCCGGCGCTCTCCGGGTGGATAACCCATACTGCAGTGTTTTTACAATTCAATTTTACATCTTGTATAGAAATTACCAGCGCCATATCGATTCTGGCAGTATATAGCAGTTCACTGATCTGCTGTTCGATTGAAAATTCATTACCAGTATGTAGATAGAATACTGCGACTTTACGAGTACTTTGCCGCCAAATGGTGGTACGTTCAACCGGTCTGTTCCATATTGAAGGTCCTGGCCATGAATAGGATTCGGGCAATTCGGAGAGAGGATGGGAAAAAATTCTTGAATCATCCGGGGCAATATCGTTTAAGACACGGTTAATTCTTGAGCGTAAAATTTTACCCTGATCTTCACTGGAGCTTACTATGTAAATCGCATCCAGTGGATTGCCGTTCGGGGAATTCTTTTTTTTAAGAAATCTGCTTTTTTCTGCAATCGGATCCAGGAGTACTTCTGATACATATTGGCTATTAGCATCGGGGTCCTGAAAAGAAAGCATGCAGGAAACCAGCTCTGCCAGCACTCTTACCGAAGGGGCAGTTGCAGCAGGATGGATAGCGTAAAGCACAAGAATCCGGACTAATCTTCGACAAAGGATTATGTCCTGTTCATCATCAATACATTCTTCAATCGTTTCATCCAGGTGTGGTATTATATGAGAGGGATAGATATAGAAAGATGAGAATTCGGCAATTCTGGGCGCAAAATGATTGTAGATTGCATCTGGAGAAACAAGATTTGTACAGGGTCTCTCCAGACTTCCGGCTATGTTTCTACCAGGATCACCTGCTATTTGAGAATGGACAAAATCTACGATTCCACGGTGCTGAGAGAAAAGATCTCCTAATCCTTCAAGAAGTGATAATGTCAAAGGATGTACAGGATATATGCTTCTGAAAAGGGCTGGAGTAATATTGAATCCAGGAAAATGTCTGCAGTATTCTTCGTATATGCGAAACACAATAGCATCTGCATCCGGCCTCATTTTAATGAGACGACGGGAGATAAGATCTTTTATGTGTAGAGTGGAAAGATGCAGCTTAACAGGAAAGCGATCTTTGATTTTACGGAATGTAGCTTGTGCAACATCTCCGGTGCGCTCTATGCTCTCCTGAACAGCTGCAATAATCCACAGGGGGCTGCTTTTACTTATTTCTCCTAAAAGCTGCAGTGTACGGGCATCTTCATTAAGAGAAGTACTGTCTGGTTTGGAGCGAAAAAATTCCGACAGCTCATCAATCAGCAGAACAATCCCATTAAATCCTGCTTCTATGACAGTTTCAATAGCGGTTTGAAATACCTGATATCTTTCTTTGGAATAGAGTTCTGAACCATCAAGCCCTTTGCTTTTGATGAACAGGAGGCCTTTGGTGTGTGCTTCCTGGCGATGCTTGTCGATCCATTGTTCGATTGATGGTGAAGAAATTCCGAATCTGGAGCAGAATTCTTTATGCAGCACAGGGTCAGTAAGAATGTTTTCCAGATAGTTAAGAAACCTGCTTTGAACCGAAATAGCTTTTTTGATGTTTAATGTATTTAGTTTCTCTTCTATTGCCCCGGTTATAATGTTTTCCAGGGAGGTATTGCTGCGATAATTAACCAAAGAGATCGACACTGCAAGAAGATGTTTTGATGATGCTCTGATTTTTTCCAGTCCCGAATGTTGGGAAGTCAACTGATCGCTTCCTGAAACTTCTGAAAACCAGGCGGCCAGAGCTGCAAGAAAGTGACTTTTCCCTGAGCCAAAATCTCCCTGAAGAAAATAGCCCTGTCCGTGCTGCTGAAGAAATGACTGGGATAAAACCTGAAAATGAGTATCCACATCTGCGGTGAACACAAAAGAATTGACAATATTGCCGGGTTCACTGATGCTTTGTTCGAGACGGATTACGGTTTGTACCGGCGGTACATCAATGAGGTCTCCAATAGTATACTTTTGCAGTGATGGTTGATTCATAGGGTGGTTTCCGAATCAGAATTATCAGATTCACCGGATGATTCTTCCAGTTTCTTCTGTATCTTTTTTATTCGTCCGAATATCCGCATATCATCGGGATTAAGGCTTAACAGTTCATGGTAAAATTTCCAGGCCCGTTCCAGATTGCTGCTGCGGTTACAGGCTGCTGAGTAGCTGGAGTGTAGAAAAGTATCTGCAGGTGAGACACGCAAAAGTTCTTCAAGTAAAGGTATGGCCTGCAGTTCCTGCCCGGATTTAGCCAGCGCAAAAGCTTTTTTACGCAATATTGAGGGATCTTGAGTTTTAGTCTGCAATTTCTGATACTGACTTATTGCTTTATCAATTTTTCCCGATTTTTTGCAAAGGTATGCATGGATTTCCCCATAAATTGGCGGTTTGGATGGAATTTTGGCTAACCGCTCATATTTCAGGCGTACGGTATCAAGCCCGTAGCGGGAAATCTCCAGCATTACCAGGAGCCAGAGTGCGGCTTTGTTGTCAGGTGAAGTCTGAAGCCAAAGGTTGCATAAAGAAAATGCCTCATCTGTACGGTTTAACCCGGTAAGCGCCTGAATTTGAAATCTGCAGCTCTCTTGGGGCGGGAGATTCCATTGTGAAATGCAATCGAGTGCCCTGTTCCATTCTTTAAGATGAATAAGACATTCCAGAGCCCCTCTTTGAGCACGTCTGGCAAGTTTCTCGTTGCCAACTAACTCCTCATACCCAATTAAAGCCTCTGCTATATCTCCGGATTTCTGCTTTGCTTCTGAGTAGAAAAACAATGTCCAGGGGCTTTCTGGATCAATACTGAGAGCCTTTTTTAGAATCTCAGTAGCTTCTTTAATATTTCCTGCATTAATCAGAGCTATGGCCTGCTGATTCATCCAGAAAACTTTCTGTGCAGGATTTTTTAGCGCTTCCCGTTGTGCTGTCTCAAACGCAGCACTGTAGTTATGAGAACGAAGATAAGACTTGAACTGTTCGTAAGTTGTCATAGTTAAATCTTTAGATTTCATTATAAATTGGAAGAGAAAACAGAAAATAGCTAATGAAATGCAATATTACCACCATAAAAGAACCACTGAGACCTACTATCTATAATACGATAGAAGGGCACAGTTAGTTGAGTTGGAGAAAACAGAATAAGAATTTTAAAGAATAAGAAAGAAATTTGGCTATAATTATTAAAAAAAACAACTGCAGCCCCATGGTTTATTGCTTACTGACGAGTCGAGAATCTGTGTTGCAACCACCCGATCTTATTCTTTTAAAGGGATATACCCTGTTTTTAATTACAGGCTCTCCTATGTTCAATTAAAAATGATGTTTGTTAAACAAGCACTATTTATTATTAATAAAGCACGAAGGTTTGTTCAACAGACAACGATTCTATTTCAACAAACAAAAATCCTGTTTTAACAAGGAACATTCCTGTTTCAACAAACAACGTTCCTTGTTAATATAGCAGTAACCTATTTTTTTATAGGCCGTTTCAGGGCTTTTTATCGGATGTCCTTTGTTTTTAATTGAAAAATTGTTGTTTGACAATAAATTTTCATCCATTTGCAAAGAATTTTCGCCCATTTGCAAAGATTTTTCTCTGATTTTTTAACATAAATCAATAACCGGAATAGGATGATGCTTTTTCAGGTATGAATTTTCCTATTTTTTATAAAGAAAAAATCAATATTTGTAAAGATTTGACCGGTTTTGTAAAGTGTTTAATCCTAATTGCAAAGCAAATGCTCTTTTCTGGGACTATAATTTGCCTTTTTAGGTATCTTTTTTTGATTCGTTCAGGATGAACCTGCGTTATTTGATCAAAATGAGCGATTATCATTAAAAATGCGGAAAGTGGGGCTTTTAAAGACCTGGATATATCATCGCCTGGATTTGCCCTGCGTCTTCGAAAGCGTGCTATTCTTCCCAATGCATGTAGTTGAGTATATTACGGGAATCACACCCCTTAGGATAAAAGAAATCCTGATGTATTTTAATCTGAGTTAATATCCAGTCTGCTCAGTTTTCTTAAAAGCACAAAATGAAACTATTTGATTCCCATTGCCATCTTCAGGACCAGCGCTTCAGAGAGAAGCTTCATTTGATTATGAAGCGGGCTTCTAAAGCAGGAGTCTGTGCAATGCTTTGCTGCGCCACCTCAGAGCAGGACTGGGACAGGGTGGTAGAAATTTCACAGAAGTATGACTCGGTTATACCGGCTTTTGGAATTCATCCCTGGTTTGTTGGCTCCCGTTCAGAAAAATGGCTTGATAAGCTGGAGTGTGTTCTCAAGTCGTTTCCAGAGGCTGGCGTAGGGGAGATTGGTCTTGATTATTCTCTAAGAAAAGGCAATGAAAAGGAGCAGTTAAGCGTATTTGCTGATCAGTTGCGCTTAGCCGCAAGGCTCGATCGTCCGGTTTCTATCCACTGTCTCAGAGCTTGGGGAGATCTCACAGAGCTTCTGCAGCAGGAAAAGGGAGTAAGCCAAGGTGGGGCAATTCATTCCTATTCCGGAGCACCGCAGTTAGTCAGCCGGATTCAGAAATTTGGACTTTTCATTTCATTTTCCGGCTCACTGACCTTTGAGGGCAACCGCAAAGCAAGAGCTTCTTTGGTACATGTAAATCCTGAGCGTCTTTTAATCGAAACAGATAGTCCGGATCTTTTGCCAAGGGGCTATACTGGAAATAACGAACCGGCTAATGTTATTTCTATTGTAAAAGAGATCTCGTCGGTTCTGGACTGCAGCGATGAGATGGTTTCAGAGATCACCTTTAATAATGGCATGAAACTTTTTAAGAGGTAAAGCAACTTTAGACAAATAAGCACGAAATCCGAAAAACGAAATTCGAAATAAGAACAGGAAATGGGAAAAAAAGGACTCACTGATTTGGCAACTACCGATCACAATTAGCTGATTAGGTCTTTTAATTTGGTAATTTGGTTGTAGCTAAATAGTTACGAAACAAGAAAATAAAAAAAAAAATGGAAAAAAGATTTACCCGTACAGAACTGCTTTTAGGTAAAGAGCCATTAAACAGACTGGCTGCTTCATCGGTTGTCATAGCCGGGCTTGGGGGTGTGGGAGCGTATGCCGCTGAAGCATTGGTGCGCAGCGGAGTGGGCTATGTCCGGTTAGTCGATTTTGACCATATAAAGTACAGTAACTTTAATCGTCAATTGCTTGCTGTGGAAGATTCACTTGGACAAAGAAAAGTGGATGTAGCTGCAATGCGGCTTAAACAGATCAACCCGGATTGTATCATCGATAAACAACCGGTTTTCATCGACCAGTCAAATGCCGCAGGGCTGATAGATGGAATGGATGTAGTAATAGATGCAATCGACAGTGTTTCGTCAAAGGTTTCTTTTCTTGTCCGGGCGGTGACCGATAAAAAAATGGTAGTCAGCTCTATGGGGGCTGCAGCCAGAATGGATCCTTTGCTGGTGCGTACCGGAGATATTTCTGAATCAAGGATATGTCCACTGGCCAGAATTATCCGTAAAAGACTTCACAGACAGAATGTTTACACCGGTATACGATGTGTGTATTCAATTGAACCCGTAGACACAGCAATGGTCTCTGAAATGGACGGTGAGGAAAGTTTCCAGAGGGGGAGGGAACGACCATCACTGGGCAGTATCTCCTATATGCCGGCAGTATTTGGATTGGTGGCTGCACATGAGGCAATAAGACTTTTAGTTAAAAGATCTGCTGAGGACAATGAAGCGGTCACTGATTTGGCAGCAGGTTCTTTCTGATAATTTTTTCAAAATCGTGAGCAGGTACCGGAGGACTGAAAAGAAAACCCTGAATTTGTTCACACCTATGCTTCAAAAGATAATCGGCCTGTTGAGCTGTTTCAACTCCTTCTGCAATTACTTTGAGTTTAAGAGAGTGTGCCAGTGCTATCACTGCTACTACGATTGCAGCATCGTTTGAATCAGTCATGATATCAGAGACAAAGGAGCGATCTATTTTCAGAGTGTCGATAGGGAATCTTTTGAGGTAACTTAAAGATGAATATCCAGTCCCAAAATCATCAATGGCAATGTTGATCCCCATTGATTTGAGTTCGTTGAGTATTTTAAGAGTGAGTTCGGGATTTTTCATGCCCATACTTTCGGTTATTTCAAGCTCCAGAAGCTCTGGGGGAAGCTTGATGTCCTTGAGCACTCTATTCACAGTGGAAACAAAATTTTGTTGCTGGAACTGTTTTGAGGAAAGATTGACAGATATACTAAATGTTGCTCCTAGTTGATCGTACCATTTTTTTGCCTGCTGGCAGGCAGTTCTAAGCACCCATTCGCCCAAAGAAAGTATAAGCCCGGTTTCTTCGGCAATTGGGATAAACTGGGCTGGTGAGATCATTCCCAGTTCCGGATGTTGCCATCGAACCAGGGCTTCTGCACCGATAATTTTTTGGGTCCTCATGTCGACCTGTGGCTGGTAATAAACTAAAAACTGGTCTTTTTGAAGTGCTTTTCTCAGGTTGTGTTCCAAAGTCAACTGTTCAAAAGCCCTTGCATTCATGGTGGGCATATAATGCTGGTAGTTATTGATACCCAGCTCTTTAGCCCTGTTCATCGCAGCCTCTGCATTTTTCAGCAACACCTCAACTTCTTCTCCATCAGTGGGATAAATGCTTATTCCGAGACTGACAGTTACATATAGCTCATGGTCATAGAATTGAAAAGGCTGAGAAGAGACAGACAGAAGCCTCTTTGCCACCCGCGCAGCATCCTGTGGTTGCGAAATCTCCTCCAGTAAGATGGCAAATTCATCATCACCCAGTCTGAATACCCCATCTACATCACGTAAACAGGATTTCAGACGGTTTGCTATGGTTTGTAGAAGAGAGTCGCCGGCAGAAAACCCAAGGGTATCGTTGATTAGTTTGAACCGGTTCAGATCCATAAGAAGTATTGCCATATTCTGGTTGTTGCGTTTGGCATGATTGATCATGAAGCTGAGTCTGTCATGAAGCAGAATACGATTTGGAAGATTGGTCAGCATGTCGTAGTAGGTGTGGTTTTGAATCTGCTCAGTATTATTAATGTATTGGGATAGATCGGTGAAAAGACCGAAATAGAGACCTATTTCATCGGTTTCATCATAGATGGGGACTATTGAGAGCAGTTGGAGGTAGATTTCACCATTTTTTCTGCGATTCCAGATCTCTCCTTTCCATTTGCCATTTTTGTTGATTGTCTCAAATATCTGTTTATAAAATGATGCATCATGGCGGTTGGATTTTAATATTGAAGGCTTTTTTCCAATAACGGATTCCTCAGAATAGCCGCTAATGGTTGAAAAGCCATGATTTATCTTGAGAATGGTCTGGTTTTTATCGGTTATCAAAATCCCTTCGGTGGTATTATTGAAAAAAGCATTGGCGAGTTTGTTTACGTTGTCTATAGAAAGCAAGCTGTCTTGAACCTGTGAGAAATCACTTGAGGGTCGTTTAAGGCTATGTTTTTTTTTTCTTTTTTGCTTGCGATTAGTTTGCATATGCTCTTAGGAGTACTGTTCTTTTTTAATTTTGAATACTCAGAATTATAACATGTATGGGTTGGTTCATCAACTCAAAAACCAATAGAATTCAGCCTGTGTTTTGATGTAGCACGATAGTTGTGCAGCAGGTGGGGCCAGGTTATCCCAAAATCACCAATTAAATCTCAGGGCTCTCTTTCCCGATTCAGCAGACAAAGAGTTTTTACCAATTGGTTGTGCCTGTTTTTATAAAAAAGCTATATTGAGTGATTAGTGCAATCGACTGGTAGAGGTGCTAACCTGAATATATTTTCTCCTTTTAATTCTAAAATATTTCCAATAAAGGATTTTACTGTGGCGGATTTCAATATGGCATCTGTAGAAGAGCTGGAGGACAACACAAGCTCCTCAGACACAACTAATCAAGGCATCCATTCATATAGGACTCACACCTGTAACGAACTGAGGGAAAAGCATATCGGAAGCAGAGTACGCTTAAGCGGCTGGGTTCACAATCGCCGTGATCATGGGGGAGTCCTCTTTATTGATTTGAGGGATAACTATGGAATAACTCAGGTGGTTATCTACCCTGAGCAACAGTTTCAAAAAATACTGGCTCATGTTTCCAAAGAAACTGTGGTTCGTTTTGATGGGGTGATTGCTCAGAGATCTGCTGAAAATGTGAATCCCAAGCTGCCCAGTGGAGCCATAGAACTGGTAGCGGATGACTATGAGGTTTTAGGAGAGTGTGATGCAACTCCATTCAGTGTCTTTCCTGAGGATGCTATTCCTGAGGAGATGCGCCTGGAGTATAGGTATCTGGACCTCAGGAGAAGTAAAATTCATCAGAATATAATTTTGCGTTCAAAAGTTATTGCACATTTGCGTCAGGTGATGACCGGGTTAGGGTTTAACGAGTTTCAGACACCTATTCTAACCAGTTCGTCTCCTGAGGGGGCAAGAGATTTTCTGGTTCCCTCCAGACTTCATCCTGGTAAGTTTTATGCCCTTCCCCAGGCTCCGCAGCAGTTTAAACAGTTGTTAATGGTAGCCGGGTTTGATCGTTATTTCCAGATTGCTCCCTGCTTTCGCGATGAAGATGCCAGGGCAGATCGAAGTCCGGGGGAATTTTATCAGTTGGATATAGAGATGTCCTTTGTTACTCAGGAGGATGTTTTCAAGGTCGTTGAAGAGGTACTTAATAGTGTTTTTAGCAGTTTTAGTACCTGGGAAGCCGACAAACCCCCTTTCACCAGAATTCCTTATCGTGAAGCGATGCTTCATTATGGTACCGATAAACCAGATCTTCGTAATCCGCTTTTGATCGAAGATGTATCTTCACTTTTTGATGGTTCTGGTTTTAAAGTATTTGCATCTACTGTTGCTCAGGGCGGAGTGGTAAGGGCGATAGTGGTTAAAAATGGTGCTTCTCAACCCAGAGCATTTTTCGACCGCATGGTGCAATTTGCACAATCAATTGGTTCACAGGGACTGGCATATCTTACCTGGAGCGATACTGAGGTGAAAGGACCTATAGCCAAGTTTCTGGATAAACAGAGATTAGATGCTCTTGCCGCAGAGCTGAAAACCGCTTCCGGGGATGTTGCTTTCTTTATCTGTAATGATGAGAAGCGGGCAAACAGGATTGCCGGTGAGATCCGTACACATCTGGGAGAAGAACTTAATCTTATAAGTAAAAACACTTACCGGTTCTGCTGGATTACCGATTTCCCAATGTATGAGCTTAATGAAGAAACCAGGAAAATAGAATTTTCTCACAACCCTTTTTCCATGCCTCAGGGGGAAATGGATGCTCTTTTGAATAAGGATCCGCTACAGATTCTGGCATATCAATACGATATTGTCTGTAATGGAATCGAACTCTCCAGCGGTGCTATCAGAAACCATCGCCCCAAAATAATGTATAAGGCATTTGAACTGGCTGGCTACTCTAAAGAGGAAGTTGACAGTAAGTTTGCGGGCATGATAAATGCCTTTAAATATGGTGCTCCACCTCATGGAGGAATTGCTCCCGGAGTGGATCGTATGATCATGCTGCTTGCTGATGAGCCAAATATCAGGGAGGTGATCACTTTCCCCATGAATCAGAAAGCACAGGATCTGATGATGAAAGCTCCCTGTCCTGTTACTGAAAGGCAATTAAAGGAACTGCATCTGAAAACAGTAAAGTTCAGTTGAGGTAGTATGAGGCCGGTATTGGCATGCAGATTCTTCCGGACCAGTGTCTTACTGGTCATTTTCTGCCTTATGGGGATAAAATCAGTTTCAGCTATGCTGCTTATTCCCATGGACAACACTCAGACAGATCATCTCAAAGCCTATGGTGTTGTTTACAAAATGCTTGAGGCGGGTATGCGGGTTTCCTGGCTGCTTAATTACCGGGGTGGCTCATTTGCTTTAGATGATTCTCCGGATTTTGAATTGAAATCCAGAGTCGCAGGTGTAAAAATTGTAAAAATCAGTGCAGATGACTGGGTTTCTGTTCAATCCACCATTAAAGACAACAATATGGAGAAAGTCTTTCTTGAAAAGGCTCCCAAAATTGCTGTCTACACTCCTCCAGGCAAACTTCCCTGGGATGATGCTGTGACCATGGCATTAACTTATGCAGACATACCCTACGACAAGATCTACGATAAGGACGTGGTGGGCGGTAAACTTTCTAAATACGACTGGCTGCATCTGCACCATGAGGATTTTACTGGTCAATACAGCAAATTCTACAAAAGCTTCTCTCAAAGTCAGTGGTATCAGCGTCAGAAGATGGAGCTTGAACAGTTAGCCCGTTCACTGGGTTTTTCTAAAGTAACTGACTGCAAAAAGGCCGTTGCTCTGGCAATACGCCAATTTGTGGAGAAGGGCGGGTTTCTCTTTGCAATGTGCAGTGCCACAAACACTCTGGAAATCACTCTTGCTGCACTGGGCACCGATATCGTTGCAAAAGAGTATGATGGTGATGGCATAGATCCTCAGTACAAAGAAAAGCTCGATTTTGGTAACTGTATGGCATTTGAAAATTTTCAGGTAGTCACCGATCCTTTCGAGTCCTGTTTCGGTAACATAGATGTCAATCTGGTGAATACGCCTCTTCGCCTGGATGCCAGAGATTTTGTAATTTTTGATTTTAGCGCAAAACTCGACCCGGTTCCTACAATGCTGGTGCAGAATCATAGTAAGACCATTAAAGGTTATCATGGACTTCTTACCTCTTTTAATCGAAATGTGATAAAAAAAAGCGTAATAGTATTGGCTGAAGTTCCAGGAACCAATATGGTTAACTACATTCATGGCATTTTCGGAAAGGGGCAGTTCGCATATCTGGGTGGACATGATCCGGAAGACTATACTCATGCAGTTGGGGATGAGCCCACCATGCTCGAGCTCCACAAGAACTCTCCCGGATACCGGCTTATTCTTAACAATGTCCTCTTTCCTGCGGCAGAAAAGAAAGAAAAGAAAACCTGAATAATATGGCTTACAACAAAAAAGCGATGGTATCCTGGTGTTTCTATGACTGGGCTAACTCCGCATTTGCTCTGACGGTGATGGCGGGTTTTTTTCCGGTGTTCTTTAAAAGTTTCTGGTGTAGTGGAGTTGAGGCTACTTTGAGTACTGCGCGGCTTGGGTTTGGTAATGCTGCTGCAGGGTTGATGGTAGCACTGCTCTCACCAATTCTAGGGGCTTTGGCTGATTCGGGAGTAGCCAAAAAGAAACTGCTAGGTTTTTTCGTGCTTCTGGGGACCATTTCTACCGGTTTGCTTTTCTTTATCAATCAGGGAGAATGGTTCAGTGCATTGGTTGTTTTCGCTCTGGCTTGTGTAGGGTACAACTGTGCAGAATTGTTCTACAATGCTCTTATAGTGGATATAGCTGAGAAAGAAAAAATGGATATGGTGTCCTCTATGGGGTATTCTCTGGGGTATCTGGGATGTGGTATTCTTTTTGTGTTTAATGTTTTTATGGTACAGAAACCAGCCATGTTCAGTCTTGACAGCGCATCAACTGCGATCCGAACTTCTTTCATGACTGCATCAGTATGGTGGCTTATGTTTTCAATTCCCATGTTTATTTATGTTCGTGAACCTGTTTACAAAAAGTATTCCGGGGTGATGGTAATTTTTAAAGACAGCTTATCCAGGTTGCGTAAGACGACTCTTAAAATTCTTAACACCCGGACGATACTGTTTTTTTTCCTGGCATATTGGCTTTACATCGATGGTGTGCATACATTTGTACTTATGTCGGTCGATTTCGGAATGTCAATAGGCCTGACCCCGACATCACTGATGGTTGCACTGATTGTGGTGCAGTTTGTAGCGTTTCCGTCAGCATTGTTTTTTGGAGTGCTCGCCCGCAGATTCGGGGCCCACACTATGATTCTCATAGGTATATTAATCTACATTCTTGTTTGCGGATTTGGTGCTCTGATGTTAAAAACCAAGCTGGATTATATCATTCTGGCAGGGGTGACTGGTATTGCCCAGGGTGGAATCCAGGCTCTGAGCAGATCGTACTTCGGAAAGCTCATCCCTCAGCATGAGGCTGCCGAATACTTTGGATACTATAATGTGGTAGGTCGCTTTGCGGTAATTCTGGGTCCTGCAGTTGTGGGAAGTGTGGCTTATCTGACCCGTAAGGCAGGTCTGGAATCTATACTGGCTTCCAGAATCGGAATGTCCTCTATTTCGGTTTTGTTTATTGCCGGAGCGGTTCTTCTGATTATGTCAAATAAAAAAAGTAGTGTTACGGCTTTGTATGGCAATGACTAAAGATAAACTGGGGGATATCGAGACTACGATGCTGCAGGTCAGAAGTCTTGATGCAGATATCAGTTTGCAGGAGTATAAAAAACTAATCAAGAATCCCCTGTACATCATTCTGGATAATCTGCGCAGTGCTTTCAATGTGGGTGCAATATTCAGAACCTGCGATGCTTTGAGGGTAAGCGGATTGTTCTTATGTGGATACACTGCTTATCCGCCGCATATAAAACTGCAGAAGACCTCTATGGGCACCATCGATTATGTCCCATGGAAACATTTCGATAAGACTGTGGATGCTGTAAAGTATCTGCAGGATCAGGAAATACAGGTCTGGGCTGCAGAGACTACATCACATTCACAATCTTTCTATGATGTAATATATCCCGCTAAGCTGGGTGTGGTATTTGGTAATGAAGCACTGGGGGTGAGCAGGCAAGTAGTAGATATGTGTGATCATCTGATAGAGATACCGCAGTGGGGCTTTAAAAACTCTCTCAATGTGGCTATATCCTGTGGAATTATCGGTTTCAGTGCCGTCAAAAAAATGATTAAGCAGCAGGATTTGGCAAGATAAAAAAAAAGACTACGGTGCCAAAGGGCCCGGTAGTCTCACTCTATAATCAAAAATTAGAACAGATCAACGTTCACTTCTGAAGGTCATTCGTTTTTCTTCACGAATCCTTTTGCGTTTGGAAGAGTTCAATCTTCTTTTCTTCTCTTCGCTGGGTTTCTCGTAGTGGCGGTATTTTTTCACATCGGATAGAATGCCGGCTCTTTCGCAAGTTTTAGTGAAGCGCCGAAGAGCTTTCTCAAATGCTTCGTCTTCCCTTAAAACGATTCCATTCATTAAAATTCACCTTCTTTCCGTTTTCTGAATGTTAAATATAGTTTCTAAAAATAGATTATAAATCTCTTTCAATGCAAGTGAAAAGCAAATTATGTGCAACAGCAACTATAGCTGTTTATAGTACTACCATTGTAGCGGTTAAAAATCCCAGTTCAAAAAGCTCACTGGAGGCCCCGACTCCATCACCGGTGATCCCTTTTACCCGGTAAAGATACAGACTGATTGCAGGAATGATGAATAAAAGACCGGCTATTATAGGTAGAAACGATTTTGAGTCAACATAAAGGTAGATGAGGATTGCAATCACTGCCATCTCTAAAAAGAGAAAAAACGCATAAAAAGGCTTTCCACAGAAGACAAATGCCTTTCCGGATTTATCCCGGGCATAGGGAAGAGAGCAAAGCAGAAGCCCCTGAATTGTTCTGGAAAAGGCCAGGCAGGGGACTATCCATAATAGTTTGCTTTCTTCTGCCAAAGACTGGTAAAGTATTACTCTCCAGAGAATCAGAAAAACCACTGATGCAACTCCATAAGTGCCCAGATGGGAATCTTTAAGTATCTGTAGTGTCCTTTCGCGGTTGCGAACCGTACCAAAAGCATCAGCAGTATCGGCAAAGCCATCAAGGTGCAATGCGCCGCTGAGCAGGTAGTTTGTTATGCAAAGAATAACTCCGGAAAGTGGGATCAAATCAATGGATAGAGACAAAAGCCTGAAGGTTAAAAGGTGGATTAAACCAAGAAATCCACCCACCAGAGGGAAAAAAAGCAAAGCCAGATGAAAACGTTTTGTATCTTTGCCAGGCAGAGGAATAATCGTTAGAGTTCTTAATGCAGTGACAAGCGGGCTTAGAAACATAGGGGGATTCCAGTAGCGTTCAGGTTAATTTAACAGAAGAAAATGGCTGAAGACACCTTTATTGCAAGCAATCTTTGATTTTCATGGGTATGCCGCATACACACAGAAATACTTCAGATGCGATCTTACCGATGTGTTGATTCAGCCTGCCGGCCCAGTCCCGGTATCTTCTGGTTGCTGCATCAGGAGGAATGATTCCACAGCCAACCTCATTGGTAACCAGAATAATTTCTCCGCTGTTTTCAGTTTTCCAGTTCTGTATTGATTTGTGTAAATAATCGATATGTAAAGAAAGCGTATCCTCATCATCACCGTACTTATACCATACATTTCCCAACCACACCGAAAGACAATCCACTACTGCTACTGTTTTCGAGGGAAGGTTTTCTACTGTTTTAGGAAGTTCGTAAGGGGATTCGATGGTTTTCCATTCGCTGCCTCTTTCCTGCTTATGCTTCTGCACTCTTTCGCTCATCTCGTTATCAAAAACCACCGCAGTAGCGATAAACAGTTTCTCTGCATAAGAGCTCTCAGAAGCCAGCTTCAAGGCAAAAGCACTTTTTCCGCTTCGTGCTCCGCCACTTACTAATATTACTTTTCCCATAAACGTTGGATTACCTCAACTGAATTTGTGAAATCATTTTCATTGAATACTTCCAGGGTGATAATTCCTGAGTAGGAATATTTGCGAATAATATCAAAAAACCTTTTTATAAGTTGGGGATTTCCAACTGAGAGAGATATATGATCCTTGCCATCAGATGTTCCATGAAGATGAATGACTCTTGTGCGGGGGAGCATTTCTTTGAGATGATCCTGCCACTGGTTCTGGAAATTTAACCACAGATGCCCTACATCACAGCACAAAGAGGTGTTATATCGGACGGCAATATCGTGATGCCAGTCCCAGGGGTAAGCCAGGTTTTCGATGACAATGAGTTCTGGGCTGGGGAAAATGTTCTTAATGTTTTCCATTGTTTCAATGCATCTTTTTTTCCATTCGGAGACTTCTTTTGGCGGGGCATCGCCAGAAATTCCTTCCAGATGAAGTATCCAGGCAGCAGGGTTCAGTGCAGTGCACCGGTTGACGATTTTTTTTATTCCATCACAGAAAAGCTCTGTTTCGAGTGCGTCTGAAGCAGCGGCTTTTCTGTCTATAGGCAGATGAACTGTATAGGTTATCTGATGGGTTGCGGCCAGTTCATTTAGTGTTTTAATATCCTCTTGGGAGGGGATATTGGAATAATCAGGTGATTGAAATAAGACCAGCTCTATGTCATCAATACAGGGAGCCAGTGCTCTGACATTGGGCATGATATCTGCTGGAATGATATATGAGGTGGTTCCCAGTGAGAAGGGAAACTGTTTTTTTACTTCAGGTATCGAAAACATCATATCCTTGGAAAACTTCAGAAATGCAGGGTCATAGAAGTCTATAAGATATTTTTTCTGCCAATAAAGAGCAACTGTTTTAAAGGTTCTATTGGGTTGTCTCTTAAAGCATTTGGGTGAACTTAACTGCACTACAGCTAAAGGAAGCTTCTCGAAACTAAAATTGTGATTTTTCTTTCAGATCTGTTTTTGATTTCCTGAATCAAAACGGATAAAGCTTTTTGGCATTCAAAATGCCTATAAGAATTTAGCAGACGTTCTAATATGGTGCTTTATCTGTTTTCATGCAAAAAGGAAACCTGTTTGAAGCAAGATAAGTGTGAATAAGTTACTAAATGGAAAAATTACTCGGGTTGGGGGATAAAGAGTGACTGATGGCTGGAGGATCGCTTATGGTTGGTGGGCAGGCCTCTGTTCCGCTTTACATCAGAATAGATCTGAATTACAGAGATAGATGATGTCCATAAGGATATGGGTACTTATTATTTGGGTCATTCTTTCAATTATCTTGATAACAATTCTGGATTCAGTAATGCCACTAGGTCATGGTGTAATAGTCTTATATTTTCTTCCAGTCTTGATCTCCTCTATAACAAGTAATAAAAACCTAATCTATATAACATTGGTAATAACCCCCATATCGATGATAATCGGCATATTTATCTCTCCTCCTGGAAACGCGATTGTTAGCTTAATAAACCGTGTTGGTATATATGGGATTATCTGGTTTGCAGTACGGTTGATTTTACAAAGGATTTCTACGATTGAAAAACTTCAGCAAACACAGATTAATGAGCAAAAAAATAGAGAATTTCTGGATGCCATTCTTAAAAATGTCAATATCGCAATTGCGGTTTTTACTGGGCCTGATCTGAAATTCACCTATGCGAATCCCATGTATCAGTCTATCAGGCCAGAGGTCCCGATGTTAGGAAAGTCATACCGTGATGTTTTTGCTGACTCTGCTGAAAAAGAAGAAGAACGAATGATTCTGAATGTGATTAATACGGGAGTACCATGGAAAATTAAGCGATTCCATAAGCCATTGTTGGGAAAATTAGATGCCGTGTGGGATGGTAAAGTTATTCCTTTAATCTTATTAGGAAAGGAGAAGTCTGCTTTGCTACTTGCATGGGATGTGACTGAGTGGGACTCTTTAGAAAAACAATTGCGTAAACGTGAACGGGAGTACAGCACTCTTGCGGCACATGCCCCTGAGATAATCGCCCGTTTTGACCACCAGTTTCGTTATGCTTATATAAATGAATACGGAACAAAGGTTTACGGTATTCCTTTTGAAAAGATGATCGGAAAAACCAATGATGATCTGGGAATATTGAAGGAAAAAGGAGATTACTGGAAACAACAACTTGAAGAGATTTTTCAAACAGGGCAGATGAAGATATTTAACTATGATTATGAAAGTCCGAATCTTGGATATCTCTATTTTTCTTCTTTGTTTGTTCCTGAATATGATAGAGGAAAAAAAATAGTCTCGGTTCTTGCTATTACACGTGATATCACTGAGCTGAAAAAAGCTGAGAACCAGTTGCGGGAAAGCGAAAAGCGGTTTCGTGAACTAGCAAATTCCATGCCGCAGTTGGTATGGACTGCAGAGCCTGATGGTCGTGTGGATTATTATAATGATAGATATAAGGATTTTTGGAAAAAAGCACCGGGGTCTGATGTAAAGTGGCAATGGGGTTTAGTTGTTTATCAGGATGATTTAAAAGCTACAGAAGACATTTGGGCTAATTCTGTAAAAAGCGGTGAAACCTACGAAATCGAACATCGGGTCAGGCATGCTGACGGATCGTATCATTGGTATCTTTCACGTGCAGTTCCGGTTCGTGATGAGAATGATAAAATAGTCAAGTGGTACGGAACTGCAACCAATATTGACCTAAGCAAAAAAACTCATCATGATCTGGAAGAAAACGAAAAAAAATTGAAGATTTTAAATGATAATCTGGAAAATATGGTAATACAACGTACGACTCAGGTGCGCTCTCTCTCTTTAGCTTTATCTCTTGCCGAACAGAGAGAAAGGAAAAGAATCTCATATGTATTGCACGAAAATCTGCAACAGAAACTTTTGGGTGCAAGACTACTGCTGGGACAACATTTCCGTGATCATGAAAAACAGATATCTGAAAAACACCAACCCGACGACATTGCAGATACTATTGAATTATTGGAAGAAGCCATAGGTACCACAAGGTCTCTCTCTATCGAACTCAACCCTCCAATCCTTCAGTCCCAGGGATTGGATGCTTCTTTAAAATGGCTGGTAAAACACATTAAGAAGGCTTACGGTCTGGACATTATACTAAATATTCGGGGTAAGATTAGTTCTGTAAGAAACGAAAAACAACTTATGCTAACCCAAATGGTACGTGAACTTCTCAACAATGTGATAAGACACTCTGGGGTAAAAGATGCCCAGCTCGATGCGGCAAATGAAAATGGACAAATAGAGATTACTGTTTCCGATAAAGGGCGGGGTTTCAATCCTGATGAAGCTTTCAGGAGATCTTCTGATGATACACGGCTGAGTCTTTTTAGTATCCGGGAGCGTTTGAGCCTTTTTAGTGGAGAGCTTGAAATAAAAAGCAAAGAAAGTCAGGGAACTATATGTATCATTCGACTGCCTGATGAAAATTACTGAAGAGGAATAAAAAAAAAGATGAGGGCTTTTATAGTTGAAGATGATGAATCGATGAGGATAATCCTCAAAAGATTACTTAGAAAAAATTTCCCATCAATAAAGGAAAATGGGGAGTGTGAATCCGCAGAGCAAGCCCTAAATCAAATTCATGCTTTCTGCCCGGATTTAATGTTAGTTGACATTTCATTGCCAGGAATAGATGGAATTGAGCTTATAAGAAGAATCGATAAGAAAAAAGGAAGGGTCCGCATACTGGTTGTAACGGGTCATGAAATCGACATATACAAGCGGGCTGCACTTAGTGCTGGTGCCGATGATATCGTTTCCAAAGCAGATGACCGGAAGTTTCTGGACTTGGTAGCAGAACTGCTCGATAAAAAGAGAACATAAAAGTATTTGTTGTCCGCTGTCCTGACTGGTTTATAACGAAAGTTGATAGGAACAATTTAAAGAAACAAATATAAACCAATGAGAGTAAAAAACAAAAGGTACTAAAATGAATCAAAAGAGCTGTTGTCAGTTTATCTGGCCAGTAATGAGGCAGAAAAATGTTCCTGTCTGGTTAATATCTGATTATTATCAAGTACATCCCGTATCGTTTTAATAAATTCATTTCTGCATAATGGCTTGAGGATGTATGCCGATATTCCAATATCAGCGGCTTTCTGTTCATCGATTTGAGAGCTATGGCCAGTGCAAAGGATCACCGGAATTTCTGGTCTGATTTTTTTTATGTTCATAAACAGAATATCTCCAGTCATAGTTGGCATTGACATGTCGGTGATGACGATGTCAAAGTCTTTTGGTTTGCTTTTAAAAATCTCAAAAGCAGCCTGAGGGTCGGTTGTGCCAACTACCCGGAAGCCCTGTTTTTCGAGTATGATTTGAGCGATTTTTACAATATCTTCTTCATCATCGATAAACAGAACATTCTCAACTCCACAAGGTGTGCTTTTACAAGGTGATTGCAAATGGGGCACTGAATTCTCAAACACCGGAATAACAAATGTGAAACAACTCCCTTTCCCTGGTTTGCTTGTTACAGTGATCGCACCTCCATGACTTTCGATAATTCCATGCACGACAGCGAGACCCATTCCAGATCCTTTTCCGGTTCCCCTCGTAGTAAAATAGGGCTCAAATATTCTTTCAATTATATCCTCAGGAATACCTAGGCCAGAATCACAAACATCTACTTTAATGTAAGTTCCTTGCGAAATATTGCTGAATGCAGCAGAAGAATCTATTCCTAATGAAACTTTTTCAGAACTCAGTTTTATCACTCCACCTGTTTGTTCCATAGCCTGAGAGGCATTAACACATAAGTTCATTATAACCTGATGCATTTGTGTAGAATCGGCAAACACCATAAGATTATCTTCTGTATATATAAAAACAATTTGGATGTTTGGAGGAAGAGTTGATTTTAAAAAAGAGATAGTCTCCTCAATAATATACCTGATGTTAACAGGTTGTCTTTTTGGTCCAACCTTTTTGCTAAAAGTCAGCAACTGTCTTATTATGTCTCTGGCCCTGATGCAGGCTGCACTTATCTGTTTGAGCTTATCAACTGTTTTAGAATCTTTCGGAAGCTCTTTAAGGGCAATATCATTGTAGCCCATAATTATGCTCAAAATGTTGTTAAAATCATGTGCCACACCTCCTGCCAGATTACCGATAGCTTCAAGCTTCTGAGAATGCCGGATGTGTTCTTCAAGTTTTTCGTTGGCTTCCTGGGCCAATTTCCGTTCCGTAATATCGAAGATAGCACCATGGATAACATTCTCATTTTGAATTTCTATTATTTGTGCTACATCACGGACCCAACGGACAGATTTATCCTTATTGATAATGCGATATTCAATTTCTGCAATGTAATATCTGTCGTGTAAAAAATTGTTTCTTAGTGAGTAGATTTTTTTAATATCATCAGGGTGGATTAATTCATCCCAGGTGGTTTCATTGAAGAATTCATCGTTTGAATATCCGGTAATCTGTTTAGCTGCACCACGAAACAAAAATGGTTTAAATGATGGAATGTTATTAATATGAACCTGATACGCAATTCCCCTGAAGTTATCGATAAAAGCACTCAACTGCTCTTTACTCTCCCGTAACTGTTGTTCATATCTCATTCTTTCCGAAATATCTCTACATACGCAAAATATCAGTTTGCGATCGCCACAAATGGTACCATTGGTGCTTATTTCAACATCAAAAACGGTTCCGTCCTTTCTTGTATGTTTGGATAAGAAGTGATCTCCGGTTTCATCTACATCCTTTGCCATTCCTTTCAAAGCGTCAGGAGAAAAGTTTTTGTCCCAATCCCATAAATAGAGTTGATGTACTTCTTCCAGAGTATAACCAAGCATGTCAGCATACTTCTGATTAGCCTCGTAAACTTTTCCATCTACTGTTAAAACTACAATGCCATCTGTAGACTGCTCGACCAGCATTCGCCTCTGAATAGCTTCATCTTTAAGAGATGCTTCTGTTTTTCTCAGTAATGCTTCGGAACTTTTTAGACGTGAAACCTCATTACGGAGTTCTTCGAGTTCGACAACCAGCTCATCTTTTGTTTTTTCGGTATTATCCATGTTGTGATCACTTGGCTTTTTTATGAATTAGGTTACAATTTTTTCCAAAAAAACGCAAAGTTTTAGCGAAATGTCCCCAACGTCCTTGCCTTCATCGTTGCAAAACTGTTTTTTAACTTTTAGCCAGTTCTTTTTTTTCAATGATTGGAGTCATGTTTGTCCTTTTTATGCCGGTTCACCGCAATAGATTTGCAGGGCTAAAATATTCAGGTAAAGTAAACATGTTAGATGTTCCTGTTAAATAATATACTTTCAGGAATGCACAAACCAACCCACAAAATTCATTTATAAACTATCGAAATATCGTTTCTTTTCTAATGTTGGTCTATCTTGGACAAACGCGGAATGCTTGATTCAGGTATTTTGTGCCGGTATTTAAATATTGTTCAATATCGTCTGTTTGGGTAGTGGAATGTTTAAACGTCTGTTGATAGAGCCTCTACCGGAGCAGGAATTTAACCTATCTTGCAGAAGCAAGCCTGGAAAACTCCATTTCGCAGGAGTGAAAAGGCAGATTTGGCTTTTGGCTGGCGGGACAATGAGCACCGCAATTATATTTAAATTCTTTAATAAATTGCTTTGTAATATTGCTTTATTTGCACATTCGGTGATGGCCTGAAGGGGTAATCCAGGAAAATATTTAAATTCAGTAAAAACAATAATTTGGGAGAGGTGTCCGAGTGGTTGAAGGAGACGGTCTCGAAAACCGTTGTGCTGGTTTTCTGGCACCCAGGGTTCGAATCCCTGCCTCTCCGAAATAAAAAAGCCCCTTATCGGGGCTTTTTTATTTTGATCCTGTCCCTGCAGAACCAAGACTTTTCAATAGCTCAAAGAGAGGGCAGGTAATAGGCTCACAGCCTTTTCTGAGCTGAGAACCCGCCTTCCTTGAAGCTATTATGTTATCCATTACCAAAGAACTCTCGGTTTTTTGTGTTATATTATGTAATAACTATACTATAGAAATTTAATGTCTTTGAGGAATTGGCTTGATGATTAAAAATAGTTATTCATTAATTCTGATGATTATGTTTGGATTTTTTTCGGTCGAAAAAATGTCCTTATCAAATGTTGATGCTGCTGTAAGCAGAAAGACATTCGATTTTGTGGTAGGTGTAGATGGAGATTTTAAAGCTGCCATGACCGTTGCAGCAAAGGCGGCATCTACGGATAACCGTTTTTATCTCTTTTTTCCCAAAGGAGAATATAATATTGGTAAACTTACAGGTGATGCCAATGGTGTGACTACTTTTACTACATCCAATGTTTCATTTATCGGTGAAAATAAAGACAGCACCATAATTTTTAACCAGTCGATAAATGAAGGAATAAGCATTACATCAACTTTGTATTTTAACCAAGCAAATAATCTGTACCTGCAGGACATTACTATTCTTAACAAGGCAAATTATCGTAATGGCGCTGACTTAACAAAAACAGGCAGGCATGTTGCAGTAAAAGAGCTGGGGAATAAAATAATCTACAAAAACGTTAAATTGTTAAGCACTCAGGACACCTATTATACATGTGGCACAAGAACTTACTGGGAAGATGGTGAAATTCATGGTACTGTCGATTTTATTTGTGGGCAGGGTGATGTCTTTTTTAATCGCTGTCTTCTTTACCTTGAAAGGGATAAGTCTTGTATAGCAGCTCCTGCCACAACAAGTTCATGGGGCTATGTCTTTATGAATTGCACCATAGATGGTGTTGGAAGTAATCACCTGCTTGGACGTGCCTGGAAAAACCAGCCCAGATGTGTCTATATCAACACTGTAATGAAAAAGCTACCAACATCTTCCGCCTGGGGAGACCCGATGAATGTCGTACCCTCATTATTTGCTGAATACAACAGCAAAACCGCTTCTGGTTCATCGGTTGATCTTAGCGCACGTCGCAGCAGCTATACCAAAGAGGCTACCACGGTTACTTTCAAACCAGTATTGACTCCTGAGCAGGTCGCCCAGTATAATGTTGAAAACGTTTTAAGTGGCAGTGACAACTGGAAACCGGATTATTTGACACAACAGATGAACGCCCCTGTTGTTTCCATTGAAGGCAAATTACTTGTTTGGGATGATAATGATAGAGCTCTTTGCTGGGTGGTTTTCAAGGACGATAAGTACTACAAATGTTTAACTATCAATAGTTGTGATATTTCTGCAGAGAATACGGATGCAAAGTACACTGTCCGTGCTGCTAATGAAATGGGCGGGCTTAGCCCTGTTTCCAACACTGTCGGAGGTGTTGTTACGATTGCTAATACAGGTTTAAAACTCTCCAACAAAGAATCGGTTTTAAATTTTAGTCCAGAAAAGAAAATACTATTTGTTAATAATATATCAGCAGGGAAAAAGATTGTTGAGGTATTTTCCTTGAATGGTAAATCAGTGTTTTTGAAAAAAAACATTGCAGGATCAGGTGAAAGTAATGTCAATATTCCCCTGGGGGGGGTTGAAAGTGGAATTTATCTGGTAAGAATCCAATCTGAAACTACCTCCAGGATTGAATGCATACAGATCCTGCAGTGAGTAAAACACTATATGACACTTAAACTGTGGGCTTCTGATCCACACTATAAAAACAAAACGGCAGAGCCATTGGATTCATAAGGTCGCAGGAGTAGTGGCGGTAATAATTTGGCTGCAGGTCTGCAAACCCCAAGAATTTTAAACTCATTTTATGGCACAAATTATATTATGCGTTCTAAATTTGTGGAGAGGTGCCCGAGCGGTTTAAGGGGCACGCCTGGAAAGCGTGTGTACGGAGCCCGTACCCAGGGTTCAAATCCCTGCCTCTCCGCCATTTTGATTTAAGATTTTAGATATTAGATTTTTAGGAATCGGAGAAAAAACGATGATAAAGTCGCCCCTCTTCTCAAAGATACCGATCAAATAATCTCAATTCTTGTTTCTTCAATCAAAACCAGCAAAAATATTCAGAAAGAAAAGACGTAGTAATTTATATTAAAGTTACTTTTTTAAAATTTCTGACCATAAAACGAAAGATCGAACGAATCAAAAAAATTCTGTTCTTTAAAATCTAATATCCGAAATCTGATATCATCTTGGGCCAGGCCCTGCGCAACTAAAGGCTGTGAACCCCGCCAGGCCTGGAAGGGAGCAACGGTAAGCAGATGCTTGGTGTGCCGCAGGTAAACTTGGCCCTTTTTTAGAAAATATTTATGAGTTATTTAGTATTTGCCCGAAAATGGCGTCCCCTTACTTTCGATGATGTTATCGGTCAGGAGCATATCACCGATACCCTCAAAAATGCAATCGAAAAAAACCGGGTGGCTCATGCTTTCATCTTTACCGGGACTCGGGGAGTAGGGAAAACCACTTCTGCCAGAATTTTAGCAAGGGCCCTTAATTGTGAAAAGGGACCAACTCCCAATCCTTGTGGAGTGTGCACATCGTGCAAGGATGTTTTGAGTGGGGCAAGTTTTGATGTGCTGGAGATTGATGGTGCGTCCAATAACTCCGTTGATGATATAAGAGAGTTGCGTGATAATATCGGTTACTCATCTATGGGTGGAAAATACCGGATATTTGTTATCGATGAAGTACACATGCTTTCAAAGCCCGCTTTCAATGCGCTTCTAAAGACCTTGGAAGAGCCTCCGAAAAATGTAATTTTTATTTTCGCCACCACTGAACCACAGAAAATTCCTCAGACAATTCATTCCAGATGCCAAAGATATGATTTCCGCAGAATAGGGGCGGAAAAGATTCTGGAGCGTCTGGTTTATATTTGCACCGCTGAAAAGATAAATTTTGAACGCTCTGCACTTATGCTGGTTGCAAGAAAGGCTGAAGGAAGTATGCGCGATGCCTTGAGCCTTCTTGATCAGGTGTACTCCTTTTGCAGAGAAAATCTCACGGAAAAAGAGGTGCGTTCGGTTCTTGGACTAGTGGGAATGGGGGTTTTTGAGCGGGTAATGAATGCAGTTGCAGAAAAAAATGCGGTTCCCGCGCTTAAGCTTGTTCAGGAAGTGCTGGTTGAGGGATTTGATCTTCAGGAGTTTATACAGGGACTCCAGGAACATGTGCGCAATCTGCTTTTTGCCAGGATTCCAGGTGCACTGGAGAGCAGAGGGATAGAACTGGAAACCGACAATATTCAGAAATTTGAAACTTCTGCCCAAAGATTTTCAGAAGGAGATCTGCTTAGAATGTCTGAAATTATTAAGAAGGCAGAGTATGATCTCAAATGGAGTGCATTTCCTAGGTTTGTTGCCGAATTGATGCTATTAAAGCTTACCTATATGGACAGTACGGTTTCTGTTGAACAATTAATAAAAGCTCTGGGTGATCCGCAGCAAACATCATCAGTAAACATTGAAAGTCTGAATAATCATTCGGATTCAAAAAAAAAAACAACCTGAAATAGAAACAGATACAGGCTGTTCTCAGTTTGACCCCGAGCAAGCATCATCGGTACAGAATAATTTCAAAGAAGAAGAACTTAACGAAGCTGGCAGTGGCAGCGAGGTGCAGGAAAATGCTTCCGTAGCGATTGTGCCTGTAGAGGAGATTAGGGACCGCTGGACAGAGTTTCTTGAGCTTTTTTTGAAAGTGCACCCAAATTTAGCTTCATTTCTTTCTATGGCTAGTATCGGCTCCATTTCATCCGATATCATTGAACTGAATTTTTGCGCAGACTATCGCTTCCAATACATGGAAGTGTCCAAAAGACAGAACCGAAACGAAATAATCCGTTTGCTTCAGCAGTTTACGGGTCACAAAATGGATTTAGAAATCACATTTGATGTTAATGCTGCAAAGCAGGAGAATACTAATTATATTAAACAAATCGCCAATATTCCATCAACAATTGATGATCAGATAGAGAATGAACCAATTATTAAAACTATACTGGAGATCTTTGATGGAGAAATTCTGTAGTTAAGGAGACGAATTATGTCAAAAAATATCAACAAACTGATAAAGCAGGCTCAGAAGGTTCAGGCACAGGTGATGAAAGCACAGGAGGACCTGCAGAAAAAAGAAGTCGAGGGCAGTGCCGGGGGGGGGATGGTAAAGGTGGTTCTTAATGGAGCCAACCAGCTTGTTACTATAAAGATCGATCCGGAAGTGGTAGATCCCAAAGATGTGGAAATGCTTGAAGATCTGATCATGGCTGCACACTCCAGTGCTATGGAAAAAATTAAAGAAATGTCTGATTCAACTTTTGGCAATATTACTGGCGGAATGAATATTCCAGGCTTATGAACAATCCTTTAGAGGAACTGGTTAATGCTTTATGCCGCCTTCCTACTATTGGGCCTAAAAGTGCCTGGCGACTTGCCCTCCATCTGATGGAACAACCAGAAGAGGACGCTGTTGCTTTAGGGGAGACGATAATAGAAGTACGCAAAAAGCTTACCAGATGCAGAATCTGTTTCAATTTTAGCGTACAGGAACTCTGCCCTATCTGTTTGTCAACTCATAGAGATAAAAAC
Source organism: Fibrobacterota bacterium (assembly GCA_023412475.1). Classification (GTDB taxonomy): domain Bacteria; phylum Fibrobacterota; class Chitinivibrionia; order Chitinivibrionales; family Chitinispirillaceae; genus JAAYPC01. The sequence goes on along the minus strand of JAEYNR010000017.1, from coordinate 101,705 downwards.
CACATCTGTGTTGTTGAGAAGCCGGCCGATATATTTGCTATCGAAAAATCCGGCAGATACCGGGGGGTTTATCATGTTCTTGGAGGAGTTTTATCCCCCCTTAATGGTATTGGAATTGACAAGTTAAAGATAGCCGAGTTAGGAACAAGGATAAAATCAGAAACACCTGAAGAGTTGATTCTTGCACTTGGCAGTAGCTCCGATGCAGAAACTACTGCGCTTTATCTTGCCAGACTCTTTAAAAAGGAGAATCTGAGAGTAACCCGGCTGGCCAGAGGATTACCTGCCGGGATGGAGCTGGAGTATGCCGATCAGATCACACTTGGACAGGCACTTAATGAACGGATCGATATAATATATGGAGAAGAATAACAATAAAAGGTCGTTGATAAACTGGATGCGTAAGATTGGGGCCAGTCTTTTTTTCCTTGGCTACTTTCCTTTTGCATCTGGAACGATAGGATCGCTGGCTGCTGTCGGTGGTTTGTGGTATGTTCATTCCAGAATAGGTGATCTGCATTGTCCTGAAAGACTCCCTCTTTACTGGGGAAGTATTTTTATTCTGGTAGCTATCAGTATCTTTCTTTCTTCTCAAAGCAAGACTGTTTTTGGTAAAGATGATCCTTCAGAGATAATCATCGATGAAGTTGCTGGCCAGGTAATTACATTTTTCATGATTCCAATTTCTTTTAAAACGCTACTGGTAGGTTTTCTTCTTTTCCGTTTTTTTGATATTGTAAAACCATTTCCAATTGGCACCATGCAGGACCTTGATGGTGGTGTGGGAGTCACCATGGATGACGTTCTGGCCGGTGTATTTGCCAATATCAGTCTTTTTCTGATATTGGGAGGCTATCAACTTATCCGTTCTTATCTGTGATGATAGATCAGTATATATATTCGCTTGCCAAATATATCCGTGCGCATATCCAGGAAATATGCTTTGGGATTACTGCACAGTTACTCTGGTAGTTGCCGGACCATCCATCAATGGTCTTTTCAGACAAATTACCAAAAGTATGCACTGGTTTTTTCGATACCTTTTATTTATTATTCTATGCAGTGTGGGGTATGGGGTTCTCTCACAGGTGATCTACCGGGGAGTAAGAAATTGGCTACAGGGACAATCCTCTATTTTACTGGTACTATGGACTGCTGCGATTTATCTGCTGCTGGCATGGCTTGCCAAGAAACAGAAGAACATATAGCAATTCTTAAGGGATACTATTTTAATTGATTTGCAATATGCAGAAACAGCTCTAATGAAGCAAATACGGCCTGAGATCTTATCTGCTGACGATTTCCTGGAAAAATAAACCTGAGGCTTTCGAGTCTGTCTCTGAGTGCTATTCCGATATAGACCAGACCTACCGGTTTCAGAGATGTGCCTCCGTCCGGTCCTGCTATGCCTGATACCGAAATCGAACATTCTGTATTAAAAAGTTTACATACGCCTTTGGCCATGGCAATCACGGTCTGATCACTGACTGCACCATAAGTGTAAAGAATCTGTTCTTCAACACCTAACAACTGGTGCTTTATCTGGTTGTCATATGCAATAACACCGCCCCGGAAGTATGCCGATGATCCTGCAATATCAGTCAACGAAGCTCCAAGAAGCCCACCGGTGCAGGATTCTGCCACAGAGATGTCCAGATTGTGTTCGATCAGGAATTTGCCTGCTGACATGGAAAGCTCTTCCGTAGTATTCATGAAGTTTGTTCCTGGTAATAAATAGGATCTTTTACACCGGCATCCAGAAACCCTTTTTTTCTTATGATGCAACTATCACAGCTTCCACAGGCAAGCCCATCCGGTGATGGATCATAGCAACTATGGGTAATACCGTAATCAATGTTCATGGAGATGCCAGCTTTTATTATTTGCGCTTTGGTCAAAGAGATCAGGGGTGTGTGGATTGTTATTTTTTTGTTTTCTACAGATGCTTTAGTGGCCAGGTTTGCCATTTTCTGAAATGCATCGATAAACTGAGGTCTGCAGTCAGGATAACCAGAATAATCTATGGCATTTACTCCGATAAAGATATCGTTGCAGCCCAAAACCTCCGCCCACCCAAGAGCATAAGAAAGGAATATGGTGTTTCTCGCTGGTACATAGGTGTTGGGGATCTCTTTGTGAGTTTGAGGTTTTGCCCCAGAGATAACTTCTTTTTCACTTGAAATTTCATCTCTGGGGAAACGGTTCTTGGGAACACCCATATCAGAGGTGAGAGAACTACCTCCAAAAGCTCTCAGATCAATGGTGATTACCCTGTGTTCCACCGCCTTGAAAAATGAGGCTACCTTCCGCGCACTCTCAAGTTCCACATGATGGCGCTGTCCATAAGAGAAGCTCATGGCATAAATTTCAAACCCATTTTTTCGGGCAAAGGCACAACAGGTCGCTGAATCCAAGCCGCCACTGACCAGTACAACCGATTTTTTCATTTTCAGACTCCTCTGCCTTCACCCCAGATTAATTTGTGCAATTGAACATTAAGCCTTACAGGTGCATTGTACTCAAGGATCCATTCTGCCAGGATCTGAGCAGAAAGACAGTGCATGTTCGGTGAAAAATTTATTGTATATGACTGCAGTTTATGCTTGGATATATGCTCAAGTGCCCAATCGAAATCAGATTTGTTTGATATTACATATTTAAGCTCATCTTTGTGAGTAAGCATGACCAGATTACCTGAAAGAAAAGAATCACCCATGCCGCTACCCGGACATTTTATATCAACAATGCGGTGGCAGTCCGGCGAGATGGTTCCAATGTCACAGCTACCGTTAGTTTCGACCAGAACTGTGTAGCCCAGTTCAATAAATCTCTTGCAAAGCTCAGGCGTGTTTTTCTGGATCAGTGGTTCTCCACCGGTGATCTGCACCAACCCGGTTTCGTGCTTTAAAACCGATTGTACAATCTCCTCTACAGTGAACTTGTTCCCTTCGTTGAATGCATAGGTGGTATCACAGTAGCAGCACCTGAGGTTGCATCCGGTAAGTCTCACAAATGAGCAGACAGATCCGCTGAATGTGGACTCTCCCTGTATGCTTTTAAAAATCTCGCATACATCCAGTTTATTCATAATAGACGGCTGCGTTACCTGGAGTTTCCTGCACTTCGATTCTGACTACGGTTACTTTGGAACCGGCCATGGCGATCTTGAGCTGTCCAAAAATGAAACAGGCTATGTTCTCCGATGAAGGGTTCGCTTCAAGTACTTCATTAAGATCTTTATGATCAAACTGGTCAGCGATAGTTTTAAGATGATTTTTAAGGATCTTGAAATCGATACCGATTCCTGCATTATCCAGTTCTGTACATCTTACGGTTGCTTTTACCAGCCAGTTATGGCCATGAAGATTTTCGCAGGGACCCTGGTAATTTTTTAAACGGTGCGCTGCAGAGAATGAAGTTTCGGTGGTAATTTCAAACATATTGCTCCTGGATAAAAATAACGTAATAGTATCTAATCAGAAAAAAAATAAAAAATAATATCAGTTAAAAATACATTCAGGTATAAATGAGGACTATTGTCCATTTTTATTCTCTGTTAGAGATCTCAAAGCTGGTTTTTGTTCCTGCTTTGACTTCCACCCTGGGCAGATCGATTTACAGTTAATGAGCTGGATATTTAATTCGAGGTATATTCCTTTTCTTTAAAATTCTCGGATCTGACTCTTTCTTTTCTTTTTCCTAAAAAATCTATTATCCCAAATCTCAACTTCTCTTCTCACCATCCCGGTGCCAGAAAAAAACCCCAGTTCCACCCTAAATCATTTCTCTGGAATGGGTATGCTGCATAGATCTGTAAGACCAGAAGTCCAAAGAGATTGAATCTAGTTGCAGCTCCGACGCTAAATACCGGGACCCGCTCCTTTGTTTTGGCATTGAGCTCTGGAATCGGATGGGAATGGTTGGTCCAGGCAACACCGCCATCAAGAAAGGCCACCAGATCGGTTGGGAGATAGGGGAAATTCAGAAGGCCAAACTGTTGGGTGCCTAAAAGCGGGAGGCGAAGCTCAATATTGATAACTCCGATTCTTGAGCCCAAAAGACGATTGAATTCTGGACAACTCTCCTCATCACCCTCTTCAGAACATTCTGCCAGATCATAGGAATAATAGCTGTAGCCTCTGATCCAGGCCTCATTTCCTACAAACAACTCCGAGAGCCTGTAGTCTTGAGAATCACGAAGGTAGCGACCATAGTGCAGGAAGCGGAATGCGAGAGTAAGGGGATTAAAAAGAAAGTAATGCCGATAATCGGCCAGAACCGTTCCAAAAAGAAGCGATCCTGTTGTCTGCTGATATTCCAGACGGAAGCGACGTCCGGTAACTGGTCCGGTAAATCCGAAATAGGAGAAGTCTCCGACATAGGCAAGTGATGACTGGAACATGTTAAGAGAGGCTGGTTCTTCTTCATCGACCAGATCGTGGCGTCCTACTATACGGTTATTAATAACACTGATCTCTTCGGAGCGATAATCGTAGCTGATTCTTCCAAACCCGGCAGTAAATTCGAGTCTGCGGCTGCTTGAGAAGGGAAACTGCAGGATCGAGTAGATCTGGTTATCATACATTCTTTGATCTGTCAGAATAACTTTCTGGGCATCCCTAAGTTCTCCGTTGATCGTTGTTGTGTCGTTACGGACTTTGGCAGTAGTGGCCATATAAGGAATTCGACTGAGAACAAATCCCCAGTTTGGTCGTTTTTTCTGGTTAAGATAAAAAGCTTCAGCACCGAAGTCTCTAATACCTCCGTTAATTTGTGCACCAAGTCCCAGAATATGATCTCCCAGAAGGTCTGTGAAAAGAAATGAAACACCTCCTGCAAAACCCACACCAAGGGGATCTGCTGCAGCTCCCACTACCAGGTTACCAACATACAAAAGACGAAGCCTGGGGTTATAGTTGAGTACCGAGAAGGGTGAATCGGAAACCAGGCCTTCGGCAGGGTTTTCAAGATAGGCATCTACTATGGGACTTTTATGAGAAACCGGGGGAAGTTTTATGTTTCTGAAGTAATCGTCTTGGGATGAAACCTGGTATTCTTCTTTTGGAGGCTGAGGGTTCAAAGTGTTGATTCTGTAACTGGATTTTTCAAAGACACTGAACGCCAGTTTTCCACTTTTTGACGCAACTGAAAGAGCTGGAGCCAGCTCGGTGAGTCCGCATACTCCGGTAGCGATATTGGTTATTTTAAAGAAGCTGAAGGATTGAAGGGAATAGCAGTAGATGTTGCTGAAACCATCAGGATCTGAAATAAAATAGATGTATTGACCATCAGGGGAAAACTGTGGGTCAAGATGTTTAGCCCAGTTTGCGATAGAGAGATAGTCTATCGAACTGTCTGTCAGGTTAAAAAGAGCGATTCGTGGCGGAACGTAAGAAAGAGAATCCGGTTTGGTATGGTCTGCTCTATCTGTGACAAACAGGACCGACTTGCCATCAGGGGCCCAGGATGGGTGAAGTTCTGCATAGGTATCGTTGGTGAGTTTGTGCAGTGTTTTTGAGGAAAAGTGATAGATAAAAAGATCACAGATAGCATCTTCTGTAGCAGAAAGCAGAAGTTTTTTTCCATCGGGTGACCATGCGACGCTGGAAATATCCCCCAGTTGTTTAAACTGAAGAGTCTGTTCGACTCGTCCTTTTTTTACATTGTAAATAGTGATCGCGTTATCTCCTGCTTTAAAAACTGGAAGTGCAATTTTTTCTGCATCCGGAGACCATGCTGCTGAGGAGTTGGTAAAACGAAGCGCTTCGAAGTGTTCATCGGTCTGAGTGTTGATCAGTTTATTTTTAACTTCACCGCTTAGGGCATCCGCTATAAAAAGATCGATGGAAAACAGATCTTTGGAGGAAAAATAGGCGATAAGTTTTCCGTCGGGGCTAAGCACCGGGGCAAGATTGATAGATGAGTTGTCTATGAGCTGGTTGCCGGTTTCACCTGGTTTCTTTTTCTTATATACCAGATCTGTGAAATGGTGAAGAGTTGTTGCCTCCCAATCAAAAGACAGAGAATCGACTGCAATTCCCAGAGTTAATTTAAACCCCTGATACCATCCATTCTGCAGAACTGATTCGAAAAGAGGGTTTATTATATCATCACCAAAATTACCTGCGATAAATGCCCATAGAGCATGACCGTAGCGATAAGGGAAGTAGGAGGGGTTTTTGCCAACCATTTCAATTGAGGGAACATCACCAAAAAGAACCGCATCTCTCATCCACATGGAGGTAAGCGGGGCGAAAGTTCCAATGGTAAGATATTCGGCCATTCCTTCAATAAACCACAGTGGGATTTGACTTCCTCCGGTGATTCCTGCAGTGCTGCTTTTCATGATATCGTAGTGAAAGGCGTGGGTCAGTTCGTGGCCTAAAACATGGTTGTTTTCAGAATAAACACCGGTAAGCGGCAGTACTATACGGTTCATGAATCCTTCGGTAACACCACCTGTTTCTTGAGAGAGTAGTTCGTTTATAGCGTTAGTCTGCTGAAAGTCAGCATGATTTGTGTATAGAAGAATGGGCTGGTTATCTGGAAGAGGTCTTTGGAATATCAGCTTGAAACGGTTATACCATCTTTCAAGCAAAATGGCAGCTTCTGTGACCGCAGCCTGTTCAGAGGTGTAGAAATGGATATCAAAAGATCGGGTGCTCATTATTTTGAAATCGAAATCATCATATTGGACTTTGTTTCTTCCGAAATACTCAGCCAGGCTCGAATTTAAGGCTAAAATTAGACAAATGAACATGCATATAGGAACTTTCATAGAAAGCGTCTCCCTGTGGATGAGGTGGCAAGTAAAGTGTTATTCAAGATGAATGCCAAAAGGAGAAAGCCAAAGGGTATGAGTATTGCTGTGATTTGTTTTGAGCAGGAGCGAATTATTTTGAGTAATAGGAGCGGAGGTTAGTGCAATGTCCAGAAAACCAGGAACCGATGTCGATGGCAATCCTTTCAGTTTACAGGTTATTCAGACGGTCTGGAACAAGGGGGTGATAGTAGCTGGAATTGATCCCACAGCAAAAAGAAAAGATGGATGTGGAGCCTGGATAGAGCGCAATCAGTATAACATCTGCGAGAATAATGGTACCGGCTGGGAGATCGATCATATAAAGCCAGTTATTTTAAGAGGAAATGATGATATCAGCAATCTCCAACCGCTTCAATGGCAGAACAATCGAAGCAAAGGAAATATTTATCCTGGCAGTGTTTGCTCGAAGGAAGCTGAAGCAGGATGAGGCAATTTGAATTGCCCCTCGGGGGTAGCCCCCAGCCATCAGGCTGAGGTCTCCAAAACTGCAGTCCACCACCACTTATTGTCCAGATACCATTGGATGGTTTTTTTTATGCCTTGTTCAAAGGTCACTGATGGTGACCATCCAAGTTCACTCTTAATAAAGCTTGCATCTATGGCGTAGCGACGGTCATGACCCAGTCTGTCTTTAACATAGGTAATAAGAGATTGTGGCTTGCCCAGCTCTGCGCAGATCAGTTTGACAATATCAATATTGTGCCACTCGTTATTTCCCCCGATATTGTAAACATTGCCAGGAGTTCCTTTTTCCAGCACCAGTTTTATTGCTGCGCAATGATCATTGACAAAAAGCCAGTCTCTCACGTTTTTCCCATCACCATAGACCGGTAATGGCAGATCCCGCAACGCATTGGTAATGGTGAGCGGAATAAGCTTTTCGGGGAACTGATATGGACCGTAGTTATTTGAACAGCGAGTAATAAGAGCAGGGAAGTTATAGGTTTCGTAGAATGCTCTTACCAGAAGATCACTGCCTGCTTTAGATGCAGAGTAGGGGCTATTGGGTGCTAGTGTTGTCTTTTCAGTGAAATATCCGCTTGGTCCCAGACTCCCATAAACCTCATCAGTTGAGATATGTACAAATCTTTTTTTGTCGAATTGGTCCTGCCAGGCTTTTTTTGCTGTCTGCAGCAGGATCTGTGTTCCCAGCACATTGGTTTGTACAAAAGCTTCCGGCCCGGTGATACTTCTATCCACGTGTGATTCAGCGGCAAAATGTACGACTGCATCGAAGTCATGATTGTTAAACAGCTCTTTTACCAGAGAGCTGTCATCGATGCTTCCTTTAACAAATTCGTATTCTGGATTATTCTCAAGAGAGATAAGGTTGTCTGGATTTCCTGCATAGGTTAGTGCATCCAGATTGACTATTTTATAACAGGAATCTGAATTGAGAAGAAAATGAATAAAATTAGATCCGATAAAACCTGCGCCGCCAGTGACAAGGATTGTTTTCATAATTCATCTTTCATTGATATCGGTTGATATGTGTTTTGATTCATCAATCAGGAATCTCTCGAATGCTTCATTCCAGTCTTTCATTATGTTCAGATTAAGTTTTTTGAGATTTGCGTTCTCCAGTATGCTATAGTGGGGACGTGGGGCAGGTCTGGGAAAGGCATCTGTTGTGCATGGAACTAATTCCACATCTATTTTTGCAGCTTTTACAATTTCCAGAGCGAAATCGTACCAACTGCAAGACCCTTCATTAGTGCAGTGAAAAATTCCATAGTATGGCTGGGTTATCATCGTTAAGACCTGCGCACAGACTTCCCTGGTGTATGTAGGAGTGCCAAACTGATCATTTACTACAGTAAGAGACTGGTTCTGCTGCATTTTTTTCTCTGCTATACTTCTGATCGTCTTTACGAAATTGTTTCCATAGATACCATAAAGCCAGGCGATGCGGAAAATCTGATATTTTTCACAATTAGCGGCAATAAGTCTTTCACCTTCCAGCTTTGATTTGCCATATACAGTAAGAGGTGCAGTCTGATCATGCTCCAGATAAGGAGAATCTTTTTTGCCGTCAAAAACATAATCGGTGCTTATGTGAACCATAACAGCACCCGACTTTTTAGCGGAAAGGGCAATGTTTTGCGGTCCCTGTGCATTAACAGCGAATGCCTTTTCCTGGTGAGTTTCACAGTCATCGACTGCGGTATATGCGGCGCAGTTTATTATGTAATCCGGCTTAAAATCAAGGATGCAGCGCTCGGTGATTGATGGATTCGTAATATCGATTTGAGGAAAGTCGATTCCTGAAACATTAAATCCGGACTGTTTACTCAGCATAACCATGTCCGAGCCGAGCTGGCCATTAGAACCGATTATTAAAACTGATGGATTACTCATTATTACTTTAACAGCTCCCTGCATTTTTCCAGAATTGGTTCAAAGCAATCCTGTTTTCCCCGCTTAACAGAGCAAGCAGGAATATTGGTTCTTTAAATTTCCATTTGCTGTGAGCATTAAATTTAGCATATTGTTCCATCAGTTCGAAAGACAAAAAATTCGTTTCGGTGTTAGTCTGTCTTTGCTCTGCGTCAGCAAATGGGGCAGTTCAAGTGAGGGCAGTTGCGGTAGGTTCATAGAGTTCTTCGAATGGCTTTTCCTTAAGTTTCCAATAACGGATATACCCGATCAGGCAGACTCCCTGGTAATTCAGGCAGACTCCCTGGTAATAGAGATTAGGTTTTGTGAAATCGCCTCGAAACAGTCACGTATCCTGGAAGGTTCCTCTTTAAGCATAAAGGGCCGCATCTCTTTAATGGAAGCTCTTATTTCCGGTGCATGTATGATATATCCGACATAGTAGAGGTTTATAGAGAGATATTTTTTCACCATTTCTGCAAAACGGGTCCCGATTTTTATATCATCTGCACTTTTGACCATGTTAAGAACCAGAAAACTTCGGCGTTTATGAAGCCACTCTTTTAGCAGTAAAGCTTCCTGTGAGAAATCGGTTTTGAGGTGATTTAGAAGGTCATTTACGGTAATAAATTCTTTTTTACTTTCAGGATCAGAGAAGTTTCTTATTCGGTTTTGAATCTCAGTTTTTCCGGGAAATAATCGCACCATGCCTCTGAGGATTCCATTTTTAAGGTAACCATAGGCATTTTCAATCGAAGTAGGTAGTCCATCGGTCACAACGATTCCATTAGGAAAAGCTGCAAAGAAATCGGTTACATGAAAGCTGCTGCCAGCACCCAGATCCACCAGAATATAATCCGCATGCAGTTTCTTCAGATTATTTATAATTTTCTGTTTTTGTGCAAAGTTGGGATTTGCAAGCTCCAGAATGTCAGAGGCACCGCTGATTAACCAGCTTTTTTCCACAAGGGTAGGAACCGCTACTTCACTCAGGCTCTTAATGTTTCCTTTTATAAAGTCCTGCAAGCCTGCACGGGGACGCTTTATCCCCAGGCACAGATGCAGGTTTGCACCTCCCAGATCTGCATCGATGAAACCGGTGCTAAAGCCTTTTTGCGAAAGAGCAGTGCCGATATTTGCAGTTACAGTGCTTTTACCGACTCCACCTTTCCCTCCGCCTATTGAAATAATTATTGGTTCTTTCATGAGCAGCTACATTGGTAAATCGCATTGTCCTATCTGGAACCCAGGATGTTTATGGTTAAAACTATTTGAAAAGACAAACTGACAGTAGTAAATTGTGCTGATTACCAGCCAAGATAATAATAGTTTCAGGTACATACATGTGTCACCGGGATAGAGCAAATATTTATTATTATCATATTTACAGAAGTCTCCCCAAGTTCTTAAGAGTATCGTTCCCGGTTAGAGATCGATTTTGAAACTATACACCTATTTGCCATCTTAGTCAACTGCTATGTTGAATCAAAACAATAAGCTAGACGGCTGTTGAAGCAATAGAAATTGTCTGCAGTATCAAGTTGACTTTTTGACAAGGGCTATTTAAAGCTAAAAAAAATCTAAAACAAACACATATGAACAGATAAGAAAGGTCATGTGCGTTAATCAAATGAAAAAAACTAAAGATAAGTTTGTGAATTTAGAGTTTATTTTAATAATCTGAAGAATTCTCCGGGGGTTTGGGATAGTTGGATGAACCTGAAGAGATAGCTGGAGAGGGTGGTTCTTCTACAACTGGCGCTGGAGTCTCTACAGGAGGTGGCGGCGCTACCTGGGGAGCTGGAGGGGGCGAGACTCTGGGTTTTTCTACAGCAACTACCTTGGGCCGGTATACCTTCTTTACCGGTGGTGGTTCAGGTTTATTCTCCTCGACTTTTACTGTAGCCACCGTATCTGTTGCGGTTGAATCTACGGTTGAGCTATCCGGTTTGGATGCAGTGGAGATAAGACTGGAGTCAGATGCTGGTAATTTTTTAATGGATGACCCTATTACAAAACTGAACTCCTTTTTCGCATGTTTAAATCCAATAAGCACCGATGAACCAGTTACATGCAATAATAAAAAGAGAACCACAAATAATAGTAATGTCGCCAACGTTCCGGTAATCATTTTTGTTCTGGGATTGCGTAAAAATTGCAGAACTTTTTTCCGTTTCTTATTATTAAATTCAGAAGCGGTTCGTAAAAGATGTAATTGTGTCTCCTGAAGAAAATGGCGTTGCTGGGCAGTCATATCTTTATCGATATTAATAAATGCAACCTCTTCGAATTCAGGGATGGAGATCTCTGAATTATTTTTAAACCATTCATTAAAATCTGTGGGTTTGTTTCCTATGATCTTTCTGAACAGCACCGACGAATCCGGGAGAATTTTTTCTACCGCATCAGTGTGAGTGCTTCCATTGTGCCGCAAATTCAAGTATTCGGTTTCAAAGTAGGGCTTGGCCAGAGTATAAAAGGCTGCTGCATCCCCTTTGGAGGCTAATGATATGAGTAGTTCTTCTTTTGAACAGGCTTTATTTTTCATGGTACTCAAAAATACAACTGGTTTGCTCTCGCTGCAAATAGTTGGATGTTTCATCTTTGTTACGCAGAACTTTTGGTCTGAACCGGGAAAACAACCATTTTGGTTTGGAACGATATAATGGAATAATCATGAAAACTGATCTTTATTTTATGCAGAAAGCATTAAAGCTTGCAAGAAAGGCTAAGGGCAGAACTTTTCCTAATCCTGCAGTTGGGGCGGTAGTAGTCAGGGAAGGAAAAATAGTAGGAAAAGGCGCTACTGAGCTTTGTGGTGGTCCTCATGCCGAGAAGCTTGCCTTAGCCCAGGCAAAGGAAAATGCAAAAGGAGCTTCGCTGTATGTTACCCTTGAGCCTTGCTGTCATTTTGGCAAAACTCCACCTTGTACAGAGCAAATCATTGCTTCAGGGATAAAGAGGGTCATTTTTTCGGTGAAAGATCCAAATCCCCTGGTTAGTGGCAAAGGTGCACAACTGCTTGAGCAAAATGGTATTGAAGTCTCTGAAGGGGTATTGAAGGAGCAGGCAACAGAACTCAATGAAGATTTTTTCTGGTCTATCACCAAAAAACGGGCCTGGGTCTCCTTAAAGCTGGCTATGACCCTAGATGGCAAAATCGCAGATACTGCAGGGGATTCAAAGTGGATCACCGAAGAGAGTGCCAGAGAGTATGTTCATGAGTTACGCCGCTGTCATGCAGTTGTTGCAGTGGGAAAAGGAACACTTGAAGCCGATGACCCGCAGCTCACGGTTCGACATAAAAAAGGGTATTGCCCGGCACGCATTGTCTTTGCCTCTGATGATCAGATTTCCCAAAACAGTTATTTTTTTAAACATTCCACAGATACCAGAAGTATTGTGGTTGTAAATGGCGGAAATGATTCTGAGATAAAAAAGAAATCTTCAATAGAATACTGGTATACCGGAGAGACCGATAAGATTGGGAGTCTGGAGCTATTCCTCAAAATGGCTTATCAGCAAAACCTCCCAAGCATCTTTCTGGAGGGTGGCCAGCGGGTTGCATCCCGGTTTCTGCAGGCTGGTTTGGTAAACCGGCTCTACCTTTTTTATGGAAGCAAGATTCTGGGTGATGGCCTTGATGGAATCTGTTTTTCGAAGGGACTTTTGATGAATGAGTGCATTACCTTAAAAGAAATAAAACATCAGTCTTTTGGCAGTGACTTTCTGATAAGTGGGATCCCTCGGCTCAACTTATAAAAAAGGTAACTATAACCCCGTTCTACTAGATAAATTCGAAAAACAAAATTTGGGCATAAGAACAGGAAATGGAAAAGAGGACTCGCTTTTTAAACTTTAGTTACTTGAAACACTCTTATCTCTGTTTAGAAATTAGAATTCTGGAATTTGTTTAGGATTTAGATTTGTGATTTAGGATTTTCTTCCAATTAGATAATTGTCTAACAGAGCTGAGTAGTTGCCCCCAAAAAAAATTATTAAGCAGCTTTATTTAACAGATTTAAGAAAAACAGGCTGCCCCTGTATAATAATTCGCCGGCTGCCTATCTTCCGGGCGAACTAATTATATAGATAGCTGTTGCAAAAATATGCTGGCTGGGAGTATTTTTCACAGTTTTCAGGACATAGCAGAAATGGCACTTCGTTTTTAAGAGTAATTTATGTTCACCGGACTCATTGAATGTTTAGGCACCATAAGTTCTGTCCAACAGCATGGAACCTCTTTTGTGATTGCAGTTAAGGCTGACTGCCAGGATTTTGAGGTAACAGAGGGCGGATCTGTATCCATAGATGGCTCCTGTCTGACTGTTGAAAAGATTAATGGTAATTTACTCTATTTTTCTGCAGTCCGGGAAACACTCCTTCGTACCACTCTTTGCAATATCCGTGCCGGAAGAAGGGTGAATATGGAAAGGGCTGTTCAGGTGGGAGGACGGCTTGACGGGCATATGGTTTTGGGACACGTGGATGGGGTAGGGAGTATAGTTTCTGATTATGATGCTGGGGGAAGTGTGCTGCGAACAATTAGGGTGCCTGCTGAATTATCTAAATTTATGGCTGAAAAAGGTTCGGTTGCCATAGATGGAATCAGCTTGACCATTGCTCAGGTTAAAGATGAGATGATTGTGATTTCGTTTATTCCTGCTACAATAAAAAAGACTACTATGGCTTTTAAAAAAAGCGGGGATCCGGTTAATCTGGAATGTGATGTTTTAGCCCGTTATCTCAAACGGCTTTTGGATAGTTCTGCTCAACAGAGCTCCGGTGAAGCTTTGCTTGCCAAGATGGAAAGGTTGGGTTTTTGAAAACTTTTAAAGATATAGAACAGGTGATTGAGGATTTTCGTGAAGGCAAATTTATTATCATTGTAGATGATGAAGATCGCGAAAATGAGGGGGATTTGGCTTTTGCTGCAGAAAAATGCACTCCTGAGAAGATAAATTTCATGGCCAAACACGGCAGAGGGCTTATCTGTATTGCCATGGAGGGAAAACGACTCGACCAGCTTCAGATACCCATGATGGTCTCCAACAATACTTCACGGTTTGGGACTGCATTTACAGTATCAGTTGAAGCCACAGAGGGAACAACTACCGGAATTTCTGCAGCAGACCGTTCCACTACCATTTCCAAACTGGTTGATTCTCAAGCCACACCAAAGGATTTCACCATGCCAGGGCATATGTTTCCAATACGGGCACGTGAAGGTGGGGTGCTGGTGCGCTGCGGACAGACTGAGGCATCTGTGGATATAGCGCGCTTGGCTGGGTTGTCACCTGCCGGGGTGATTTGTGAAATCATGAATGAAGATGGCACTATGGCCAGAATGCCACATTTGTTAAAATTCAGCAAGGAGCATGATATAAAAATTATCTCTGTTGCTGATTTGATCCGTTATCGCAGGGCTCATGAAATATTTGTTAAAAAAGTGGTAACTACTCCTTTGCCTACTGCTTTTGGAGAGTTTGAGATTACCGCTTATGAGGAGATTTTAACTGGTGCAGTACATGTGACCTTGCAGAAAGGATCCATCGATCCCGAAACACCGGTTCTGGTGCGGGTTCATTCGGAATGTTTTACCGGTGATATTCTGGGATCTTTCCGTTGCGATTGTGGCGATCAGCTTCATACTGCAATGGAGGCTATCAGTAAAAATGGAGGCGTGATACTTTACCTGCGTCAGGAGGGAAGGGGCATAGGCTTGGCAAACAAACTTAAGGCTTATGCCCTGCAGGACCAGGGTTTTGATACAGTTGAAGCCAATGAGCAGCTTGGTTTTGCCCCTGATCTGCGGGATTATGGTATCGGTGCGCAGATTCTTTCTGATCTGGGAGTTCGTAAAATTAGACTGATGACCAATAACCCACGAAAGATTATCGGACTGGAAGGTTATGGGCTGGAGGTGGTTGAGCGTGTACCTATCGAGATCTCTCCCTGTAAAGAAAATGAGCGGTATCTGAATACAAAAAAGGAAAAAATGGGTCATTTACTTGAGGGAGGAATGATATGTCAACCGTAGTGGAGGGAATGCTTAACGGTTCGGGTAAAAAATTTGCCCTGGTGGTGAGCAGGTTTAATGAGCTTATCACACGCAAGCTTTTAGAGGGCGCAATGGATTGTCTGATAAGGCACAACACAGATCCGGCCGATATTACGGTTGTATGGGTACCGGGGGCTTTTGAGATTGCCATCGCCACACAGAGAGTGGCGGCAAGTAAAAAGTTTGATGCTGTAATCTGTCTTGGTGCAGTTATCAGGGGTTCAACACCTCACTTTGATTATGTTGCTTCTGAAGTATCTAAAGGGGTGGCAAAGGTCGGTCTTGATGAAAATATGCCGGTGATCTTTGGAGTGCTCACTACCGATTCTATCGAGCAGGCTGTGGAAAGGGCTGGTACCAAAGCGGGCAATAAGGGCTGGGATGCCGCTTTAAGTGCTATAGAGATGGCTGATCTGTTTTTGAAACTATAATGTACTATTTTGGGATGCGTTACGTATTCCTGGTTTGATATTTATTAAAAAATGACTTATTGGGTAATGGAAAATAATGGAAAAAACTCAATTTAAAAATGAGGGTATTTATAAAAACCGACACCGCTCAAGGGAGCTTGCCCTGCAAACTCTTTACGCCTGCGAGGTAGGTACCACCCAGGATTGGCAGAGCACGCTGGAGAGGATTGCCGATGACAGTGCTTTGCCTGCGGAGGTAAAAAAATATGCCCGGGAGCTGGTTTGCGCTGCCTTTAATAGTCTTCAACAGATTGATTCGATTATTCAGGAGCGTGCTGCCAACTGGGATTTAAAACGCATGGCTGCAATAGATCGCAATATCCTGAGACTGGCAGTGACTGAGCTTAAAAATTATCCGCAGGTTCCTGCAAAGGTGGTTATAGACGAAGCAGTGGAACTTGCGAAAACCTACGGAACTGATGACTCCGGGAAATTTGTAAATGGAATTATCGATTCAATTCATAAAATAATGATAAAACAATCTGAAACGTCCGGAAAGGAAGGATCCTCAAATGGAACAGATCCACTCGCGGTATAATCGCATATTTGCCCTTGGGGTATTTGCTATAGCGTTTGTCATCTTTGTCATGACTACAGCTCCAACAGTCGCATTCTGGGATTGCGGTGAATATATCGCTGCCGGGCACACTATGGGTGTTCCACATCCTCCCGGAAACCCCTTTCTTATGCTCTTGATGAGAGCCTCAAGCATCCTTTTCTCTTTCTTTAAAGATATTGGCTACAGGATGAATTTTTTGGTGGTCCTTTTCAGCGCTGCGACTGCTGCGGTTATTTACCTGACTGTGGTAAGAGTGGTTATCTCTTTTTTGGGTACTCCGGACAACTCATGGAAAAGGATCACAACTTACGTAAGTGGCGTTGTAGGTGGGTTATTTGCCGTTACCGGAACTACTTTCTGGTTTAGTGCTGTGGAAGCTTCTGAGGTTAACCCGTCGATGCTTTTTGTAGCTCTCTGTTCCTGGCTTATTCTGGTTTGGGCACAGAGTAAAGATGTTAGAAGAGACAAATTTCTTCTTCTGCTGGTGTATATCAGTTTTCTGGGAATTGGTGTACACATGTATTCCATGATCGTTCTTGTTCCTGTTTTCATCTATGTGATGCTTGTTGACCGTCAAAAGCTCACTGATTTTAGAGTATGGCTGACTGCAATTGCTCTTGGCATTGTCATGCTGGATCTTAATCTCTTTGCAACACTTCCTGGTTTGCCAGACAAGGGCATCACCAGTGTTCAAGAGGTTTTTATGGCTCTTGGGGGGACAGGAGTCGTCATGATAATGCTCAACGGGGTGATGGCTCTAATTTCAGAGGGACCAAAACGGAAGAAATGGGCGTTTTGCTTCTGGATAGCGACTCTGGCTGTAGTGGGTTTTTCTTCTCATATTTACATTCCGGTCCGCTCTTCTCTTAATCCGATCATCGATGAAAATGATCCGCAAACAAGGACTGCTTTTGTTGACTACCTGGCCAGAAAACAGTACGGCTCTGAGAATATGATTTCCAGAATGCTCTGGCGGCGTGCAAGCTGGGGGCATCAGTTCGGTGTTGAGGGGCATATGGGTTATGGTGGCTTTCATATGACTCAGTTTTTCCAGTTCAAACCCACCGACAGAGAGCAGAATTTTGTGGCTACAGAATCTGCAGGATCTCTTAAGTTGATTGTGTACCTTTTGCCCACCTTTTTCATGTTGTTTGGGTGGTACTACGTCTATAAAAGAAATAAAAATATGGGGATATTTTTAATCAGCCTCTTTTTATTGACTTCGGTGGCACTGGTGCTCTATCTGAACTTCTCCGATGGGACCAGACCGGAGTTCAGGGATTACCAGTATTGGGTACAGAATGGTAAACCCGGACCGATGCCGGTGGTACACAGGGAGGTCAGGGTCCGTGATTATTTCTTTGCAGCCGCATTCATGTATCTTGGCATGTGGATGGGTATCGCAGCCGGTGCTCTTATGCATTCGCTTTTCACCAATAAAAACAAAACCATTCGCACCACTTTGGCACCTGTGGCTGCAGTGCTGCTATTTGTTTCTCCAGCTCTTCCCATTACTCAGAACTGGGAAAAGAGTTCACGCAGAGGGGACTGGGTTCCCTATGATTATGCCTATAATCTTCTTATGTCCTGTGAACAAAACGGTATACTTTTTACTAATGGAGACAATGATACATTTCCATTATGGGCGCTTCAGGAAGCTTATGGTATCCGTAAGGATGTGAGAATTGTAAACCTGAGTCTTTTGAACACAAAGTGGTACATAAAACAGTTGAGGGACCTGGAACCTAAGGTGCCCATTACCTGGAGTGACGCTGAAGTAGATGGATTAGATCACGTTTTGAATCCGATCACTAAACCCACTCAGCTTAAAATGCCCAATGCAAACATAGTGATCATGCCGCCAACCAGACAAGAGCTAAATGCACTTCGCATTCAGGATAACATGGTGGCTCACATAGTGGATGCAAACAGATGGAAAAAACCGATCTATTTCGCTGTAACTGTTTCTGATGATAACCTGATGGGGCTTGCGCCATATCTTAAGATGCAGGGCCTTGCATACAGGGTTATGAATACTGTTATTGAGGAGAAAGATCGGCTGGATATTGCCAGAACGGTGCATTTGCTGGATAGTGTTTTTCAGTACAGAGGACTGGGTGATGGCACGGCACGTCTCACTGAAACATCTGAGAAGCTCATGTCAAACTATGCTGCTTCATATATTCAACTGGCACTCTCTTTAAGAGACCCACTACTCAAGATGAAGCAGGAGGTTGCCCGTTTGTCATCTGATACTTCAGATACTTCAAAGCAGCTTTTAACTGAAAAGAAAAAGGCTTACGAGGACACCTTGAATCTTGTGGTCAGACAGATGGATAAGTGCAAATCACTGATGCCCGATGACTGGCGGCCCAGAATCCTCTCTCATGAGATTCTTATGCTTAATGATCGCCAGAAAGAGGCTGAGGAGAGGATGAGGGACGCACTGAAAAGGTCTCCTGATGATATCCGTTACCTTAAGGCTCTCGCACAATCTCTGGAGCAGCAGTCCGATAAAAAGGATGAGCTTGTAAAACTTCTTAAAGAGATTGTAGCTCTGGGAACCGATCCGTGGAACGATCATCTGTCTCTTGCCAGAACATATATCGAAATGAAAGAGTATGATAGTGCAACAAAGGTGATTCAGCAGTTTGCCAATGCTCATCCGGGAGATCGCCGCGCAGCAACCTTTATTCAGCAGATAAAGCAGCTTGCCGATAAAACTGCGGATACGGCAATGAAGGCCGATACTGCTAAACCAGTTGTGAATTAATTATAAGGGGCAAGCAAACTTGCTCAAAATGAAGTAAAAAAGGGGAGGCCAAACCTGGTCTCCCTTTTTTTATGTATAGACTGGGTGGAAGAGAGTTACTCTTTCGAGGTGAAAAAAAGAGGGGCAGGGAAACCCCTTACCGGAGATTATCTGATGCACTGGAAACTCTCTCCCCTTACAGGGCTTGGCTTACGGAAAATGCTTTTATTTTTCATCCACCCAGGCCTGGAAGCCTGGGCTATTATAAGGCGCTCTTTCAGAGCTAAGAAGAATTCTTAACCTTCGAACCCCTGAAACGACATTACTACTGCCTTTAGCTACAATACTACTGCCTTTAACGATATATTGCTTGATAAAAACAGTATATTGCTTAATAAAAGGAATTATGAAACTGTATGTGGACACTTTGAAGCTGCTTTTAACTACGTATTAGCTCTAATAAACCATTTTAAATCAGTGATAAACTATTTTTAAACTGTTTTCAGCCACATTTATACTGTTTTAAACTGCTTTCAAGCAGTTTAAAACTACACCTTTTGTTAACCCCTTAAAATCTTATGTTGAATATTTCTTTATCCTATCAAACCTTAGTATCTGTTTAAACCTTAGTAGAAAAAGAACAGAACCAAACATAACCTTATTACCTTATTCAAAAAATATGGAAATCGAGAACCATAATTAAATGCATTAAAAATAATGTAATAAGGTTTTTTCCTGTGTTCGTGTATCAAGCCCTACTAAGGTTAGGACAGGTGGATACTAAGGTTAGGATTCGATTTCTTTATCAACCCACGTATACTGAACCTGATTTGTACGATTCAGGTTCAATTCCGAGGTGAACAAGCCACAGCACTTTAAAAGCACCTGCCATATTCTGTATCAATCTGCGCCTGTGTCCAGGCTGTTTTTACGATCTTAATCTCATCGATACAACCTGAGAAATAGCCCTCATTTCTTACACTGTTGGCTCCGATTCTCAGAGGAGAGGTGGTTAGTACTGAATCGTTGCAATTGAAGTTGTGTATGCTTTTTTTATCAAAATAAACATACCCTTTCCCTTCACGGCGCAAAAGAACGATATGGTGCCATTTGCCATCTTTAATAATCGTACTGTCCTTATCTGTACATCCCTGGTTTCTTATGTGGCCCTGTACTTTGGCACCTTGCACTGATAAGCCAAAACCGGAAGCGCAAAATTCACCTTTTGAGATTATGTCGCGTCGGAGAGTATCGCTGGAACTGTCGGATTGAAATTTTACAAACAGAGAAACAGTAAAATTGCTCAGTGTAAGGTTCAGTTGCTCGGGGGACTTAATTTCCACATAATCATCAACACCGTCAAAATAGAGCGAATATCCTTTAATACCCTGAACCCATTTACCGCCGCCTATGATTCCGTGGCTTTTATATGTAGAATAGTCTTCCAGAACCGCTTTCCCGCTGTCGTTAAAGTCCCAATGGGCTAAAAGCGTTGTATCATCAGAGGTTACCGGAGGTGTTGTTTCAGGGTCATCACCAGTTCCACCCAGAGTGGGATTATTTGGGTCGAATGGGCCAAAGCAGAAGATAACAGAGAAAAGACACAATGGAAGCAGATATGACAGTAGTTTTTTATACAATGGATTTCTCCTTCGAGCTTAGGGAATGTGTTCATCAAAATAATTTATTTCTATGGGGAAAGTAGAGCTAACAAAAATAAGCAACCCCAGAGGTAATTTTTTGACATGTAAACATTTCATCTCTGGGGCAACGGAAAATTGAGCTGCTGTGCTCGGTGAGAGAGCAAAATACCTGATTAGCAAAGAAATTCCCCATTTCGTCCTGATAACTGCTACGCAGGCGGGGAGTTTTTTTTCCGATCTTCCTTTAAAAGCAGAAACTAAAAATGTGTAAAACTGTTGCCACATTTTCTGAATTTAACTCTTTTTGGCAGAAAACGTTCATAAATGCAGAAAAAATCAGATGAAAAACATTGCCCCTGTACAACGATTTTGGAAAAACAATTTTTTTGGGATTTGATAATTAATTATGTAGTTTATGACATTTGGTGCATGTAACGTTGTTTTTCAATCTTTTGATTAAAAGTTAATTACTAGTTTTAATAATCTACTGAAATACAATATTAAATATTTAGTAACTACTGAAGCTTTGAAACAAATAAAAATCAGAAACTTATCAGATAAAAACAATCAGAGAGAATCGGATAGAATCAGAAATCGAATATTCCGATTTTATAATTTTTTTTTGCTACTCAGATACCTGAGTAGTTACAATATTTCAAAAACATAAAAGTAAAAGGATACGGCATGTGAAATCCATCATTCTTCTTCTTTTAACCTCCTCTATTATTTACAGTCAGATCTATTTAAAAGTTATTGCCGACTTTGCTAATGTGCGGCAAAGACCTGATGTAAACAGCCGTATCGTTGCAAAACTTCCTACAGGATATTCTGTCACGGTTACTGACAGCAGTAGTGAATGGTACAAATGCAGCCATGGATGGGTGCATTCTACAACTGTTTCAGATGATAAAAAATTAAAGAACTATCTTGCCAGGGAAAATCTGGCAAAATGTTCTACACTGCAGGATTCTATCTGCTGGCTTGAGCGTTCCAGATCCTACTGGCTTTATTCCGGCTACTATTATGGAGCTAATGACACTACTGTTGTATCACGGCTTAATAATCTACTGAGTAATTGTTACTTGCGGGCAGGGGACTCTCTCCGTGCTGAGTATGTAATGAAACCAGGACAGATACACCTTGCTGATAACTACTATGGAATGAGGTATATTGGATCATTAGATGAATCAGGAGACTTTACACCACGAACATGGGATATCTTATATGAAAAGCAATACTGGGATGATTATGAGAGTGATCGTTTCAGATCCTGGACAAAAGAACTTGGTTATCCTCATCCAGACTGGGTAAAAAAGAATTGTCCTTCAGAAATTAAAGAATTGCACAGGGAGATTGAACAATGGCGAACTTCGCTTATGGGATTAACATGGTATTCATTGACAGGTGAAGGTGCAATAGGCACCTGTGTTGCACCTGTTTTTGCTACCCCGGATGACTTGACGGGTCTTGAACAAGTTTGCCCTTGTTGGGGTACCTGCTTTGGTGCAATTTTTCTGGATACAACGCACACAAATAGTCCTCTATTTGCAACTAAACCTTTCATTGTGCCAGTTAAAACCAGAGGGCTTCAGACTAAAGAAGATGTTGACAGGGTTTGGAAGTGTATCGAGATTTTACGTGGGCCCAATTTTGCCGACGGAGGAATCGGAAAGGTCAATGCACTGTTTCTTCCTGATGGTAGTCTGGATATTACTATTGAAGCAAAACCAGCTTACTCTAGCGATTATTTCTCCAGTGACGATATACTTAGAGGGATATTCTCTTCCAAAGACTCTCTTTTGTGGCCAAAGGTATCTGGGAAATTTTATGGCTATAGAGCCTTTAATTACTATTATTTAGAAGGCAATTTCGTAAAATCATCACGGCATCATGATTGGTTCACAGTAAAAGGTCTGGATCAGTACTATTATATTCTCATCCCTTATGCCCAAGCCCATAAAGATGAGAAAGGTAATATGGTGTCTGGAAGACTTCTTATTCGTCATGGACCCGGTGGGATAAAGTGCTGGGAAGTCGGGATAATATCTAATGGATAAAACTATCATTTTTTCAAAGACTTTTTTATTACTTACTGACCAGTCGAGCATCTTTTAATACAACTATTCGAAAGTAGCAATGAGTAAAGAAGACCAATCCACCAGACATATAATTGAATTCTCCGATTCAAGATCTTTAGTCACAGTCAAAAATGAATCAGTTGATTTGGTAGTGACATCTCCACCATACCCGATGATCGAAATGTGGGATAGCTTATTTTCTTCTTTGAATCCGGAAATTGCCGATTATCTTCAACAGTTTAATGGTCTCAGGGCCTTTGAATTAATGAATCAGCAACTCGATAAAATATGGGATGAGCTTGCCAGAGTGGTAAAAGAAAATGGATTTGTATGTATCAATATTGGCGATGCAACCAGAAAAATTGGTAATCAATTCCAACTGTATTCAAATCATTCCCGTATTACATCCAGATTTATTGCTCTTGGATTTCAACCTATGCCGATAGCTCTCTGGAAGAAATCTACTAATGCACCCAATAAGTTTATGGGTTCAGGGATGCTTCCGGCTGGAGCTTATATCACACTTGAGCATGAATATATACTCGTATTCCGAAAGGGTGGAAAAAGGGAGTTTAAAACAGTTGATGAAAAAAGTCTTCGAAACCAGAGTGCCTTTTTCTGGGAAGAACGAAACAGATGGTTTTCTGATTCCTGGGATTTAAAAGGAGTCAAACAGGCAACAAATAATGAAAATGTACGTGAAAGAAATGCCGCTTATCCTTTTGATTTACCTTACCGGTTAATAAACATGTATTCGGTGAAAGGTGATACTGTTCTTGATCCTTTTCTTGGTACAGGTACAACAACCTTAGCAGCTATGGCTTCTGAGAGAAATTCGATTGGAATTGAATATGATAAAAATTTTTCATCAATAATCCTGGGTGGTTTAAAAGATTTATGTAAAACCGCTAATAGTGTAATAGCAAAGCGGCTTGAAGATCATATTAAATTTTGTGAAGAGTATCAAAAAGAAAAAGGTCCTCTCAAATATAAAAATGAATGTTTCGGCTTTCCTGTAATGACAAAACAGGAAAAATGCCTTGATTTAAAGCACATCTCCAGAATAGACTCTACAGATCCCGGATGCATAACTGTGCAGTATCAACCCATTAAATTTGAATCTCATTTAACTGAGTCTGCAATTGCCCACTTTGAGGGGGCTCCAAACGATAATCAGGTTCAACTGTCACTTTTTTAGTTGGCATTGTTACATCAGTCCACTATCATTAGAAATAAAAACAGAGCAGGGAGAGAGACTTCTGTAAGCGGAATCCGCTTTCTACGGCCTATATCCCTGAAAACCAAGATAAATATTATATTGACGGTAGATTCAATGGTGGGGAAACATTAGCCTTTTTGAGACTCATTGTAGAATTAAAACATGCCTAACCCAGGTTGAGCATAATTCTATAACTGCATTATGGCATGATGAATCGCACTTGAATCGTTACATAATTGATAGTTCTTACAAGATCGTATCTTCGAAGTATTTATACCTGGGGGTAAAAGATAGTAAATTCCCTTTCAAAAGTAGATTTTGGTTTTGGGATAAAAAATTACTCTGCGGACAGAGGAATTAATAATAACTAAAAAGGAGAAGTCCAAATGGTGTTGGAAAAAATTCTAAAAAAAATAAAAAAAAGTTTAACGAAAAAATCTTTTTATAAAAGGTCATACTCACAATCTGGCGAAGATATGATCGTTGATTTTATTTTCAAGACCAGAAATATTAACAATCCTACATATCTCGATATCGGAGCTCATCAACCTTATTTTTTGAGCAATTCGGCTTTCTTTTATAAGAAAGAGTGTCGAGGAATCAATATTGAACCTAATCCGTATTTATTCAAAGCTTTTCCTAAATATCGTGCGGAAGACATTAATCTTAATATTGGAGTCGGTAGGGCTAACGAGTTTATGAAATTCCATATAATGTCGGTTAGTACTATGAGTACTTTTTCATCTGCCGAAGCCGGAAAATTGGAAAAAGAGTATGGTATGAAAATAATGGAAACTATCGATGTTACAGTAATGACTATCGATTCGATTTTAACTAAATATAATGCCGGAAAATTTCCGGATTTTTTATCTCTGGATGTTGAAGGCGTAGATTTCGATATATTGAAGAGTATTGACTATCAGGTCAGTTATCCGAAAGTAATTTGTGTAGAGACTATTTCATACTCCGAAACTGGTGAGGGAGAAAAAGATACCAAGATCAGAACATTTTTAGAGGAAAAGGGGTATATGGTTTTTGCGGATACTTATATAAATACAATTTTTGTCAGGAAAGATTTTTGGGTGATAAAATAAATAACCGTTTGTAGGCTTTTTTATGGGTGCCCCCAGCACGAAATTCGGAAAACGAAATCCGAAACAAGAACAGCAAATAGGGAATGAGACTCACTGATATACTTTAATTACTTGAAACGCTTTTATCTCTGTTTAGAAATAATAATTTGCAATTTGTTCATGATTTAAGAAGTGTGATTTAGGATTTTCTTCTGTTGGTTTGCCCGGTGTTAAGTCTTTGCAAATAAAAAAATCAACAGCCCAGTACTCCGCAAATCTCATCCATGACTCTTTGCGGCTTTATCTCTTTGAGACATGCGATATCCTTGTCGGGGCAGTTGAACCGGTGTGATTTACGAAAGTAGGAGTGGGTACAGGGTCTGCATGGGTATTCGGAATGGATGAGTACAGCATCTTTGGAAAAAGGCCCAGTTCTGCGAAAGTCTGATGGCCCCCAGACTGAAAATGAATGTGCACCGGTAAATGCAGCTATGTGCATAAGTCCACTATCATTGGAAACAAAAACAGAGCATCGTGAAATTTCATCGTAAAGGGCATTCAGGGAGAGAGATTTCTTAATTATCACCCCTTCGATGCCTTCAAAATACTTAAGCTCCTCATATTCGTCGGGTCCGAAAAAAAGCACCAGTTTATGATCTGCAGCTTCTTTCTGAACCATTCCTATTAACTGTTTCCAATTCTGCAGTGGCCATCTGCGGTAGGAATCTGCCGCTTTGCATCCGACATGGAAACCAATCCGCTTTTCTTTTTTTTCTTTGATTGAAAAATATTCTATCTCACTTTGGTCAATTGAGAATCCTGCAGCATTTACCAGACGAAGGTTCTGAAGGGTGTCGTGTATCCCGGTTTCAACCGGCACGCGCCGGGTGGAAAGAAATGACAAAGAGCCTAAGCTGTCATCAGGATAAGATGCTGCTACCCGGACCCGTGCACCGCAAAGGTAATGAAGCAGGTTATAATGGGGGCGTGCAGATGGAAATGACAATATGGACAGATCGTATGATTCTTTACGGATTTTTGATATGGTTATCAGTGCCTCTTTGACGTTATTAGAAATAAAAAAATTCTTTTGATAAAGATTTTTGAATGGTTCCCAATGCCGGGTGATATAGTCAACCGATTTGAGATAAGTGACAATATCGAAGGAGATGTTTTTTTCATGGAGCTTTTTTAAAACCGGATAAAGTATTATCAGATTACCGATTCCATAAGGCATTAATAATAGAAGTTTCATTCTGTGTGTCCCTGATTTTTAGCAAGTTTTCTGTATTTGGCCTTAGCTAAAAATAAGCTAATGTAAGCTGGTGCATAGAAAACGTGTTCCAAAAAGGTTATCTAAAAGCATGTGCTCTGCAAATGCATAAAATAGTATTACGATGGAGGCTGAGAAAAATGAAGTAATGCAGAAAATAGGATATAACAGCTACTTTGCTGAATAAGGAATAGCTCTTTTTAAGAAAAAGAATGGGAAACTGAAGCAAATGTGCCTGAATTTGCTCAATCCAGGACTAATTCCAGGAAAAAAGGAGATATATTTAATTTTTTAAAGGTGCTATACGTATTTTATCTCTTCTTTTTTCTCGAATTTGCCGGAGGATTAGTGCCCAGGTTTTCAAAAAGCTTTACCCGATTATTTAAACTGATTGTTACTTTGCTTGTCATGGCGTTGTTGGTTCGAAAGCTTGGATGGAATCAGATTATAGCTACAGTTTTAGATGCAGAGCCTCTGTGGTTAGTTGCCTCGGTTGCTGTGTTTATCGCCAGCGGATGGCTGGGGGTGATACAGTGGGAAATTTTGCTTAAAAATCGTGGAATACCCCTGAAATTCTGGAATGTTTTCCGGTTATATTTTGTTGGTTTGTTTTTTAACAATTTTGTAATGGGTGGGATTGTAGGTGATGCAGTCAAGGTGGCATCATTGAAATCTCAGCAGGGTAAGGGGTTGGCTGGTCTGGCTGCCACATTTCTTGACCGGTTTGCCGGACTTTGGGCCATGTGTGGTTTTGCGGTAGCAGGCAGTTTGATTCTTTTGCAACGCGGAGCTCTCAATAACGGCAAGATTGGAACCGCGGTACTGGCTTTATTGGTTACTTTCATACTGTTTATCGGTATCATGATTTTTCTTATTTCAAAACCATTGCAGAGAAATTTTTTTAGAATAACCGATTCGTTCCCGTTTGTCAGAAAATTACCCTTAAAGGAGGTTATCTCCGAGTTGCTTATTGAGGCGGGTGATTTTCATGTACTGAGAAAAGTTGCATTTTTCTCCATAATCACCCAGCTTTTAAGAATTGGGGTTCACATACTGGTAGCTTCTTCACTGGGACTTCTCAGCGTAGACAATTTCCAGTATTTTTTTATATTTGTACCACTTATGGCGATGTTTATGACCATTCCTTTGCCTTTTGGTGTAAGGGAAGCGGTTGGGGGGACGTTGTTTGCACTTGCGGGTTTTCCTGCACATGAGGCTTATGTTATGGGATTTCTGGCCTCACTGGTTGGTATTGGTGCAAGTTGTCTTGGCGGTATATTTTTTGTGACAGATAGAATGACCATCCGGGGAAAGAAAAATGAAAAAAGTATCGATTGTAGTTCCGCTGCATAACGAAAGAGAGAGTCTTCTTTTATTAGTAAAGGCTATTTCTGAAGTGTTGACACCAATGAGTATTGAATACGAGATCATTCTGGTTGATGATGGAAGTACAGACGGCTCTTTTGATATACTTAAGCAACTTCATGCCCAGTATGGCAGCATCCTGCGCATTCTCCGTTTCTGTCGTAATTATGGGAAATCTGCTGCATTGAGTGTGGGGATAAGGGAAGCTGAAGGTGAGGTGATTATCACCATGGATGCAGACTTGCAGGATGATCCCTGTGCTATTCCAGAGATGCTGAAAAAAATTGAGGAAGGCTGGGATGTGGTCAGTGGATGGAAAAAGAAACGTTATGATCCGGTATCTTTTACCTTTCCATCTAAAATCTGGAATTTTATCACATCCATTTTATCTGGCGTAAAACTACATGATTTCAATTGTGGATTTAAGGCTTACCGGGCAGAAGCCGCCAAGTCACTGGACATTTACGGCGATCGTCATCGCTATCTGCCTGCACTGGCACACTGGGATGGATTCAGTGTAACCGAGATTGTCGTCCCTCACCATGCGCGTCAATTTGGCAAGTCAAAATATGGGTTCAGTAAGTTTTTCAGTGGAACTCTGGACATGCTTACCCTTCTTTTTCTGCGCAAATATTTTAAAAGGCCTTTGCATTTTTTTGGGTTTTTCGGCTTTATTCTGATTTTAGCTGGTGGAGTGATGCTTGGGTATTTTGGAGTGGAATGGGCTCTGACCGGCTATATGAAAGTACGTCCGCTGGTTGTGCTTTCTATAGGAGCTGTAGTGGTAGGAGTGCAGCTATTTTTCTTTGGATTACTGGCAGAAATGATTATAAACATGGCACCCAAAGACTCCTATGTCATTCGGGAAAAGATCGAATGATGAGTTGATGTCCCAAAATGCCCGAAATTTGGCCGGAAATGAGATCCTATGAATCCATCAAAGCTGCTTTTTTCGCAATAACTTATCTTAAACCTTTCCAAGAAAAAAACAACTGGATATAATCTTCTCCGAAAGTATTTTTCCTGAATCAAAAGCATAGAAACTACCCTAAGGAGGTTTATGATGTTGCGATTGAGTGTGCTACTTTTAGCTGCTTTATTTATGAGCTCTACAATTTTTGCTGAGGAACAGGATTTAAACGATAAACAACCACAGCAGGAGCAATCTTCACAGGATAAATCTGAAGATAAAAAAACTGACCTTCCACCAAGTGTCGGTCAAAAGCAGTCTCCTACCTGGGAGATTGGGGCCGGGGTAGTAACTGTGAACAACGAACAGTGGACCAGACTGGCAATCGGTGTCGATGTTCCTATCTGGAAATTTGGCATATTCTTCGATGTCGAGCTGTTTATCGATTCTGACGGAAAGTTTTCCAACAAAGGGTGGAACTTTAAAGATGAGCCACTGGAAGCTATAACCCGAAAAATCCGCTACATCCGTTTCGGCCGTGAGCAAGACCCTCTTTTTATTAAATTTGGAGGGCTGTCCAGTGTTACATTTGGTTACGGTCTGATAATGGATCGCTTTACCAATATGCTTCACTATCCTGATCAGAAGCTCCTTGGATTACAGTTCAATCTTAACGATATCGGCCCCATTGGAGTCTCTCTGCAGACTGTGCTTGCAGATTTTAAAGAGTTAAACGATGATGGCGGCTTAGCTGGTGTACGTTTGGCAATAAAACCTTTCAAACCATCAAATACCCCTATTCTTAGTGGGCTCAGCATCGGTGGAACCTATGTAAGAGATATCAATCAGTATTCTCCTGCCAGACAATGGGATGTTCGTTCACCAAAATCGGTTGGACTGTATAATTATCTTCTTTCATTGAATGTACCCGTAAGGGAGGCTTTGGATACGGTGAGAAACACCGGACTGGGAGATCCCAGAGAGGACATGATCAAATATCGCAGTGAATTGAATGCAATGAGTGATGAAGATGCTTACGGGTTGATTGGTGGGGATGTGGGAGTTCCCATCATAAACACAAAACTGCTTGGTGTTGATCTTTATGCCCAAGCAGCTCTCCGTGATGATGGAAAGCATGGATGGGGTATTGGGGCTCCTGGGGTTGCTCTAAGAGCCGGTCCAATCTGGGCTGGTTTGGAGTATCGCCGATCAAAGGGCAGATTTGAATTCAATCATTTCAATACCTACTATCTTGATGAGCGTTTGACCAGGAATCCTATAGTTTACACCAAAGAAGATCTTCTGTTATCAACTACCCTTAACGGTATTTATGGAAAACTGGGCGCTAATCTCGCTGGTATTCTGATACTGGATGGCTCTTATCAGTACCTTATCGGCAAAGAACAAGCTGGAAAAGAAAGAGATAAAGATCAGCGGTTTGAAGCTGTTGCAGGAGCTGGTGAAATCTTTACAGAGAAAGTTCCCAAGCTGGCCAAGGCAGAATTCTACTACAATAAAACCAATATTGGTAATTTGGATGAAAAATTCTTTGATAAAACTGAGTATATGTACTACGGATACAGAATCGGTTTTGAGATCACCGCCGGTGCTACTCTTATTTGGGATTCCCGTTACGGATTCAAACGTGATGAAAAAGGAGACCTCAAATCCAATAACTTTATCAGTGTTCTGACTGCTATTAATTTCTAACCTAATTCGGGCGATTGTTTGGCGTGGTTCGAAGCGAGGCCCCGTCAAAAGAATCGTCCGATTTTGGTTTAATATTATTGGTTCCACGATTCCTGCCTAAGGTAGGAATCGACTTATTCTGAAAATAATGAGATAATAGATTAAATAAACAGGTTCGGATATTGCTTTTGGGATAAACGAGATCTGTGCCTATTGTTTCCGGTTGCTTAGTGAATGGTCAATGTGTGAGTTTTTGTTATATGTTTCGGAGTTTAAATGAGTGATTTTTCACCTATGATGCGTCGCATTCGAGCTGAGAAATCTTTGAAATTCAAAATCCCTAAAAAAGGTCGAGTCCGCTTTCTTGTAATCCTTCTTTTTTTAGGTGCTGTAGTTAAATTTGGTGGAGCATTGCTGCTACCAAACGCTCAGGATTCTGTTTCAGCAACATCAGGTTTGAATAAAAAGAATCAATCTGCAGATAAAAAATCCCCTAAGGCAGATCTGTCCTCAAAAGAGAATGCGATAATGAGTTTCTCTGAAGTTGCGTCTATTTTGAAGCAGTCCTCTGCGGATATGACAAATATTAGTGATACCATTAGCCTTCTTCAGGACACTCTGGTTTATCATTACACACTGGATTCATCATTGCAAAAACTTGGAAACCGTCTGATGAAAAGATATAAGCCGCTTTATGGTGCAATTATTGCCATGCATCCTAATTCAGGTAAAGTACTTTCAGTAGTCTCTTTTAAGCATGACAGCGTTTCAGATCTGGGCAACATCTCTTTTCGAAGCATTTTTCCTGCAGCATCAATCTTTAAAACAATTACTGCTGCAGCAGCTATTGAGGATGCAGGTTTTGATGCCCAGAGTGTGGTGAAGCATGTTGGCAGAAATCATACTCTTTATAAGTTCCAATTGGAAAAAGAGCCTGGTCAGTTTAATGAAATCACTCTGGAAAAAGCTTTCGCTCTGTCTATTAACCCGGTTTTTGCCAAAGTAGGAATCTATTCCTTAGGAAAAGATAAGCTGGAGGATTTCAGCCATAAATTCGGTTTCAATACGGTAATACCTTTTGAGCTGGAAATTGAAACATCGCAAATGAGCGCAAGTGATTCTCTTTTCGAACTGGCAGAAGTAGCTTCAGGCTTTAATCAGCAAACAACCATCTCACCATTGCATGGGGCTTTGATGGCCAGTGCAATTTCGGAAAATGGAAAGATGCCTCATCCATTTGTGGTTGACAGCGTTACCAGAAAAGATAGCTGTGTTTATAAAGCACAAAACAGAGTTTGGAAAACTCCTATCAAGGGGCACACTGCAGGGGAACTTAGAAAAATGATGCAAGGAGTGTCAAGTTATGGCACTGCCCGCAAATCCTTTAAATACATTCGGCAATCTGCCCGTTTTAACAACATCCAGTATGGTGGAAAAACTGGATCTGTTGATAAGGATGGA
Source organism: Fibrobacterota bacterium (assembly GCA_023412475.1). Classification (GTDB taxonomy): domain Bacteria; phylum Fibrobacterota; class Chitinivibrionia; order Chitinivibrionales; family Chitinispirillaceae; genus JAAYPC01. The sequence goes on along the minus strand of JAEYNR010000017.1, from coordinate 69,953 downwards.
ATTGGAAGAGTAGACTGGTTTGTTGGGTTTGCCAGAGATCCAGCCGACTCCACGCAGAGAATCGCTATCAGCGTGGTTACTGCCCATGGAGCATACTGGACGGTTCACTCCAGTTTTATCGCAGCAGAATATTTCAGACATTTCCTCAGATCGGTTCAGGATAAACAGAAAAAAGAACTGACTGAACAATCCGCAGTCACTCTCGATTACACACCAGGTAAATTAAACCAGAGAACTCAAATGTAATATGCAGAATCAGAAAACATTTCGATCCGCTTTTGTTGCTTTAATCGGCAGGCCCAACAGTGGTAAATCCACTCTTATGAATACCGTTTTGCAGGAACAGCTCTCAGTTGTCACTCCTCTTCCTCAGACCACCCGCCGCAATCTTAAGGGAATTCTTACTACCGATAGCTCTCAACTGATCTTTGTTGATACACCCGGTATTCACCAGGGTAAACATGTCTTCAATCAGTCCATGATTAAAGAGGCATGTACCATTTTGGAAGAACAGGGGATCGACATAATCTGCTACGTTGTGGATCTTTCCAGAGAATTTGGTGAGGAAGAAAAAAGTATCGCAGATATGATCTCCAATTCAACTGTAAATATACTGATAGTATTCAATAAAATCGATTTAGTTGAGTCTCCCCCCACAAAAATAGGACATTTTTATGAACTGTTTCCTCAATTCTCTAAAATCCCTCAAATACAGATCTGTGCTAATCTACCGGAAGCCAGAGGGAAATTTCTGGATGCTCTGGATCCCTTTCTCACCGAAGGTCCCTGTTATTTCGACCCGGAGGAGCTTACGGATGCAAATCTGCGTTTTTTTGCAGCAGAATTCATTCGAAAACAGATAATCCTGAACACGCGGGAGGAGGTTCCGCACGCTTGCTTTGTAGAGGTCGAGTCTTATAAGGAAGACCAGGGCAAGCATCGTATAAATGCTACAATTCATGTGGAGACTTCAGGTCAGAGGGGAATAATTGTAGGTAAAGGGGGATCGATAATTACCAGAATCCGTAAAAACGCAGAAAAAGAGATGGCAGCAATGGCACAGGTGCCGGTTTCCATCACTTGTCATATCAAGGTATCACCTAAATGGAGGGATAACGAGAGTTTTCTAAGGTTTATGGGGCTACCTTCGAAGTAAACAGGGCTTGAAGTTTTCTGCTCTCCCATACGTTAAAAATTCATCAATGGCATACTCCTGCCACTGGGGATCCAGTCCTAAGGAGAGGTTGTCCAGAAAATACCCTGCAATGAAGCCACCTTCGCCTTTCCAAAGCAGTTGAAGCATTTTTCGGGCTTCTGCGCGGATAAGCTGTTCGTTGCGGGATTGGAGTGTAGTGCGAATGTCGACCGGGCACCAGAACGATACATGAAGTGTATCCCGTAATCTCTGGAGCACATCAAGACCGATAGATCCAGGGCTGTCGATCTGAATGCAATCGACACCGCTTGCGATCAGTTCAGGTACCAAAGCGATCTCCTGAAAAGAGTGCATGATCATCTTTAAATCCAAATTGTGGGCATAGTCGCAAAGAGATTTGATCCGTGTCCCGAATTCATCTTTCCATAGTGATGGACCCGGTGATACTTGAAATGTATCGCCCAAATCCTCTATTATCATGACCCCTTCTGCGCCGGCATCTTTAAACCTGCAGATCTGGGTTTTCAGGATAGCATCTATCCTGTCATGAAGATGTCGAATGGTGCTGATATCGGTAATGACAAGGGATTGATAATTGTCCACAAGGGAGTTGGCAATCTCGTAAGTGCTACCGCTCAATACACCTATATGCCAGAACTGCGGGCTGTTTTGAAATGCAGACCTGGTATTGAGGTAAAGAGCGGGGTTGCTGAAGTCAGGAAATTGATAAGAGTCAATATCCTGGAGCTTCTGCAGCCCGCCTTTGATAATTTTTCCTCTAGAGCTGTAACTGGTTTTCTGCCAAACGTTACGCCACTCATCTACTCTCCTCCAATCCAGTTCACCGACTCGTTTCCATTCATTTTGTGGAGCGGAGATGTGAACTCCTGTCCACACAAAATCAGAAGGGAAGAACGAGCGTGCAACCCTTGGAGGGCATTGGAAGTTCAGAGTCCGCCGTACAATTTCATTACTATTCATATAGGCTGCTGAGTGGCACGATGAGGCCTGTATTGGACTTTACGTGCCAGTGACGGGCTCAAAAAAACTACATACAATGCAGCCAGCCCCACTATCGCATAGATAAATGGTGTAACTGTTCCGAAAATAGCTGCAACCAGATCAAAACCAAAAAATCCAACTAGTCCCCAGTTTATACCGCCAATAATTAGCAGCACCAGCGCTGTCCAGTCAAGAGCATTTAGTGTTTTCATGCAACCTCCTTGTTACATTTATATTACGAGTGATCGAGCTTTTCAGTTAATGAATCTGCTTAACCGATTCAAATGTTTTTAGTAACCGGTCACAATATCAATCGAATAGCCGGCCATCAGAAGAAAAAGGTAGTTTCGCACACTTGCTGCAGGAGCAGTGTTAAAAACGTTGATCGCACCAAGATTATAGCGAAAATCAAAAATCAGGTTTCCAGGGCCGAAAGGAATACCAAAATCAATTCCTGTAGTCATACCCAGATCCAGGACGTTAGTATAGCGCTCAAAAACTTCTCCAACAGTAATATCATCACCAATAATGGTTTCGGCTATCTCATCGGGGGCATCTACCAAACGTGCACGGAACATCCAGGAGAGGTACGGACCAAAGTATATTTGCGGTCTGAAAAGTACCGGGATTGTAATTTTGGCAAGCCAGGGCATCTGAAGGTAATCGGCAAATACATCGACGGAGAATTCTTCACCACCAATGCTTCCCTCCCAGTTTTTCCCTCCTCGCAGATAGTTTATTTCTGTCTGAACTGAGAAAAGATCTGGCAGAAGATTACGGGTGTTGAAGAGACCTACTGTAAACCAGTACAGATTCCTCTCGTCAAGATTTGGAACTTCACTTCTGAATCGACCATTCAGATTATCGCTACCATCACCCCAGAAGTTGGAGATGGTGAATCCTCCTTTGATTCCGACGGTTTTCTCTTGTCCATAGATACAGATCCATGCAGAAAAAATGATCACCATTAAGGCTACTGCCTTCCTCATACTGCCTCCTTTTTTCAAAATAGGGTTTTATCAGCAAAAAAAAGGAACGCAAAATGCGTGCCTGTATTGCAGCAGGGGTTAAGAGTAGAGACATCCGGCTGGATGTCTATGCAATTAGGGATTTCCTTGCCCAATTAGAGGTACTTCGACATTTTTTTCCAGTTCAGAATGTCCTGTGCGGTTCAGAGGTTCAGAAGACAATAATATGCCCCGGGTTTGCTGCAAATACATCAGGACAGAACACCTGTATAGTTACGTTTTTTGAGGCACTTCATTTTAACGGCAAGCTATTGTAATTTGCTTAAAATCTAAGTGATCAGGAAGGAAGTTTCCATTCATCAAAGTTCGCTTGCATTTCCCCCATAGTCCATACTATATTGACTATCATGAAAAAATTAGAACTGCTTATGGATGAACATGCACTGGATCTGGCATTAACCCGCATCACTCATCAGATACTGGAAAGAAACAAAGACCTTGATAATTTCGGTGTTGTGGGGATGCAGACCAGGGGAGTCTATCTGGCTTCACGCATTGTTAAAAAAATCAACGAATTGGAAAAGAAGTCCCTGATACCGGGAGTTCTGGATGCTACCTTGTACCGCGATGATTACCGAAGCGCTTTTCGTCACCCGGAGGTCAAAATCACCGATATACCTTTTGATATCAGTGGAATGAATCTGGTGCTGGTAGATGATGTTCTTTATACCGGCAGATCGGTCAGAGCTGCTCTGGATGCACTGATGGATCTAGGAAGACCAAAAACGATTCAACTGGCGGTTTTGGTTGATAGGGGAAATCGCGAACTGCCCATCAGGGCTGACTATGTGGGGAAGAAAATTACTACACTTCGCAATCAGGAAGTCTCTTTAAAAGTTAAGGAGAATGATGGCGAGGATTCTTTATGGCTTACAGAACTGGAGGAAGGTGACTGATCAATGGGGCTTCACATCCAGCATTTGCTAGGTCTGGAGGGCGTTTCCAGAGAAGATATCACTCTGATTCTTGACACTGCTGATTCTTTTTACGAAGTTCTCCAAAGAGAGATTAAAGTCGTTCCCACACTCAGGGGAAAAACCGTTGTCAATCTTTTTTACGAAAACAGCACCCGTACCAGAATCTCTTTTGAGTTGGCGGAAAAACGGCTGAGTGCAAGTCCGCTTAACTTTTCTACTTCAACAAGCTCCGTAAACAAAGGAGAAACTCTCAAAGATACCATCCGCAATATCGAAGCCATGAAAATCGATATGGTGGTGGTGCGCCACTGCTCTGCAGGAGTTCCTCTGTTTCTTACAAAATGTACTGGTGCAGTAATCATTAATGCCGGCGATGGCCTTCATGAACACCCTACCCAGGCTCTTCTGGATATGATGACTATTCGTCAGAAACTGGGTAAGCTGCAGGGGCTTAAGGTGGCAATAATCGGTGATGTATTCCACAGCCGTGTGGCCCGTTCAAATGCATGGGGAATGAGCACCATGGGGGTGAACGTGGTTCTGTGCGGTCCCCCCACTTTGCTTCCGCAGCACAGAGAAAGTATCGGAGTACCGGTCACAGATAATCTGGAAGAGGCTCTGGATGGGGCAGATGTGATCATGCCTCTGAGACTGCAACTGGAACGGCAGGCCAGCGGTGCCTTTCCAACTATTCGTGAATACAGAGATCGGTATGGACTGGATCTTGAAAAATTATCTACTCTTTCCAAAGATGTTCTTGTTATGCATCCTGGACCCATTAACAGAGGAATTGAACTGGCTTCCGATGTTGCTGATGGACCCAAATCGGTGATACTGGAGCAGGTTACAAATGGGGTAGCAGTCCGCATGGCGGTCCTTTATCTGCTCGGAGGCGGTGAAAATGGTTAAAAAACAAGGCAAAACAGTTTATTATCCCTTTAACGAATCAAAAAAAGCACAACCAATTCTGCTTGTCAATGGACGGCTTATCGATCCGGTAAACAACCTCGATGGTATCTATCATCTTTTAATTGAAGACGGCAAAATCAAATCTATCTCTGAGCAGATACCGGCTTTCAGCTCTGATTTACAAACCATCGACCTCAAAAACAAATGGATCGTTCCGGGGCTTATGGACATGCATGTGCATCTGCGGGAGCCTGGCAGAGAAGATAAAGAGACTATTGCTACTGGGACGCAGGCTGCCGCTGCCGGTGGATTTACTTCTGTGGCCTGCATGCCCAATACTGCACCAGTTCTGGATGAGGAATCAAAGATCAGGTATGTTATTCAGCATGGTGAGGATTGTCCATGCAGAATTTACCCGATAGGAGCCATAACCAAAGGTCTCGAAGGCGAAGAGCTTGCTCCTATGGGCGAGATGGTAAAGGTGGGGGCCAAGGCCGTATCTGATGATGGTAAACCGGTTGCCAAATCTAATTTAATGAGAAATGCACTCAATTATTCTAAATCTTTTAACATCCCGGTTATCTGCCATTGTGAAGATATGGCGCTGAGTCAAAAAGGACACATGAATGAGGGAGTCATCTCCACCAGACTCGGTATCAGGGGAATTCCTACCATTGCAGAGGAGATTGTCGTTGCAAGGGATCTTCTTCTTGCAGAATACACGGGTGCACGGGTGCATATTGCTCATGTGTCTACTGCAGGATCAGTTCGTCTGGTTCGTGATGCAAAAGAGCGCGGAGTCAAAGTTACTGCCGAGACTTGTCCACACTATTTCACCCTCACCGATGAGGATGTAGGGCCATACGATACCAATAAGAAAATGAATCCACCGCTACGTACTGCTAAGGACAGAGAGGCTGTGATTGGCGGACTGGTTGATGGTACTATTGATGTCATTGCCAGTGACCACGCACCCCATGTGTCTGAGGAAAAGGATGTGGAGTTTGATGCTGCTGCATTCGGGGTGATAGGGCTTGAGACATCGGTGGGGATTGTGATGAGTTATCTGGTGTCAAAGGGGCTTCTGTCTCCCTCCGATATGGTTAGAAAGATGAGTGTGGAGCCAAACCGAATCATGGGACTCGCTGGCGGAACCCTTTCTGCTGGTGAAGTTGCAGATATTACCATAATCGATCCTGAAGCCAACTGGACAGTTAATCCTGATCAGTTCTTCTCAAAATCCCGCAACACTGCTTTTAATGGTTTTTCGCTCAAAGGCTATGCCTGGATGACTATCCTTGGTGGACAAATCGTTTTTAGAAGAGAAAACTAGGGGAAAGCACGAAATCTGAAATACGAAATTCGAAACAAGAGCAGGAAAACAAGAAATACTGGGAAACTGGGCGCGGTTTTTCCTTTCCTGTTTCGAATTTTCTTACCCTTTATTTGAATCGGAATTGCAATGATCCTCAGACATTTTTCACTTCTGAATCTGGCATTTCTGTTTTGTATTATCAGTTCACACGCAGAGAAATCTTCTGATTCTATATCCATTATTATAAGGCATGCGAAATCTCAGACAGAGGTCACCAGGTATTATGATCCATCTTATGTAAGACTGGATTATCCGGGGGGCGATGTTTCGCCGGAGCGTGGTGTTTGCACTGATGTTATTATCAGGGCTTTCAGGGCAACAGGGGTGGATTTGCAAAAAGAGATACACGAGGATATGAAGAGGGGTTTTGGGAGCTATCCAAAGCTTTGGGGGCTTAAGAGGCCCGATTCCAACATTGATCATCGGCGGGTACCAAATATAGTGACATTTTTGACCAGAAGAGCCAAGGCAGTTGCTGTTTCCAAAAAGGGTAGTGATTATCTTCCTGGAGATATTGTTGTGTGGAAGATTCCAGGTGATCTTGATCATATAGGTCTGGTGGTGGATGTTGGGGTGAGAAATACTGATCGTTTTGCAGTTGTGCACAATATTGGCAGAGGTGCACAGATAGAGGATGTTTTGTTTGAATATAAGATCACCGGGCATTTCAGATATTTTGGGGAGAGCATCGAAGGGAAAGTACGAAAATCGAAATAGAGGTGAGAAGCACGAAATAGGAAAAGGGGAGTGGAAAGCACAAAATCCGAAACTGGAGTGGGAAAGCGATCTACCAAACACTATCCGGTTTTTTCTGTTTCGAATTTTCCTTATTCTGTCTCCTGTTTCGCATTTTCCCTTTCATTTTAGTTTCCCTGTTGAGTGCCAAAGATTATATTCTACCATCAAATTTAAAACGGGGTGTGGCGCAGTCTGGTAGCGCACGTGGTTTGGGACCACGGTGTCGGGGGTTCGAATCCCTCTACCCCGAAAATAAATTTCAGATTTTAGACAAGTTCCAAAAATCTAAATATTGATTTATAAAAATATTTTTTTGCCCCTGTAGCTCATTTGGATAGAGCATCTGCCTTCTAAGCAGAGGGTAACAGGTTCGAATCCTGTCAGGGGTAAATCAATTTGAGATTTACGGTTTTTTAAAGAATAGTATTAATCAGTTGTAAGTATTGCTTCAGTTTTTTTCCTTCCTTTATTAAATACCAAAGTAAAAATATTTGTAGAATGTCTTTGTAATCCTGGCACAGGTTCGTACATATTCGTTTCCGATTGCTTTTCTTTTTCTGTGATTGGTATTATCTTAAAAATGGCCGGTTCAAGAGGAACTCGAATGACACGAATGTTTACAAAACAGATATAAGTTTCTTTTTGATCATTTTACTGATATGCCTATATATTCGTGTTATATTTTAAATTCCAGTGTATATGATACTCAAAGGCATTATATGAGGGTTATATGGGCCAAACTCTATATTTTTCTGGGCCGCTTCAATTTTCAAGTGGCCGAGCTGCTTTGCTAAATGGGTCACTTTTTTGGTCCGTTGATCATTTTTTCTTAAATTACAGCAACATCTTACCATCATAACCTCCCAATGTACTACACCTACATTCTTCAGAGTCTTTCCTTTCCCAAACAGAAATTGTTAGTTACACATCCGACGTCGGCGACTCTCTGAGCACAATGAAGGCAAATGTAAATCCAGTCAGTGTATACCGTCCCTGGAAAGTAACGATATATATCGTTTTTGAAGCAATAGAGAAAGCCCGTGATTTGAAAAGTATCTGAAAAGCGGATCAGGTCATACATTCAGGAAGAAGCACTTTTGAGTGTCTTAGCTAATAATGACAGAATGTTATTGAGCGCCCAGCCCACCGAAGCGTCCCCGTGAAGGTGGGGGGGGTAGTTTAGAACTCGATAGTTTTACTTGCCTGTATTCACCAGAGACAATTTATATTGTGTCAGCAGATGATAAAACTTCTGAAGTTTTAAAATCTTCTATTTAATAACTTGTTATAGTTTGGTTATAATTTAGTTTATTATTTAATTTAGATGTGGATGTGGTTATTTAATATAAGATAGGCTTCGGCTGTTACACGCTTATTGAGGTACCAAATGCAAATGAAGTTACGTTTTAATTGTCTTTTCTTAATTGTAATTTTCCTGTTCAACCAGTCATTTTCCTCCCAGACCCTTTCAGGTACGGTTAAAGACCAGAACGGGGCGGGTATCGAGGGAGCAACAGTACAACTGGTCATAGCCGATAAAACCACAACTACTGATGCCGATGGGAAATGGCAATTTGATCTGCCATCATCCATAAAAAAGCATCGGGTCCAAAATGGTTCTTTTTCGGCTGTTTTCCAAAAAGGTCTGTTGGCAGTTACTATTCACGAACCCAATCTTGATGTGAAGGTCAGCCTTTACCAGCTCGACGGAACCCTCATTGATTGTGTGTTTGATAAAAAGCTCCAGTCCGGGCATTATACTATAAACCTGTTAAGGCAGTCTTTGTCGTCGAAAATGGTTTTGATAAAGGTCGATATCGGTGGCACTGTGACTTATTATAGATTGCCGATCATGGCAGGTAAGGCCTGTCATATCAATCCTGCCTCTAAGTGGAATAATAAAACTTTCAAGCACCTTGCCAAGGTGAGTGCAGTGATCGATACCATTAAAGTCACCAAAGACGGTTATCAAGATGCTGCTTTAGCCATCGAATCCTATACATCCGGACCTCATCATATCGTTCTGAAAAAAGTTGGAGTCTCCTATTGTCTGCCACCGCCAAGTTATTGCCACGCCTGGGACTATGTCGAGGGCTGTACCCCGGGCGATGCCAACTCGAAATGCGGTGGCGTCTGCTACACTATCAACGCATGCGGTGAGAGCCAAACTTCAAAGCCTGGTGCCGATGTCGCTTTCATCTGTCCGAGATTCATGCTCTACAGCCCGGAGATGCTTCAGGCCGCGATTGATGACGGCAACGAAGAGTATCTCTACGCCGTTGTGGGCCACGACGTGGACCGCGGGTACATCGACGGCACCGATGAGAGTACCTGCTGCCAGTGCTACCAGATTATCTACGCCTGGCCGAGCACAAATAACGAGCGGCAGGTTCAAAAGAATCCTGACGATGTCAGCAAGCCGGCATCTGCGGTGCCCGTTCCCAAACCGATTATCGCTCAGAGTTTCAACACCGCGGCTACGCAGAACACATTCGACATTTACATGGGCGGCGGCGGTTTCGGTGCACACAACGGCTGCGGTCCAGGGCTCTCGGCGACCTCCACCTCCGGGCAATACCTCTATGAAGCGTATCCAGAAGAGGGTGGCCACTCCGGCGGAGTGAAACCGATCACCCACTGGAGCGAGTGTAAGAACCAGTATCAATGGGTCACCGATTCGAGCCTCGGGTCAGAAGGGTGTCAGGATAAAGTAACGGAAACCTGCAACGAGATTACCCATGCCGACCCGGAGATTACCGAATACGCGAGAAACTCCTGTATCAAGACTAATCAACCCGAAGCCCTGCACCATGCCAACTGGTCCGTTTACGTGCGCCGCGTGGAATGCCCCGAAGGCCTCACCCGGGTTACCGGCTGCAAGCTGCAGAATCAGGGCCTGCCTAAGGTGGACGAACTCATCACCGCCGAGCAGGCTGCAAAAGACGATTCCTTCTGGAAGCAGGGCTCCAATGGCCAAATGTACGAGACCACTACCATGGAGGACTGCTGCCGTCCATCCTGCGCTGCGGCCAACTGGGTAGAGAAAAAAGGCCTCAAAGCCGACCCGGATTACAATGTATTCTATTCGTGTGATAGGGCTGGGGTTCCATTTACCGAACCGGAAGAGTAGCGTGGGCTGTTCTCAAAACATGGTTGGCTGTTTGATATTATGATTGAGCTGGCAGCTGCGTGCACCAGGAGTTTACTCCGAAAAATATCTGCTATAACCGGAGTAAACTGCACCCTGATGGGGTTAGGAATATTCTGCGATTCTTCTTTATTAGACTACAAGCATTCGATATTCTGCTTTTCCTTTCCCTTACTTCGATATTCGATATTCTTTCTCTCTTCCCCTTCTTCAATAACCTGGCATTCACCGCCACCGTAACCGTACTAACCGACATAAGAGCCGCTCCCAGAGCAGGGCTTAGAAGAACCCCCCAACCATACATTACCCCTGCAACCAGTGGAATGGCCACTGCATTGTAACCGGTGGCCCACCATAGATTCTGAACCATCTTACGGTAAGTCTTTCTGGCCAGTTCAATGGCAGAAACCACATCTGACAGGTTGCTTCTGACCAGAATGATATCCGCAGTTTCTGCTGCGATATCGGTGCCTGCACCGATCGCGATTCCAACATCTGCCTGAGCCAGTGCAGGAGCATCGTTGATACCATCACCGGCCATGGCTGTGATATTCCCACGTGCCTGAACCTCTTTAACTTTTTTCACCTTGTCCTGAGGAAGTATCTCTGCAAAGTATTCGGTAAGTCCGGTTTGTTCTGCCACCCACTGAGCGACTTTTCTGTTATCACCGGTAATCATCATCGGGTTTACACCCATACTTTTCAGTCTGCGGATAGCATCTTTTGACTCAGGACGGATAATATCGGAAAGAGCGATTCCACCTTCTGCCTTGTCATTTATGAGAACATAAACAACGGTCTTCCCTTTTTCAATTAATGGCTGAATCGCATCGGGATGTGGCTTGATTCCGTTTTCTTCGAGATATCGAGGGTTGACAACTTTGACCAGATGATATTCAACCACTCCTTGTGCACCTTTACCGGTTATTGAATTGAAATTATTTACCTTTAGTATCTTGGAAGAAGGTTCCACTATTGCCTGAGCTATAGGGTGCTGTGAGTGGGACTCCACTGAAGCAGCACAGGAGAGTAAGCGGTTCTTATTCCATGATGAACCGAATGAGATCACATCGGTGACTCCAAATTTACCCATGGTAATGGTACCGGTCTTATCAAAAAGTATTGCAGAGAGTTTTCGGGCTTTTTCAAAGGCGGATCTTTTTTTTATCAGTAGACCGTTTTGTGCTGAGATGGAGGTGGACATTGCAACCACCAGGGGAATAGCCAGACCCAGGGCATGAGGACAGGCGATAACCATGACAGTCACGGTCCTCTCAAGTGCGAATTCAAAATTAACTTTAAGCAAAAATGACCAGATTAACAGGGTCAAGAGACTGCTTCCAAGAGCTATACCGGTAAGCCAGACAGCGGCTCTGTCAGCCAGTTCCTGGGTTCTGGACCTGCTTTTCTGTGCATCGGAAACAAGTTTTACCACCTGAGAGAGAAATGATTCCTCTCCGGTTTTTTCTACCCTGATGGTAATAGATCCTTCACCGTTTACCGAACCTCCGATCACCCGGTTTCCGCTTTTTTTATACACAGGAACCGATTCACCGGTGATCATGGCTTCATTGACCGATGACTCCCCGTTTACGACTTGTCCATCGGCAGGTATTTTCTCTCCCGGTTTAATCAGAAGCTTATCACCCCTGTTTATTAAATGTAATGGAATATCCTCGATGGAATCGCCGGAAAGGCGGTGGGCGGTCGAGGGGAGAAGCTTTACCAGGGATTCAACCGCATTTGATGCTCCTGAGGTGGCTTTCATTTCGATCCAGTGCCCTAAAAGCATGACATCTATAAGTGTAGCAAGTTCCCAGAAAAACACCTCTCCTTCCACGCCAGATACTACTGCACTGGAGTAAAGGTAAGCCACCGAAATGGCCAGCCCTATAAGGGTCATCATTCCTGGAGTACGCTCTTTCAGTTCGCGCAAAAGCCCCAGAAGAAAGGGTTTGCCACCATAAAAGTAAATAAAAGAGGACAACAGCCACAGCACATACTTATCACCGGGAAATTGCAGGGCTTCCCTTAATCCCAATACATTTTGAATAATAGGGGAGAGGAGTAGAATAGGGATGGTGACAATAAGGGAGATGTAGAAACGGATCTTGAAATCCTGAATATTATGGCCGTAGTGTTTGTCGTGGTGGCGATTGGATGCTGTAGGTGGTGTGTGTTTCTGGTGGTTCGTCCTGGGTTGTCTTTAAGGATAAATGGATGATATGTAACACAGGCAGGAGTTGCAAATGGTGTGCCTTTGAGCCACCTAAATCTCCCGCCCCCTAACCCCCAAAGGGGGAATTAAGACCCACAAATCAAGCTACTTGGCCACATTATGCGATCCTGAAGTCTCCCGATGTACATCGGGAGATTTAGGGGGCAGAGGACGCAGAAGAAAACCTCCTACAAATTACCGATCAGATCCACCATATCATCGGCCGCATTGCGCTCGGCCTCTTTTTTTGTCCTGCCGGATTTTGAAGATGTTTCGATTATACTTTCATCCGGAAGCTTTGCCCAGGCTTTTGTCCAGAAAACCAGTGCATGAACAGGGCCGGTTTTCTCCGGTGTCGAGAAACCAAAGTCAATTATGTATCTTCGCTTTTTCAAAATGTTTAGTGTCTGCTTTGGATCAGTTCTTGTCTCTACAGAGGCGCAAGCCTGAGTGTCATTTTTGGCAGGGGCAGAATCGTTGGTTGGAATATCTATGCATTCGTTTTTTTCATTGCACGTAGCCAGAATCTCAGAAGCTGCGCCATGTTGTGCGGTGGTTTTAACTTTCGATCTATACCAATTGGAAACTTTTTGTGCTGAGTCATTCTGAAGAACTGCACGGCAGCACCATTCTGTACCTATGACACGAAACTCAAATTGAGGAGGTGCTATGTGCTTTTTCATACAATATTCAAGTAAAGCTCCCTTGGGATTGGCAGCCTTAAGAGCGGAGGCCTCCTCTTCTGAAATTAACTTTGTTTCACCTATTTCTTTAGAATCTCTGGAGATGCACAGTGCAAGAATTTCACGAGCTGCCAACTGTTCTGCAACCAATCGTTCTGCTGCCTTTTGTACGCATTCATATCTGGTACCTTGAATTGTCAATTCCATCTTTACCCTGTAAAAGCCTCCATAGATTTCACATTGAGTGACAGGAGGGAGAATGTTCTGTTTCATACAATATTCTAAAAGTTTACCTTTGGGGTTTTCCGCTTTCACCTGCTCTGCAAGCGCTGCTTCATCCTGTAAGCTTTCAGATTCAGAAGGTTTCAATACCCAGAGGAGATTCGCTTTCTCATCATCCCTTCTGACCACACCCAGATCGACAAGTTTGCAGACAAGTTTTTCGATATTCTCAGCCTTTACTCTGTTCCCAAACCACATATCTGCGATCTTGCTTCCCTTTACAGGAATAGATGATGGAGGCCCCAGGATGGCTCTGATTCTCTGCAGGTCTTTTTGCTCCGGTAATTCAAATATGTCGCTATTGTCGGAAAGTTGTTTTTTCCTGAATGTTCTTTCCATTACCAGGCCATCAAAACCACTGATACAATCTTTGCAAAGCAAGGATTTTTTTAGACTCTCCCTGGATTCTTCTGAACCATGAACCAGCAACACAGTATGGGGTTTCAGCGAGTCAATGAATCCCGCCATCTCCATCCGGTCAGCATGAGCGGAGAGACCAAATATCTGTATTGAGGCTTTAACCTGGATCTCTTCACCACTAATAGTGATTTTGCGGTTTTCCGGTATTTCCGATGCCAGATTAAGTAAAAACCGTCCGGGAGATTCTTCATCCTGATAACCAGTCAGAAGAACAGCATCATGCTCGTTTTTAAGAATTCTGGTTGCATAAAAAAGCGATGCGCCACCATTGAGCATTCCACTGGAAGCTACAATAATGCAGGGAGTACCCTGAAGAATCTCGTTACGCTGGGATTGGTTCTCCACAGGGTTGATCCAAACTCCCCAGAACGGATGACGGTTAGCGCGTATTTCATGGGCAAGCGATCTGGTTACATACCTTTCATAACCGGAATAGATGTTACAGACTGCTTTTACCATTCCATCAACGTAAACCGGAATCGGGTTCATCCTTCCATCACGCATTGCTTTCTTTAAAATAAGCAGTATCTCCTGAGCCCGTCCTATGGCAAACGTTGGTACCAGAACTTTCCCTTCACCTTCAATAATGTTCTTTACCTGTTCGATAAAGCGGGTTTCTGCAGCTGAGCGTTCTTCGTGGAGCCTTTCACCATAGGTCGATTCCGATATTAACAGGTCAACCGGAAGAGATGGCTTGTGAGCGGTTCCAACAGTACGCTGCGCTCCGATGCTGTAGTCACCGCTTATCAGGATATTGCCCTCCGGACTGGCAACATGGATCATTGCTGCACCAAGAATGTGTCCGGCCTGATAAAAGGTGATTGTCAAGTCATCGATTACGCGGGGCTCATTGAACTGTATCGGAACCAGATTCTCCATCACCCGTTTGACCTGTAAATCATTATACAAAGGCAGATCAGCTTCACGCTCCGGACTGTTCATTATTTTCAGTGAATCACGAAAAAGAATGTCAACGAGCTCTATTGTAGGTGGGGTTGCAAGTATTGGTACATGTGGGAAATACTCTGCCAGTACAGGAAGAGCTCCGGAATGATCGGTGTGTGCGTGAGTAAGAACTATACAGGATGGGTTTTTACCGTTAAGAACCGATAGATCCGGTAAAGGTGATTTGTGTTCACCAGGTCTTGTGCCGCAATCGATTACCAGTGATGATGTGGATGTTTCAAGCAGAATACATGATGCACCGATTGAGGTGGCACCTCCAGCACAGGTGATTTTCAAGTTTGTCTCCTGTATTTAACCTGTTATCCCTTTTTATTGGAGGGATGCTATGGAATTTAATTCTAAAGAATTGTCTGAATAAGGCTTAAAATTAATCTATGAAGAGGAGCATAACAATATTTTCGGTATATGTTCAAATCTGATTGAAGGCTCTTCGGTTATGTTGCCCAGGAATAGGGAACAGCGAGATGTATAATAGTATATTATCCCTGACGGGATGAGGAATGTATTTGTTGTTGTTTTTTTCTATAAATATTTGATCCCTTACGGAATTAAGGATTAAACAGCGAAAGTGAGAGCGTCTTTCCTTGCTCCCGTGTCAAAAATCCTACAGACGTTTATTGATTAAATATTGAATAGTATCCGGGTGTTAATTAACGAAATACTCGTTAAGCAGATCATATATTTTTTCTATTTGAAATGTTTCCAAATCAAGACCGAAACTAATGACCTCCAAGTCTTTGAGGATTTTATTCATGTTAATATGCACCGATTCTATATTCACAACTTGATGTTTTTTCGTTGAATGGTTTTCTTTTTTATCTATAGGATATCTATAGGAAAAAGAATCTTGATCGATTTCATAGAATTCTTTTGCTATCTGATTTACATCCTTTACGATTCTTAAAATGTCTGGATCATTATCAAATAGAACTAATAATAAATTTTCAACTTGGGCAGAAAGGCCAACCAACTTATGATTTAAAACAAGCTTCGAGCTAGCCAAATTGATATTATTAAACGCACATAACCTCATAGACCAGTATATAATATGTTTAAGGTAAAGCTCGAATGCATGTCTGTATAAAAACACATTAGGGTAACCCTCATAGTCACCATAGTATGATTTGGAAAGAAACGCATTAGAAAGCTGGTTTGCTGCTTCATGATATCCTTTTGCGAACATTCCAAAATCAGCAATTGGATTGTCTTTAAAAGAAATTACGATATTTGATTTGCTTGGTATATTATTGTAAAAAGGCATTACTTTCCTTGTAATTTGTTGAAAATTCCGTATTAACCTAACATAATCCACATAATCCTTAAGTTTGCTATCTTCACAATGACTTTTACAATTTTATTGATTGTTTTCAATTCTGTCCCAGTTATAGCTTTATCCAGCATTGATGAAATTCACTGTTCGATACTTCCTGTGCATCCTATTATTTCAATGCTTTTGCAATCAAAATCGATAATTTCAAAATAGTCAGATATAAATATCTTTGGGGTCATCCGGTTTTTTTATGGATACCCCAATATACTGTGTTTTATCGTAACACCTTAACCAGCAATCAGCAAAGTACATGATTGTTACAGCATAGTAAAGATAAAAGTAGATGCATAAACAACGGGTCGCAAAATAGCCGAAGTGCCTGTGTTGCGCCTGCGGCAGGCATTTTGGCTTTTTGCTGTTGGTGGTTTTTAAAATTAATATTCTTCTTTAATTTCCACGGTTAGTAATCCATAAAAAAAATAAACAAATTGCGACTGTCCCACCAATTGTTCCAAATGTAATATACTTTGCATTCTCTTTAAGTCTGATTTTCTTCCTTGCTTGAATTTGTGAATCAGTATAATATGGATCGGTTTTCAAATAGCGAAGTGTTGAATCGTATAAAACCTTATATAATGCAGCCTCAAAATAACTACCCTCATTATCATTATAATCACCATAATCTAAAGGAATTTGAGATTTAATAATTAGTGCGACATTTGCATTTCTTTCCTTTGCTATACTTTCAATTTTTTTAATTGCATGGGCTTCGCCACTACTCAACCCATTACTTTTAATTTTGATGGTATCGATTGATTGGCAATGTGCTAAATCGTTTATATAATCTTTTAATAAATCAAATCTGATTCTCTTGCATTTACATAAGTAATTATAAATGTTATTAAGAGTATTCTTTTTAATGCTTTTTCCATAATATTTTAAATTTTTTATCCCGCACACGATGTGCGGTTTCAATGCACCAAATGGCAAATTTAATTTCCACAACGTCCCGGCCAATGCCGAAGTTGCCACCTATAATATTGCATAATTACTGGCTGTCAAAAGAGTCTTCGAAGTTTGATAGCCGGTAATTATGCCTACCCCTAGTGCTGTGGCAATTTGGGGCGTACTCGCCCAGCATTGGCCTATTGTGCGCCGTATGACTGCCGTTTGTCTTGAGCGCATGGACGCGCTCTCTTTTCCCCGCCACTCTTATTCTTTTTACACAAAGAAAAAATAACTTTTCCAATAATCTTATTAGTGTTGATAAATATCAATTAGTATACTTTCTAATTTCTTTATAATTTGAGTCAAATGAAACGACTTTATTAAAATGTTTTTGGGATTTAATCATATCTTTAAGTTGTAAATATGCTTTTCCAAGTAAATAGTGTAATTCTACTAAACTCGGATCTAAATTGCGTTTTAAAACAGGGCCTGATTTTAATATTTCAACAGCAGCTGCGGGGTTATTCTTTTCTAAAAAACAAGCTCCTAATAAAAGAATAGAGTCTAATTTATAATTATCAATTAATAATAATGGCTGCAATAAAGAGATTGCATCATCATATTTATTAAGATTCATTTTAACATTTGCTAGAAATATTGTAGTTGTCGGTAATTTATCGTTTTTGTGAAGATCGGTTAATAGGGCTTCTGCTTTTTCTAACTCATCATTTTGCGCAAGTAAATAGCATTTAGCATATTTGAATTTTGGCCGATCGGCATACTTGTATTCAAGAGCATACAACTTTGACAATGCTTCAGAAATATTACCAGCATCGGATAATTCAGAAATTTTATTCATAGAAACTTCAAAAACAGTCTCAGGATTCTTAGCCATCCAATAGAACGAAAAAATAGAAATTGAAAAGAGAAGAATTGCTACGAATTGAGAAATCAAAAGAAAAATCAATCCCATTAACGCAAAAAAAACACCAATTAATGCCATTACAAAAACAATTAATTTACCAGTAGTTAAAACCTGAAATGAGTTAACCCCTACAGCATTTCTTTTATTAATAGTATTGCTACTGTTAACATAATTAAAAAATGAAATGCCTGTTCCTGGAATTCCAATGCTCGTATAACCTCCTCTCGGTCCAAAACCTACGCGCATTCCTTTTATTCCAGTGCTAATACCAAATCCACTTTTGCTAAGATTTAATTTTACTCCTTTTGCTATTCGGAAAGATTTTCTAAATCTAAATCCCAAAAGAGACCTCCTGTAATTTTATTCAGAAACGTATTTTTAACGAGCTTAAAGAATTTTCATAACTCATGTAAATTCTTCATTTATGTTCTTATTCAATATATCTAAATTTCTTGCTCCCAATTCCGTGGCGGTCTTATTTCATTTCCGCGCTCACGATGAGCGCTCCCAAACGGCAGGCGTATTTCTTACAACTTCCGATTGTACGAAAAAAAGTTCGTACAATCTGCAATGTCCGCTTATACCAAACCCTTCTGTTTTTTTTCCCGAAGGTATGCGAGCGGACTGCGTATCTTACCTATTTTATTTGAACTTACATGAGTATATATCTCCGTGGTTGTACTTCTGGAATGACCTGAAAGTTCCTGTATGTATCTAAGATTAACGCCGTTTTCTAAAAGATGCGTTGCAAAGGAATGCCGTAGCGTGTGTATACCACCAGCAATTCTTATCCCTGCTTTTTTGCATGCATTCTCATAAACCTTCTCTATGGTTCGAATCGATAACGGAACTCCAGGATTATAACCCTCAAATACATATTCGGTACACTTATCTATATCAAAGTAGTGTACATGTGCCTCTTTTTGAGCACTGTCTGTAATCATCTCATCCGGTGATCTATCGGCTCCTCTTGCAAGTATCTCCACATGTACCGGCGATTTGACCGTTTCCCGGTAAAACACCATAAGTGCTTCTCTTACAGGAAGTTGAGAATTGAAATTGTTATTTCTGATAATGAATTTCTCAAGTCTTGAAGTATCGATTTTTGAAGGATTTCCAGGGTTCTCTCTGATAAACTCTCGAATTATATCGGTATACCCTCGACCGGTCATATTAAGCCGGTTTAGATCACGATGGAATTTCCGTGCCCGGATAAGTTCAGAGTCTGGTCCATATTTCTTGTTCTGAAGCATATACCCACTAATCTTTTCCGAACTTATTTACACAAAAATATTAACAGAACATAATCCTAAGATAATTCAAAGTATTTATAGGATCAAGAGACTAAACAGGAGATATTACCAAAATAACCTTTTTGCTATCGGGTATACCCATTTGGGTATTAAAAAAAAGCCGCTTAGCATCTGGGGAACCGTTTTTTGGTATAAGGAAATATCAGGTTAGGAATATTTCCGGTGGTTCATCCTGGGTTGTCTTTAAAGATAAATGGATGAAACGTAACACAGGCAGGTGTTGCAAATGGTGTGTCTTTGGAGGGAAATTTTAAACACAGAGATCCTCTTTCTCTACGTCTCAGCGTGTACATCATTGTACAAAGGCACATCGGCTTTACTGCTTCAACAATTCTTTACTGATTCTGCTCATTATATCAGGCTCTCCACTGTTATCGAACCGTTTCCACATCTCTTGCATTTCTCCAGTTTCACCGGTTTTCCAGGCTGCAATATTCATGGAAACCATCAGAAAACGATTTATGTAATCATCTTCGATAGGGCCGCTTGATGGAAGCAGTTCTCTGGAATATCTGTAGAGTGATGGCATGTCATAGTTGCATAATGCTTCAAAGTAGTTCATCCATCTGCGGTCCTCATCATCAGAAGAGATCCCCGAAGTTTTGGTAACGATAATTTCCCAGATATCGCGCATTTCCGAAACAGAAAGGTAAGGAGTCGTTTTTTCGAGAATCCCGATTATGGTACTGTAAAGCTGGCTGAATGTAAGCTGGTTCACCGATGCATAGTCAAGAGTAACCACTTCATCGAAACGGTCTTGCGAAACAGTTGAAAAGGTGTCTTTTGGAACTGCCAGATTCATCAGTTCATTATACATCTTTTTTGCATCATTGAGTTCAGCCAGATTGTAAAGCTCAGGTAGATTCTCCCTGCTCTGGAAAGCAATAAATCCGGTGTCCGATTCCACTATTTTTCTCACCGGGATTATGTAGTTTCTCAAGGTGTCTAAAAGCCGTATATCATTATCTATGAAACGGTATTTTACCGCGTTAAGGTCAACAAATGGATAGTAATCGGAATTGGGTGGCCAGGGAAAGGCATCGATGAGAGGGTTGAAAAGTTTCTGCGAAACAAAAGCGGTTGCCTTAAGATCATCAATAGAGTGCAGTTCCATTGCTTTGAGGCTTCTGGCTAATGGATGGATCTTGAATACATCCCTTTTTATGTTTAAACAATCGCTGCTGTTTGTGGTGGCTATGGTAATAAGATCCGATCCTGCTGTATACATCACATAATGAGGAAAGTGTTCACGTAAAGCCTTGAATATTGAGACAAGAATTGAAACATCCGATTCATATTTGTGGAACCATTGAACCAGTATGCCGTCTTTATTTAGATGATTTTTTATCAGCCCGAAAAACTCCTTTGAAAAGAGACCTGAAACACCGCTTACCCACGGGTTGGAAGGCTCAGAGACGATTATGTCGTATTTGCGGTTGTGAGCTGAAAAAAAAGTTTTAGCATCATCGATATAGATATTGCATCGCTTGTCGGTAAATGAGTTGGAAACTTTATCACCGATAAGTTTTGCTGCCTGCACTATGGCAGGTTCAATTTCAACCACATCTACACTTTTAAGAGTGCTGTCATAAAGAAGGTAATGGGATGTCATGCCAGAGCCCAGTCCGATTACGGCTGCACTGGATCCATCATCTTTGCAGGCCAGAGGAAGAACAGCGGTCAGGGCCATAGTGTATTCATCACCGCTTATGCCGCCTTTAACATTCACACTGGCATCAGGCTTACCATTAGTGGTCAATATAAGAGACTCTCCGCTGCGAAACAGAGATACCGATGCAGTTTTTCCATCTTTATTGAAGATGACTTTTTTGTGCCGGTTAATGGTACCGTTTCGAAATACCCCTGAAGCTGTAAGTAAAGGATCTATAGAACCGAACATCACTGTAATTGCCACAAAACATCCACTGACAGGAGCCAGAAACGATCTCAATGAACTCAATTGCATCTCTTTAAAGGTGTAAAGAATATAAAGACCGATTCCGATATCGATTATTCCACCTACGGTAATAAGGAGGCGCAATCCTAAAAAAGGCATTAGAATCCAGGTGGCCAACACTGTTCCAACTATGCTCCCGAATGTGTTTACTGCATACACTTTACCGATAGACTCCTCGCCTTTACCCTCTCTATAGAACAGGTGAACGATCAGCGGCAGAACCATTCCGGCGCAGATTGTTGATGGAAGCATTATCAGAAGGCAGATGCTATGGCTGAATAGGTTAAAAAGAAGGTAACCCTGTTCATTTTTCGATAATGCAGCCATTATAAATTTCATAAAATTGAACATGTGTCCATAGGTGAATATGGTAAGCAGTGCAGTTATTCCCATGACCACCTGTACAATAACAATAGCTGCAGGAATATTTTTTATCTTATCGATTTTATTGCGAATAAAGAAGCTTCCAAGTGCCATTCCGAAGATAAACGCACTTAGCATCAGTTCAAAAGAGTGCGTGGAACTTCCTAAAACCAGACTCAGCATACGAATCCATCCAATCTCATACATAAAGGAGGCCGCGGCGGTTGCTCCGGAAACCAGCAAAAATGTCAGATAATTGGATGAAGTAAGGCTGTTAGTTGTTTTGTCAAGCACCACAGCATTGTTAATTGAAAAATTATCCTTGCGGCAGAGCGCAAAAACCGTGATCCCCACCAGAATGTCAAGAATTCCTCCGGTTACAATTGCACCTTTGAGTCCGATTTTGTCTATCAGGTAAAACCCACTCAAAAGAACTCCTGCAGATGCCCCCAGGGTGTTGGTGAAATACAGAAATGAGATCTTGTAGCCGCTGCTTCCGCTAAATTTACGGATAAATCCTGCTGCCATAAGTGGAAAAGTGGCTCCCAGAAGAACTGACTGTGGAAGAATTATCAGTGAAGCGGTTATCCATTTATACCCGATTATAAGGAATGGTTTATTTAGTGCCGGAATTATCTGATCATAGGAGATCTGAAGATATTTCAGGAAAAGATCATGAAAAAGAAGAGCAAGAAGGCCTAAAGTGATCTCCACTGCGGCATATAAGACAAGAAGATTTCTGTTTTTTTTCACCCTGGTAGCGGCAAGCCAGGAGCCTATAGCCATCCCACCCATGTAGATCACAAGCACTATAGTCTGGGAATATGCTGCGTGTCCAAGAAATAGTTTAAGGTAATGGGACCAGATCGATTCGTAAATGAGTCCGGCTACACCGGAGATGAAAAAAAGGCCAAAATAGATTGCAAAATTCATAAGACCTCAGAGAAGGAAGAATAGAAACCGACTATGGGCTTTCAGATGAAGAGGGAACCTGATAAAACACAATAGTGGTTTGTAAAAAATAATGATTGTTTAATATACAGTCAGGCAGGGGAGGATGATTAAGGATTTTAGATTTGGGATTTAGGATTACGATATCGATATCGACAACGGAAAATGGAAAACGGATCAGTAGTGTCCGGTAAAATTGACTATTGATATTACAGCCGTTATAACACTTAATCAAGCCAGAATAAGAGTAACCACGAAAAGCTCGAAAAACACGAAAATGCCAGAAAAAAGAACCTTTCCGGTTCTTTTTTCGTGCTTTTCGTGTATTTCGTGGTTAAATATACTGGAACTGAGCAACTGGGTTAGGCTACAAAAGATTTTTTTATAAATGCTCATATTTTAATAAAAATCTCATTTCCCTGTTAATATATTGAAATTTGATATGAAACTTT
Organism: Fibrobacterota bacterium; assembly: GCA_023412475.1. GTDB lineage: Bacteria > Fibrobacterota > Chitinivibrionia > Chitinivibrionales > Chitinispirillaceae > JAAYPC01. The sequence continues at coordinate 46,932 of JAEYNR010000017.1, read as the reverse complement.
ATTGTTCCGTCAAATTCTTCGAACACTACTTATTTCGGATATAGAATTACGATATCGATATCGACAACGATAACGGATATAGGATAACGGATATAGGATACTCAAATAAACCCACGATCCCGAAGTTTTTGTACCACAAAATGAAAGTATACAAAACCTTCGAATGGATGCCACCGGGAAACGATCGATTTGACCTCATGATAACTCAAGGGGCTGGTGATCCCCAATCGCTGCTTTAAGTTATTTCGTGCGCCTATATCGTCTCCGGGGAAACTGTCCAATCGCCCTAATCCACGTAAAAGAACGTATTCGGCGGTCCATCGGCCTACTCCAAGATACCCCATCAAACGCGTGACCACCGACTCATCATCAAGTTTCTCCAAATCCTCAAATCCAACCGGTTTTGTCAGAAACTGCTCACTCAAAGCAATGATTGCACGTGATTTCTGGCGACTCAGACCCAATTGCCGCAATTCCTGAATGCTTGATCTGGCCATGCTATCCGGTTCGGGAAATGCTTTCTGGACTTCGTCCTTTACACCATGACCATATTTTTGCGACAAACGGCTCAAAAGAATGATTCCCACCGTGAGTGAAAGCTGTTGACAGCAGATTCCATTGACAATGGCTTCGTAAAGAGAGGGAAAACGTGGAGGCTTAAGACCCTCACAACTTTTAAAAAACGAGCCCAGTTTTTCATCTGTTGTAACTTGTCTATAGAAATCGGCCATATCCCTTTTAAGTCCCAGTGTCCGCTCAATGATTTGTATAGCTGCAGTACACTCATTTTGTTTACACCCTTTCAGTGTAACCTCAAGCTTCGGACTCTGTGCCGGGGCGATTTGCTTTATCTGAATCAGTACCGGGTCACCATGAATTACCACAATCCTTTTATAAATACCATTGTCCCAGGTATCGTAGAAGTTTTCTTTTCGCCTTCGCAATGCCCATACAGTCAAATCCAGTTTGAATGGATGAACAGGTAAGAGATAAAAGACAGCCTCTTCAGATTTTTGCACTATTTTGATATCCTCATGCTTAAAGAGATAATATCATAACCAATAGCAAATTTGGGAACTAATCAGTTCATCTAGTACCTAAATCGGACGATTCTTATGGAGCGACTCGCTTCGCCCCCTTTGCTTATAGGGTCCACAGCTTTTTGGCCGTATCACCTTGTCGATATGGCCCGCAAAGCTGCAAACGCTATAATCTAAAGGGTGCTATGCGATCCATCACCAAAGAATCGTCCGAATTAGGTAATAATAAGAATCAATAAGGATAAATCAGCAGTGCCCGGTTAAAAATGATCCTGGAAACGGCGGAGCTACACCCTTGGATAAATAGTTAAAACTATTAAAGAGATGATTCTTCCTCAGGCAACTTTTCCAAACTTGACATCTGTTCCACTCTCCAGAGAGTCCCCGCTTTAATTCATGTTTATATCGTAAATCAGCAGTCTACCAATTTTAGAAATGCCAATACACGCGTAATTGGGATTTCCAAACACTTTAGAAATCCAATATACGCGTGAGTGGTTTTCCATATCTGGCTGTGCTCCTGTTTTCCCGCGCACTCCTGGTTCTTTTCAATTCTATTACTTCTATTATAAGGAAATCATAAAATAATTTTCTGTAATTTATTGTTTTCCGGATGTCTTCGACGACCTACTTTTGTCCGGCAACAAAAGTAGGCAAAAATGCCTTAGAGCCCCGAACTGGCTCTTATGTTCGCACTTCTCGCCCGCGGAGCGGCCAAAAACTCGCCTGCCCTCCGCAGTAGTCTGCTACGGAAGGTGGGAAGACTCAAACAATGGCCGCTAAGAATAGGAGTGGGCGAAAAGTACTCACCGCCAGTTATCGGGGCGGAGGCCCACAAATTAACAGCATCTAATGGGGTTCACTAAGTTCACCCCTAACATACATCCTTTTTTACACTTGCTTTTTTGGACTTTTTGAAAATATCTGTTTTAATTTTTATCCGTTTAATTCTTTTTATTTCTTGTTTGTATCGGGATACTTCTAAACGCGAAGCGTTTACCTTTGCCCGCCTTCCTTAGTACCTAAGTACGGTGCACAGGCGTTTTAAATTCCGGTCTTGGATTATGAGAAATAAATTTAAGCTGAATTGATATAAGAAAATTTATTGAAGAAACTGGTAAATCTGGAGCGCATCAATGCGCTTAAGACAACCGGTGGGAAAACGAGCCACCAACATGCCAAGGCAGCAATGCAACAATAAAGCCCTGTGTACAGTGCCTTACTGTTGCATTGCTGCCGTTGGCTGACCCGTTACTTCCAAACACTTTAGAACCGCAAAACACGCAAAAAAAATATAAAATGAGTCGATCATGGCAGTGGATGCGGTAGTGGGGGATGGTAGTACCATTTTTGCTCAATTTGAAGCTGTTGAAAACACAGCCCCCGGTTATACTAAGTGGCATAGAAATTGAAATATTCTGAGCATGGGGTATGGTGGTATCAGGTCGGAATTGAAAGACAAGCATACAAAGCGTGAGTGGGGCAAAAAAGTATAGATCGCATTTTTTAAATATGTTGACACCAAAGACAGAAACTGTCACAGAGCCACCGGTTGTGATGACAATAGGACATTCTACACGAACAACTGATGACTTCATCCATCTGCTTAAGTTGCATGAAATCACTCTTGTTGTGGATATACGCAGTATACCTCGTTCAAGGCATAATCCTCAGTTTAACAAAAACGAATTGTCTGCTCATTTAAAGAGTGCGGGTATAAGCTATGTTCATATGTTGGAGCTTGGTGGTTTGCGACATCCATCGCGTAATTCTCTTAACAGTGCCTGGCGAAACGCTTCTTTTCGTGGCTATGCTGATTATATGCAAACACCGCAATTCCAGCAGGCTCTGGAGAAGTTGATATCTCTGGCTCATAAAGATCGAATTGTATTAATGTGCGCAGAGGTTGTTCCCTGGAGATGTCATCGCTCGCTCATTGCAGATGCACTGCTTATACGTGGTATAACTTGTGAAGATATTATTTATGGTTCCGGCACTCATACTCACTCTTTGACATCATTTGCAAAAGTTGATGGTACGCAAATAACATATCCATTAATAGAACTACCGATTGCTATATCCATTCGGAAAAAAATATGAACTATCCAAATAATTTACAGACAGAATAAAATCCAAATCACAATCAGAATAAAATTCCAAATCACAATTTTTAAATCCTAAACAAATTCCAAACTCCAAAACACTCAAATTCTAAACAGGGAATAAGAGTGTTTACAAGTATTTCAATCTGGACTTGTTTACCATTTCCTGTTTCTGTTTCTGCTCTTGTTTCGAATTTCGAATTTCGTCCCTGTTCTTTTTTTCCGGAAGTATTGCTTCTAAACAGGAAACATTTAAATACCTGTGCAATATATTATATTCATCATCCAATATAGAGAAAGGTCTTACTGTTATGTGTAGTCATTCATCCTTCCATTACCGCGATAAATAAATCCGACAGCCAGTTCTGGCATCATATGGTCCTTTGGTGTAAACAGAGGGCTACTCAATCCTTATTTTTATTATTAAAAGTGTTTTTCAGCCATAACTATGGTTGAGAACCGATTTTTTGTACTTAAAACCGATGGAAGATAACTATGACTGAATGGAAAAAAAAGTTTGCAATTATCTGGTCAGGGCAGATTTTTTCGACTCTAAGCAGCATGACTGTGGGATATGCTGTTGTATTCTGGCTCTCTATTGAGACCAGATCCGCGGAAGTACTGGCAATAGCAACTATAGCTTCGCTGCTTCCTCAACTTTTACTGGGCCCTTTCATAGGGGTTTTGATCGACCGGTGGGACAGGCGCAGCATAATGATTTTTGCAGATCTTTTTGTTGCTGCCTGTTCTGCAGTAATGAGTGTGCTTTTCTTAATAGGCAATGTCGATATATCACTCTGTTACATTTTGCTTATGTTGCGGTCTGTTGGGAGTGCATTCCATGTTCCTGCAATGCAGGCATCCACACCTTTACTTGCTCCCGAATCCGAACTGATGAGAATATCGGGGATAAACCAGATGATTCAGTCCGGAAGCATTATTGCGGGGCCGCCACTTGCAGCATTTCTGATCAGTGTTTTTAAAATACCCCATATCCTGATTATTGATGTGATAGGGGCTGCTATCGCCTGTACATCATTGATGCTGGTGAGTATTCCAAACCCGGAGAAAAAAGAGAATGCGCCTGCACCTCATGTATTGCGGGAGATGAAAGAGGGCTTTCACGAAATATACAAACGCAGGGGGCTTTTCTGGCTTTTTATAATCGGGATTGCAATGTGGTTTTTCATATTTCCAATATCTTCACTATTCCCGCTTCTTACACTCAATTACTTTAAACTGGGCGCATACCATGTGAGTGTTATTGAAGTAGCCTGGGGAATCGGAATGCTTATTGGAGGAGCAGTTCTTGGTATAAAAAAGGTTAAAATCAGTGAAGTGCTTCTGATCAACTCCACATGTATAGTGTTAGGATTGACCATCGCTTTATCGGGACGGCTTCCGCAAAGTGGATTCTGGGTGTTTATGGCACTTACTCTTCTGGGAGGGATATCGTTGACGGTTTATTCCAGTGCATTCATGGTAGTTCTGCAGACAACCGTAGAGCCATCAGCACTGGGGCGTGTGTTATCTCTTTACGGAAGTATCAGTCTTGCACCATCAATAGTTGGTCTTGTTTTTACAGGATTTATTGCCGATCATATTGGAGTACCAAATGCATTCCTGGGTGCTGGAATTTTCATTTCGATTCTTGGGGTTGTTTCATTTCTAATCCCGGCTATAAGAGCTCTGCTATTTAGAAAAGCAGGCGCTCTGCAGAATTGTTAGGTTTTGTCAGGGTGCATTTATCTATAACCTAAATCGAACGATTGTTTTGATGTGCCGGGGTTAATAGGTAGGGGTTAAGAAATCTTATTAGCTCTGAAAGAGCGTCTTATAATAGCCCAGGCTTCCGGGCCTGGGTGTGTTGGTGTGCAGGCCCGGGTGTTTGTTGGTGGTGTGTATTGGTGGTGTGTGCAGGCGGTGTGTGCAGGCGGCCCAGGTGTTTGTTGGTATGCGGGATCGTGACGACCAGAGAGACATAGAAACGAATTTTAAAATCCTGAATATTATGGCCGTAATGTTTGTCCTGGTGCTCCGGTATTTTGCCCTGGTGGTGAGCGGAGGCTGTATGTTTGTTGTGATTCATTCTGAGTTGTTTTTAGAATAAAGGGTGAAACGTAACACAGACAGGGGGTCCGAAATGGTGTGCCCTCTTAATCTCCCAAAGGGTAACTTTGACAGGATTAAGATTTAAAAGTTTCATTTCTGGCTTTCAGCAAACCACTGGCTAAGCCAGTGGAGCAAGATGTCTCGTAAAGGCACTGTCGTGTCTTCTTGCTTTCGCGGCCTCGCCGCTCAATAAAACTACCGCTTGTGGCAGTAGTACTTGACTCGCTACGATATTCGTTATTGCTTATATATCAAATCTTTGCACCAAACCTGAAAAAAAGTTACTGATATTATACAAAAAAAAATATATGATATGAAAATCAGAATCGTGATTTTAAAAAAAAGGATTGTAAATGATTGTTAAATGTTTAGTTCCAATAATAATGTCAATAATGCTTTTAATGAGCTGTAATTTGATTGAAGAGGCTATTGGTATCGATGATGATGACAAGGATGATGATGATAAGAAAGAAGCGTTAATTGATACAACTGTTTCGGTTTCTGCCCAGAGTGCGGTAATTACCTGTAATGATGGCTTTTCAATAATTATTCCTCAAGGACTTGCAGCGTCACAATTTAGTGTAAAGGTAGAAAAACCACAGGAAACAGAGATTAGTGAAGAAATAAAAATATTGAACAGTTATGACATAAACTTAAGTTTTGGCAATACGTTTAATTCGCCATTGACAATAACCATTCCATTCGATGTTAATGAGGTTGAAAACAGCGACTCGCTAAAAGCTGTTTATTACGATGAAGTCAGCAAAAGCTGGGTTCCTTTTGAATCAGCAGTTGTGCAAAATGGTTCTATAACATTTAACACCAATCACCTTACTGTTGTCGGTGTGGTGGAGTTTCTTACAAATGGCGGATATGCACATAAATTTACCGGAGCAAAAGGAGTAGTAGTATACTTTAATCTCAGTGGAAAACATTCAGTAATGAACACTACAGACTATGGAGAGTATATTGATCAACCTTATCATATTCCGACAACTGATCCGCTGTTTGCCCCAACTTTCATTCAGGATATTGCATTTGCAATAAAAGATGCAAGGGAAGTTTTGGCAGCCGATCCTCACTCATTGCAGGCACCAGGAGCAGATGAGAACGTTACGGTTTATGTAAAAAACCTTAAAGGCACTGATGGTCAATTTGGGACTGTCAGTGGGGCAATTTACATTAATAACTCTGTTACGTTACCTACAAAACTGTCGGGAATCTCTAAACGGCAGGTTCTTCAATTGGCTGCAGCCCACGAGTATCTTCATTTTGTTCAGGACTATTATTATGTCATGAATAATGCATCGATAGGGCAGTGGTGGCTTGAAGCGATTGCGACGCAGGCAGACAGAATGGTTTGGGGAGACAAGTATACATATGGTGAATCAGAGATCTATTCTGTTGAGAGTAAAGCTGGTATGCTGGATAACCTCAGCAGGTCCTGGGATGATTGTTCATCAGATCCCAATTGGTATCTGGCTGGTTGTTTTCTAAATTATCTATCAAGTCGTCGTGATGGGACAAAGCTGAATATTGCTTCGGTTCTAAAAGCTGGAGGATCATCCAATTCCATATACCGTATCGTTTTAAATGATGAAATCGAGTCTCAGCTTTCATCTGATTTAGGTACAGAATTTACAGATTATGTAAGATATCTTTTTGAAGAAGGTAATGAGAACATGAATGTATTATCGGATGGAATAGCTTATGTCGAAACAAATCCATCTTTTAATATAACCATCCAAAGAGACAAGAACAGCACCAGAGAAGAGGGGAAGGTTGGGATACCCTATCTTGCAGCAAAAATTATTACACTTAAAAATAGTGGTATAGATACGCTAAAGACTGATATCAGCAGAGTCTCTTCTACATATTCCGATATTTATCTGTGTCAATATGATAAGGCAAATGAAAAATTAACCGGATTTGTCCCGATAACTAATGATGGTGTTGTATCTGTTTTACCAAATAATAACGATAAGGATTATATACTTATAATAAACGGATCGATTAGTTCTACAGATACCGTCAGACTGGCCATGGCCAGAGCTGAAGATGCAAAAATCGACACATTTCAATTCATGAGATTTACTCTGGAAGCATCAAACGAAGCATTCAACTATAGTGATGGAAAAGCTGATGCCAACTTTGAAATTGGAATGCTTTCTGACCAGACAACTGCATACCGTTCTATAGAGTCTGTATTTAAAAAAGACGGTACCTTCTCCATAATTTCTGAAAAAGTAACCGGGGCTGTTGTAGCGGGTGGCTTGGATAATGAAGCCATCAGTTACGATTCATGCAGGCTAACGGTTCGGGGAATATATAAAGATAATATTCTCTATAATATCGAAATTGTACAAAACAAACAGGTAATAGCTCCCAATGATGCATTAGTTAAAAACAGTAATGGAAGAGATACTTTGGTGAACACAATTTATGTCGAAACAAGTTCACTTACAATTGATACGGTCGTGTTGGATCAAAGCAGTCAGTATTTTACTTATTTTAAGCTATGGAATAGAAATAATATTCAACCGCATGTTCCCAAGCTGGAACGTTCATACGAAAAATATGCAGAATTCGATAACAAGGTCCAAACAATTATTCCTGCTACAAAAATCAACAGCATCGATTGGGGATTAATGGTTACAATGACCATGTTTTGCGGGAAAAAGTAAATAGTATCTTTGTGGATGTGCAAGAGCCAGGAAATTAACACCAGTGTTCTCATTGATTTTGCGGTAGAAAAGCCTGGCTTATGCAATCAGGACATTACTCCTTGTACTTACGATAAAGGGTCTGGCCCATTGCGGTAGGATAAGATCGGTCTGAGATGTACGTAGGCATTCAGCCAGATGTCTCTCTCTTAGATCTTCACTTCGATATTGGAAACTTATTTTCTTTTCATAAAGTTTTTGGGTGAACAAGCTCCGGCACTATCGTTATCTTCTAAATCGTATGAGGACAAGATCCTCCAGAGCAACAAGACTGGGTACTGGAACATTGTGACTGACAAGGAGAACCGCAACTGCTTTTTCCCATTGATATGGCCCCAATAGCTGACATCAACTTTTCAGTATCTTTAAATCCGCATTGAGGGCAGGCGATGGAAACTTCGCGATTTCCTTTCACCAGTTCTTCAAAGACGATTTCACATTTAGGACAACGGTATTCAAAAATTGGCATAACTACCCCAAAAGTATTTTAGATTTTAAATAATGAATAACGAATTTGAATATTGAATATCGGATATCGGATATTGAATATCGGATATCGAATTTGTATCTAAGCTCCTTCCGGTATTGAAACCGTAAAATCACCCTGCTGTGCATCTTCCAGTTTTTTGACAATTTCCTGAGCTCCCAAAAGAGCCGGATTTTTTTCAATTTCCTGATTGAGAAAATAAAGAGTTCTATTGATCTCTTCAGATGGATTGTCGGTTGCAATAAGTTTATCGGAAAAATCATTTGCTTTTGCGACTCTGCCGGTTAACACACTGGCAACAATTATATAACCCATGACCCACAATTCATTTGAGTCGATCTCCAGTGCTCTTTGTCCAGCCTCAATTGCTTGCTCGTATTGTTTTGCGCTAAAATAGGATACGCAGAGATTTTCGAATGCCTGGAGATGATCTGGTTTGAGTTTGGTGACTTTATTAAAAGAGTTGATGGCATCAGCGTGATCACCCCAGACCAGATAAGCCAGCCCCAAATTCATATGTGCATCAATATTTTCCGGCGAAAGTTTAGTTACTTTTCTGTAGGCCTGGATAGCTTCTCCGTAATGTTCCTGAGAATGGAAAGCAGCAGCGAGGCTGTACCAGATTTCAGGTCGGTCTTCAGTTATACTGGTGGCCTGACAATATGCTCTTATTGCACTGTCCAATTCATTTCTGGCATGGTACACCAGTCCCAGATTGTACCAGGCGGTACTGTTTTCCGGCCATCTTTTTACTGTTTCAGAATAGATTTCTATCGCTTTGTCATAATCATTGGCCCCATGATAGGCCAGTGCCATATTAAACCAGGCATCAGGCGAATCGGGGTTGAGTTCTGTTACCCTAAGATAACAATTAACAGCCTCTTCATAATTTCCCAGAGCATGGCAGGTCAGTGCCAGAAAAAGAAGAGTATCGCTGTGATCGGGTTGAAGATTAACGGCTGTTGCCAGTGCAACCTGAGCTTGCGGGTAATTGGCCAGATAGTACAGACACACACCCTGATTATAACAAGACAAGTGGTGATCAGGGAGTAACTCAAGTGATTTGGAATAGGCGTTGATTGCCTCCTGAAACTGACCTGACAATTGATAGCTGTGGCCCAGATTGAACCAGGTTTCCTGTCTTGATGGAGCGAGACTGGATGCTTGCTGAAAAGATTTTACTGCATCAAAGTGGTTGTTTATAGCAGAGTAGGAGAGGCCCATATTAAACCATATGTCAGGGTCGGTACTCCATAGCTCAGCGGCCTTTGTAAATGATTCGATAGCCTGGGGGTGGTTGGAACATTTGGCAAAAGCCAAACCTCTTTTATACCAGGCATCATGAGAGGAGGGAGAAAACTCGACTGTTTTACTAAACGATGCTGCGGCTTGCTCAAACTGGTTAAGGGTCATGTGAATGCGTCCCTTCTGAAACCAGCATTCCGGGTTTTCAGGCTCCTGCTTTATTGCATTTTCAAAAGCTTCCAGAGCTTCATCGTATTGTTCCCTGACCCTGTAGGCCAGACCCAGATTAAACCAGGTTCCTTCTTGTGAAGGATTTATAGATACAGCTTTTTTAAATGAATTTATCGCTTCCTCATACATGCTCTGGGCGTAAAAATTATTACCCAGATTCACCCAGGCTGAAGCATCATCAGGAGCAATCTCTGATGCCTTTGTATAAGCAGAATTCGCTTCTGCAAAATTTCCCAGTGCAGTGAAGGCATGCCCGATAATCACCCAGGGTTTAGCGGAATCCTCCTTTAATGCAATGGATTTTCTTGCTGTATCGATTGCTTTCTGATTCTGTTCGGCAGAAAACCAGGAGGAAGCAACCTGATTCCATAGATCTGAATCATTTTCATCTAGACCAGCGGCATTTTCAAAAGATTCCGCTGCATTTTTATATTTACCGGTTTTTTTAAATTCGTTTCCTAAAGCACAATGTGCTTCGATTAAATCAGGTTTTATGGAAATTGCGTTTTGAAATGCGGTGATTGCCTGGTCGGAGTGTTCCATTATCGAAGTGAGAAGCCCGATTCTATACCACGAGTCAACATTATCCTGATCCAGTGCGACTACTTTCTGAAATGTCTTAACTGCTTCCGAATTGTTGCCGATTTTTTCAAGTGATAGAGCCATATTGTAGCATATATCGCTATTTTCCGGACCCTTTTCTATTGCTTTTACAAAAGAGGTCACGGCCTGTTCATGATCGCTGGTTGCTCCATAACAAAGTCCCAGATAATACCAAATTTCCTGAAGATCGGGGTTTATTGTAGTTGAACGGCAAAGAGCAGATATAGCATTGTGATAGTCTTCTATTTTAAAGCAGGAAAGTCCCAGATCAAACCAGGGCAGGTAATTCTCTGAGCAGATTGTAACTGCATTATTTAGCGATTCTATGGCAAGTTGGTGCTCGTTATTTTTTGAGAATTCATCTGCAATCTGAATGTAGTCTTCATAGAGAATTTCACGTGGAGAAGTGGAATCCATAAGAGAAAATGAGTTATCAAGGAATTTTTTTGCACCGAGAAAATCATTATTACGAATAAGGAGTTCACCTTTTTTATGGAATAAAAGCGAACGCTGGAAATCATTCATTGTTTCAATATTGCTTTCCAGAAAATATATAACTGCATTTTCTTCTGGTTGAACCGGGGCTTTGCTGCTTACCCGTGACTGGTCAGCCAAAACGATTCCGCTGTAAAGAATATCCAGAAAATCGGTGTACTGTTGCGACAGAACATCTCTGAATTCGCTTATATGCCAGAGAAGCTGAGTGGCAAAATTAACATTGAAGTGAATAAGTTCCAGAAATGTGCCTGGTAAAGCATTGAAGACCGTTTGTGGATCAGACCACATGAGACTGCAGTAGTAACCAATGAGTGTATCGCAGTAGCTTCTCTCAGCGTAAAGTATTTCGGATGAGAGGATCGATTTTTGAAGCTGATTTTGCTGATCGGTAAAATGAGCTGCACAGAGTGATGAATACTGGTTAAAAAATGAAGTTAGCGGGGAGCCGGAGCCATTTTGAAGTTCCTGGTGAAGATAGCTTATCAGGCTGGTTCTGATCAGGGAATGGACTCTGTTGTTGCTGATAAAGGAAAACTGGTCAGAAAGACTTTTCATTATGGAATTGGCTTCTGATGGCTTTACCTGCCATAGTGCGGCAAAAAGTGCACTGTCGAATTGTTTGGTCATTGTCAGGTGAAAAACCCGGTCTCTGACAATTGAATCTGAGCCATGTTTCAGAAAACGCGCAACTATATTTGCGGTGAATTTATCTGTTGTGAAATCGGCTGCGTCAATATCATCCAGAAGCTCACCGATTTCTGTTCCTTTTATAGCGTAGCTGAAAAGGTCCTGAACCACCAGAGGAATCCCACCAGTTAATCGTTCGATTTTTTCGGCTTCTGCTTCGGTGACACTGATATGGTTTTTAACTGCTAGCTGTAAAATATCCAGCTTGCTGAGGGTAATGTCGGAAAAATTTACCACGTGCAGTTGTTCTTCAGAGAAAACATTCCGATAATCCCTTGAAAACTGGCCACTGCCCGAAACGATGGCTACCAGACGAAGGTCACAAAGCCGGTATAAGAAATCGGATCTGAACCATTTTTCCATATCCTGTTGAAGATATTCATAATTGTCGATAACTAGCATTATCGCTGTCTCATTACTGGCTTCCCTGAGCCCGGTTATAAGGATTTCGGCCAGTTTGCTTTCTGCCTTATCCAGTATTTCCAGATCCTGTTTAGGGATTTTTTTCTGAAGAAAGATCTTAATCTGCTCTTCTTCAGAGAGCTCCAGAGAGTCTAGATCCATCGAATCTCTTTTCCACTCATTGCGGATAAGCTCATTTGCCTTGGAAGAGATCTTTCTGACTTTGTTGTGAAGATCTTCGAATCTGGCGAAGTAGCTGGAAAATCCGGTATTTTTGCCAGAGAAGATCTCATGAAGAGCCTTCATGACTTCGATATTGTTGGACGGCAAACTCCAGTTTTTATAGTACCAGTCTTCCCAGTCGATTTTTATGATTTTGAGGGATTTATTAGATTCATCACAGAAGTTTTTGGCTATTTGAACACATTGGTCCAAAGCGGTGGATTTACCCAGTCCATAGCCGCCATGGAAAAGAAGAATGTGGGGAAAGTTGAGGTCTGGATCCTTTTGCTTCTTAAATTGAAGAAAGTTGCGGCTCTCTTTGCCATCATCCAGAAGTTTAGCCAGCAGTTCACTAAAAAAACGCTTAAGTAATAACCGACCCACAAAGATTTCTTTTCCCATATAAATACCCCGAAAAATTATTAGGATGACCTGATGAATCTTTTCTAATATAGAAAGGAGTCATGTTTTTAGCAAGACCGATCTATTATATATTACTTCCTTTATTAACTTCTCAACTCATTATTCCCAATATCTAATTTTTAAACCCAGTTTTCAATATCGTGCCTATCTTCGAAAAATCCTGCTTTTGTTTTGAATTTCGTGCTTATCTTTTGAAACATCTATTTCTGTTTAGGTTTTTAGATTTTGGAATTTGTTCAGATTTAATATTGTGACGTGGAATTTACTTCTAATTAGGTGTTATTTTGATATTATATCTGATTCTTTCTGATTTGATATTCTTTCTTAATATATATATGTATCACAGGAATACGATCCGATAACGAAAAACCGAAAAATAATATTTTTGCCAGAACATATATTAACCCTTAAACGAACTTCTGGGAGAGCTTGAATTCCCTGTTTAAAGGTATTTTTTTCCCGAATAGGTAGACCACTCAGATAGTAAAAGCAAATAACTGGAAGAAAACAGGGTTGATTCTTAGTTTAGATATTGTTTTTAATATTAATTCTTATTAAATACTATTATAAAATGTTTCATTTCAGGATAATCTTTTTCACTTCCACTCTGGTCCTATTCTCTTTATGACTGATAAAAGACTCTTTTTAGTTGACGGATATGCCCTGGTTTATCGGGCATATTATGCTTTTGTTAAAAATCCCCTGATTAATTCAAAAGGCCAACCTACCAGTGCAGTTTTTGGCTTTACAAATTATCTGGTTCGTTTAATCGAAAGCTATCGCTGTCCGTATATCGCTGTTGTACTTGATAGCAGCAAACCGACATTCCGCCATGAAATCTATTCTCAGTACAAGGCAAACCGTGAAGAGATGCCGGATGATCTGAAAGTACAGATGCCTTTGGTCAACAAGCTTATAGAAGCGTTGAACATCACTGTTGTCAAAAAAGATGGTCTTGAAGCTGATGATCTGATAGCCATTCTTACCAGAAAAGCTCTGCAGGAGTCCTTTGAGGTTTTTCTGGTGACCAGAGACAAGGATCTCATGCAGCTTGTCGGGCCACGTGTTAAAATGCTTGCACCCGATGGAAGCGGAACTTTAAAGATGCTTGGCACAGAAGATGTGAAGGAGAAAATAGGAGTTGGTCCTGAAAAAGTAGTAGACTTCCTGGCTCTTACCGGTGATGCATCTGACAATATCCCAGGAGTGCCGGGTGTGGGACCAAAAACAGCGATTAAAATATTGGAGATGGCTGGAAGTGTAGACGATGTACTGGAAAATCCATCGGTTCTGAAAAATGAAAAACTGATCCAGAAAATCGAGCAAAACCGTGAATTGCTCTGTATAAGTAAAACACTGGCAACTCTGAAGGAAGATGTGGATTTTGAGATCTCGCTTGACGGGCTTTTAAGAAAACCCTTTGACCTGCCTCAGTGTATCTCTTTGTTTAGAGAACTGGAATTTACATCTCTTATACGGCATCCTCTTTTTAGCAGCGTTCAAAAAGACAAGCCCGCAGTTTCGCTTATCATAGACACTGAACAGTTAAATGCTCTGGCCGACTCCATAGCTACTGCTGGAGAGATGGCTGTGGATGTCCGGTGCAACACAGACCAAACGCGCGGCAACGAGCTTATAGGGCTCTCTATTGCTGTTCCTGAGAAAGAAACTGTGTATATTCCCATTGCTCATACCAATACTGCTAATATTGAACTATCTCAGGTTTTATCAATATTAAAAGAGGTTCTTCAATCACCAAAAATTAAAAAGAGCGGTTACAATCTGAAAAAATTTTTTCCGTTCCTCAAGAATCATGGAATCTCCTTGCAGGATTTTTGGTTTGATGTAATGATTGCAGCATATCTGGTTGATTCAGGAAAACGTGATTATGACATCGACATCCTGGCTTCAGAGTATCTAAGTGAAGAGATTGGCAAACTTGATTCAATTCTGGGGAGTGGTAAGTCAAGGATTTCTTTTAAAGAAGCTTCTATAGATTCCGCATGCACATATTCTGGCCTCATTGCTTCGGCCATACTTGCCCTCAGAGAAATATTTGACGCTAAATTGCAGGAAACCAACTGCAAGACTCTGTTTGAAACCATTGAAATGCCCCTGATTTCGGTTCTGGGAGACCTTGAATGGCAGGGGATAAAAATCGATGTCCAGTTTCTTAAAGAACTTTCCTCCGAATACAGCATGGAACTTAATAAGCTCTCTGACTTGATCTTTGAACTTGCTGGTGAGACACTGAATCTCAATTCACCCAAACAGATTGCTGAGGTGTTGTTTGGTAAATTGGCTTTGCCTGGTGTGAAGAAAACCAAAGGAGGTGCCCAATCAACAAGTGTGGAAGTGCTGGAGAAGCTGGCACCAGACTATCCGATAGTGCAGAAGATTCTTGAATATAGAGAAATTCAGAAGTTGCTTTCTACATATATAGATGCGCTTCCGATGCAGATATTTCCTGAGAGTGGAAGAGTACATACTTCTTTTAATCAGGCAGTAACAGCAACCGGAAGACTTTCCAGTACTAATCCTAATTTACAGAATATTCCGGTCCGCACCGAGATGGGCAAAAGAATCAGAGAGGCATTTATTGCTTCGGATGGTAAAGTTCTGATCAGTGCCGATTATTCTCAAATCGAACTTAGAATTCTGGCTCAGCTCTCAAATGATCCATTTTTAATTGAGGCTTTTAATGAAGATAAAGATATTCATGCCCTCACTGCTTCTGCTATTTACAAGGTTTTTCCGGAGTTGGTAACAGCAGAGATGCGCAGAACTGCTAAAACTATTAATTTCGGCCTGATGTACGGGATGGGGCCAATAAATCTTTCCCGGCAATTGAGAATTTCCTTTGCTGAAGCAAAAATGTTTATTGAAGAGTACTTTCTTCAGTTTCCAGCCATAAAAAAGTACATGGAAAATTCAATCGAAAATGCCAGAATGCTTGGCTACAGCGAAACTTTACTTGGAAGAAGAAGGTTTATCCCTGAGATTAACTCTGCAAACCGCAATATCCGTGAAGCAGCAGAGAGAACAGCCATTAATACACCTGTTCAGGGAACTGCTGCAGATATTATCAAGATGGCCATGATTAATATTCACAGGGAAATTCAGGACGTCTGTACAGATGCTAAAATGATATTACAGGTTCATGACGAACTGGTATTTGAAGTTCCACAAGCAGACGCAGAACGGGTTAAACTGTGGGTTATTGAGAAAATGAGTACTGCTTACCCGTTAGTTGTTCCCCTAAGAGTAGATGCCGGGGTAGGGTGCAATTGGAGAATTGCGCATTGAAGAGGTTCAGAGGTTAAAAATTCTTATTAGCTCTGAAAGAACGCCTTATAATAGCCCCTAGGCCTGGGTGGATGAAAAATAAAACATTCTCCGGAATTTCAGCCCTGTAAGGGCGCGCACCGTGCAACGTTCTGTGTTCTGTTGCGAGTTTAGGTAGCACAAAAAAAGCCTCTCAAATTGAGAGGCTTTTTTATTAAAGAGTAATTACTCTGTTATTCGAGTTCCGGAATATCTTCAAATTCCTCCGATTCTCCCGCTTCCCCTGATTCGTCGGGACTTCCTTCACTTCCAAGTTCTTTGTTAAGTTCCTCTTGGAGCTTTTTAAGCTCTTCATCAATATCAGCGCTCTTTTCCTGAATTGAAGATCTGCTTGAGGCCCTATCAAACTTAGCCAGCGCATACTCCACATCTTCTTTTACCGTTTCTATGTTGCGGGCAAAGAATGTGTTACGGGTAAAATCCTGCATGTTTTTATAATGGCTATTGATTTTTGTCTGAAACCCTTTCTGCAGAGTGTGCAGACTGTCCATAGATTTTGCTACAATGGCAGATTGTCTGGCAGAGGCCAGTTCATAGGATCTTTCTGCAAGTACGTTATACTCTTCAGATAAATTAAAGAAATCAGCTTTCATAATTTCAGCTTCTGATTGTGGTGGCGGGTTATAGCCATTCAGTTCTTTAGAAGCAGATTTGAGGAAATTTACTGCAGGACCGTAGTTTTTGTTCATGGCAGAGGCATAAGCTTGCAGAAGTAGTCCTTCTGCCTTTAGAACGGGATTGAAAGCAATAGAGACTAATTCAGCTCCAGCTTTGTCACAATCTGCCCATTGGCGGGCTTTGAGAGCAGTCCATCCTAATCCTAAAAGTGCATCCTGATAGTAGGAGCCGCTCTTGTCGACACTGCGCAATGCAGTTACCGCTTTTGCCAGAGATCCTTCCTGAGCAGCAACCTGTTCAAAGAAGATATAACCCAGGAAAACGAATGAGCGGTCGACGATTTCTTTTTGAGACTTAGTTTTGGGATTATACTGAATAGCGTTTTCAAGACTCGAGAGTGCCCCGTCTATATTATCCTGCATGGCATCGGCAACTGCAGCAGAGTGCTGAGCAAAGGGGAAATCCGGGTGTGTTTCGGGAATAAGGTTGAAGAGCTGCTTGGCTTTGGAAAAGTTGCTTTGTTTGAGCTCAGCCTGTCCCATGTAGTAATAGCCATGGTATTTTATAGAATCTGGAACGCCGAGTTTATTAAGTTCATTAAACTGGTTCTCGACTGCATCGTATTTGTTGTCACGATAATAGACTCTCATCAGACCCAGATCTGCAAAGGAGACTGCAGAGCTTTTTGAATATTGTTCTTTTGTTTTCAGATAGGCTTTTTCTGCGGTGATACCCATATCCATATTTTCCTGGCAGCTTCCAATAAAGAAACTTACCCAGTCGTTTTTGGGGAAATCAGGATATTCTACAAAGAGTTCGGTAAAGAGGCTTCTGGCATCCCAGTATTGGCCCTGATTGTAAAGTTCTATAGCTTTTGTATAAAGATCATTAGGTCTGAGATCGAATCTTCTGGCCATATTACGGGCGTAGATTTCCTCACGATGTTTTCCGATATCGACACGGCCGTAAAGGGTGACGCTGGAAACATCTTCATTATTGCTGTCTTCATCTTTAATTGTCATGTATTGAAAAAGAAAGGAGACATCGCGGCCATTATAGATTGAAGGCAGATTGAGACCGCCGGCGAACCCGAGCCCTTCCAATCCATTTTCGGTGATATTGATCAATCCGTAAATATTTACAAATCTCATGATCCATCCACCAAGCTTGGCATTTAATTCAAATTCCATAGAAGGCGTTGTGTCTTTGTGCCATAGATTTTTATCGGTAATAAAATCTTTAAGTGAGAAATCGATAGTAGATTCAATTTTTCTTTCCCAGTAGGTAGAGTTCAGAGATGCTCTTAAAGCTCTGGGCGGCTGATCATCACCGGTAAAAATAATGTTCTGAAATGCAGCACCAAGCACATGGGTACCAATAGCCGGATGCGCAAGCAGTTTATAAGAGAGGCCAAAATCAAAGCCAATTCCAAAAGAGTTATTACCATCGAAGGAGATAATACCAACGGTGGCATTTGCACCCGCGGTTAAACCTTTCCAAAGATTATTAGCGTAAGTGAGAGTGATATAGTTTTTGCCATCAACAATTTGTGGACCGGCAGCAACCTCACCATCATCATTGGTACGATCATAAGGTTTCACATTTTGAGTGGTAAAATTGATTCCTGCGGCCTGATAAAGCCCGATAGGATAAACTCCAGATAACTCGTGAATTTGAAATTCAGTGAGAGTAGAATTGAAAGCATATTTAAGTGATAAGTAGTTCTCTTCATTGATAAAGCTTGGGTTAGTCAAAGCTGAGCGGGATGAGAAGAGGTAGTGCCAGCGCTGGGTGACCAGGTGCTCACCTGGATAACCATCTGCCCATAGTTGTGAAAAATAGCCGGCACTACAAAAAAATAAGAATATCAGAAATTTAATTCTGAATAAACGGTTTATAGGTTTTATCATGTTATCTTCCTTAAATTAATATGTTATTCGTGAACCTAGTTCTTGATCGTCTGAGCCTTTTGCTTTGCAGCACTGTACAGGGTCAGACTTGAAATTCAACTTGGTTCGTGGAGACATAAATGCCGGGTCAAAGGAAAAGTTTCCTGAAGGGACCGGGCGGGGGTTAGGCAGATTTCTGTAGAAATTATTGCTGGAAACCTGAATTCTTTCTGCACTGGAAAGAATCTTCAATCCAAAACGTTCATTAAAAGCCACTACATTGTTTTCCAGAATTATTTCAGAATTTCCCCCAACTGCTACACCATGGTTTCCATTGTAAGCGATGGAATTGTGATTTATTGAAGCATTGGTTGATCGTACATCCCAACCTTGAAATCCAGAACCACGATTAAAGGCTATGATATTGTCTTCAATCAAAGGTAACTGACGAACTACAATTATTCCTGTTTGCCAGTTTTTAACTATTCTGCAGGAGATGATAGCACAGCCTGCACCGTTAGAGAAGACACCGATTGTACCGTTTCGAATCTCAAAACCGGATATGGTAGTGTTTTTACTCATTCTTACAACGGTTCCCTTGCCACCGCCATCAATAACTGCTTTGAAAGTAGAACGAGCCATCAGAGTGACTCCTGGAGCGATCAATACATGCTCTTTATACACTCCATCAGCAACCCAAATAGTATCTCCACTTTTACTTCTCATCATAGCTTCGGAAATGGATTTAACGCCCATAGAGGGCACTTGAATTGAAACTGCAAGCGCTGCAGTCGGAATTAAAAGCCCCACTGCAAGAGCCAAACACAGCTTATATGCCCTGCCAACTAAATACTTACCCATAAAAATGCTCCCCGGTTTATGGTGAATTTTTTAATAAACAATTCTTGCTCCTAAATCTTGACTGTCGGTACTTCTTCCAATGCATCTGGACTCTTTTTTCAGAGAAAAATCAAGATGAATTGGATCTTTAAACATTGGATCAAAAGCAAAGTTTTCGGAAGGTAAAACATTGGAAAACAGCTCGTTTTGGAAAAAGCTGTTGTTGATCATCAGGACTCTGACCTCTTCATTGGAGGGTTTGAGGCCAAACATACTATTGAAAGCAATAATATTATTTTCAACTATTATACTTGAGATCCCTCCAAGAGAGATTCCGTGATTGGAATTGTAAGCGATGGTGTTGTGATTGATTGAAGCAGCAGTTGACCTTACATCCCAACCCTGAATTCCAGAGCCCCTGTTGTAGGCGATTATGTTGTCTTCTATGCGAGGAAGATTGCCAACACACATGATTCCTGACTGTTGATTGAAAACGATTCTGCATTGAGTTATGGTAGAGTTGGAAGAGGTGGAGAAAGCCCCGATGGTGCCGTTTCTGATCTCGAAGCCGCTGATAGTTGATGAAGTACCCAAAGTCACGATGGTTCCGCGCCCATTACCATCAATTACTGCTTTTAATGCGTTTTTACAAAGAAGTACAACCGACGCTGGTACGAAGATACGTTCTTTATAGAAACCTGGCTCTACCTGTACGGTATCATCTTTATTAGCCGAGGAGAGGGCACCAGTGATTGTGGCTGCATCTGCAGGAACTCTGATAACCTTAGCTTTTGCATGCTGAATGTTGAAAAATAGCAGCAAAGAAAAGAATGAAAATATGAGGTTTAGATGTTTCATTTTTTAATCCCCACTACCTAAAAAGACAATTTATTCGATTAAACAGATCGCTAAAAAGTTAAAATGCCTCTATTACTACCCTTCAAAGTTGTTTAATAAATTAATACAGAAATAAACCATAAGCAACAGAATTACATTGGTAGTATGCCAATAATTTTCATTACATCCGCTTTATGAACTCCATTGGTTAGAGACGATTCAGCTCCAAACTATCTGAAAATAGGACATGGCCTATTGTATACCACATATTTTATCCAGGAATAACGAATTTTCGAAATCATTGAAAGCATAAAAAGAGAATTATGCATGTACATATATGAAGGATCAAAATAACAATTGATGTGGCATTTTTCACAAAAGGCGTACCTGCCCTGTCTGCGGAGTGCATCTTTGCGCTCTTCGGAGTTTAGTACTTTGCTAAGATCATCACCAAGAGGTATAAATGCTTCCCGGTGATGAAAACAGGGAAGGGCCAGCCGATTATCCGGAACTATTACTATTGTAGATTCCACTGCCCGGCATAGAGCGCTTCTTATTTGATTTCCTCCAATGCTGCGAATTTTCAAATGCGCTTGATTAAGGTAAACCCCTTTTTTTCTGGAATAACTAAGCGCCTTGTGATGTGTGGGGGCCTTTATGCTATCAACGCCATTAATACTAAAGAGCGGGTCCAGTATTACAACAAGTTTTTTCTCCCTCCCCAGTTTGTAAACTCCTTCAAAAAAATCGATATTTTCGTTTGTGTAGGTAAAGAGCAGATCAGGATAAAGGCGGTATTTAATTGCAATATCTATACTCTCTATCACAGCGGAATAAGAGGGTACTCCTCTTATCTGGTCGTGAAGCTCAGAGCTGTCTGCATCGATACTGAAATGTAACAGGTCGATCTTATCTGATAATTTCTCAGCTAGTTTGGGAAAAAGAAGACAGTTGGTGGTCACTGAGGTAATAAATCCGAGTTTTTTTGCCTCTGAAAGAAAAAGAGGAAGCTCCTGGTGAAGAAGGGGTTCACCACCGGTAAAATCGACAAACCTGCAACCTGCTTTTCTGGCTTCAGTAAGATTTTTCAGCACATCTGCAGCTTTGGCATCGATTTTTGGTGACTCCTGCCAGATCTGACAGAAACTGCATCTGCAGTTGCATTTGTTGGTAAGATAGTAGTGTAACAGGATAGGTTTCATTAGCGATTCAGCTTTCGCCCTTTCCACTCAATATCGCTTTTGGAAAAGAATGATAACAAAAACAAAATCGTTTCAAATAAAAGAAAAAGCAAAAAGAAGGGGAAATAAAAAAAATTCTGAGATGATCTGATCTTTCTGAAACTTAGTGTGGTAAAAAGCCAGGTCAGAAGAAAATTACCAATAGTGACTATGGTGAGTGTCTTAGGCAGAATTGAAAAGCAGCTTAAAAAGAGCAGCACATTTTGCAGGGAAAAAAGAAGTCCGATAAAAAGGAGATTGGAATGCCAGACAAACCCACCCCTTGCCCATCTTTTAAACTGATGAAAAAAATGATTCCAGCTTTCACATGGAAAGGTCAGCGCAAGAGGCAGAAAAGGATCTGTGCAGGAAATATTCATTTCTTTTTGCCGGAAAAGATTCATCAGGGCACGATCTTCTACCATATTGTATCCTACCGCTTTCTGACCACCTGCTTTTTGATATGCCTGTTTTGAGACGAGCATGTTATTACCCATGCAGGAACCGGCAATCCCGGCTTTATTAAACGTATATGCAGCGGAGAAGAGAAATTCAAGCTGAAAAGCCTGGATACGGGTGAATGCCCTGTTATCAGTTATTAATGCAGTATGGCCGAATACCATATCTGTATTCTGCCCGGAGTTGATCATCAGTGAATTTAACCATTCCGGCAGCAGCTTCATATCAGCATCGGTTAAGGCTATCCAATCGTGCCTGGCTCTATCGATGCCAAAGTTAAGGGCCTGTTGTTTACTGGTCAGTTCGCAACCAGAGTCGTATGGTGAATCAAGAACAGTTAAATCGATTGCACTGTGTTTTTTGAATTCATTAATTATTTTGACGGATTGATCGGTAGAGCCATCATTAATAAGCAATATCTCGTATTGGCCGCTGTATGATTGGTGCTGCAAGGATTGCAGCAGAGTTTTGAGGTGTTTTTGCTCGTTTCTGAATGGAATTACGATTGATACCGGATGAGGAGTTTTTGGCTCACCTGTGTTAGATTTTTTCACGAATAATGCAATCATCAAACGGAGGATAAGAACCGAATAAAAGAGTAATAAAAGCAGTAATATATACATTTTAATTATAGTTTAAACTATCATTGTTCAAGGCAAGCTTTCAAAATCATTGCAACAAATTTCTTTTAAACCACTATCTTTGGGAATATAAGCTTTGACCAAGGCAATTAAAAATATGGCACTGGATGGCTGGAATGGAAAATGGAAGATCTTGATGTTATTATTATTTAATAGACTTGATTTCGTGGACAATATAGGGTATTTTTTCAAAAATCGATGACTTGAGGTATATTATGAAGACTTTATCGTTTAAGTTTATTAGCTGCTTTTTACTAATATGGTTTCCTGCTTTTCAGGTGTCAGCCCTGGCACAGGACTGGGGAATAGAGACTGAACCTGAAGATGGAACGGATCCCTTTGGTGGAGACCCCTTCGGTGAGATGATTAATCAGGATAGTGAGATCCAATGGGACATGCCTGAAGAACCACAAAAGACACCTTCAGAGTCACCAGCGCAGACTAATAGTCCTTCTCCCACTCCCTCTTATGACAAACCTCAAATTAACTACAGTGCAGATTCCTATGGTTCTGAAAGTGTAGTTGAAAGTGTAGTGCAAAATGCCATTATAGAAGGGGTCCAAATTACAACTGAGCAGGGCGAAACTTCTGATGAAAAACTGGTTTCGGCTTATTTTATCTTTCGTGACAAGCCGTCCAGCTATTTCTGGGAGATTAAGCCCCGGGAACATAAAGTGGTTTTTGAATTCCATGATACCAAGACCGGTTCATCACCGGTTCCTTCTGTCACTGAATCACCAATTAAGGGCTTCACCATTGAAGAGGGAAAGATCGACATAAATAAAGATGTTCGTGGTTTGAAACCGGAGTGGCACGATAGGATAAAGGTAATATTTGATATGGAAGCTATTCCTGAGATCCACGTGAATGATGAGTTCAGCATTGTGTCTTTTAGTTTTAAATGGACTACTGATCCTTCAAAGATCGATAAGTATATTGTTAAAGATAACACTAAAAAAATCATACTGTTATCTTCTGCAGGTGTAGGAGCAGTTGGTGTAGGAGCACTTATCGTTTATCTAGCAACCAAGCCTGCACCGCCACCTCCATTGGGGCTACTTTCTGATTTAGATCTGCCAAAGCATATTCAATAGCAGATTTCTTCACTCATTTAGCATTCCTGTAACTTCCATATTATTTTTACTTTTTTGTTGTTAAGTTCAGGAATGCTCAAAGCAGAGTTTATAAATTTTGTTTTTAGGAAAAAATACTGCTGCAGTTATGGAAACTGAAAAAAAAATTCCAATAAAGGTGAACAAATTATTATTTGGAATAATTAATGTGATAATAGAAAGATGAAGGTTTTGCTCCAATGAAAAAAGGTATTCTGATTAAAATCCCCTTCAGATCTTTCTGGAGATATATTCTTCCAGGAACAATTATTGTATGTATCGCTGCAGCTATAAGTGGAGTAGTTATTGTTGATCGTCTGGTCATGCCCGGCATTGTTGGTGTAAACAGGGATATTGTCGAGGTACCTGATGTTGAGGGAATGGAATATGAAGCTGCCAGAGAAAAGTTTTACAAGGCAGGGCTTTTAACTGAGATTCGAAGCAGAGAGTATGATAACCAGGTTGCAGACCAGCATGTGATCAATCAATTTCCTGAAAAAGGGGAAACGGTTAAAAAAGGACGAAAAATCGCATTGGTGCTCAGTAAAGGGAAGGAAATTGCTGTTATCCCGGATGTGCGTAATCTTTCGGAAAGGCAGGCAAGAATTGAGCTTAAAAGACATGGGTTCACCTTGGGGAATGTAAAAAAGATGTTCTCAGCGGAAAAAGCAGTGGATATAGTAGTAGATGCATTTCCAGCAAGTGGAACAACTATTTCCCGCGAGATGGAGGTGGATCTCTATATTTCCAAAGGACCTCGACCGACTCACGCCGAAGTTCCAAATCTGGTTGGAGAGAGTATTGGTTCTGCAAAAAAGAAAATTGAGGAGGAGGGCCTGGTTTTAGGAAAGGTTGAATACAAAAATAATCCAGCACTTCTTCCTGGTACGATTATATCTCAATCGGCAGCTCCAGGTTCAAAGGTTCATCTGAACTCAAAGATTAATCTGGTCGTGTCTGTTATTCGCAAAAAGTAGCCTTGTTGCTATAAAAAATAAAGAACGTCCCTGATCGTACTTAGTGATAATTCGGGACCGGAAAGGTTATATGTGCGCTGTTTAAAAATACTCTATTTTTTGGGCCTTCTGATTGCTCCATTGGTCTTAACAGGTTGTGTTACTCATACATTTCCTGTAATTCATCCCTCCCTGGAAGCTCCTCCGCAGCATAATTCCGCAGCAAGAGCTCATGAATATTTTATTGAGGCTCGTGATTCTGAACGAAGAGGGCTGGAGCTGTCTGCGATCCGCTTCTATGCGATGGCCTACGAACTAGATCCCTCTTCGAAATTTCTTCGCAATGAACTGATCCGTATATATATACAGAACGAAAAATACACCCAGGCTCTTATTCTGGCTAAGGGTGAAAAAAATAACAGTCAGTTAGATAAGGAGACAAAAAGGATTGTTTCTACTATCTACCTGAAAATGGGCAAGATGGAAAAGGCTGCCGAGATACTGGAAAGTATAAAAGAGAAAGCAGTAGAGGAATTGTATTCTATGGGGCTTATATATGAGTCTCTGGGAGATATGGACAAGTCGATCGACTACTATCTTAAATTTTATGAAAAACAAAAAGATGCGGTTCAACTTGGGCTTAAAATTGGAAAACTGCTTATCAGTGAGAAACGCTTTGAGGAAGCAGACAGCCTTTTTTCTTTTATTAAAGAAACCACAGGTGAGACTGCACAACTGCTTGCGATAATGGGGACTTCAAAAATCTTTAATAAAGATACGATATCGGGACTCCAGCTACTTGAATCTGCTTTATCCATAGACTCTCTTCATGAGGATGCCTTACGCAGCATAGCGCAGGTTTATATGAGTCGAAATGACTTCCCCAAAGCAATAGTATGTTATGAAAAACTCTATAACAATATTGGCTATGGACAGATTTATGGCAAGACCCTCTCTCTTCTATATTATTACAACAAACAGTACGAAGAAGCAGAGAATCTGCTCAAAAATATGTTGGAATATGATCTGAATGATTCCGAACTGCACTACTATCTGGGCCTTGTTTTCTCTGCAGCAAAGAAAACCGATCTTGCTCAGATCGAAATGGAAAAAGTATTATCATTAAAGCCCAATTTCTACGATGCATGGAAAGAGCTCTGTCTTATTCCGATTCGGGAGAAGGATTATGAAGCTGCGGAGGTGGTTGCAGAGCGATTTACAAAGGCTTCCTCCGATAATGGTCTGGCCTGGCAACTGCATGGGATGGTAATGAGTTTAAAGAAGGAATATGAGAGAGCAATCCATAGTTTCCGCAATTCAATATCGTATGACAGTACCAATGTATATAGCTGGTTTGAACTTGGAAGTGCGTTCGAGAGAACAAAGCAGATCGATTCTGCTGCATTTGCTTTTAAAAAGGTCCTCAAGCTACAGCCTGATGATCCTGCTGCATCCAACTATCTTGGTTATATGTGGGCAGAGAAAGGAATCAATCTGGACAGCTCCAAAATACTTATTGAAACTGCTCTGAGGCAGGAACCTGACAACGGAGCATTTCTGGACTCCTATGCCTGGGTTTTCTATCAATCGGGGCAGCTTGATAGTGCTTTTCATTATATCAGTAAAGCTGTAGAAAATATCAAAGATGACCCCACCGTTTTATGTCATCTTGGTGACATATTGGAGAAAAAGGGAAAATTAAAAGAAGCCCTCCAGGCATACTTCAAGAGTATGGAGTTAAATTTTGAGTATCAGGAGGAAATAAAGGAAAAAATATTCAGGATTGAAGAGTTATTAAAAAAGAATGAGAATCAATGATACTTCGAAATATACTTATTTCTCTGCCTGCTCTTCTATCGGCTATGGTTTGCTGCACCAAAGCTCCTGTACTTAAACTGGATCCCTCCATTCCAGACACCTTTTACTGTTTTAAAGAAAAAATTGATCAAAGAATTCACGGTTTTGGCCATTTAGCTGTTTCTATTGATGGACGCCGATACAACGGATCTATTGATATCGACTACAAAAATGACCTTTTTAAGGCTTCTGCCTATTCGCCATTTGGTGCACTGGTGGCCTCAATCAATGCAGACAGTGTGCAGGGGGAGGTAAGCGACGGAAAAAATTCGAACCTTTTTTTTCTGGATGCTGTTGCAGACTCGTTTCTGTTTATCTCAGCAGATAATCTTACTTTCAGAGACTTTATCTGCATATTAACCGGAAGACTGCCTCACAGGTTTAATAAAATGGGGAAAGCGCCTGATACAATACTTCAGGACAAGAGAAATTCCAGTCTAATATGGAAGCAAGATTCACTGGAAATTACTGCCAGGGTGCACAACAAAAGCTCCCAACTGACTCGATTAATGATACAAAATACAGGAAAAAAAGGTTGGAAACTGCTTTTTGAAGGCATAAATGAGCAACTTGCACAAAGTATTGAGTTGAGGATAGATGACAGGAATTATTTTTCAATTCACTATCAACGCTTAAAAAGGGAAATGTTAAAGAGTTCGTAATATGAGACTTCACACTGTTAATTCTTTTTTGGGAGTAGTAGTAATATTTTTGATATCTCTTACTACGTTTGTGAATGCGGAATCTACGATTTTTCCTAATCTTAATATCGATTATGATGCCCGGTCTGCAGCAATGGCTGGAGCGGCTGTAGCAGTAGCAGAGGGGGCATCTGCAGTGCTTTCGAATCCTGCTGCAACGATTTCTGTAGAGAACAACCAGGCCTTTATTGGTTACAGAACGATAGTGGATGGGGTATGGGGATCACCTGTAGTTTTTAGCCGTTCTTTTGATAAATGGGGAGTTTTTTCTGCGCTTATCTGCGGAGTGGATGCTGAAGTTGATGTGATCGATGAATTTGAAGGGGAGCCGGTTTTTACCGGGAAAACCGGTGGCGCTCAATATTTAACCGGTGCACTGAGCTGGGGATATAGTATCCGAAAAGATTTATCTGTTGGTACAAGTTTTAAAGGACTTTATAACCGATTAAACGATGGCGATGTTATTTACAGTGCAAAAGCTCTTGCCATGGATGCCGGGATTCTTTATCGTGCTTTAAGAAACCGCTTCACTTTCGGGGCGGCTATAAGAAATGCCGGATTTGTTTTTAAGAGTTTTGATGAAAACCGCTATCACATGCCTTTTACTTTTGAGGCCGGGATATCTTACGTAGGAGATCAGTTGTCAACTGTCCGCGTTGCCCTGGATGTAAATAAAAAGAGAGATGATCGTTTGACTTTTGAACCAGCAGTGGATATTAATATCTACAAGAGGATACTCTCTTTGCGGATGGGCTATGCATTCAGTGACAGCGATTTAAAACAGTTTTTCAAGAAACTGGGTGGCAATAAGGATGAGGACTATGTAAAGACCAACTGGAACACTTTCTGTACTGGTCTTGGTTTTATTAAGAAAATTGAAAATGCAACAGTAGGTATTGATTTCGCGTTGCAGTTCCATGCTCAGTTTGTTACTCCTTCTACTGTCGTTTCCGCGTTTGTTGACTTTTAAGTAACTGTTGCCCTGCGGTTTCAATCCTCCTTTATAACCCTTAAACCATTGTTTCCGCATTCCTGGATTTTTATATACTTCTGTAAAGAATGCGCTGTTTATGGGCAATTGTAGACCTGCTTTAGCTGCCTGCTAATAAGAGAGTTGATGCTTAGCGCGAAAAGAACAATACTGGGACACCTGAATTATCCTGAAAACCGCAGCAGGTGGCGATGGAGAACCCCGAATGAATGTATCGGGATAAGATGTGAATGCAGAAAGGGTTGACCATGCAAAAAGCTATAATGAAGTACAGTACGAAGTACTGGAAATCAAATCAACATAACAAGAGGTTGTCACTCCGCTTCTGCTATGGTAATAAGACCGAAAGAGCTAAACCCCTTTATGCGCAATAGATTTCGTGTTATCGGCGTCAAGCTACTGCGGTTTTAGGATTATTACGCTATAACGGATAATGTGAAAAAGTGCGCATTGTATCATTGCTGGTTTACAAGGATACCTACAAATGGTTAAAGCTTCGCAGTCAAAGGAAAAGCTATAACTGGAACGAATTTAACCAAATGTTAGAAAAGATCAAATGGCCAAAGGTGTGATTTGGTGCTTGAGTTTTGAAATTTCCAGAATAGAAAGATTGATTATTCGCATCAGGTCACTAAAAATTAATGTTGCTCTCATGGTATACATGAAATAGATTATTACTATTATGATCTGCTTTGCTGCCATTTAGAATAATGCCCCTTGAATTATGTTGTCAGGCAGCGTAGGTTTTACTATCTTTTCATTTTTTCTTTTGCGCTTGTACCCGGAATCAGTAGCTAAAACCAGATAAAGCAGAAACGATTGTTACTGAAATTGTTCTCGGATATTATTACACACAGGTAATTTGCATTAGTACGGGATGTCCTATCCTGTCACTGATCGGATTGTATCGATTATACTGCTTGGTTGAAGTAGTTGGCAGAAGAAGAATTCCGTTCTGATGGATCTTACCAAATCTGTACATTTTTTATAAAGGAGTGGCATTATGCCAGTTAAAGATCTCCCGCGTTCAAAACTGTATCCGGCGGAAGCGGCAATGTTTTCAAAATCGCTTCTGGTAATTCTTCAGAAGATCACCAATGAGGAAACTCTGGGTAAGCTCTGCGTTGCACTGACAGCTCTTGTCAATGAACTTGAAGAGCGCACTGGTGAGAATCTCCAGATTATTTTAACGGAGCCGGCAGTGGCTAGAGATGCCAAACGTGATCAGGTGCATGGTCAACTTGTAAAATTTGTCCGTGGACAATGCAGTCATCCCGACCCTTCAATTGCAGCATCTGCTGTTATAATCTACAGCATACTTGTGAATAATGATTTACGGCTGGCATCGAATGCGTATACTACGGAATCACTCAAGATAAACGCACTTCTTAAAGATCTTAAAAAAGAGGAGCTGGCAGGTGATATTGAGGCCTTGAATATTGGAAGTCTGATCAGTGATCTGGAGCAAAAACAGCGTGAGTTTGAGGAGATAACTCAGGAGAAGGTCGAGAAGAAAGCACAATCAACGGCTAAGATTCTTTCTATTTATGTAACACCGATCCGCAGGAAAATTTTTCAGATACTCACACTTGTTGACACACTGGAAGAGCTGAGTCCGGAACTGTATATAACTGTCGTAGCAGAGACTAATGCTCTGATCGATGAGTATGTGGCCCGTATCAGGCAGCGGGAAACATTGTCAGAAAAGGATTCCGGGCCACATACTGAGGCTGCTGTGAACTGGGGAAACAAGTAAGTTCATTGAGTGAACCAATGCGGATTAGGGATACCAAGTGGGGGTAGAACGGAATATAACATCTGATTCCACTACCCCCTCTGTTTTAACCGAGTGGCAAAAACCAGCGGATCTTCAGGACTTCCGGTACAAAAGCATCATTGACATCAGTTCTTAACCCATGTTACTGCGCAGATCAGCCGTCCTGTATACCTACAGAGATACCAGTATTTTTGTAATTCAATGGTCTGAACATTTTTAGAAATATCAAATGCGTGTAGTCTGCAGGGAAAACACTTTAGAAGTGCGTTTTTACGCGTATAGTTGCCATCAAAACTGTAGATTCTAACATTATTCCAGATGAAATTATCGATTTATATCGAGTGATTTTCTCAAATAATCCCGGTGAATATCAAATTATTTCCTTAAAAAAAACAGGCACTGAGAAACCCCAAAGGCCATTAAAAAATAATAGTTAAAATCAGTTTGTCTGAATCTTCAGCTAAATCCTGATTGATAAGATCGCAAATATCATCTACACCATCCTTCTCACCATTATTCAATAGACTCCATAACAGCTCGAAAGTGTTATTCATTTTAACATGCTGGTTGACTATTTTCTGAATCAGCAGTTTAGCCTTCAGTACTTTTTCAGATTCAGATAAAGACATGTTAGTCCCTTTTTAAATTGAATTACTTTAAACCGAATTCATCGAGTACATTGATTACCGATTCCTGATCCACAGTTGAGAGTTTTTTATACACAACAGCATGATATATTGATTTTAAAGCAATATTATTTATTATTCTTGGGATACCTTTTGATGCTACGTAATGGTTTCCATTGCATTGTCCAGGAATATTTGCTGTGCAGCTTTAACCGAATCCAGCTGATGCTGAAAATACTGATATGATTGCTCTTTGCAATCTGTCTTCGTGCAAAACCACATGGGTTTGACAGGAAAATAGAATTTTTAGAAGGTGGTTTTGCTTCGATAGGCTGGCCTGTTTTAGAACCACTAACTGGTGCTACACCTGATAGCATTCAAAAACAAGATTCAGGTGTAAGTTTACATGATTGTACACAGATCTTAACTTTTGCAAACGCAAAGGAAGGGTGTAAAATACTTGTGCCTGGTATAGCTAATAAGAACGTAGTACATATTCTTGAAGTAACAGGTGGATACGTGTATCGGGATGAGTCTTACGATAATGGAAACCCACATTCTTTACCTGTTCAAAAAATATGTACTGTTGACAAAACTTGCCTTCCTGAAATTCTGCAAAGAGCTATTAGTGCATCTCGAAGAGCTGTGAGCAATTTCTCGAAATATCGAGAGTTAATTGATAAAGTAATTGCAGGCGATTCTGATGATAACGAAAATCCTTATGTAGAAAATGCGATAGAAATTATCAGAAGATCTCTTGAATCGGAAGATGAAAAAATTCGTTTAGATGCAGCAATATTTGTACTTCAAAACCCTGATAAAATTATTTAAAGGGTTCTATACATTAATGATCTAAATTGATACAGTGTAATTATTTGTTAAACTGTATGTTTTCATAAAATAGAATTTTGATCATTTTGTTTTCTGAACCCTGTTGGGCGTAAATGTGGTAATATCCGGATCATTTCAGAAACACTATTATATGAAGGTAATATATGTGCCAAATCATAATGACGTTGGTGTAGAATTTTTAGAATATCAATACGAAAGGCTTCTGGTATTTTAATCTTTCTGTAAAAATAATGATCATTATCAATTTGCAGTAAGATCGGTTTATCTCGTTCCATTATTTCTGTAAATTTCTGTTCAAGTATTGTTTGCATATCAGGTGGGAATGTTTTTTTTTCAAGAGACTCGTAAGCTAAAGTATCAACCATGAAAATTCCTCTTTGATATTGCAAGTTTACATTGTAGTAGGAAGGTGCATGAATCTCTTCGTATCTATTTGTATAGTTATAAATATTAAAACGGTTTAAACCATAAACTACCATATAATCATTTTTATTGGTGCCTCCTTTTGGTGGGAATGCAGCGAAAAAAAGAGCTATAAGTGGATCGAATGTAAAGTCTAATAACCTTGTAGGCAAACCATGGTGTTGTGCGAGTGCTAATAGGTGTTGTAATTCAACAGGAGGAAACTTTTTGAAAGATTCTTTGTCATTGGCATTGAACTTATTTGCATTCATTAAATATGAATATGCTTGTTCAGGGATTTGTAACCCTACACTATCACTAAATAGTGTAAAATCTCGCAATAGTTCAATTTCAGAAAGAACAAAAGGTTTAAGCATAATATTAGAAGTTCTAAGCCCGAATCTTTCACGAACATCTTTTCTAAAAATTGTAGGGACAAGTTGCCAACTTTCTATTGCATGTCCCCTAAAAACCCATGCATGCGTATGGTATGAAGCCCAATATTCATGTGATGGTTGAAATACTCTAAATACGTCCTCTAATGTTTCAAGCACAATTTCACATTGAGGTATCAATTTCTCTTCAATCATATTAATTTGTCCACTTGAAATTCAAATGAATATTTATTTTTAAGTTTTTTGTACTTCCTTCAACCTACTGTAAACTTCTTTCATAACCCAATTAAAAATCACATCAGCAACTTCTCCACCTGCAATCATACGGTTGCAGATCTCAGTATTCTGTTCCATACGGTCGATTACTTTGTCCTGATACACGTCTTTAAAGGGAAATTTGAAGTTTTCAAAACTGTTGGCTTGTGCCTGCTGTTTTAATTGTTCATCAGCAACGCAATCTTCAACGACCTGTTCAAATACAAGGCGATCTGCTTCTTCGAAGTCGGTTCCTAATCGATCATTGATCAGTTTTATGATTTCAGATAAAGGGGCTTTATCTTCTTCTGTTTTTCTCTTTATGCCTGCTTCTGTAATACCTGCAAGCTCAGAATCTTCTTTAACGAGAGATAGATCCTTCTGACCTAATTTCTCTATTCTATAATATTCAAGAAGAACTTTATCATCCAATATAAGACGTGGATCAATGGTTCCCTTTGGCAGCTTACTTAAGAATAAACGAAGATACGGGTAAAGCTTTTCAAGTTCTGAATCATAGAATGGCATTATCTGTGTGAGATAGCCATAAAGACGGGTGAGTGATACCATTGCACCGCGTACATCTTCCTGAGATAATTCGCCTTCACTCTTTTCTTTTGGTAATTGAAGGAATCTCTCAAGTGCTGGATCAATATAGGCATAAAGTTTTGACTGATTTTTCGGATTGTAATTTTGCTGAAAAAACACTTTTGCAAAATTATCAACTTCAGTCTGCCATATAACCTGTGATTTTTCTATAATAGCACGAAGATCATACAGATGATTTGGATCTGTTTCTTTTTCAAGGATTGTTTTTTGGAAATAATCCTGAAACGCTTCAATAATGGTTTCTTCTTCATTAACAAAATCGAGAATAAATGTATCTTCTTTTCCTGCACAGATACGATTTAAACGTGATAGTGTCTGAACAGCCTTTATACCCGATAATACTTTATCTACATACATGGTGTGAAGCAGGGGCTGATCATATCCGGTCTGATATTTATCAGCTACTAACAAAAGATGGTATTCGTCAGTATCAAATTTCTTTGGGAGTTCTTTCTCTCCAAAACCATTCATGACTGATTCTTTATATTCGAAATCATTGTCTTTTACAACACCTGAAAAAGCAACGAGAGTACGGATATCTGTATATCCCTTCTCTTTTATGTAACGGTCAAACTCGAGTTTATACCGTACAGCATGGAGTCGGGACCCTGTAACCACCATTGCCTTTGCACGACCACCGATTTTCTTTTTTACAACCTGTCGGAAATGCTCCACCATGATTTCTGTTTTTTGACTGATATTATGGGGGTGAAAGGAAAGGTATCTGCCAATGGCGATTTTCGCTTTTTTCTTGTTTAAATTAGGGTCGTCTTCGATTGCTTTGTTGAGTTTAAAGAAAGTATTATAGGTGGTGTAATTTTTTAGAACGTCAAGAATGAAGTTTTCTTCAATTGCCTGTCTCATTGAATACAGGTGGAATGGTTCAAATTTTCCTTGAGAATTTTGTATCCCGAATACTTCAAGTGTCTTTGGTTTCGGTGTTGCAGTGAAGGCAAAAAATGAAAGGTTCTCATGGTGCCCACGTGCTAACATAGATTTTCTAATCTGATCTTCATAATCTTCGGTTTCTTCTTCAGATTCAAGTTCTATGGCTTCTTCAAGATTTTTTGCAGCGAGTACTTCCCGAAGTTTTTTTGCAGCTTCACCACCCTGTGAACTATGTGCTTCATCAACTATAACAGCATATTTCTTTTTGCTCCGATCCCCTTTAGCTTTTTCCATCTCAGCAATTTTCTCAAGAACAAAGGGGAATTTCTGCAATGTGGATATTATAATATTTGATCCCTGATATATGGCTTCTGCTAACTGCTGTGAATCTTTATCAATTTTTTTGACAACGCCTGCCTTGTGTTCAAATTGATATATGGTTTTCTGAAGCTGTGAATCGAGAACACGTCTATCTGTAATAACGATTACAGAATCAAAAACCCGATCATCAGCCTTATTGTGGAGACTTGTTAACCTATAAGCGAGCCATGCAATTGAATTGGATTTTCCTGAACCTGCAGAATGCTGAATGAGATAGTTTTTTCCAACACCGTATTCTTTAGCATGTGCAGAAATCTTACGAACACAGGTGAGCTGATGGTAACGGGGAAATATCAACTGTTCTTTATTTATTGTCTTACCATCTGTTTTAATTTCTTCTGTCTGAAGATGGAGATATCTTCCAATAATATCGAGCCAGGAATCTTTCGACCATATCTCTTTCCACAGGTATTCTGTCCGGTAACCGTCTTTATTGGGTGGATTCCCTTTGCCATTATCAAAACCTTTGTTAAAAGGCAGGAAACGGGTCTTTTCGCCATTTAAATATGTTGTCATGAATACTTCGTCAGGATCAACTGCAAAGTGAACAAGAGTACGTTTCTTGAATCGAAAAATGAGTTCTGTGGGATCTCTATCATTCATGTACTGCTTTTTTGCGTTTTCCACAGTTTGCCCTGTGAATGGATTCTTTAGCTCTGCAGTGGCAACAGGGATTCCATTAATTCCCAATACCAAATCAAGAGAGTTTTCATTTTTTTTGGAATAATGTACTTGGCGATAAACGGTTAGAATGTTTGAGTCATAAAGGAATTGAGAATCGGGATTGAGTCCAGATTCGGGCTTGAAATATGCCATGTCAAAATGGACACCATAATCTGTAAAGCCATGTCGGAGTACATCGAGACTTCCCCGAAGATCTAACTCTTTTGTAAGGCGAGCGATGATTTTATTATCGATTTCATACCCATGAATATCGGAAAGTTTATTCCACTCTTTGTTCTGAGATTTTCTCAGGAATTGAATGATAGTACTACAATCGAGAGAAAGTTCACGGCTGATATCGTTAGGATCTCCTTTTATGTAACTACCATTTTCAAGAAGGTCCTGTTCGATTGCTGATTCGAAGGTCTGTTCGGTGTGAATTGTTGTCATAGATTAAATTTCAAGGTATAGGTTCATTGTAATATTTACCAAAAAAATCTCTTGCATCATCGACTAAATTAGGGTTATCGAAGAGTTCTGAAAAATCATCTTTTGTCATAATGTTATTATGTTCTATGTATTCACATATTTTTTCTTTTAAAATCCAGTAGTTTGTTGATTGTTTTTGTAGAATATTACTTTTGTCTGGAAAGTCCCAAAAACCTCTATCATTTATTACTATTAAGCGAAGCGCTTTACCTAATCGAAATAAAAGCTGTTTCGATGAATTGTCAATACTTCCATGTGGATATTCATTTTGATTGAAGATTATGTTCCAATAATCTGATTCATTCAATTTTCTACCTTCAAATTTTGTTTTTTGTTCATCATCAGCTAAAAGATAAACAGGGTCATTATTTAAATCAACCACCGAATTACACAAATCCAAAGAGATATCTCTATCAGTTCTATTCATGAGATTTTGATATGTTTTATAGAGAAAGCGTGCTTGATCATATTTTTGTTTTATTTTGTCTACAGTTTCGTTATATTCTTCCTTTTTTCCTGTAATCAGGTTAGCAAATTTAACAAATAACAATTTTAAAGCATCGTTTTGTTTTGCAATATCTCTTATTATCTCTTCAATTCTTTTTTCGTAATCCATAATAAATATTGAAAACCTTTAAAAGCTGATAAAGAATGTCCGAACTGTGATTCGTGTGATTTACATGATTATATGATTAGAATTCATTTTCAATCATAGTCTATCATCCTAATCATAAAAATCACAGTTAAGACTGTTTCTTATCATAGTCCATCATACTAATCAAAAAAATCAAAGTTCAAGACTTTTTATTCTGCACTCTCTTAAACTCCAAACTCTTAGCTCCAAAATTAATCAATAGTCCAACTTCGATATTATAAGCTTCACAATAATTAATTGCCTGTGCAAGGTGGACATCTTCTAAAGAAACAAGTGCTTTAATTTCAACCATCACTTTGTTGTCTACAAAAAAGTCAACTCTACGGGTTCCTACAGATTGACCTTTATAGAATATCTCCATTTCTTGTTCACGTTTAAACGGTAACCCCTGTATTTCCATCTCTATAGCAAGGGAACGCTGGTAAATCACTTCCTGAAAACCATTACCAAGTGCAGAATGAACCTGCATTGCACAATTAATAATTTTCTCGGTCAAGGCTGAATGCTTATATTTTTCGTTGATCATTTGCAGCCCTCCTTTGACATTGAGTAAATGATTAAAGAATGTCTGGACTGTGATTTGTCTGATTTACATGATTATGTGATTGGAATTCATTTTTAATCATAGTCCATCATCATTATCAAATTAATCACAGTTCAGACACTTTCGGTTACCTTTATTTTCCCTGTTACTGCTTCATTAATAAGTGCTGTTCGGTATTCTTCAATTAATGATATTTCTTTTATTGCTAATTCAATTGTTTTGTCAATTTCAGACACTCTTTTTGTAATATATTCTGTAATAATGGTCTGTTCGTGAAATGGTGGGCACAATACTAGTGTTGCGCCAAGTTCTTCGGCATTTAGATGTGGTTGTGCAGCTCGCAATTTTTGAATATCAAGTTGAAAATTTAACATGTACTGACTAAGTAATCCGTATGATAGAAATTTTGGTTGAATCGCTTTGGGTGTAACTACCATATCATATCCTGCAACAGCGCCTTCATATTCTTTAGGAATTATGGCTGAATCTGCAGTATATGCACCACTTCGAACCACGATAATTTCATTCTCGCATAAAAAAGGTTCCCTTTCTTTTGGAACATCTTCTGAAGAAACAAACATCATGTCCTTTTTTACTATACGGCCTCTTTCAACGTTAGTTGCTCGTATCATAGGTAACCCACCTTCAACCTGTTTTGGTGGTTGTCCCAAACCGTATCTAATCCTTGATAAATATTTTAATTTACTTACATTCCAATGTTTCGGAACTTCCCCCAACCACTCGATCCCTGAATCCTTCATTTCTGCATCAGGATTGATCCCCTTGGTTACTGCTTGATTGATTATTGCTGCTCGTTCTTCTTTGAGCAGTTCTATCAGTTCCTTTTTCTTTTTGATTAAGGATTCTATTCTTTTAATTTTATCATCGAGAAACTGAGCAATTTTTTGTTGCTCTTTATAGGCAGGCAAGGGGAATGTAATGTTTTTTTGGTTTTCGGAATTAAGTATTTTTATTACATTTCCATTAGCTTCTCTTATATGTTCTTCTTGTGATGCAAATACAAGATATTTTGCAAATTCATTGTTCACCTTCGAATTAAAAGTAAGCGAATTTATTTGCTGATTAGTTATAGCTTGACATCCAGAAACGCCCATTTTGCCAATTGAGCCAATACAGCACATCAAAACGGAATTTGGCTCGATAAGATTTCCATTTCTTAATCCTTGGTCAGAAGTTTTATTTTTTGTTTCAAATATGGGTTGAAAGCCATTTAAATCATCTGGTTTTATCCAAGGTATTCCATCACATGAATAATTTAAATCATCGTTTTTAGGTGGAGTGTACCCAGTCTTAATATGAGCAAGATATTTCAATCGACTAATAGTCCAACTTTGTGGAATCTCTCCAATCCACTCAATTCCACTATCTTTATACTCAGGATATTTCTTCATTCCACAATCTCCCGAAGCATACCTTCTGTTTCTTCTTCGAGAGCAAGAATTTCGGCTCTTATTTCTGCAAGTGATCGAAGTGGTTTATACTCATAAAAGTACTTTGTAAAATTGATTTCATATCCTACTTTGGTCTTGCTGTGATCAACCCAGGCATCGGGAACATGGGGGAGTACTTCTTTCTGCATGTATTCATCAATATCTTTTTCTGTCGATACGACCTGGCCCTTTTTCAATGGAACATTCTCAGCATCACGTAATTTAGCATCAGCTTTTGGATTACCCTGTTTATCTTTTGCAATTTTACCTTTTTCATCGATAAGGGGGCGTTCTACGGTGATACGTGAATATCCGAAATCGGAGTTGTAGAAAATTTTACTGTATTTACCTGCTTTAAAATCGCCATAGATCTTTGTTATCGTAGCGATATCTTCATCGCTCAATTCGTTTCTCTTGTTTCCTAAAGAACGGGACATTTTCTTGAAGAACGTTGTCCCATTTATGAGTTGGATCTTTCCTTTACGCTTTTGTTCTTTACGGTTGGTTACTACCCATACATACGTTGAAATCCCCGTATTATAGAATAGCTGATCAGGTAGGGCGACAATTGTATCGAGCAAATCATTTTCAATAATCCATCTGCGAATTTCCGATTCACCTGATCCTGCAGATCCTGTAAACAGGGGAGATCCATTAAAAACAATGGCTATTCGAGAACCGTTATTTCCGTTCTTCATTTTTGAGATTAAGTGCTGCAGAAACAAAAATGATCCATCGGAAATTCGTGGTAGCCCAGCACCAAACCGACCACCAAAACCTAATTCATCGGCTTCATTTTGGATCTCTTTCTGAACCTTCTTCCATTCCACACCAAATGGGGGGTTGGCGAGCATGTAATCGAATGTATCTTCCTGTAACTGATCTTTGGTGAAACTGTTCCCGAATTTGATATTTGAAGGATTCTGGCCTTTAATCATCATGTCAGATTTACAGATTGCGTAAGACGTTTCATTAAGTTCCTGACCAAAGACTTCAAGACGGGCTTCGGGGTTAAGCTCATGCAGGTATTCTTCTGCAACAGAGAGCATTCCACCTGTTCCACATGCACAGTCATAAAGAGTCTTTACAATACCTTTTTGAGTCAAAATGTCCCTGTCATTAATAAACAGGATATTAACCATCAATCGGATTACTTCACGTGGTGTGAAATGCTCTCCTGCTGTTTCGTTGGAAGTTTCAGCAAATTTCCTGATAAGCTCTTCAAAAACATATCCCATTTCCATGTTGGAAACATGCTTCGGGTGCAGATCAACTGCTGCGAACTTTTCAGTAACAAGAAAAAGAAGATTTTTATTATCCAAATCCTTAACTTTAGTTTCGAACTTGAACATTTCAAGAATTTCCCGGGCATTACTTGAAAAACCTGCTGCATAATTTCGCATGTTTCGGGCAATATTATTCGGATCTGCGAGCAGCTTCTGAAAGTCGTACTTACTATGATTATGGAATTTTTGTCCTGCTACTTTATTTAAAACCTTCTCAAGGGCTTCTTCATTTAAGTCTTTAGACGAGGCATGTTTCACTACCACTGCATCTTTAGTCTTGTCCAGAACGCAATCAAGGCGACGTAGAATGGTAAATGGAAGAATGATCTCCCCGTAATCAGATTGTTTGTAATCTCCCCGAAGAAGATCTGCTACAGACCATATAAAATTGGCTAATTCCTGAACATTCATGAAAGCACTTCCTTAACTTCTATCAATGTGATATAGATTTACCTGCACTTGTAAAAGATTCGTCAACTTCACTTGCTTTAAATTTCCAAAATCTGCCGATTTTATGGGCAGGAATTGTCTTTTCTTCGATCCAATTGTAAATAGTTTCCTTGCTGACACCTAAATGGGCTGCAATCTCCTTTACTGAGAGCCATCTTTCAGTCATGACTGTAGTCCTTAGTATTGAGTGGTATTTAATGGTAATAGAAGGGTTAAAATATATAAATTTTGGGGTATTGAGAAGCTCTTTTAATCGATTAAACCTATTTTATTCAAAAAAAATAGTAAATTAATGGAGCATTCCCTTTAGAACTCAATTTCCATTGTTTATTTTTAAGAAATAATATGATTCATTTGCTATTGTACTATCCAAATGAGATATAATATGACAAGAGAGCAGATTATTACCTGTTTGAAAGAATGTGGCTTCTGTATTCAGGAAAAATCAGGCATTAAGAATAAAAACGGGGACCTGACAACTCGTTTAGAGCACCCTTCCATTGATCGAAGGCACTATATGTAGCTGATGATTATTTGAGTGCTACAGGTCACTTTAAGAATTTAAAAGAACAAGTGAAGGAATCAGATCTTGATCATCTCCAATATCCGATATGAAAAGGGCATGCCCTGAATAAAATGTTGAATGAACTTACTAGTACCTATTCAAAACCTTGAACAGGAGTCTCTATGATAAAATATGAACAGGAATATGTCGATTACATTGTGGCGAACGGGGTAGGTAAAAATGATCAAGTTGCATCTTCCCCGAAATCGTATGTTTCTTATCTCAATTCTGTTTCAGAAATAATAGGTGAAGATATTTCACCAATATTACTTTCAAAAGAAGATGATATTGTGGGTTTGTCAGGCCGTTTAAACGGAACAAGGTCGGAAAAAACAATTAAAAACTATAAATCTGCAATGTGGCAATATGTAAAGATGGTACAAGAAAAACATTATTATTAATTCTGAAATATATTGCATTTAAATTCTGTTACTTTTAAGATCTATTTACATGACAATAAAATATATAATTTGTATTTCATACCAAAATGCAGAAACTAAATAAAGAATGTCAGATCCAAAAGGGCACCATTATTTACCAATATGTTATTTGGAAAATTTTAGTGTCAATTCAAAAATATGGGATAATGATCGGTACACTAAAAGTTTCATAAACTCGAAAACGAAAAATGTTTTTAAACAAAATTATTATTATGCAATATCGAATGATGATGTCAGCAAAGATAATAGAGTAGAAAAAAATTGAGTGAAATCGAAGGAAGTGCAAGCGCTGCCATTAAAAAAATAATAAGGCAATCAATAACTTGTTGAAAAGTATAGCGTTTACGTGTATGCGAAAAACACGGGTGCATAGAAATGGTTTTACCTGTATTTTTGCAGTAAAAACGGCGAATCCAGAATGGAACATAATCGCAATCTGCTCCACTCAGCCCTTTTCTGGCATACCAGCCATGGCCAATGAGGCAGTCTGAACTCTTACAGTGTGGACAGACTGGTGGCTTAAAAATCACATTGTTTTTTCCCAGATCACAATATTGTTTGTAATCTGTTGGTTCTGAAAGATGTTTTACAATAAGTTTTTTTTCTGTAAGGGAAGTAATGAAGAGGCAGCCAAACCAGATCATTCTTCCCTTTTTTATTAGGGTTTTCTTTTTCTTAGTTTATTTCAGGTGTGCTAATATAAATAAGCGGGGAGTAAATTGAGAATATGTGAGGGTATTAGATGGGTTTAATTTGATACTCTACAAAACACTTTAGAAGTGCATTTTTACGCGTATTGCTGCCATTAAAACACTTTAGAAGTGCATTTTTACGCGTATAGCTGCCATCAAAACACTTTAGAAGAGCGTTTTTACGCGTATAGCTGCCATCAAAACATTTTAGAAGTGCATTTATACGCGTATTGCTGTCATCAAAACACTTTAGAAGAGCGTTTTTATGCGTATTGCTGTCATCAAAACACTTTAGAAGAGCGTTTTTACGCGCATTGCTGCCATCAAAACACTTTAGAAGAGCGTTTTTACGCGCATTGCTGCTATCAAAACACTTTAGAAGTGCAATTTTATGCGTGACATTGCTGTTTTAAACATTTTAGGGTACCAATATACGGCTAACTTTGCTATTCTAAACACGTAGGGGGACCGATATACGCTGAAATTCGCTGTTTTGAAATCTTAGGGGGACCGATGTGTTGCATAATTTGGCTCTTCTGAAATCTTAAGTGGGCCAATATAATGCGTAGTTTGACTGTTCTTAATTTTTAGAAGTGTCAATATACGCTTGATTTGGCAGTTCTAAACATTTGAAAATACAAATGTACAGTAAAAAAAGTCCATCCCCTTCATTCACGCTCTGTTGCCTTCGGAGTTAAATCCAAGTTGTTACTGAGCTATGCAGGGCAGATATTCTTCAATGGTGAAATTGTTACGTTCAAAAGATTCTGCATTATATGGGTCCCGGTAATCAGGCATACGCTTGGGATGCTCTTTTATAATTACCAGATTATCGTTGTGCTATTGGTGATGAGTTCCCCAATGGCAGCGGAACTCCTCTGGATAATTATGCCGCCTCATCGGTAAGGGCCTGGCCGGAGGTGTAGCAACCGTTCCCTCCGTATCTTCTTGAAGAAGCAGGCTCTTTCTACAGTCGGGCAACAACGATGTGTTTTTTCCCATCGTCTTCCAGAGGAATGCGGGCTTCATTTGGGTCCAGCACCGTTGCATCCAGCATAAGGCTTTGCAATCCGTTCTGTTTCTGATCAGGGTTATTAACCGTAATTTCGTAAAGAGTCTTGCCAAACCTGTAATTTACTTTATACTCTGGCCAGTTTTCAGGAATGCAGGGCTTGAGTGTTAAAAATTTCCCCTGTCGCCTGATACCCAGAATCCATTCCAGTCCGGCTTGATACATCCAGCTTGAAGATCCGGTGTACCAACTCCATCCACCTCTTCCAGCATAGGGAGCAGCAGAATAGACATCGGCTGCCATTACATAGGGTTCAACCCGATAGGTCTGAGCCTCACGCTGAGTTTGCGTATGATAGACAGGGTTAAGCATTCTAAAAAGCTCACTAGCCAGGTTTCCTTCACCCAGTTTTGCCCATGCGATGACAGCCCAGACAGCGCCATGAGTGTATTGGCCGCCATTTTCCCTTACTCCCTGAGGGTAGGCCTGAATATATCCGGGGCTAGGCTGAGTTTGTGAAAAAGGAGGTGTCAGTAGGTTAATAAGCGCTTTGTCATGTGAGACCAAATGATGATAAGAGGACCACATGGCTGTTTTTGCCTTATCTTCAGGAGCGGCACCTGAGATTACTGCCCAGGCCTGAGCGATACAATCAATTTGACACTCGGCATTGATAACTGAGCCAAGAGGATTCCCGTCATCATTATAGGCCCTTCGATACCACTGTCCGTCCCAGGCACTGTTTTCAGAAGTCCAACTAATCTGTTCCATGAATAACCTGTATTTTTCCACTCTGTCAGGCTCTCCATGTTTAATACAAACCGGGATAAACTTCTCCATGGTAGCGTACAGAAACCACGCTAGCCAGACACTCTCACCCCGGCCCTCCAGACCTACTTTATTCATGCCATCATTCCAGTCTCCACCACCAATTAGAGGTAAAGAATGGAAGCCAAAAACCAAAGATCGCTCAATCACCCTTACACAGTGGTTATAAAGACTGGCCTGTTCCTCTGACACCATGGTTTTTGCATACCGTTCATGTTCACCTGGTGCGAGCGGTTCATCGGCAATAAAAGGGACTATCTCTTCCCAGATGCTCTCATCTTCGGTGTGCTCAACGTAACGGCAGGCAGTATAGACCAGCCAGAGCAGATCGTCGGAATAACGGGTTCGGATACCAAACCCTGTCTCTTGGTGCCACCAGTGTTGCACATCACCCTCCCGGAACTGATGTGCTGCATGAATTAGAATCTGTTTTCGGGCTAAGTCTGGTCGGGTGTGCAATAAGCCCAGGCTGTCTTGCAGTTGATCACGATAACCGTAAGCTCCTCCCGATTGATAAAAAGCGGATCGTGCCCAGAAACGGCAGGTCAGAGTTTGATAAATCAACCAGCGGTTGATCATGAAATCAAAGCCCTGATCCGGAGTAGTAACTTCAACCTGACACAGAGTGTTTTGCCAGAAATCGATCAACTCTTCTCTGGATTGAACTACTGTATCAGCTCTACAGTACTTCTGCAGGTATCGTTTTGCTTCGATTCGGTTGTGGGCAGCCCCTGACAGAATGTAAATAACTGCTTCTTCATTAGCCTTAAGCTCTATTTTTAACTGGATCGCACCACAAGGGTTGAAGCAGCTCCCTGTTTGGTTGTCCAATGATACTTTGCCCAGACCTGCCGGTTTTCTCAGGCTGCCATTTCGCCCGATAAACCCGTGCCGGTTCCCGGTCCAGCTACGCTCGATTACAGGGTGTTCGGTCCAGATATTTAAGAAACCATGGTAGTCATGGAAAGTGTCCTGGTATGTGTTGCGGGCCAGAATCGCTCCACAGGTAGTTTCCATTTCGGTGACAATATAGTGTTGAGTTTTTTCTCGGTCGACTCCCAAAACCCACTCCAGATAATGAGTTACAGAGAGTTTATGGGACTGGTTGCCGGTATTTTTTATCTTCAACTCTATAATTTT
Organism: Fibrobacterota bacterium; assembly: GCA_023412475.1. GTDB lineage: Bacteria > Fibrobacterota > Chitinivibrionia > Chitinivibrionales > Chitinispirillaceae > JAAYPC01. The sequence goes on along the minus strand of JAEYNR010000017.1, from coordinate 2,291 downwards.
AACCGGATCGTTCAGAGGCACCCAGTAGCAGGCTTCATGCTCGATATCCCGATTTTTGTGTGAAATAATGCTATACCCCTGACCATGACGTATGGTATATGGTTCATTGTCCCGTATAGGCAGTGGTGTTGCTGACCACAGCATGCCATCGTCTTCATCACGCAAATAACTGGCTTCTCCAGGAGGATCGATCACCGGATCATTAGACCATGGAGTGATCTTAAATTCGCGGCTGTTTTGAGCCCAGCTATAGCCTCCTCCAGATTCTGACAGAAGAAATCCAAACTGGGGATTGGCAATAACATTGATCCAGGGTTGAGGCGGAAAGTCATTTGCTTTCAGATAGATCATGTATTCCAGGCCATTGGGTTTAAATCCACCCCAGCCATTAAAGAAGATAAGATCTACGGGAGGACTGGGCACAGTGATACTATAGGGGCATTCCTGGGGAAGTTTAATTGGAAATTCTGCAGGAAGCTCTATTTTCTCTGCATTTGGTACCAGTTGAGAAACAATTGTACCCTCAAGGTTGTCCAATTGAATTCTGGAAACTGCGCCAATCAAATTCCTGTCATCTTCAGGGAGTTGATTATAAGACAGTGTAAAGATTTGAGAGTTCAACTCAGAAAAGGTTTCGCTTTGAGTGTGAACACTTATTAATCTTTTCAGTTCATCAATATTTGACAGGTTATAACCATCGGCTTCACGGCAGATAAAGACCAGATCTACCTTCAGACCGATAACAAACCAGTACTGTAAAGCTTTCAGTATGTTCTCAGCCAAACCCATCTGAGAGTGTGAGTCGAGATTAACAGAAATAATGGGATAATCTCCGGAAATACCGTAGGCCCACAATCCAGATTGTCCTTTGACGTTCCGGTTTACAGTTAATGCCCGCTGGTTACGGTAGCTGTTGAAGTAGATTAATTGTGAAGCCATCCACTGGTAAATATTGGCCTGTTGCGGTGATATGGACAGGTTGTCCAGTTGAACTTTCTTTTGACTTGTCGACAGCTCGGCTATGCGCCGGGTTTGAAACGGATATCGCAGTTTACGACAAATGTCAAGAACTTCTTCACGGGTTTGAGCAACGGCTGTGATACAGAAAAACCTTGCTTTGCGATGACTTGCCAGACTCACCCTTTGACGCAAGCTGAAAATCGGGTCAAGTACCGCGCCCACAGTTCCCGATAGAGGGTGACCAGTCTGGATCACATAAGGGTTACTAATGGAGCGGCCAGGGCCAACAAAGCTTGAACGGTCGGTTTCATATTCCACCATCCCAACTGTGTTTCCCTCTACATTCATCATATATGCCAGATATGGTCCTGATTGGGTGGCTTGGTCGGTGCGTCTGTGAGCCAGCAAAACATTTAGTCCTGATATAAACTCAGTTTCTATGAACAGTTTGCTATATGCGGGATGAGATTGAACTTTTTCATGACGGTCCAGAGCCAGTTCAATAAAGCTTGTAACTTCCAGTAAACGGGGTTCGCTGTCAAGATTTGTCAAAGTGATTTCCCTGATTTCGGCATCTAAATCCGGTGCAACAATAATTTGCATTGTGGTGTGAATTTTATCGTCTGTTCTTGAGAAGTTGACTTTCCCCAACGAAAATTCCATTTTCATCTCTTTACCTTTAATGCGGCAGGGATGAAACGCCGGGGACCAGACCTTATTTTCGTAAATGTTACGGATGTAATAAAATGGTCCTGATGCATCTCTAACAGGATCTTCCACCCATCGGGTCAAATCCAGTTGTCCCCATCTGGCATAGCCGCTTCCTGAATTGGACACCATCATTGAATAGCGGCCATTTGACAGAAAACGGGGCTCAGGCAAGAATGTGTCGGATTTATAAAATGTACGCAGCTCCATTGAGTGATCCTCCACATCATGCAAAAGAAGCAGATCTTTGGGTTGAGTAACAAAAAGAGCACGGGCGGGAATTTTCTCCTGCAACAAAGGAACAGTCGCCTCAATTCTGGGGTCTGTAGTAAATCTTTTTTGCCAGCGGTTATCAAACAAAATATTGGCAATTGCATTAAAGATCATTCCCTGGTGATGAGCCATGTAGCTTTTCACTATCACTTTGGAGTGGCTTTTTGGTAAACGTTCCGAAGTAAAATCGATTGCTTCATAAAACCCATAAATACCCAATGACTGGAACTGTTCCAGAAGTTTCATATTTTTTAACGCCAGACGTTTCTCCTGGAGTGCTGCCAGAAAAGTCGAGTAAGGGGAGATTACCAGATCTTTTTCCAGCCCCTGCTTTAAGCCCAGACCCGGCA
>JAEYNR010000015.1 GCA_023412475.1 Fibrobacterota bacterium | reverse complement strand
CACAGTTTTTTATAGCGGACATCACCCGTTCTCTTGATTCCCGCACGGCCCCATCAGGAAGCCCCACGATGGTTAATCCCGGAAGCATCTCACTGAGATCTGCCTCGATACCTATCAGAAACGCATCGATTCCCAATACTGCCATAGAATAAACTTTGGCTAACATTTTTTCCCTTCAAAACGATTAAGTTTTTGAAGCCGGCCAATCAACTTAAGAACTAAAATTCAGATTTTATAGAACGGCATCAGGCAGTTGTTATTGAGAAAATACTGCGACACTGCGGTTTATGGAAAGAAGAGCAGCCCCGACCGCCTCCTGCTGAAGTTGTGCAGGAACCCTGTGAGCCAAAGTTGGACTACGGGTTCTTTGAGCAAACCTGCCTCTGATTGTTCCTTCATGTAAATCGTGCGTTAAAGCGTTCTGGTTCGGGTATGCACTATTTTGCGTATTTGACACTCTTTTTACCCACTGTTTAGTTTGTTGGTAAGCTGATGCGAAAAAATATGAAGGAATGCGGTTAATAAATGTAGCAGATGCAAAGAGAATTTCTAAGATCAAGCTGCCCCCACCCAAAATATCAAAATTTCTATCAGCCTTGCAGGAAGAGAGCAGAAAAGAGACGTGTTAAATCGCATTCTGAAGTTTCTGGGTAAAAATGGCAAGCTTGTTCTGGCCGAAACGGTTTATTCAGAAGGGCAGCGTCTGACTGAGCTTCTGAATCGAAAAGGAACGGATGTTTCTTTGATGGAAAAATTAATTAATGCAGAATCAGAGCTTTTCAATGATCCATCTGATCATCTGGTCAACTGGACACCCGAATCTCTGGAGGAGAAGATAGGGGAGATTGAAGGGATGAGAATAAGCTTTAACAAGGTGCCTGAAAATACCCCCCGTATTTTTAATAGTTCTGATATTGAGTTCTGGTTCAGAAAGACAAATGGAACAGGACGCTTATCACTCGGTGAGAGGGCTGAAAAAGAGTTGCGATTCCCGGGAGATTGAAGAGATTAAGAAGCAATTGCATGTACAGTTAGATAACAAGTCTCATAGCTGGAATAGTGTTACTCAATTTATAAGTGTGCAGGAGATGGTGGGTTAAACAGATTTTTGCCTCTTAGGGACAACAAATTTATAGGAAAGAAATTTTCTGACGAATTACAAACCACAAATTACAAATCCTAAACAAATCCCAATGACCAATTATCAAACTCCAAGCCAGGAAAGGAATAGGAGTGGAGGTCCCAATCCTTTTCGGATTTCGAATTTTTCCTGCTCCTGTCTCAGTTTAAGATTTGTGATTTAGGATTTGTTTAGAATTTAAGCTTTGTGATTTGGTGCTTTCGGGTTCTTAATAAATCTTAAGCTTTTTTTTACTGTGAACTTTTGTTAAAATAAATGGACACTACAGATGAGTCTCTATAAAGCACAACTGCCTCAAGAAGGTAACTCTATGAAACGATTCACGTCTTTTATTATCACCCTGATACTTGTGTTCTGCATTTCAGCGGATATTTTAACCCCTGACCGCATAACAGTCTGGGATCCTGGAGTGCCGGGAGGAATAACGGTTCCATCTGAAAACATAGTCAATGTCATCGATTTCGGTGCTGATTTTTCCGGAAAAGCCGACTGTAAAGATGCAATCACTCAGGCAATAGAGGCACTTCCTTTGGGGGGAGGGGTTGTTTATTTTCCCGCTGGAAGCTATTATTTTTGCGGCACAATCACTATCGGTAAAGATAACGTAGTGATACGTGGGGATGGGTACGATGAAACGAAACTGCTTCATGATAACGCTGGGTTGTGCTTCGATGTCATACCCTACAAAAGAGGTCAGTGGCAGAATCTTCTGGACGGATATACAAAAGGCTCAAAGACAGTTACAGTCGAGGATGGGAGCAAATTTACGGTTGGGGTTTTTGCAGAGATTCAGCAGGCAAACGATTCCGCTTTGATGTACACTGATCCGAACTGGATACAATCATGGGCTGAAAACGCTGTCGGTCAGCTCTTTGAAGTAGTTGGGGTGGAAGGTAACAGCGTGACATTTCGTACTCCACTGCATTTTGATGTCAGATCTGACCTGAATCCACAGATCCGACCCCAGGGTTTTGTAAGAGGGGTGGGGTTTGAAAACTTTTATATCGAAAGACTTCAGGGCGGAAACAGCACTTTTCAGTTCAAAAACGCAGCCTATTGCTGGGTAAGAAATATCGAAAGTTATTATATGCAAAAATCGCATATAACAAATAATACGACCATTCGAGCTGAACATGGTGAAAAAGTCAAAGGAGAATTTGTCTGGGACGACGGTATCGCGGATCGTGTCATACCGGTTTCCTATTACCTCCATAAAAAATCTGCTTTTTACGGTAGTCTGCAATGCCCATCAACAGAATCAGACATTGAGAACTGTAAAAATCCTGCACAGTTAAGATGGGAATCGGGAAACCTGGTGACTGGAGTAGGAAAAAGGTCACAGGGAAGACCTGTGACAGTTTCAAGAAAAAGAGAAGATTTACCAAAGATTTTCGATCTCAAGGGAAGATTGATAGGCTTTCCTGAAGCTTCATCTCTGTCAAATTCAAAGGTATCCTCCGGGATCTATTTACTGGAAAACGGAAAGCGCGGTATAATGCGATTGCAGCTTAGGTAATTGACCAAATTGTTCATCACAAGAAAAGAAACGGATTTTAGATTTCAGATTTTCGGATACTGCCTACAGTCTTGTCTGGTATTTGATTTTGAAACAGATGTCTACTATATACTGTTTATGAAATCGCTTCCAGTAAACTTCTCAATAAAAATGGCAAATCTTGTCATGGCAAAAATGGTTTGTTGGAAGGATACCGCACTTCACAATGCCAAGTGTTGACAGGATGTGTCAACATTAAATTCAAATAAAAGCATATATTTGTTGTAATAATTGTATTACATTAGTATTTTAAAATAGACTTGCCCAAAATAAGAATCAGAAAGAACAGATGTGCTTAGAAATTTAAACAGAACAGCATAACTGTTATGTGTACTTATTTTGGAAAGCAGTGAATTATTATCTCTGAATTTCATCAAAATATAGTATTGCTTTCAATTTTTAGAAAACTTAAGCTTGTCATTAGCGTCGAATTAGATATTTATATATAGAGGAATATACTCAACAAAATCTGAAATCTAAATAAGATATATATAAGTGTGAATGATGCTTTAATATTTAATTGTAAATATATCAATAGTAAATAACTATTTTGCTTACTGATTATTAAATTAATCTTTTATAATTCTTCTTTAACTTGAGAAAAACCTTTTCTATGTTATCATTTTAACCATATTATGCGAGGTTATATGAACGTAAAGAATTATTCTGGTTTGAAAGCATTGATTGTTTTATTGTTTTTATCTTTATCAATAAGTTCATTTGGCGATGAGCCTTACAACTCAATTCGCATTGCATTTACTGATGGCTCTCTATTGTCTGAATCCAAGGTGGCTGAACGAAAATCCCGTAACCCCCCACAATTACCACCTAATTGGAGCATTGATGGTTTTCTTTCACGCGTAAAAAATGCCGGTTATACGCATGTCGTTGCTGTTTTCAAGCCAAGATATGAGAATGGGAAATACCTTTTTCAGGAGGCATTTGAAAAAACGGAAAGTTTCGGATTAAAACTGATTCCCGGATTCGCTATGTGCTCACCACACTGTCTAATATGGAAAGAAGAAGGTTTTAGTCAATGTTATGGTAGTGATAATGAGATTAAAAATATAAAAATGAATGAAATTCCACCAAAGGAAAGTAATGATACGAAGACTTTTATTTCAACACCATTTAAAGATCCGAAATTTCTAGAATATTTTGAAATAATATTAAGGCGAATTAAAGATGAATTCGAAGCTGCGAAATCTGCTGCAAATAATGAAGGGCGACCCTTTAAATTCAACAAAGACATTGAATATATCTATTTGTCTTACGATGAAGCCTATAATGTAGATCCTAAGGTAGTACCTACCCCTGAGCCTGACTTTAGAGATAGTGCTGTTTTTACTCTGCTTGCCGGATATTCAAATAATAATGACCAGAATTATATAAGAAATCGCATAGCAGCACATCATGATTCATCACTTGCATTCAAGGAATTATATGCAAGAAACATCTATGATAATTTAGCTAAAATTCATGATGTATTTGAACCGAATCCAAAACTGATAATATGTGCCGACATGTTTGACCCGCAAACACATGGCAAATGGAAATTCAATACATATCTGCCTGGAGTAAAGGTTAAATTATATTCAGAAAGTGGTTCGGGTGTGTTGGATCTCCCTGGTCTTTCTTCATACGAAAAAAATTTAGTTAAATCTAATCTTATTTTATCGCCTTGGTGGTATGTACAGAATTTTTATCAAAATCAACCTCCCTACAATGCTGATAGTACATTCAGATATTTTACGGAGAAGGGATATAAAATAATATTTCTTTCTTCTTTTCATGTCTCCAAAGGAGCAAAAATTCCCAAGACTGAAAGCATATCGATGCTTAATGAATATTCTTCAAAAGCAAAAAAAACTCAATATAATGTAATTGGAAGTTCTGTTGATTATTGGCCTTGTAGCCGTGAAACAGTTGATGAAAATTGCAGGTGTGGAACATTAAAAGCGATCAAATTCTGGGATACGACTATCAAAGGAGTCTATGAGCAGCCAGTAGAATACTCGATAATTGAAAATATGGCTCAAAGGATGGGCTTTTATAGATACAACAGAGGAATTAAATAATTCAAATTTAACAGCAATCAAATTCATTTAAGAAAGGAACAGTTATTATGCTCAAAAAAGTAACGCTTCTAATCTTTTCTGTATTAATGTTGAACGGCAATGCAAATGAACCTTCAAATTGTGCGTGGGATTCGAATGTAAAAATAATCAATATTTTTGCAGGCGATTATAACGATCCTAATGGACAGGGTAATTTATATGTTCAAACTTCTAGTAATTCGTACAGAATTTATAGTTTCCCACTTGGCCCTGAATATGTTAATTTAGCTTATTCTATTGCTCAAACAGCTCTCTCTGAGCGTCGCTACGTCAATATCTATCGAAGTTCAGTTGGTAGCAATAATACATGCACAGGATATCGTATTATGATATGTCAAAACACCTGGTAGTAATACGAAAAAATCTTGTATGAGCTAGTACATAGTGCAGTTGCAATAATTGCATTATATTATAGTTGCTTTGCTATATGTATTAGCAACAATGATACGTTAAAAGGAAACGCAGACTCAACCTTAGAATTTGAAAAAATTACGATTTAATAAGAATTTAGAGCAGTTCTTACTTGGCTCAAAGAGAACTTGTTGAAGAAAACTCTTCTAACACTGCTGTCAATAATAAGTGCACATTAAATAAATCTGTTCTAAATACCAAAAATCGTCTTTTTTTTCAAATTCTAAATATCAATAGAGTTACAACTATACTCCAACAGTGCACAGATGTCTAAAGAAAGTATAATCTGTGTATCCTTTATCGAAAACCGTAATGCTAACGTGTGAAAATTTAAAATTTTTAAGTGTTTTTACTTCATGGCATTTACCATCATTAAAAATTGCATAATCAGGTAAATATCCTATCGTGATCTAATCGCACATGCAGTTTTATAGCACCCTTTGCCCTACGGAAATGCGCCCATTCATACATACTCAAACACAGATCGATAATGGTTGCATCAATACTGTCACTGCACAGCGTTTTCACTGTAACCCAGAAAATCAGAAAGCTTTAGTGTCTGCTTCAATTGTTTAAAGAATAGCTCAATATCCCAGCGGCATTTATAAAGATCAGTTATCGTTGATGCGGCTAATTCAAAATCATCGGTAATAAACTCCATTCGTACCTTTTTGCCGTCTCTTACAACATCAGCGATAATTAATCTTATATATTCCGGATATTGCTCTCTGCTTTTTATTCCGGAAAGCTTAACTTTTGCGTCCTTTATAATCATTTTGTTGGTAATTTTATGTTTGTGCACTACTTTATATGCCATGTTTGATTTCGCTCGAGTTACCCAGAGTATGCCCCGTTTAGAAAGTTCAAACAGGTGCTTGAAATCAACGTACGCTTTATCAAATACAACAATTTCTCCATCCTTTAATTGATTGCACAATGTCCGCGCCTCCACAGAATCGTGTGATTTTGCACTTTTAATAATGGCAATATTTGGTAAAAATGTTTGTGCATCAAGCATCATATGGCATTTCGCGGCTGCTTTCCGTCTGCGATGTTTAGCCCAGTTCATACAGTTGGCGAAAAGCTTTATTGTTGTTGAATCAACAAGTTTTACCGTCTTTTTAATGCCTCTTAGCAACTTAAAGGAAGTATCGGTTCTACCGAATTTCGGAAATTGTGTAGAAAAATGAGACAGCGTTTCGTAGAAAAGATCACGTGCCATTCCACTATTTCTAACAGCATTAGCATTTGAAATATCCGTTACGGCTGGGGGGTGTTGAATTGCGAATGGTCGATAAAGCTCCCTTATGAAGACGCCTTTGAAGCGGAAACTGGAGCAAACAGAGAAAAAGCTCAGAAAAACAGAGCTTGTCGTTTAGCTCCAAAAAAAACTCTCGGTGATACGATACTGGAGATAGATCTGCCTCAATACAGCATAGAGCGGCGGGAGTTAATTTAAATGCATGGAAAAGAGTTGGTGAGCCGCGTTCTTCGTGGTATCGTTCACAGAAAAGCGCGCTCTTGAGACCCATTCTAAATGTCTTTGCCGATTTTGACCCTAAGATCCCGGAATATCCCATGCTCATTTACGACATCATTTCAATAATGGCATGATGCTTGATTTATTCCTCCAGTTTCTTCCGCAAGCCTTGAAATTTATACATCTTCTAATTAAATTAAAGCGATTTAAAATAACCGTTGATACCACTTAACCCTTTATTTATGAAGTAGATAACTCGGGTCCGACCCCATAATTCATATAGGGACGAAATGTTTTCCTTCGGAGCATTCACACGATATTGGTTTTATTTCTGAAGGGTCGGACCACAATTAGCCACCCTGAATACAGTTGATTAATTAGTTGCAAAAGACAAATTTGAAGCGCGCTCAGCAAAGGCAACACAGTGGGATAACAGATCTAAATGCCAGATTGAAAATTAAGTGCTATTAGCGTTTAGTAAAAAACAATGAACCGGATCTTAATGCGCTGAACATGGATTAATTGCCAAGTGGAGTAATGGGATTTACCGGTATGCTTATTAAGCGATTAAAAATTAACCGTTAATACCACCTAATTCTTTATTTAAGAAGGGGATAAGCCTGGTCCGACCCTATGTTCCATCGGAGAATACGGCTTAAGAACCCTGACAAAACCTTCTATGCCTTCCCTTGTTTTAAAGGGTTGGTTGATTTTCAATTCGTCTTCAAGCCCACCGAGCCAGATTTTTAACACTTTATCTGAAAATAAAAAGTCCCATAAATATTCCTGTGAATACTGAAAAGTCTTTCTGATTCCAAACTGCCATCCAACATCTTTGGTTAGTCCAACCGGTTTTTCTTTGTCTTTCATATTTTAAGCCTTTTTATTAATCCGGTATCAATTTCAATCAAGTAGTCAGGATTTGCCAGGCCCGCAACTACAAGCACGGTAACCGCCGGAGGACCTAAATACTTCTGAGAAGCCTGAAATGGATTTGGTTTCATTCGCATTTAAATGTTCATCGATCAATTTATATGCTTGTTCCTCTAACAATGCAATTCTATTCAACATTGATGGCATTTCAGTCAGTTGTTCAGATTCGTTCTTAATGTGTCTGGTGATCATATCTGTCATTTGCTCAAATATTTCTCCAGATTCATTAAACAGATCAGCAGATCTTTCCCATTCCGGTTTATTAAAATTTTTGCTGCCCCATATTAATATTTCTGCGAACTTATCTCTTGATGCTTTATGGCTAATATTAAAGCCGTCAGAATGATCAGTCAATGAATCAGGTAAAGATGGCGGAAATCCTGCATATTCAACAAAATGCTTTAAAGAATCAATGTAAGATTGGTGTGCAAGTTCTTTCGACCAAAGGAGAAATTCTTTTGCAATTTTTCTTATTCCCTTTATCCCTATAAAAGAAACAGGGGCATTAAGATTTTGAATACATTTTTTCTTCAGACCTTCATATACAATGCTTTCGATTGAATTGATGTCTTTAAAAGCAAATGTATAATAAGTATTTGGTTTTGAAAATCCCGGCACATTAAAGCTCCAGGCCAACTGTAAATCGGAATATTTTATTTTCTGGAATTTTTCTTTTCCGCAATCTGCAACAACTATTTCCTGGTTACTTTCATCATAGCCAATCATCTGAACATAATGGATTGGAATATGCAAATTATTATAATACTTCTGGTAATATGGGAGAAAGTACATATCCAATGCTCCCAACAGAACAGGAACACCATTATCGATACTTTTTTTGATAGATGCCAAAGCTTTTTCAAATGTTTTATTCTCATGCACTTTATAAGTGTACCCAATGATCTCTTGCATAAAATCATACATTTTCTTTGGCAATCCATTACTCCAATAAACCGTTCTTAATTGTTTGGGCTTACTCTGCTTAAGGTAAATCACACTGCAAAATGCACTTATTCCGAAAAAAAGATAATCAGGAACACGATTTTTTGTTTTCCATTCGTATTGGTCTTCGATTCCGTTCCACATACAGTTGTAATCACATGTTTTATGTGGAATACAGATGATTTTTTCATTTTTCATCAAATTTCAAATTCTCCATTAAAGAGGTCTTTTACTTCAGACTCCATATTGTGCCATGACAACTACTCCGTCAAAACCTAACTTATTCTCTCAATTTTAAAATGGACCAGATCTAATTTCATCCCATTGTTGTTAAAAACACCTTCTTCTAAATATGTCTGAATGAATCCAATTTTTTTAAGTATTGCAATACTTGCTGGGTTAACAGATACAGTATCAGCAAATATAGTCGCATAAATGAGCATATCGTTAACGATACCCTGCCATTTCTCGCAGTCGCAATCCATTTCATGCAGTAAGCAGGTCGCCAAACCTTATGAGCCTGTTTATGTCGATATGGCTTTCAATTCCCCATCCATAATTTTCTGTCCAGACTCCTGTACTGAATCGCTTCCGAAATGTGAGCTGCTTCAATAGATTCTTTTCCATCAATATCGGCAACAGTACGTGCTACCTTCAATA
>JAEYNR010000014.1 GCA_023412475.1 Fibrobacterota bacterium | reverse complement strand
CATTTTGCGGAGTTCTTTTTAGCGCTGGAGCGCAGATCAATCTTCTGTCGAATGATATTACCTTCAGAACCTACAATAATGCATCACATGAAACTGTTCATTATGGAAGTTTGTATCTGAATAGTGGCTCAAACGGACAGGGAAGCCTGACTTGCAGCGGGATCAACAACCAGGGAAGCCTGACTTGCAGCGGCGACATGATCAACAATCTGGGTATGTTGCTTAATTGGGGAACATTTGGTTGCTTTGGGGAGGCTGGTTTTTCTAACGGACTGACTGTTTATGGAGGCACAAAAAATTTTCTTCATCCACATCCGACCGATACAACTAAGGCAATAAAGTATATCTGCATCGAAGCTGGAGAATCGATGACTATGGTTCGTGGAGTTTCGAAAACAAGCGGTGGAAGTGTGGAAATCTCTCTTCCAGAGCATTTTGGTCTGGTAACCAGTGCTGCAGTGCCGGTAACTGTGCTTATTACTCCTGAAGATGCACCGGTACTTCTCTATACTGCAAAGAAAACAAAGGAATCGATAATTGTGGTCATGAAACCTGCTGATTTCAAGGAATTTGGTGATGCTCAATTCGCATGGCAGGTGAGCGGAGCTCGTGACGGTTACGAAAATGAGGAGATTATTGTTGATGCTGAATCCTATTTAAGCGGAAAAAGTAGGGCTGGTATAGTATCGGAAAAACGGGAAAAGATCAATAAATGGGCTGAAAAACAGGTGGCAAAGCAGAAGATGATGGCCAAGAAGAAGTGAGAGCAATATAGATATAATATTATAGCTATTAACATAAAAAGATTGATTAAAATCTTATACGATTAAAGAAAAAAATATAGAAATCCTACAATTGACTTCAAAAAATGGAGACATTAGATGCGGAAACACATAATAACCTTACTTCTTCTGGTCGGAATGGCAGATTGGTGTCATGCGCAAAAAATACCAGGAGAAATGAAGGAGATTTTAGACAATTACTTCGAAGATTCTACTGCTGAGTATGGATTCTTGTTTGCCAAAAAGTGGTTACATTTGAATGATTCGATTAAAATAAATGATTTGAAGTTAGGTAAGCCTATCCAAGAATTTGCTGTAAAATATTCAGTTCTTGATACATGCTCTGACACAATTCCTTTTTATAACATTATTGAGCCTACAAACTATTGGTTAGTCCCAGTAATGATTGGAGACAAGCATATTTATGAGCTGGAATTAAGTAAGTCAACTGGAGAATGGCGATTCTGCAGAATGAGTGATCTTCCACCTGATAACAAGTGGGATCAATTACAGAAAAATAATTCAATGTCAAATGGAATAAACCCGGTTATCGTTATTGATGGTTTATCAGGATATTTCTATTTCAGACAGATAGGCCCTAGAAAGATCTACTATATTCGATCTGGCCGCGAAAAAGATACATTAAAAACGCTTTTCTCAGGTTCGATAAAAGAATTAGATGATAGTAAAAAGCTGGTTAAATTTTGGAAAAAACAGGGAAAGGGGTCGAATACCACATTAGACAAGGCAATCCATCGGCTTATCAATGAAAAGAAAAATGGAGGTGATAGATGAATCGATCCCATTTAAAAAACATTATTGTTGTTTATAACGATACTGCTGGTTGCATACGGTTACACATAATGTTGCCCTCAGGGCTAAAGAAGTGAGCATTCTTTGTACCCCGAAATGGACTCACTTTTTCCACCAGAAGAATGGTACTTATTTTATAAAACGCCCGAGAACCCCAAAGAATCAATTAAAAACTGCTTTGGGAGTGCAGCTTTTAATATCAAAATGATTATCCTGGTTTTCTGTTATTGTGGCTTTGGAGGGCACTGAGATTAGTTTGGTTTCGGATTCCGGGTCGGAGCTATTTTCCTGCTGGCTGCCTTTTGAGCTTTTCTGGTTTTTTACAATCAATTCCATTATTTACTTCCCTTTAATTAAAACACATTCCTGAACTTTTTTTGAGAATCGGACTCTGGTTTTCTACAGACTGATACAATTATATAGAAAAAAACGGGCCAATCGAATATCTGTTACTGCGGCGAAATGCTAAGCGTTTTTTTCCCGACAGTTGCCTAAACAAAAAAAACACGAAATTCTAAATAAGAAATTCGAAACATGAATGGGAAAAAGAACAAAATGATACACCCTAAATCGGACGATTCTTTAGCAAAAATCATTTTGCCTATTCAAAAAACCTTTTTACAATGTTATTAAAAGAATATTTCAGAATTTATCTGGTAGAAATCGCCTGCTCCCTCAATCCTTTTTATTTTTTAATGATCAAACACCACATCAAAACCACCTAATGTTGACAAAAGGAATGCACGGGGCGTACTTCACCTGATTTATTGGATTCTTTTTTCAAGTAGTTCAACAAATCAAAGCAACACTGTTACATTTTTTCCAGAGATTATCAATTCCAAGCATTTCCCATATCACCGTTGTTGTCTTCAGAATCACCCGGTGACCTGTTCTTACTATTTTTACTGCAATATCAATTATCTCCCTGCGAAGACGTGTTGCATAGCAACGACCTGAGATGATATCGTTTGCGATGTCTTTACGGAAAGATTCCATGAGAAAGTGGCTTATAACAATCAAAAAGTAATATGCCCCGTTCATTCCGAAATTGGTAAAGGGCAAGTGTTCACTTACCATGAACTCCTTTATCGAACGATGATTTA
>JAEYNR010000012.1 GCA_023412475.1 Fibrobacterota bacterium | reverse complement strand
CCGCAGCCCCGCAGCCCCGCAGCCCCGGCAGCCCCACAGACGCAGACGCAGGCTCAGCACTCACCACTCCCAACTCTCTACCCACTACCTTCAAATCACAGACAGTTTTCACACGTATAAACTTTTTTAACCTCATAAGAAAACCACAAATTTATTTTAGATTTTTTCCTGAACACCAAAGGAAGCTTTCTTTCATAAAAATCGAACTGCATCAGTTTCGGAAGCGCTGCCTGTTTTAAAATGATAATTCATCGTTTCTATAAGCCTCACCCAAAAGAAGCTCTGTAATATGCGAGCAATGATTTTTACTTTTTATGTTGTGAGTTTACTTTTTAGTCCTGTACCTGCCGAAGATTTTGAAGAATATGAATTTAATAATGGTTCCGATTTTATCCTGCCCTACCAACTGTTTATCTCTGGGAGGCGAAGGTACTTTCGATATAATTACCCGTGCACCGGATCTATTTGCTGCAGCAGTCCCAATTTGCGGTATTGCCGACACTTCTAAGGCAGCACTTATGGGAAACACCCCGTTATGGATTTTTCACGGTAACAATGATGACATAAACGATGTAAACTATTCACGCATAATCGTTGATGCCCTTACAAAAATCGGTAAACCACCCAAATACACCGAATATAAAGGAAGAGGGCATTTTATATGGGAAGATGTATTCGATGAGCCCGAGCTTCTGCCATGGATTTTTTCTCAAAACAAAACATCACAATCCATTAAACAACATATCAAATCACAAATTAAACCTCAAGATCATTATAAAGTGAGCTGTTATGGCTCCACTATGAAAATAACCTGGCCAGCCAGAGATGTTGCTCCTGACCTGGTTGAATTTTTTACTGTTGATGGCAAATTACTGTTCCGTAAAGTCGTATCACCAGAATATAAAAACTTTTCAACCACAGTTTCCTTAGATCGGGTTTTGACCGGTATTTCTGCCTGCATTATCCGCTGTTCTCAGCAGAGCCGGCTTCTGTTTGCAGGGTGCAAACTGCTTTCTGCCCCATGATCACCGGCTTTACACATCTCTTGCAGGGAGAATAGCAACCGGTGATGAAATCACACGAGGAGCTCCTAATGGAAAAGTTTCCGGCCGTGCATTCTACACAACTATTATGAATAGAGAAACAACAACAGTAAAAGTAGTTGACGGCAGAAGACTTAAAGCAGAAGAAAAAGATTTTTGTGATGATGTTAAATGTTACTTTCCAGGCTCAGCCAGACTGGATTTACGGCTTAAACTTCCAAAGTAAAGTAACTGATGGTGATATCGTGGAAGAAAATATTTAACCATGAAAGAAGATAAGATTAATAATGAATACGAATAACGAATGATGAATTTTAAGAACGAGGTACATCTCTTGCCTCGATAAACAAAGGTATCAAAGCTAAACGTATCTATGAATTTGCAAACTTGTGTCTGATAAAAAACTTAGCATTTGATCAAGTTAAGATCTCAGTATCAGTAGACAGAAAGCCATAAAGATTCAGTTATTTACTAAATCTTTATGGCTTTCTGTGCAAAATCTACTTATACATCTTAACTATTTTTAATCCACCAGTTCCATGTTCATTTTTTGTTGCAATGTAGATATTACTACTGGATAGAATACTCTGCGAAGCTTTACCTTGTGAACCCGCAATTTTCCTTCCTGACAAATTAATTAAATTGCTCCAGCCAGACTGAATTGCAATGCGAGGGTGCTTTGATGTCATATTGTTAAATTGATATGTTTTTACAGTTGGATCATACACAAATTCCATATCCAGCCATCGCTCAGCAGCTATCGTTCCCATCTTTACCTGCCCCTGTGCTCTGTAATGAACACCATCAGTTGGAAAGCCTTTGGTATCTAGAGTATCCACATTATTTAGTTTCTTTGTCACTTCGACTTCTGCAGCGCGTATGATTGAATTGAATTGCCAACTGCCCTGAATATCAATCATGGCAATGATTGCGGGGAGATCAGTAACATTAAGGTCTTTGCGAATATCGTTAATGAGGCAAGTGAGATTTGTTTCGTATGCATCTGCAAGATTCTTAACCTGGCCATCAAATTCACCCTGATGCCATACAAATCCAGCCCACATGGGAACATACTCTGAAGTATCATAAGCAGAGTTAAATGCTTCAAATGCATCATCGATAGCAGTTAGCATCCGTCTATAGTGAGGTCCTGCATTCCCGTTGTTTGAACTTGGTGGTATCCAGCAGTCATTAGGTTTTGAAGTGTAATTTCCCAGATACGTCGATCCACAGCACACTTTGATAAGAGCTATTTTTGTATCGGGCAGTTTTTCAGAAAGTGTTCTTCCAAGAGAGAGTTCAGGTCCAATATTATTTGATGAACTTCCAAAACCTGGACCCAGGGTCATCCACTGTTTGAGCTTTCCATTATTCTCCCAGGTCATATCCACATAGATTTTCACGTTTTTCACACTCGTTTTCTGATCTGCGGTAAGATCGTTTGCCGAAGCATAGCCCGACATGTTCGACTGCCCGGCAAGCAGGAAAACTGGTACTGCAGTTTTTGATAATACGGGCAAAGATGTAAGTATCACTAAAGCAGGAACCAGAAGGAAATACCCTACAGCATATTGTCTATTTATCGATTTCAGCATAACTACTCCTTAGGTATTACTCTATGTTATAACTCTATTTACTACTCTCGGATCTAACGGAAAAGAATTATTCTAAATAATTTATATATATATTATAAGCAATATTTTTATGAAAATTGATTGTTTTTTTAAGTGCATGGTCGGACCGTAGCAACATTGAATGTTTTGAACCTTTTATTTTCATGCATGCACACATAGATAATTTTATCAGGAATACACGATCAAGCATTTGCAGGATAATTGTAGTTTTTTAGCTTATATTAATATTGAGTTTTATTGATCGTTAAATCATTGAGCATTTATAAGGGGCACGAAGTCACTGATAACAGGGTGGTTAGTCAAATGATGAATTTTCTTCTGTCGATTGTAGTATCGATTTTTTCGTTATTGTTTTCAGGTTGTCTTCTTGAATCATCAGGTCCATCACACTCGGATTTTACCAGTAACAGAATTCCTGTGTCATTTCCTGATATTATTGATGTTGATGTTTACCGGATCGAGATTACTTCAGACAGCACAGAACCATTTGTTTATTACCAGAAGCCTGGAAGTGATGGACTTTATATCAGCGTGCCATCAAACCAGGAGGCACAAATTGCCATCGGGGGTTACAAAAAAGAACTCCTTGTTTATTCTGCCACCGCAACCATAAATCCGGGACAAACAGATGCCATTCATTTGAATTCCAACGACCCTGAGCCTATCTTTCCCCCAAAACAGATTTCGGCAATACTTACAGATGAAAATATAGTCCAGATGACCTGGTCAGGATGTGCGGGAGCATCAGCTTATCTTATTTACAAAACAGCGGATACACTTTCAGAACCGCAAAAAATCCAGACTGTTACTGATACCACCTTTTCTGAAAACATTTCAAATGACACACCTGTGTACTATCAGGTCAAAGCGCAATTCCCAAACGGGATTTCTTCCCCTACACGGTTTGTTGCCATTATGTCGAAAACACCGAGTACTCCTGAACCGCTTACGAAGGTCAACAATGGAATTTTAAGCGATTCAACAATTTACCTCAACTGGCAACCTTCAGACGGTGCCACCGGATACAATATCTACAGTTCGGAGGTTAAGAATGGCGAATATACGCTTGCTGGAACTGTAACAGACACTTTTTTTACTACAACATTGAATACAGAAAAAGTCTATTACTTCAAGGTTTCGGTAAAAATTAAAGAAAACGAATCTGCACCCTCAACAGCAGTGAAAGTTCAAATCGTAAAAGAGCCTTTAAAAGCACCTTCAGGCTTGATCGCAACATCACCATCTGCATCATCAGTCAACCTACAGTTCAATACCTCTTCAAATGCAACCGGATATATTATTTACCGGGGTTTATCCGGAACATCACTCAGCAGTATCGATACCATCTCCTCAAACTCATTTGAGGACAAGAATCTTAAACAGAATACTACCTATTATTATGCGGTTGCAGCGACTAGCGGAACCGAAATATCTGCCAATTCATCCATTGTATCTATTAAAACAGGAGCGTTAGTACCGTCAACGCCAATGGGTCTTGTTGTGACGGTACAATCTGCAACGGTAATACTCATTGAATTTAATGCTGTCAGTACAGCAGAAAACTATGCCATTTTCAGGGGGACATCAGAGAATTCACTTGTAGAAATTGACACTATAACAGAAACGTCATTTACGAGCTCATCACTGCAATCCGGCACCACCTATTATTTTGCAGTAGCAGCAATCAATCAAGAGGGTTCCTCCCCCCGGAGTCAGATAATCAGTGCAAAGACACAACTCTCTGCACCAGCAACCCCAACCGGCCTGACTGTAACTGCGGAGTCAGCCAGTTCGATTCAAATTAAATTCAATACTGTTTCCGGTGCTGCCGGATACATTATATACAGGGGAACATCATCAGGTTCTCTCCTTCCTGTTGATACAATAAACGGAAATTCACTTCTAGATCAGAACCTTCATTCGGCTACTACCTACTATTATTCTGTTGCAGCATATAGCGACGGAGGTCTTTCCCCAAAATCTGCGTCTTCGAGTGTAGCGACACAAGACACTCCTCCGGCAACACCCTCAGGACTTAAAGTAAGTGCAACAACTGCAAATTCAATTACAATACAGTTCAATGATGTAACCGGTGCTACCGGCTATAAAATTTACTCCAGCACTAATAACAGCACCTTTACACTGCTTGCCACAATAACTGCAACAACCTATACACATACTGATCTGGCTTCTTCGACAACCCGATATTACAAAGTATCATCAGTTAAAGGAAGTACAGAATCGGCTCAATCGTCATCAGTAACCGGTACGACAACAACAACAGTAACCAAGAAAGCAGTTGTGAACACCTCGTCGTGCAACGGATGCGGAAATTGCCGTGTATGTCCGGTCGGAGGATTAACAATTGTTAATCGCAAAGCAGTTATCGACGCGTCAAAATGTGATGGATGCGGAAATTGTATTGCACGATGCCGAAGAGGCGCGATTAAACTTCAGTAACAATATTTTGCATGAGGGATAAATTCATGAAACGTAACCTGCTCATAGTAGCATCACTTTCTATAATGCTTGTAATTGGGGCTTATGCTGCAAAGAAAAAACTTTTCCATTTAATTGATCAATCATTTTGTACACAGTGTGGAAAATGCGTCAATAGTTGCCCTGTTGAAGCTATCAAGGTAACAAAAAAAGATGGAAAAACAATCCATGAAATCGATCCGGCACTCTGTACTCAATGCGGCATCTGTATTGACAACTGCCCGGAAGAGGTGATCAGTGCAAAGGAAATTAAAGCAGACATCACAAAAGAGTGTACAACAAATCCTGATAACAACAGGGAAAAAGAAACAAAGAAAAAATAACCTTGTCGCGATAGAATGCAGACCATGAAACTACTATATGCATTACTTTTGCTATTTGCAGCCTGCAATGACTCTATTGATAAAATCAGTGTCTCAGGTAATAACGGAACGGCTTCAGGTTCATCAATGGTAATCAGCGAAAAATTGTGCGCAAAATGCAACCTTTGTTACGAAGTGTGTCCCCGTCCGGGAAAAGCGCTCTCCACCATAACGATTAATGAAAATGAGACAATTTACGTTATTGATCCGGAGCAATGCCTGCGCTGTGGTTTATGTATGAACAAATGCCCATATGGTGCAATTACCTGGAAACATTGAGGAATCAATTATGAACAGACGCTCATTACTAAAGCTGTTTGGTGCACTGGGAGCAGCGATGGTATTACCTGTTGCTGGCCATCCCCGGTATTCTTTCAGTGTGTTTCAGTCAAATTGTACAGGATGTGGAGATTGCAGCAGAGTGTGCCCTGTTGATGCAATCCGTTTTATCCGCAAGAAAGCATGTATCGATCCCGAAACATGTACAAAATGCACACTTTGTTATTCTACCTGTTCCTATGGAGCGATAGTCAAATGTTTACAAGATCAAGACAGCGATCAATAATTATTATATTTTCATTTACACTCATGATGCTTTTTTTGGGGTGTATGCAACCCCGGGATGCTTACCTTACAGTCCAATCAAACAAGTGTACAGGATGCAGAGCATGTGAAGGTGTGTGCCAGGTAGACGCATTACGGTTCATTGATGGTAAAGCGGTTATCGACCCAGCTAAATGTGTTGAATGCGGCAGGTGCGTTGAAGTATGTCCTGTGGGGGCGATTTACTGATGTTTGACAATATTGTCACTTATTATTTGAAGGGTAAGCAGATGGAAATAGGTTTCATACTTTTTTTATTCGCTGTATGCATTCCCATCTGCGGCTATCAGGAGTCGGGCTTTCAATACGATGGAAATGCCGGTTATGCACGTACTCTAAGTAAAGAAGATCTTGATTCAAACGGTTCTGAAGGATTTATGGGGAACTCCCGGTTTCACGCAGTAAAGTCTTTTAATAAACACTTCTCCTTGAATATCGATCATTTTTACCGTGGAGTAACGGAAAAAACTCTTTTTCCTGAAAACTTTTGCCCTTCTGAGAATGTTACCTCTGGTGGATTGACAATCAGCGCACTTGGCGATCTCTACCTTGGATACTCCAATACACAATATATAGATGCAAAACCAATCCCGATGCCCTGGTATAAAAATGATACCAAAGTGCAACCCCGCACGCTTAATGCCATAGAAGGTGTCTGGGATCTTAAAGCTGACTGGTTCCACCTGTACACCACCATCTCCTCATTCATCAATAGATTCGAACTCATTCATGCAGATCCGTATGTTTACGCTGCGGACAATCAGGTTTCCCCCTATGGAGACCATCGTGATGCAGATCTCTGGTTGAATGCAACTGCCGGCTTTGATCTTCCAATTAAGATGCAGATAAGGGGCAGTATCTTTTTAAAAAATGATCTTAATGATAATAACCATTATAATATGAATGAATACCGGCTTGGAATTATGGGCGACAGAGATCTTGCCCGAAGAAAATTTCTTGTTTCATTTGGCATCTATGAGCGATTTCTGCAAAGTTCTGCGATGCACGATAAAGGTTATGCTGACGGATTTGCTACAGATGCAAATATCCGGGTACAACTGAAATTGAATTCAAGACTATTTATTAAGGGAGCAACTGCGCTTTCTATCGCTCCCGGCATGTTTAAACAGTACTACGAACTTCAATTGCGAAAAACCTGGGATGAACACTCATCACTGGATATTATATATTGCGCCACCAACGGAGTTCTGTTCCCCAGACATTGTCTTCAGGCAGGAACTTCAATTTGTATAAATGACCACTTCGGCTTTGCACCATCATTGGCCAGCTATATGCAACTATTTACATTCGAATCCAAACTGAGCTTTTACCGGAGCGATTTCGATCTGGAACTGTTCTTCCCGATTAATGACAGAGTGGAACTTTACAGTACTGCAAAGTATGTGGCATACAACGATCATGCCCTTTTTGCGCCACGCTTTTTTATCTCATCCGGGATACGGGCATGGTAGAAACGTTACAATTTTTTGGTGAAGGGTTCATGCTTGGTTTGACAACAGGGCATATCTGCCTGGCAACCTGTGGACCCGTGTACTCTTCGTTTCTCATGCAGCAAAACAGTTCCATCGCCCGATATTTCTGGGCAACATTGGAAATTTCTGCCGGGCGCTTTATTACCTATCTTTTAGTTGGTGCACTTGCAGGTCTGGTCGGCTCCCAGTTTTCCATAGAGCACAAAGAGTATTTTACCATTGCTGCGTATCTCCTTTTCTCCACATTTCTACTGACTTCCGTTTTTAAAACCCAAAAATGTGAGCGTGGTTGCAACCTTCCAAAGTGGTACAAATTTACTGAGTATCCTATTCTTCTCGGTATAGTTACAGGAATCAATGTCTGTCCATCCTTTTTGCTGGCATTTTCGCGATCTGTTACCTTGTCCGGGCCACTCGCGGGTATGTCGTTTTTTTTTGCGTTTTTTCTGGGAACCAGCATCTTTATGATTCCATTATCTTTTGTTGGCATGCTTGGAAGAAAAAAGGTTTTCCGGACAATCGCTCGTATATCAGCAGTTCTGGTTGCCACCTGGTTTACTTTCAACGCTGGTAAAATCGTGTCCGGTCTTGTAAGCCCGCTGTTTGACTCCAGGCCGATTATCAATCTTCTTGATGAAGCACCTGCGTATATTCTGATCGAAGACAGCTCACTCGCGAATCGATCTGCTGCACAATTTGCGAAGAACCGATCTGGAAAAGTGCTTCTGTCACAACATCCGAGAAGCAGCTCAGAACGATTCTACATTTTTACCGATTCAGAACATTTTACGCGCGATAGTGCTGTACTTCGAGTACCAAACTGTTTCACGGCAATAATTGATGATCGTTATCTTCAGAATCCGGACAGCCTCGAAATAGCGATTAAATTTATGAGGCAGTATCATTTTCGGTTCAATCCCAAAAAAGGTGATATTTTTCATATACATTGATTCATGAAAGATTCTCTATGACCAGAAAAATCCGCGTTTTTTCCCAGATTACATTTTTTATCATCTTTATAGCTCTGATCTTCGTATTCAACAACAAAATGTTCGCACATCGGATGTCAACAGAACTGTTTCTTCAATTGAACCCGCTCGTTTTTGTAATTACTTCGATTGCATCAAGAGCACTTATTTTTTCAGTCCTGCCCGGTGCGATACTGTTTACCCTTCTTACCCTCTTTTTTGGCCGCATTTTCTGTGGTTTTATCTGTCCTCTGGGATCGGCGATTGACTTCTCCGATAAATACATTTTTGAGAAATACCGTTTCAAAAATGCACGTCCCGGTCTTGTGCTTCAAAAATTAAAATATGTTCTTCTGTTTACACTTTTTACATTCGCACTATTTGGAGTAGTTGTCCCTTTTTTCATGGATCCGATCTCAATTGCAACACGCATATCGGCATCTCTGATCGATCCGGCACTTCGCTTTCTGGGATTGACAACTTCAAATATAGCTTCCACAATCCACAACCTGTTTATTAAAGAACCCAAAGCAGCAACGATAGTGATTCTCGCAATGCACGGAAGTGCTGCTGTCCTGTTAATAACTCTCATGGTTTTTGCCGGGAGCTTCATCGACAGGCGGTTCTGGTGTCAATATATCTGTCCTAACGGTGCTTTTTTTGCATTATTGAGTCGTTTTTCATTTTTCAGACGTCATATCGCAGGTGACAAATGTTCACAATGTAAACTATGCTCCTCAAAAACCTGCCCGACCCGGGCGATCGACCCGGAAAATTTCACTATCACCTCTACCGCAGAATGTATTCTCTGTGGATTATGTGCAACCAACAAACTAAACTGTACCGAAGTCAACTTTATTAAACCTAATAAAGTGGAAATTAAATCCATCGATGTGCAACGCCGACACTTAATATCCGGACTGCTGCTTGGTATTACAACACCAGTAGTGATTCGCGGAACTGCTGGAGGTAAAACTTCAGTACAACCTGTTCGTCCACCAGGCTCAATCCCCGAAGACGAATTCTTAACACGCTGCATCGCCTGTGGAGCATGTATTAAAGCCTGTCCAAACCATGCCCTGGGACCAGGCGGGATATTCGATGGTTTACATCAAATCAGTACTCCCCGTCTCATGGCGCTAAACGGGTTTTGCGAGCCCGGTTGCATAGCATGTACATATGTTTGCCCGACCCTTGCACTTCGTCCAGTCAAAACCGAGGATAAACCTTTTGTTAAAATGGGAACAGCTGTAGTGAACAAACATCACTGCCTTGCCTGGAAAGGTGACTCAAGATGTATGATCTGCATGCGAAAATGCCCCTATCAGGCTATCAAAGAACAGGAGATTGAGTCAGGAGATACTACAATTTCAGGCCCTGAAGTAGATAAAAATCTCTGCACCGGTTGTGGTGCCTGTGAGCGTTTCTGCGCTATGGGGCCTCAACCGGCTATTAAAATTTTTGTTTACGGAGAACGCAGAGTAAGTAACGGTCCTGTCATTTCTGAAAGAAAAAAAGAAAGCATTATCAAAATGCGGAAAAACCGCAGTGAATAACATATATGATTATACTCTTGCGGTCTTATCACCTGTGGATGAAACAAGACAATAGCTTCAACCCTTTCTGGGAGCAACATCTTACGGCTGATTAATACCAAAATACTAAGAAAGGCTTTCTCTAAAAACGCGAAGTGTTTTTTCTCGGCGTACTTTGCGAGCTCTGCTCGACCTTCGCAGTAGTCTGCTGCAGAGGGGCTAGTGGACAGGCAAAGGTTAAACTCTTCGCGTTAAAAAAGAATTATTTTAGCTGTATTCTTTTGCTAAATTAACCGGTCTCTACTGGTAAAACATATTAAGTGAATATAACCTGTAGAGCGTATATTTTTTATCGTTTTTTACATTTCACCCTACTGTTTTTTCCATTCTCCGGTTTTTTAGACCCCTTCTTCCCTTTTGAATATGATATAGGTTTAGACAGACGAGCCCTGTCCCTTGCCGCCTGGAACCTCACTGATTGTTTTTTAGGTGCCGGCCTGGCTGCAGAACCAGTGGCGAATCGTGCATTATCGCTGTGGTATTGATGTTCTTCTATTACCGCTATCTTCTCTCCGATGAATTTTTCAATCATATTCAAACGGTTTCTTTCTTCTGCACTGCAGAATGAAACTGCATCACCTTTTGTACCAGCCCTGGCAGTACGACCAATACGGTGGACATAGGTTTCGGGCAGATTTGGAAGATCATAATTAATTACATGGCTAATATTGTAAACATCGAGTCCTCTGGCAGCAATATCTGTGGCAATAAGAACCCTTACCCGTTCACACTTAAAATTATCAAGAGATCGAGTCCTTGCATTCTGTGATTTATCACTGTGAATTACATCTGCCTGGATTCCCTCTTTATTCAGTATTCTGGCAAGCCTGTCAGCCAGGTGTTTCATACCAGTGAAAACGATTACTTTACTCATATGATCATCATTCAGCAAATTAACCAGTAATTTAGGTTTATTTATCTTATCAACGAAGTAAATTTTCTGTTGTATTTCTTCCACAGCGGTTACTTCAGGAGTAACGGCTATTTTCACCGGATTCTTCAAAAGATGCTGTGTAAGCTTTACGATTTCCTCAGGTAATGTAGCTGAAAAAAAGATGGTCTGGCGTTTTTCTGGAAGAGCAGCTATAATTTTACGAATATCCGGTAAAAATCCCATATCCAGCATTCTGTCTGCTTCATCAAGAACAAACGTTTCAACATATTCCAGACTTATCAGGCCCTGATTAATCAGGTCAAGCAGACGCCCCGGTGTGGCCACAACTATGTGTTTACCTATTTTAAGTTTTTCCACCTGTGAATGCTGCTTAACTCCACCGAAGATGACAGTCCAAGTAATGTCAAGATGACGGCCATAAGTCCCGATACTCTCACCGATCTGCGAGGCAAGTTCCCTTGTCGGAGCAACAATGAGAACACGCGGTTTTCCAGGTAGACTGTTTTTTTTCTGCAATGCCAATCTTTGTAAAATTGGCAGCACAAAGGCAGCAGTCTTACCGGTACCGGTCTGTGCAGATCCCAGCACATCTCGACCATCAAGCAAAACCGGTATTGATTCCTGTTGAACAGGACTCGGTTTCAGATATCCCTTTGCATTGATTGCCTGCTGCAGTTGTGAAATAAGCTTTGAGAATGCTCCTTCAGAAAACAACGCTTCCGGCATATGAAGCTGTTTATCATTGGTAATAGTTTTGTCATTATTAATCATTAAGCAAATAATTCCTTTTATTTTGTAGTTAGCCTGATTATACTCTGTTAGCAAACGATGCAACGCTCATAAATAATTGACTATTGTGATACTAACTTAAATTTTGAAAATTATACTCCTTTTAATCCTCTGCCAAAAGGTAACAAAATGAAAATTGAATTAAACAGGATACTGCCTGGATAAAAGAAGCAACAGGTGTTTGCAGCAATAAAAAAGGCGGCTCCGAATCCGAAACCGCCTTTTAGTGGAGCTGAGTAAGATCGAACACCTGCCCTCAGACTGCCAGCCTGATGCTCTCGGCAGCCAAGCTACAGCCCCGAAATTTTTAAAGAGCGAATAAACTAATAGGTAAGTATTAGTTTAGCAACTCTTTTTTTACATCTTTCCAATTTTTCCACCTTTTTTGGCAATCTAACCATCATTTTTGCATTATGGATCATCTTTTTGCTCAAAAATAACTAAATCTGGGTTGCCCTCTGGGTTGCCCGACGATATGATACGATTTCTGAATAAATAAATGTGATAGAATTAATCATCATCATACAAATTACCGAATTAATTATCATTATCCTTACCAGGAAGCTATGGCGAACAGGTAACATTTCGGCAGCTTAAATTATATGCCCGCTGGAATCCTATTCGCTTCAACAGTTCGGATAGATCCTTAAGGTATTCTCTTCCAGATTTTTACCGTAATCTTTGTTTCTTTACGCCATCAATCCCGACAGCTTAATAACCATCAAGACTCATAGTGGACTTTTTGCACAGTTTAACTATTTTAAGTAAAATCACTCAATAATTTTTTGTTTTCTATTTTCATCCTGAAATTATGATAAAATTATTTTCTTTTCTCACCATTTTCCATCTCTATACATTTGCAGCAATTGCCCAAACTGCTGCTTCCGATGATATTTCCTTTGATTATTTGTCTGCTGGAGAGATTGAAACAAAACACCACAACAATTCAAATAGATGGATCAAACCGGCTGGAATAAGTACACTTGTTGTTGGCGCTGGTTTTTTGGGAAGGATGTGCTATTATATCTCCCGTGATGTTGATATTGATAATTATAATAACGCAACTACTGCAGATGAAGTTCATTCTTCTATTAATGAAATAAAGGATAATCAAAATTCTGAAATTATTAAAGGGGTTATTACCGGGGTTATTGGCGGAGTAATGATCCATACAGGTGCTGGTTTACTGATATGGGGAAAGACAAAAAAGGACAAAACAATTTCGATCTATCCTGATATAAGAAGTATTCAGCTTGTAATAGATTTCTGAGTTGAAATGGTATTTTCAGGGTACAAGCCTGCGCAGGTAACATCCTTGTCCCGTAAGAACAGATTTTTATAAATATCGAATATCGAATAATGAATGATGAATTTCGAAGTTTAAGAATGGGAACAATTTGAGTTTATTTTTAAATGCGCAACAAAGAACATCCTTGTCCTGTAGGGACAACATTTTTATAGCATTGCCCAATTACAAAACAAAACCATCAAAATGTATAACCGATCGAAAAATGAAAAGCCCCGGGTTTTTCCCCGGGTTTTTTGTGGATTTTTCTTCCATAAAGAAGGCCGATCGGCCCAATAATAGTCATATAGCGTATACCACCACCTGCAGACATACGAAACTGATCGAAATCAAATGAATCGAAACTGTTTTGCAGACGTCCTGCATCACAGAACCCTGCAAGTTCAAAATTGGAAACAAGCGGTATCCGCGCTTCCAGAGATGCAGACATCGCCACCCTGCCACCACTGGAATCCGCTACAAGAAGGTTCTCGGCAAAGCCTCTCACATTTCTTGTCCCGCCCAGATAGAAGAGACGGTCTGTAGGCACTACCGTTGTACCACCATAGGGGTGAATATAGCCCACCCTGACTATACCGGCAAATGTAATAAAGGATAACGGAGTAAGAAAAGATTTTGCTTCAAATTGAAGCTTGACAAAATTATCCATATTGCTCCTTAAACTTTTCGAGAGATCAACCGACATACTCAGAAAAGTACCTTTTTTCGGTTTGGTAAATGAGTCCCTGCGGTCATGGGTCAATGTAGGAGTAAGTACAAAAGAGGTACGGGCCCCATTGTTTTCCAAGCTCTCTGCCCCTTCTTCAGAAAGAAGGCTTCGCCTTTCAAGCCTACTGCCCATTCCAAGCAACAGATGTTTCGTTGCGGCTGCAGTAAGCGAAGCAGAAACGCCATAAGCGACACTTCTCCATTCGATGTTAAGCTCTGAAGTCCGCTCTGCATAAATTTCTCCGGTGGCAATAAGCGGCAGTCCGAAGAGCCTGTGCTCGGTCAATCCCACCTCAGTTCGCCCATCAAGATCCTGAAATGTCCTGTTACTTATCGCTTCATCTATCTGACTTGCCTCTGCTCCAACCCAGAACTCCTTGTTTGTCCCTAGAAAATTCCGGTCACCAGCTTTGGCATTTAAAAACACTCTCTTTTCCGACTCAAACCCGCCACCTAATACTCCATGGTAAGGACGTTTTTCATTAACCTCCACAATAACATGTACAGTATCACGTTTTTCACGCAATCCTATCGTTTTCAGACGAACAGAACTGAAAATTCCCATGTCACGCATATTTCTTTGTGATTCCATAATTTTGGAAAGTGACAGGGGCATTCCCTCAACTGCTTTAAACTCACGGTTAAGCACACGCACTTTCGTCCTTAGTGCACCTGTATAGCGTACCTCTCCAAGAAACACCTTAGGCCCTGTCTCGATTTTAAACTGGACATCCGCCTTTGTACTGTCATCATTAAAGCTGACTACCGGAGTAACCACAACATGAGGATAACCAAGCTCTGAGATCTTCGCCTCAAGAATCCGCTTGTCACTTTTGAGCCGTTCTGCACGGAACGCGGCTTGAGCTTTTGTAGCCAACTCAACAGAAGATCCCATTTCCACAAAGCTGATACTGTCAACAGATACACTTCCAACGACAGTTTGCAAACCCTCATCTATATCAATAACCACAGAGACGTTTTTATCTTTTACATCAGCCCTGGCAGTTGCCCTCGCCTGCAAAAAACCTCTGGAAATATAGAATTGCTCAATAGCAAAAGCATCTTCCTCAAGCCTCTCAGGTGAATAAGCCCTCTTCTTTTCATTTCCCTTGTCGGTATGAAGCACCTGTCCCAAAAGCTCGTCTTTGCTGACAGAGGCTGCTCCATTAATAATAATCGAAGAGACAGTTGTACGATCATTCTGCTCAACATCAAATGTCACAAGTCTTTTATTTTTATTCCTTTTAGCAACGACTGTGTCTGAAACAGTCAGATGTGCACTAAGAAAGCCCTCTTCCTTCAGGTAGTTTTCAGTTGTTTTCTGTAACCGTCTCAGCGCAACATTGTTTCGGTTACCGTTGCGGAAAGCATTCTCTTCATTATCCCGCACCTGCCGCTTTACACCTCTTCCACTGCGCCTGGTGGTTTTCAGCTTGTACTTGTCCCCTTCATTTATGGTAAGCACTGCTCTTACCGATCTGGTAACACTGTCTATAATAAGGGTATCATGAATAGCTATATCTGCAAATCCGTCGTTTCGATACATTTCGAAACATTTCTCTATGTCTTCACGGTATATCGACTGAACAAACCTTCCGGCACTCCCGGGCATAATCGATGTCAGCCATGATCTCAAGCGCCTCTTGATGGAAAAGTCAGATTTCGTCCGGTTACCGTTGATATCGATATTTTTCAACCGATAATGGTCACCTGCTTTAACTCTGACATTGACCACCGAGTCGCATCCTTTGCGAAAAACTTCCGTTGTAATCTCAACTTCAGGCGCAACAAAACCTTCTCTGCGATATAGTGCAGTGATAATCGAGTCCTGCCTGGAAAGCTCTTGCTTGCGCAATACATCACCGGGGTAAATACTCAGCACCCGTTCCACATCATCACCGAAAAGAGGATAAGCCTTTTCAACTCTTATGTCCTGAATATATCTGGCTGGAGCAAGAAGAAAGTTCACTGCCGAATCAGAACTTATTACTGTAATATTGGTAAATAAACCGGTCAGTTTAAGTGCTTCTACCGATGATGCAATAACTGCACTATCGATAAGTGCATCTTTTTTATACATTATCAGTTTACCGGCAAACTCCAGTAGCTCATCCCTGTTTTGCCGTTCTTCAGTTAACTCTACTATAACCTTTTGTGTTGCCGAAAAGGCTAAGCCGGAAAAAAAGCAAAAGGCCAATAAAAAGCACTTCGGAACCATCAATAAACGGATCAGCATATTAACGCCTCTCCCATATAAAACGAAGCTCTCCTCCATTTACACCACGAGTATCCTGAAATCCCGAAAGAAGCAGATCCTGCAAAATTCGATACTCCGCAGTAGCACGCTGTACTATTAATGAAGCTTCCGATTCGACTGTGTACTTGGTTCTTAAGCGCCGGGTAATATCTTTGCCCACTGTTACCGCAATACGATCAGAACCAGCATTATCGGAGTCCCCTGTTTCAACTTCTATAACATCAAGGCCGGTAGCTTTTTTAATATCATCTCCAAAGGTTGATGCCACAAGTGATGCAAGCATCTGTTCAGTCGACTGTCCCCCGGTAACTCCCGATTGCAGTTCCGTTGAAGTTTTTCCAAGTACCAATAGCAATATTATATCCTGGTCTTCAAGTGAAGGATCATTACTGGAGAGCGAAAACTGGAGATCATCGATATTTCCACTCAACTTCAACTGTATAGTCCGGTCCTGCACCGGTACCGTTCCGCTGATATCGACCTTTGGCTCTATTGCATAAGGATTAACAAAATCAATAACACCTTTATCAACAGTAAAAGTTCTTTTCAGGTAACTGATAGTCCCCTGCTCGACCGTCGCCCTTCCATTAAGTGCAGGTGCAGCAAGATTCCCTGTGAGTTGAAGATCGGGTTGAATGAAAAGCTGAGCGATATTATTGTCAACACTAAAGGGAGTTCTTCCTGAAAAATCAACATTGAAACGCATGTTGCGCACATAAGGAAGAGTGATTTCAGCCGGAGGTAAAGCTTCCTTGCGCCGTCTTCGTTGCCCCATGGAAGCCAATGGATTAATGACGATATCCTGATAATATAACCCATCAAGAAGTACGATTGATCCGGAAGCAATAGTGGTGTCAGGTGTACCTGCAATGCGTAAATTTGCATTTAATGACATGTCCAGCATCCCAGGCAAACTTACCGGCACAGCATCCATAATCAGGTCTGCCACCATATCCGAAGGTGAAAGTGCATCAAGCTTGAGATTAGCTTTTGCGCGAATCGATCCTGTTCCAATTCCTGCGTTGAGCGACTCGATCCGCACTCCATCTTTTGTAGCTACAATAAGTCCATTTAGCGAATGAAGCCGTTGGGAGAGTCCTGGAATAGCCATGGCAATGTTTTCAGGGCGCAGTTCAGCTTTAAGCGTATGCTCCTTTGTCGTACCACTAAAAAGTGCATCAATTGTTATTCGTCCCTCGATCTCATCCTGATCGGGCGCAAAGTATTGCACAACAGTCAAAGGTACGATTCCTTTAAGCATAGCATCATGCGAACCATCAATCTGCCCACTGGCATGACCGACTAATTTCCCATTGCCGGCAAGAAGAATCGAAAAGTCAGGTATAGAATAATGTTTATCCTCAAGTACCATACGCAGATCACGTGTTTCGATTACCTGCTCTTTATTATAATTTACAAAGAGTTTTTTTATGGTCATGTCCCCATCAATAGCTTCAAGGTTGTCTGTAGTTCCTGCCAAGCGTATCGCTGCTTCCAGAACACCATCAAGCTCTTGTCCGGTCATTGCCAGAAAAGGCCGCAGTTGAAGAGTATCCAAAACAGCATTTAACGAAAACCCCTTATTTGATAAATCATAAAAGCCATCTAACACTGCAACCGCAGCTCCCTTGATCTCAATCCGCTGGTTCTCAAAACCAAACTGCAAATCGACATCATCGATCGGATACTTACCAGACTTTATTTTGTTAACCGTTATTTTTCCCTTAGCCTTAGGTTCCGGGTAGGTTCCTTCTGCGTGTATCGAAACTGATGCAGTTCCGGAAAGCGAATCTATCGCTTTTGCTAGCTGTGGAACCGATGCAAGTTCGATACCACTGGTAGAGAGCCTGAGATCAAATGAGTCCTTAATTGATGCCCAGCCGGCAACAGAGAGTGAAGCTCCTGGAAAGAGAGAAATTTCAAGAGGTTCGATCAATACCCGTTGCTTTTCCAGATTAGCATCGAGACTCACTTGCTCTATGACCTGTCCTGCAGCAGCGATCTCCCCTGTTTTAAGATTAACATGGCCATACAGATCTGATATTGTTCCTCTAACAGCAGCCCCAATTTCTATGCGGGCAGTTACAGAATCGACAAAATCTTCAACAAAGATTCCTGGAGTGGCAAGTGAGCAGTCGAATGTGATTTTTTCAGCATTTAAAGGAGCTCCGTTCTCTAACACACGGGCATTTCCCTTGATCGAAATCTGTGATTTACCAAGCGCGACATCCAGCTTATTCACAGTTGCCATGCCACTACTGTCAAGTTGAGCAGCGAGTTCGATTTGACCGGAAGGCATCGTTTTATAAACCACCGAATCTACTTCAAGATCTATCAGTGCCTGAGGATGCTTGATATCACCACCGACACGAGCAGTCAGCTGCACCCGGCCGTCAATACTGTCAACCGGAAAAACACATTCAAGTAAAGCGGAAATTGAAGGCACATTAGCTTCCAGTATCCCTTTGACAGCTCCGGATGCAAGATGGTAGGCTCCTGAGATAGACAACTCTGTCTCACCCAAAACTGCATTAAGCTGGCTCACCTGAGCTTCTCCACCTTTTACAGTTGCAGAACAGGCAACTGCTGCATTTAGAGGCATCTTTAAAGAATCGAGACGAAACGATTGTACACCCGCGTTCATTGCCACATCTGCAGTAATCGAATCGGGATCTACCCCTTTCCCATTAATCGCTAAGTTGATGTCTGCAGCTCCCGACATACCCGGAAGCAGTGTGTCAAGCAGAAACTGCTCTGCTTTCACATACATCTGATAGGCAAGTTCCTGCATGGAGGCTTGTGCACCGGTAAACCCATCCGGAAACATCCTTCGTGCATCCACGCTTCCGTTTATATCCATACAGCCCACACCAGCTTTGATTGAAAGCGGTGCGATGTGCACTACACGATCCATCAGGTTAGTTGCACAATAAAGGGAGTCGATTTTATATCCTGCGACAGAGGCACCACTGCTGAGGACAACGATCCTGGCCTTATCCGGATTCCCTATTCTGCCCGAAAACCTCGCATCAATTGCAGTAGCACCTTCAAGCGCAAGGTCATTTCCAACAAAAGTTGAAATTTCTCGAAGTGCAACATTTGCATTCAATGCAAGGTTGATCAGTGGATCATCAAAAGGCTTCTTAGCGCTTCCTTTAACAAGAAACGAGGAGCCTGCAGTACGCCCCCTCACTAAAACTGTATCAAGGTTCATTTCACGCATCTGTGCCATTAAAAGAAGGTCATATATACTTATTAAACCATCTTTCAACCCCAGACTGAGCGAATCGAAGCTTAATTCCAGATCAGCCGAAAAAGACCCACTCTGGCCATTTGCCTTGATGGAAAGTCCATGCGCACCTACACTGATGTTTTGTGCTCCGGAAGCAAAAAGGATATTGCCATCAACAATGCTCAGGTTTTGAAGTTCTATAGCCATCGGTAGAGCAAAGCTGTCAGAAGGTGATGGCTTACTTTCAGATTTCGATTGGTCGCTGGCGACAAGCGCCTTGAGAAGCGAAATTGATCCTGTTGAATCGATATCGAGCACTACACGTGGGTACTCGATCGATGCCCGGCGAATAAGAACTTTTTTTCGTAAAAGTGCAATGCTGGATATGTCTATATATAGGTGCTTAATTCCAGCCAGCTCATTTCCCGAAGAGTCGGCAAACACAAAGTCATTGATTTCGACTTTTATAGCCAGTGGGGATAAAGCGATCCTCTCGATAGAGAATTTTCCTGGAATTGCTCTGTTGATTTGATCGATAATAGCCTGTTGAACTGAATTTGATCGGGCTACAAGGGCTACTGCAGCGATCAAAAGAAGCAGAACTATAGTAACTGAGACTGCAAAAATAGTTAAAAAACGCTTCATAGGGGTTCACCTGCTAGGTACATTAAAATGGTTGATGTTATTCTCTTGGTATCTTGAGTTGATCAAAGAAGCTGTAATGCTCAAATTACTCCTCTCCTGGAACCCGTTGGAAGGGTAAAAATAGCACTCAGAGATAAAAGACGCAAGAAAATGGAAAGATATATGGGTGTCAGCAACCCGGGAAGGGTTCATGTTTGTGGAGACTGGGAAAATATCTCAGACAACAGCGGCAGGGTTGCTTAAGAACTTCAGGATGAAAATTCTGTAACTGGCAGGACTAAAACCCCTCACTCATTTGTACCTGATATGCGATCAATTCAATCGTTACCTTTTTTTTTATATGTTTTTTCTTTTTTTACCTCTTTTCATGCTAAACTAAATGAACTTCTAATTTTTTTTTGAAAAACCTACTAATATTTTTTTTATCTATCAAATAGGTTAGACACTATCTATGTTACTGATTATTAATAATTTTCATATTACGACACATTGTTTTTTATCAAAAAACCAAGGTAAATAATTATAAAAGCAGGTTAGAGTAAAAAATAAAGCAATTTGTTACCATTTTTTTTATATATTATCACAAATGATCCAATTAACGTTTTAACACTAAAGGCATTTCAGTTTCTTCAATTTTATCTATAATGAAGCGGTTAATACAGAAAAAAGCATGAGAATATTTTTTGTGTAAATCGATTCTTCAATCAAACCGGGTGTTTGGATAATAATGTTAAATATGGATAAAAAATTTCCACAAAAGGGAGGCTTATATGATACGCCGGACATTAATAGTGCTATTCGCAACAGTGGCTTTGCAGGCCCAAAACATTGCTATTACAGGAAAAGTAACTGACAATAACGATAAAGCAATTCATGGTGCTATTATCAATCTGAAATCAAAACAGCTCGCAGACACTACCGACGAATCAGGGGCCTACTCACTTGTTGCAGAAATTTCTTCTGTTAATAACTTTTCATTTCAAAAGACAAACAGCAACATCTCTTTTAAGAACAACATGATCAACCTGCAACTGACCAAGTCATCCCAGTTGGTTATCGATTTTTTTGATTTGAATGGTAAGCTTCTAAATAAAATAACCAGAAACAATCTTTCTGCAGGGGATTACCTGTTTGAGTTTAATAAATACCTTTCTGCCAGAAATATGTTACTCATTCGAATAACAATCGATAACCATTCAGAAGTATTTCGCTATACCCCTTTAATGAATGGGCTTAACACAGTTACCACTGCAACATCGTCTCAGAGCAGCAATAAAACATCAAAAATTCAAGCCGCAGTCGACTCTCTTCAGGCCTCAGCCTTAGGATACAAGACCAAAACAGTACCAGTTTCTTCATTTGAAGAAACAATCGATATCGTTCTTGAAATTATAGACAATGTTACATGTACACAATCTAAAGTTCACAAAGATAATCAATCTGGCAGTGGTCCCCATAAGGTTGTTATTGAAACAAACTCCGAACAAGGTATCAATGAAGGCACTATATATAGACCTTCTGACATGGGCCCAGGGAAAAACTATCCCATTTTCACCTGGGGTAATGGAGCCTGCTCAAGAAATGGCACCGATAATGAAGCAGCCTTGAAAGAATTAGCCTCTCATGGTTACTTTGTAATTGCCGATGGACTACCAGGAGGTAGTGGATCACGCGCAATGGAGATGTCAGACTTACTTCTTAAATACGTAACCTGGGCAATTGCTCAAAACAGTAAACCCTGCAGCCCTTATTACCAGAGTCTTGATACCACTAAAACAGCCGCAAATGGATTTTCGTGTGGTGGTATGTTAGCAATGGGTACTGCTAAAGACCCTCGAACCACAACCTGGGGAATTACAAGCAGTGGATCATTTAATGAAAATAGACAATTATGGGATGCGGTACACACACCAGTGCTGATTCTTGAGGGTCACCAGGATAACACCGGCGCTTACACTAATGGACTGAGAGATTACAATGGAATTGCACCTCTTGGCCATCCGATTATGTTTTTCAGCCATAAAAGTTACGGTCACGGCGGAGATCTATGGGAAAGAAATGGTGGAGAGTTTACTAAGATTCTTCTGGCCTGGCATAACTGGTGGTTAAAAGGTGACACTGGAGCTACAGGAAAAGCTTACCTTGTCGGAGGAGGCTGCAAGTATTGTACAGACAATAACTGGGAAGTCAAATCTGATAATATACCGTAAGATACTTACAATAACAGGCTCCCCCCTTTATTGTATGTATGTAAGAATCTCCCATATGGGGGATTCTTTTTTTTTTGGTATTATCGCTTTTAAACCGCACGGAAAAGAAATGGTAATGATGAGAAATAAATATCGAATATCGAATGACTAATAAGGAATGTTAATACAGAAATGATGAAGACCCCTGAACCGCACGGGGCGTTGCCCGGTGCTGAAATAATGCGCCCTTACAGGGCTTGGATTCCGGAAAATGCTTTTTATTTTTCATCCACCCAGGCTTGGAAGCCTGGGCTATTATAAGACGCTCTTTCAGAGCTAATAAGAATTCTTAAACATCTTAAACCTCTGAACCTACCTTGCCCTTGGAATGCGTGTTGTTCTCTTTCCAGGTTACATTCAGGGAGCGAAGAACCAGCGTCTTTGCGGGGGGAATTTCCCCCGCAAAGACGTTCAGGTGCAAAAATTTACTTTGTCAGAAGCACTTTTGAAACATGCTTCATATTTTTATCGTTCATGATTTTAACGATGTAATAACCAGTCGGAACTGTTGAAAGATCAAGGCTTTTTGAATAAAACTCACCAGCTCTGGCCATAAATGATGTTGTCTTTATGGATACCCCATTTAAATTATAAACCCCTAAAGAAACAGTTCCATTATCCTGTGATTGGAATTCTGTTTTAATAACTGACTTAGTGCAATTAATTTTTACTTTTTTAAATTCATTTAATTTGTTAATTTTTGATGTATTGACCTCAGTCTCATTGATAAATCTGTACCAGTTAAGTCTATAGGGTTCACCAGAACCTTTAAAAACGAGGTACAGATCATTCACACCTTTGCAGTTATTGATTTCACAGGTAAATGTTTCCCAAGTTGTCCATCCACCAGTACCACTAATGTTACATGTACCAACCAGTGTGCCTCCTTCACTTCCTAATCGCAATTCAATAGTACCTCCAGATGAACCGCTGGCAGCTCTGGCCTCAAATTTAATGGCACCATCACCGAAATCAACTCCTTTTACACGGATATAGTCTTTATCAGAAATCTGGGTTACCATGATGCCACCATCACTGCAAACATCTGTCTTGATTCCAGACTGAATATTTATTGTTTCTGCCTGTATTGTATCATAAGGATTCAGATTTTTTATCTGTGGCACTCCCGTAGTTACAGTTGTTTTGTTCATCTGTGTACCATCATTATTATAAGTAACTAAGTCAACACTGACACTTCTTTTGTATACCTTGTTTGATAATCTTCTGTCGTGGTAAAAGATATACCATTTATCCTTGTACTCAACAATTGATGCATGGTTGTTGTTACCCATATTGATATCCCGTCCATTTAGAGCTGGATTATCAAGAACAGATCCTTTAAAGGTAAAGCTAGGCATTGGACTGTTGCCTGTCATATAGGCTATCTGTGCATTAGGCGGGCCCTTAAAATCGTTTGAATAACTGAAAAAATAGACATTATTATATTTATGCATAAATGCTGCTTCAAATGACCTGGGGGCCTCGATTGTTACCGCAGTCCCATTAACAGAGATCATATCATCATTAAGCTTAATTACACGTAAATTATTTCCTGGAGTGCTACCACCACCTCCAAAATAAAGATATGCCTTCCCATCTGTATCAACATATGCTGCAGGATCAAATAACCATTCGACATTACAATTAGGCATACTTTTTGTTATCAAAGCTTTTTTAATAGGATCTGTAAATGGTCCTTCCGGTTTATCTGCAACAGCAACACCGATTTGAGAACCGCCATCAGGAAAATAGAGATATACCTTATCATTTTTTACTGCTGCACCCGGTGCATAAGCCTGATCTGCCCAACTTGCATCCCGTCTGACGTTAAATACTTCACCATGATCTGTCCAGTTTGCCATATCATCTGATGAAACAAGAGTATAATCAAAAATATTGAAACCATCATCGGGATTATTATCATCATGCGAACAATACACATATACCCTGTCATTGTATACAATTGCATTTGGGTCTGCGGTGTACTTTTGAGTTATAATAGGGTTATCAGCATTAGCGATAAAAACTGAACCCATGCAAGTAGTTAAAAGTGGAACCAGAAACCTGTTCATACTACCTCCAATTTTTATTTTGTTTAAACATTTATTAATATTTTCTCCTCATCTTATCATTTACATTTTCGTTATTGATTTAATCATCAATCGATTTTATGAATATTCCACGATTCCGGCCATTTACCTACTTCCAATTAAATCCTGAAACTGTAAGCACTAAATCCAGAACAAATCCTGATAACCAATTATCAGATTCTAAACAAGGAAAGATAGACAAACAAATCTAAATTGGAATACTTTAGCTGCGCTGAAACGCTCTTATTCCTGTTTAGAATTTAGGATTTTGTAACTTGGAATTTATTTAGGATTTAATTTTTGTGATTTGGAATTCCTTCTGATTAGATGTTGATAGTTCATAGTCTTCGATTAGATAAGTGTTGTCGGAATGAAAGTATAATACGCTTTCATCAGAATAAACTTCTGTTTCGATACCGGCCACCCCAGTGTATTGTTTCTGCATGAACAGTACCATAAGGATTTAGGCAGCCTGTCTATATGGATAATTTTTACCGGTTAAAATTTTAAATAATCGGTTATCTGCCATGGTAGATACATACAAAACTTGTATAAAACAATATAAATAGTGCAGGTATAGCTTTCAATTTGATATTTCTTTCTACCAATAGTTTTATAAATGCCTGAATCTTTTTCAGATAATTTTACAAATCTATTACTTTTAATATTCTCCCTCCTGATCGTACATTAGATGTTCAAGCGATATACATTTTTTAAACCATTCATTATCAATTAATATAGGCATTTTTTTATTAATCGAGATCATCAAATCACTCATACATTTCTTCAATTATGAGATCTTTTTTTTTATCATATTGATTCTATACGCATTGTGGTTCTATATAAAAGTGAACACTATTATTATTGAGAAAATCTTTATTCACCAATTATCGCATATTTCATTTATTAAGAATTTTTTTGCTGAAACTCCTTTCACAACAGTGTTATGATTTGGCTCAAGTCATTGCCCTCCTTATGGGATAATGCCCCTATACGAAACACAACGGCTGGTGTGCCGTTATAGGTCTTACTGGTGTACGACAGAAGGAGCCGGCCCTTTTATGGTAGCTAAAGAAACGAGTTTAATAAGGAGCTGAATTGTACTTAACCAAAACAATAAGAATTGAATAAGTCTAATTCTACCAGCAGAGGAGGAAATTTTGTTTTTATCGCAACTGCTCCTGAGAGCTTTATGAATCCAAAGCGAGTGCCGCTTTGTTACATTGTACCGCTGTGGTGCGGATCAGAAAAACTTGAAGAGCGTTATACGTTCTAATTTGCTGTTTTACTCCTCTGGCAAACCCAGTGGTTTCTTGTTGATAATCCCTGGAAGGGTTGTCCATATAGTGCCCGAATCATCGGTATTTATTAAAAAATGTTGAAATTTAGTTCTACACAAAAATATTATTTCCTCGTTTTTAGGCTAATTGGAGCAGTGTGTCATATAATACCCAGAAGAGGTCCAGTCATTTAAAATAAAACCGGAGAAAAACGTTATGATTTTTAATAAATTTTTAGTAAATTGTAAAAAATTACCAATATTAAGAGTTGGTATTGATTAAAACCTTTTCTAACTTAAATATTATCACGTTTTTTTCTATTTTAGATAGTTGAATTAATTTCATTCGAATAAGGACAATAAAATGGCAAAAAGAATCGTTGTCAATCTTAAGTTACATCTGTTAATCACCTTGTTTTCTATAGGTACACTTTGGAACTCAACCAATGCTGCAGGAGTAATGCGTAATCTATCTTCGATGCAGATTGTATATGATATGAAAGTTGGATGGAATCTTGGCAATACGTTGGATGCCTGGGCTGACGGTGTGAGTGGCTTAAATACTGAGACTTGCTGGGGAAATCCCAAGACCACAAAAGCATTGATCGATGCAATAAAGGCAAAAGGGTTTAAAACAGTAAGGGTACCGGTAACCTGGAATGGGCATTTTGGCCCTGCTCCATCCTTTACGATTGACAATGAGTGGATAGACAGAGTTGAAGAAGTAATAAATTACGTACTTGATAATGATATGTATGCTATCCTCAATTCACATCATGATGAATGGGTAACACTTACATCG
Organism: Fibrobacterota bacterium; assembly: GCA_023412475.1. Classification (GTDB taxonomy): domain Bacteria; phylum Fibrobacterota; class Chitinivibrionia; order Chitinivibrionales; family Chitinispirillaceae; genus JAAYPC01. Next base: position 51,518 of record JAEYNR010000012.1, on the reverse strand, counting down.
TCATCGCAAAATGAAGTAACAGATAAAATCACCAAAATTTGGACTCAGATAGCTGAGAGGTTCAAGGACTACAGTGATTATTTGATTTTTGAAACTTTAAATGAACCTCGCCTGTATGGGACCCAATATGAATGGTCAGGTGGTACAGCCGAAGCGCGAAATATCCTCAATGATTATAACCTGGCAATTGTTAACACCATCCGAAATAGTGGTGGCAATAACGAAAAAAGACATATTATGATTCCAACACATGCTGCAACTGCAATGGATGTTGCACAGGATGCTCTGGTTATTCCTAATAACGATAAGCGAATAATCATCTCACAGCATACCTACTGGCCATATAATTTCACCATGAATACAGGCGAAGGTGCAACATCTTCGTGGGGCAGTGATAAAGATAAATCTGAATGTATTGATGAGCTTGATAGAATAGAAAACAAGTTTGTAAAAAATGGGATCCCGGTTGTTGTTGGTGAATGGGGGTCTATTGATAAATCAAACACTTCTGACAGAGCATTTCATGCTGAATATTATGCCCGTGAGGTCAGGTTAAGAGGAATGCTTCCGGTTTGGTGGGACAATGGATATGAAAAGTCAGGTGGTTTTGCACTCATAAACAGGAAAACACAAGCATGGGTATTCCCTTCAATTGCTGATGGAATAATAAAAGGTGTAGATGATGGAACATCGTTTGAGCATGTGATCACCAGAAAAGCTGTTTCTAATAATCTTACTGTTTCATCAGGTAAAATACACTATTCGATGTCAAGGTCTTCCAGTATTGAGTTGAATATTTACAACCTCATGGGAAAGAATGTTTATAATATCTTAAAATTTAACCAATCGGCAGGAAGTCATATTATTAAGTTTCCATCAAATAAATTATCATCAGGAGAATACATACTTCAATTGAAAACTAATAATAATTCAACTTCAAAAAACATTTACATTTTAAAATAGATTTTGCATACAGCACTGCCTGTTGTACATGATGACAGTGCTGAGGAAGTCCAATTCCATATAGGGTGTAATAGCAGCGGTGGTACTATCGAAGTCAGAATTGATAGTATTTAACGGACCGCTGCAGGCTCTTGTGAGATAAAAAGCACCGGTGGCTGGCATGACGATAATATCTTCGAATGTCTTATACAAAAGTTACTGCTAACCACGATTTGATATTGATGTTTACCGGGTCAGAAGGATATCTGTTTAATGTAGACTGGACTGACAGTTGTCTCAAGAAATAATATTACCAGTATTGAAAAATTCAAATAAATGCAAGAGGTATATTTTAATTAATATCCGATGTGGAAATGAATTGTTAGAAAAGCGAAAGATCTCTTTATATTAAAGCGAACAGGACGATTTTTTCTCTGTAGTTCTTTAAGAGTACGGGTGTAATACCACAGTTCAAAGTGTACCGCTTTCCCTGACAGATATGCTTAGCTGCCTTGGTATACTTGAACTTTCGAAGACTTGGATATATCATCTTCGGATATGCCCTGCACATATCTACCCTCCTCTTTCTCAAGGCTGCAGTATATCTCAAGGTCAATTTATTGTTCAGATGATATAAAAGTACAAATCTTCTGCATTTCTTTTCTTTCAAATACTTTTTTTTCAGTATTTGATTATATTGTAGGTAATATGAAAAAAATTTTTGAATATTTTGATTATCAGAAATTCCTTAGAGATTACTATGAAGAAAAAAAACAAGCCAATACGCATATTTCTTTCAGGTATCTTGGTAATCATTTGAAACTTGATCCAGGTTTTCTTCTTAAGGTTATTCAGGGAAAGCACCATCTGGCAAAAAAATCAATTGGCACAATCTGCAACTTTTTCAATTTTTCAGAACAGGAATCCCGCTATTTCGAGATTCTGGTCAGTTACAACAAGGCAAAAAGCGATTCTGATGTTAAACTTTATTTTGAGAAACTGATGTCTCTGAGAGAACCTGGCTCAAAACCGATAGAGCAGTGGCAATATGCTTTCTACCAAAAATGGTATCACAGTGTAATTCACGCACTTTTATCGATATATGAATTTAAAGGTGGTTATAAAAAATTGGCATCAATGTTAAAGCCAGCTATTACTGCCAAACAAGCACATGAATCTATTGATCTGCTAATGAAAATTGGATTGTTAGAACAAGACGATGATAGCATTTACAGGCCGAAACACAATTTTATAACCAGTGGAGAAAGATGGCATTCGATTGCGATTCATAATTTTCAGAAAGAAACTATCACCAACTCCGCTCTTGCACTCGATCTGCATTCTAAAGAATTACGTGACATTTCTACTTTAACAGTTGCCCTTTCCACTAAGGACCTGCCTGAAATTCGTGAACGCATTCGTCATTTAAGACAAACAATTCTTTCTCTTAAAAACGATTACGAACCAGACACAGTGTTTCAAATTAATATTCAGGTAATACCTGTATCGCAGCCAGTCGGGGGAAATCATTGATTTTTTTTTTAAATACTTATCTTTAATAGTACTGATTTTTCTCTCTTTCTGTTCATCAATAGACAATGTGGCAGGATCTAAGGGGGGATCAGAAACAACAAACGGGGTGACAGCCTGCATATTGCACTCTAATGGTGCACCAGCATCAGGCTGTGTGGTTCACTTGCGTCCCGCTGACTATATCAGTAAATCTACAGTTACTGAAAGCATGTTAATCTTTAAAACAGACACACTTACCGACTCGGAAGGCCGTTTCACTATAAACGGTCTTTCGCCTGGAACTTATTGCATCGAAGTACAGGGTCTAAGAAAAACAGTTCTTTTTTCTTTCTCTATTGACAGCACTGATACTGTAGATCTGGGAATTGACTCACTTTATCCGTTTGCAATACTGAATGGTTCAATCGATACGATTGGTCTTGGAAAAAAACAGTTGTTTGCTCAGGTGAGAGGCCTCGAACGTCTTACCAGAGTAAATAAAGACGGTACTTTTATCTTCAATGATTTGCCTGAAGGTCTTCTTGATGTCGCGATAAGTGAAAACGAATCATCAGAAATACCTTCAAAGGAAGTACTAAATGTTAACATTACCTCTGGTGATACTTTTAACATTGCTATTTCAGGCAGTTCTGTTTATTCGGGATATATAAATCTCAATTCTGCTAAATCAAAAATCTCTTCATCTTCTTTGATTACCAATTTTCCCTTACTAATCCGGTTTGACAGATCATCTTTCGATTTTAATCAGGCACACCCAAATGGAGATGATATTCATTTTGCCAAAACAGACAACACTATTCTTCCTCACGAGATAGAGCTTTGGGATCCAACCTCTCAAACTGCAGCGGTCTGGGTTAATATCGATACGATTTCCGGCAACAGACCGGATCAGTTTCTTATAATGAAATGGGGAGGAACGGATGTGATCGGTCAATCTGACGGTGCTGCTGTATTCGATACTGTAAATGGTTTTTCCGGTGTATGGCACCTTAACGAAAGTCCTTCCTCTGGAGCAGATGCCATAAAGGATAGAACAGTCAATGGATATAACGGAACCCCCAGCAGTTCAATAACCGATGATAATATCGTGCCCGGAATCAGCAGCAATGGTTTGTGGTTCAATGGAATAAATGATTCAATTAACGCAGGATTTCTACAATTAGATGGTCATTATACACTGAGCTGCTGGGCCAAACCATCTTTAGGTCCATGTGTCAATTGGAGATTTATAATAAAAGAGGTTTCCTATACTCTCTGGTACGATTCCAAATGGGATGGTGTTCGAGCAGAACATTTTGCCGATGATTTTGTTTGGCATGGTACTTACCAGGACACCGATGATTCTATACCGTACCCATTATCTCTTGAAACCTGGCATTATGTTACCAGTACTTACGATGGAGATAAAATTCGCGTATATATTGATGGTGAAATTGTTGATTCCTCTTTAAGTATTGCTATGAACCCACATATTAATATTGATACTCCGCTTCTTTTTGGCGGTCGTGAAAATGAATTTTTAAAAGGTGTTATAGATGAAATAAGAATAGAGCATAAGGCTCGTTCAGCCGATTGGATCAGATTGAGTTATCAAAATCAGCACCCTGACAGCAGTGTTTTAAAATTTAAATTTTATTGATGTAAAGAAAGCTTCAGAGGTTAAGAATTCTTATTAGCTCTGAAAGAGCGTCTTATAATAGCCCAGGCTTCCAGGCCTGGGTGAGGATACGTATGCGGTGAGGATACGTATGCGGTGAGGTTACGTATGCGGTGAGGATACGCATGCGGTGAGGATACGCATGCGGTGAGGTTACGTATGCGGTGTGGTTACGGGTAAGGGTGTGAGGATACGCATGCGGTTAAAGAAAAATAAAAACATTTTCCGGAATCCAAGCCCTGTAAGGGGCACATTGTTTCAGCACCGGGCAAAGCCCCATGCGGTTCAGAGGTTCAGATCTCTGTTTAGAGCATCGGTGCAAACAGTCGTAAAATGCTATGGGCCACCCTTACCGGAAGTTTATGCTGTATTGCTTGCTCCTCGATCAAAACGCATTTTTCCATAGTATCAAGAAAATCCCTCTTAAGCTCCATTACCGCCGATGAATTAAAAAGATACACACCACATTCGAAATTGAGATATAGGCTGCGATAGTCAAGATTGGCAGTTCCCACTGTAGCGACCTTATCATCGGATACCGAACACTTTGCGTGGAGGAATCCGGGAGAGAACTCATAGATTTTAACCCCTGCCTCGATGAGCTGAATATAACAGGACTGTGTTGCGAAAAAGACTATTTTCTTATCGGGAATTCCTGGAGTCATGATCCTGACATCCACTCCACGTCTTGATGCCAGACAGAGTGCGGTCATCAGTTCGTTGTCAATAATAAGGTAAGGTGTGTAAAAGTAGACATACCTGGTAGCCATGTTAATGATATTGAGGTAGACGTTTTCGGCAACATACTCTTCATCGAGAGGGGAATCAGAAAATGGCTGGACATACCCGTCGTGGTCAGGACTTTTCTCCGGATCAAAACAGGGTTTAAAAACCGAAATGTCCTCATCTTCGCAACGCAACGAATGCCACGTGGTCAAAAACATTATCGTCAGATTATAGACCGCTTCACCCTTAAGCCGAATTGCTGCATCTTTCCAGTAACCAAACGGACTGACTAAATTGATGTATTCATCGGAGATGTTGATTCCGCCAGTGAAGCCAATACATCCATCAACAACCAGAATTTTACGGTGATCCCGGTAATTGATAACCGTTGTGAACACTGGAAGCACCGGATTAAACACCTCACATTTGATTCCGTATTTAGCAAGTTCGTCCCTGTAACCATATGGAAGCCGGTTGAGACATCCAAGATCGTCGTAAATCAACCGAACATCAACGCCCATCCCCGCCTTTTCTTTAAGTATCTCAAGAATCCCGCTCCACATTTTTCCTGGTGAGATGATGAAATACTCCAAAAAAATGTACTGTTTGGCATTGCTGAGTGCCTCCAGCATCTCCGGATACATCTCTTCCCCATTGCGGTAATACCTGGTCTGGGTATTGCGGTAAATGGGGTAAATAGCGCTGTTCCATAAATAGTGCGCCTGTCCGCTGGCACTTGCATATAGAGCTGCGATTTCATCAAATACTGTGGTGTCCTGGCTAAGAAACCCCGACATTCTCTTCCAGGATTGATCTAATGACCTCCGCATCCTTCGAGCGGGTTTCTTACCGCCAAGCACCAGATAGAGCAAGCCGCCTAAAATGGGAAACGCAAGAATCGGTATCACCCAGGCAAGCTTGTATGCGGGGTTGTCTCTTCGGTTGATGATCACCAGGAGCGCTATGATACTTATCACCTGAAGGGAGAGTGTGATCGGCCAGGAAAGTTCAGTGAGCTTGAGCAACAAGAAAGCGATCCAGGTCATCTGAACCGCAATCAAAAAGATTACAACTGGAATTCTGTTGAAAAGCCGTTTCTTCAAATGCATCGGTATTTCTACTAGCCACATTTTCATGTATGACACCAAGCGGTGTCCATGAAAGCGCGCGCGCTGTCTCCAGAAAAAAGTGAACTTATAACAAAAAACCGATTATGGTTAGTTTCCTGATGGTGCTGCGGGGAGCTTTTATCCACTGATAAACCGGCACACGATCATCAAAGAGATTTATCCCTGCATTTGGACGTAAACTACACGAATCTCAACCATCCTCTCCACAGTTAAGCAAGCAGACTCTTTCTGTGTTCGGTTCCATAACTGGTATACTTTTGTAATCCAGGTCTGCCCCTGCCTTTGCAGTGACCAGTGCTTTCTGCTCAAAAGCCAGTAACCCAAGAAGTGCAAGTGCGATTTGTATACTACCTGACTACTTAGCAATAAATGTGAATGCAATTTGGGTTTAAGTGCATCTGCAACCACTCTGCTTTCTTGACAAAACAGCCACACACTCCACGTGCTCTGTATGAGGAAACATATCGAACCCCTGCAATGAAACTACACGGAATCCTTCCTTGAATACAGAGATATCCCTGGCAAGAGACTGCGGGTTACAGGATACATAGATCAACTTTTCCAGCGAAGAGTTCAGAATCATTTTTACTACATTGCTGTCAAGACCTTTACGGGGAGGGTCAACCACAGCCACAGAATAACCTTTCATAACCATTGAAGGCAGTATCTGAGCAGTATCCCCTGTCATAAATTTTACATTAGTAATCTGGTTCAGTTTTGCAGCAAACCGTGCAGCTTCAACCGATGCTCTGTTTTCCTCTATGCCGGTGACTTCTGTTGCTCCGGGTGAGACCCACAGAGCAATACTTCCGGTTCCACTATATAGATCAAGTACCGATGCCCCTTGCGGTATCCATTTTTTCACTTCATCATATAAATTTGGTGTCTGATATGGATTTACCTGAAAAAATGTGGAAAGCCCCACCTTAAACTTGAGTGTTCCCAGTACCTCTTTCAAATAAGGTCTTCCCCACCAGATTACCTCTTTTTCTCCAAGCACCACATTGGTCCTTCTGGTATTGATATTTTGCACTATCCCAACAATCCGGCTTTTTTTATCAAGCCGGTCTTCCAACAGTTGCAGCAACAGATTTGATAAATGCCTGCTCCCCCGGTGCTGTTCTCCATTTGTCACTATTCCTATAAGAATCTCACCCGTACCAGCACCTTTACGCAAAAGCACGTGCCTCAGAAAACCGCTTCCACTCTGCTCATTATAAGGGCTCTGATGACATCTCTTTGCCCATTCACGAATCACCGATACAACTGCTGTTAGATCTTTGTCCTGAATAACACATCCGGCCTGGTTTACAACACTGTGAGAATCAACCCCGTAGCATCCCAGAACCAGTCCGCCCTGTTTTTTGTCGAAGCCAAATGGAAGCTGTACCTTGTGACGATAAAACCAGGGGCTTGGACTTGCCACAATATCTTTTATTGTCACATTCGATGAAGAGAAACAATCCTGAAGAATTTTCTTTTTCAGGGAAAGCTGCTGTGGATAACCGGTTTCCAGTAAAGAACACCCGCCACAATGGGGGAAATGAGAACATTTATGCACTTTTTTGTATTCTACTCCTATTTTTTATTTGGACATCAATGCTGTTTGATGAAAACAAAATATATCCTGCATCTCAATACGTCTGATTAATAGAAAAGGTGTTTCTGGGTGTAGTGCGTTCAGACGATTTTTTTCCTTCATAATCATCTCTCCAGGCTTCCCCAGCAGAGTGCTTCAGAAGCTCCGCAATGTTTTCAGAACAAATGGCGGGTTGATCTACATTCTTTTCTTCGTTGGTTTGCGTCCAGATTTTCATGCACTTCACTAAACCATTACAATTTCTTGTAATTTTCAGAAATCCCAATTAATTTTTATAAAAAGGTGTTATGCTCACGATGTTAGCAGGCTACGATGTAGTTAAGTACACTTTAAGCTTTTCTGGAAAACAGGTTAATCGGTTAATTCAGGAGCATCAATACAAACACTATTATTCTGAGGATACTTCTATGAGAAACAATTCAACGATAACTGAACAATTTGGATTTTATGCTATCCTTACAAATCCCATTAAAGGGTATGTGGAAACAACCAAGATGCTCATTGATAATGGAATCCAGTTTGTACAGCTTCGCATGAAAAACTGCTCTGAGCTGGAAATCTGCAGAATTGCTTATACGCTTTGTGAGCTCACCGAAGGGACCTCGACTAAATTAATTATTAACGATTTCCCAAGAATTGCCAGAACCTGCGGCGCTGATGGAGTACATATTGGACAAACTGATATGCCCTATGATGAGGTTCGTGAATTTATAGGTTATTCCAAAATCATCGGCATTTCTACTCACTCTCCACAACAAACCTCATCTGCGGTTGCACTCAGACCTGATTATATAGGAATAGGTCCGGTCTATCCTACCCCCACCAAAGTAATTGCAGATCCGGTCATAGGCATCGATGGAATGAAAGAGATGCTTTCACTGGCTACCATTCCTGCAGTTGCCATAGGCGGAATTGATCTGACTAACCTCAGGGAGGTTCTTGAAGCCGGTGCTGTCAATTTCAGTATGGTGAGGCAGTTGACCCAGTCCGAAGATCCCGAGAAAACGCTTGGCGAAATCAAGAAGATTTACAATGAGTACCATCCGGAGTTTTACTGAAGAGAGGTATTCTCCTGTATGCCCTGGTCATTTTAGAAAAGTAGATCATGACTGATTAGTTTTTTATAACAGGTTCCTAATAATCGATTCTGCATCTGATGAACCGGGTGCCTTGATATTGAGGCCTCATGATCTCTTGTGCGAATTAAAAATGCCCTCTGCGAAGAATCAGAAAATTTTGAACTGCTTTTGTTGCTACCCTGCATAGCACAATAAAAAAACGCTTCAGCCGGCAATCTTTCTTTTAAGCCAGTCAAATTTCCATTTCAACAGGGTCATCTTTTCATTTCAACAGGGTTAATTCTTCATTTCAACAGGGTTAATTCTTCATTTCAACAGGGTTAATTCTTCATTTCAACAGGTTAATTTGTCATTTCAACCGCCTTATTCTTCATTTCAACCGCCTTATTCTTCATTTCAACCGCCTTATTCTTCATTTCAACCGCCTTATTCTTCATTTCATCCGCCTTATTCTTCATTTCATCCGCTTTATTCTTCATTTCATCCGCTTTATTCTTCATTTCATCCGCTTTATTCTTCATTTCATCCGCTTTATTCTTCATTTCATCCGATTTGTTCTTCGTTTCAACCGATTTGTTCTTCGTTTCAACCGATTTGTTCTTCATTTCTACCGTTTTTTTCTTCATTTCAACCGCCTTTTTCTTCATTTCAACCGGCTTTTTTTTCGTTTCAACCGGTTAATTCTTCGTTTCCGGTTAATTTTCCATTTCAACCTCGACAATTCGAACCTTTATTGGGTGAGCTGCGAACACTGCTTCCTCAATTAAGTACAGATGACCTCAGAAGTGCCATACTGTCAGGTGCATGCAACATTTATCATCTGTGTGGACACAATTTTATACATGAGAAAGACCCGGATATCCTGAAGTCCCTCTACAAGGGAACAGTTTTTTGTAGTGCAGGCCCTCTACGGGTCGCTGCATAGTTGTAGTTGAGCTTTGACAATTTCAACTATGCAGCGACCCGATGTTCTTTCTAGCAGAACACTATCTCTTGGAACAAAAGTAGTTGAATTGGCGCAAAAAGGGAGGATTAAACGAACAGGTTGCAAGATGCAGCAAACTGCAAAAAAGTTGATCCACCTCAGTTAAATCAATTTTCACACTGTTTTTTGAGTCAAACATATATCTTTTTGTCATCAATAGTTCTTGATTATGCCCAAACCAGCGAAGAGAATCTTCTCGATGTTTCTCTCAAGGCAGGCTTTGCGCCTGGTTTTTGATTGTGAGACCTACAACGTTTTTTGAAAACAAGGTAAATCCTTGTTTTTGTAATTGAAAAACGAACTTCATACGGGATATAATTGATTAAATTTATTAGTAACTACATCAAAGAAGTGAGAACCTTATGCCTTGTGAACACAGTCCTCTTTCATTTGGAGAAATTATAGATTCTTTACGCAGCGGTGATTACACTGTTGCATCATCAAGACTAAACGAAGCGTTGCTCCGCATGCAAGCGGAACTCAAAGACAGGAAAGTGTCGCCGCAGCTACTTCAGAAACTGCTGATCTCCCTGGAAACACTTTTTAGTATGCAAAAAATGGAGGATTGGGTTGCAGTTGCAGATATTTTGGAGTTTGAATTTACAGGTATCTGGAAAGAAGTGATGCAGAGTTAATCTTACTTGTTGCAGGATTCCCTGGAGGAAAGCTGACCACAGGCACCCCATATATCTTTTCCCCTGCTTTTTCTAAGTGTGGCCGCCAACCCCATGTGATTCAATTTATTGGTAAAAAACTCCAGTCTGCCTTCTTTGGGGCTCTTAAACCCGGAACTCTTTCCAGGATTAACCGGAATCACATTTATCTTACAAGGAAAACCACCCAACAGTTTACAGAGTGCGTTTACGGCCTCATCAGTATCGGTTTCCCCTTCTATCAGGACATATTCAAATGTCACTCTGCGGCCGGTCTTATCAAAGTATCTTTTAGCAATTTCAATAAGCTGAGCTATCGGATATTTGTTATTAACCGGCATTATTTCGCTTCTCTTTTTATCAGAAAATGCATTCAGAGAAATCGCCAAACCAATGTTAAGATTCTCATTAATAAGCCTCTCAATCGAAGGAATTACTCCAGCGGTAGATACAGTTATTCTCCGTCCTCCTATATTAAAGCAATCTTCATTCATAATGATATCCAGAGCAGATCTGAAGTTTTCGAAATTGGAAAGCGCTTCTCCCATACCCATAAAAACGACGTTAGTGACCGATTTGTCTCCCCTGCTTTCCAGGAAATCATTTATTCCAATTAGCTGGTCGATAATTTCGTCCTGAGCGAGATTTCGGATCAGTCCCATTTTTCCGGTTTCGCAAAACACACATCCCAAACCACAACCCAATTGACTCGATAAGCAAGCAGTTCTTCTGCTCCCTTCTATCAACAGGACACTTTCCACAATATGTGCAGACTCGTACAATTGAAAACCAAATTTAACAGCATCGCGACATCTGGATTCCATTGTAGAAACCAGTTCCATTTTCTTTAAAGAGAATCTTTCACTTAATCTCTGACGCAGCTCTTTGGACACATTATTCATCAGTTCAAATGAATCTACCCTTTTCTGATATGCCCATTTTATTATTTGCGTAGCTCTGAACTTTTTCTCCCCCATTTTTTCAACTTCGTCAGTAACAGATGAGATTTTCAGATTCTTAATACGTATCAAATTTTTTCCCCTCAGAGATAAAATACCCATACTTCCAGACACACGCGCTTATCCTATGAAAACGCTAACAATAGCATATAAGAATGCAAAAACAATAAAAAAAGCCGCAAGAGTTTTCTCACGGCTTTAATATTAAATGCGGTTGGTCGGACTCGAACCGACACAAGCTATCGCCCACTACCCCCTCAAAGTAGCGTGTCTACCAGTTCCACCACAACCGCATTTTAAAGAGCAAAAATAATATTTTTAATCTGCAGGTACAGCAGACTTTTCCACTGCATCCGGATTATCAAACAGTAATTCACCTGCTCCTGTGGCATTATCCAATGCAGATGCAGGAGAGTATTTCTTTTCTTTAGTGATTTTTTCCTGAAGAATCGAGGCTTTTGCAGAGTTATTCTGCAGACTTAAAACTAATGACATCAATACACAGAGCAGGAGGAAAACGCCACCAAATATTGAAGTACCCTTAGTAAGAATATTGGCTGTATCCTGAGTACCTAGAAGATTACTGGCACCTCCCAAAGACCCACCAATAGCTCCAGAAATTCCACCACCCTTATCCGACTGAATCAGAATAAGAAACACTAATAAGATACAAACAATAACAAACAAAAATACAAGGATTCCAAACAGCATAAACTACCTTTGTTAATGTTACATCAAACCGGTTTTACTATACCGGCAAAATCAGAAGCCTTCAACGATGCTCCTCCAATCAGACCACCATCAACATCACTCTGAGCAAGCAGTTCTTTGGCATTGTCCGGTTTCATACTACCACCGTATTGAATTCTTAAAGAAGCAGCAATCTCTTTATCATATAACTTTTCGACGATTTTCCTGATAAAAATATGAGCTTCATTTGCCTGTTGGGGAGTGGCGGTTTCACCAGTGCCTATAGCCCACACTGGTTCATAAGCAATTGTACAGCTACTGACAACTGAAGCTTCAATACCTGCAAACGCACCTCTGACCTGTCTCTCAATGACAGAATCCATTTGTCCGCTTTTGCGTTCCTCCAGAGTTTCACCGACACAAATGATAGGTAAAAGCCCTGAAGCCAGTACGGCTTTTGCTTTTTTATTAACTGTTTCGTCAGTCTCATTAAAATATTGTCTCTGTTCGGAATGCCCTACTATCACATAGCTAACCCCAACACTCTTAAGCATCGAACAACTGACTTTACCAGTAAAAGCTCCTTTAGATTCCCAGTGCACATCCTGTGCTCCAAGTTTAACTGAAGAACCTTTTAAGATCTCTGCAACCGCCAAAAGATTAGTAAACGGAGGACATACCGCAATATCAACATCAGTTACATTACCTACTGTCTTTACCATATCCTCTGCCAAAGCTTTTGCTTCATCAACAGTAGTATTCATCTTCCAGTTTCCAGCTACAAATTTCTTGCGAGCCATTCTTATCCTTTCAGCCATCGAAACTTTTAAATAGTTTCTGAATATAGATAAATTCACCCATTGATTTCAAGTATTTTTTAGAAAGAAAGGCTGCCATCGAGTGACAGCCCTAAAAAAAATCACTTATCGTTTAGAGCTTTCACTCCAGGCAGGACTTTTCCTTCCACAAGCTCCAGAGATGCCCCACCACCAGTAGAAATGTGTGACATTTTATCTGCAACGCCCGCCTTTTTAACCGCCGACACAGAATCACCACCACCAATTACGGTTGTAACGTCTTTGAGTTGTGCGAGAGTTTCAGCAATAGCCTGAGTTCCAGCAGCAAATTTAGGGAACTCAAAAACACCCATGGGACCATTCCAGAACACGGTTTTGCAGTCTTTGAGTATGTTCTTAAAATTCTCAATAGATGCAGGCCCTATGTCCATTCCCATCCAGCCGTCTTCAATAGCCGCGCTGTTAATTACTTTGGATTCGGCATCAGAAGCAAACTGTTGGGTAACTACATGATCCACAGGAAGCAATATCTTTACCCCAGCACTTTTTGCTTTTTCCAGGACATTTTTTGCTGTATCAATCATTTCATCTTCGATCAGTGACTTGCCTACGGAAAATCCTTGAGCCTTAAGGAATGTATAAGCCATCCCTCCCCCTATCACCAAAGCATCAACCTTTGCCAACAGGCTTTCCAGTACTGCAATCTTTGATGAAACCTTTGCACCACCAATAATTGCAACAAAGGGTTTCTGAGGATTTTTAGCTATCTTTTCTTCAAGAAACTCAAGCTCCTTTTCCATCAGAAAGCCTGCAACTGCAGGAAGAAACTTAGCGAGCGTTTCTGTAGAAGCATGTGCCCTGTGTGCAGTACCAAAAGCATCATTTACATAAATATCACCGTAGGAGGAAAGTACCTTAGCCATCGTCTCCCGCTCTGAAGCATCCTTGGAGGTCTCTTCTTTGTTAAAGCGGGTGTTTTCCAGAAGCACAACCTCTCCCCCGCTTAGTGAAGAAATCATCTTCTGAGTCTGCTCGTCGATCGCTCCGGGAGCAAGTTTCACTTCTTTATTAATAAGTTTGGAAAGATGAGCAGCAACCGGAGCCATTCTGTGCTTCCCTTCGCTGAACTTCTTTTCATCAAATGTTTTTCCGTCTTTTTCCGCTTTTTCTCTAGCCTTTGGAATGTCTTTTTTAGGATCGCCCAGATGAGACATTAAAACCAGGCTTTTTGCATTCTGTTGGAGAATGTAGGTAATTGTAGGAAGCGCAGCAACTATACGGGTATCATCCTGAATGACACCATCTTTAAGTGGAACATTGAAATCTACACGCATTACCACACGTTTACCATCAAATTTGATGTCCTTAACAGTTTTTTTGGTGATTGCCATATTTTTTCCGCTCCTCTATATAGTATCAAAATAGTATCAAAAATCAGGCGAGTTATTGTGTCGTGTATAAAAAGAGAAGGAACGGTCTTTTCCGTTCCCTCCTGGAAAATCAAAATAAATCCAAAAGCGATTTATTTGGAAGCCATAAAGCGTACCAGATCAACGACTCTGTTGGAGTAACCCCATTCGTTGTCATACCAGGAAACAATCTTGAAAAAGCGTTTTTCACCTTTAAGGTTGTTCTGAAGAGTGGCGAGTGAGTCATAAATTGATGAACGCTGATCATGGATAAAATCGGTTGAAACCAGCTCTTCGTCAGTGTAGCCAAGGATTCCCTTGAGGTAAGAAGAAGTGGCAGCTTTCAGTTTTGCATCAATCTCCTCGATAGAGGTGTCACGGTCAGCACGGAAAGTCAGATCAACCACAGACACATCCGGTGTAGGAACCCGAAAAGACATCCCGGTCAGCTTTCCCTTTGTTACAGGAAGCACTTCACCAACTGCTTTTGCAGCACCGGTTGTGGAAGGAATGATATTGAGAGCTGCAGCACGGCCACCTCTCCAATCCTTCTTTGAAGGTCCGTCAACAGTTTTCTGAGTTGCTGTGTAAGAATGAATTGTAGTCATCAAGCCAGTTTCAATACCAATACCCTCTTTGAGCAATACATGTACTACAGGTGCAAGACAGTTTGTGGTACAAGAAGCGTTGGAGACGATGTCATGAGTTTTTGGATCATACTCATTTTCATTAACACCCATCACAATGGTTTTTACCTGGCCTTTTCCGGGAGCAGAGATGATGACCTTCTTTGCACCAGCTTCCAGATGTCCTTTTGCTTTTTCAGAATCAGTGAAAAGACCTGTGGATTCAATAACATAGTCAACGGCAAGTTCTTTCCATGGCAGCTCAGCAGGATTACGAGTTGCCATAATGCATTTTATTTTATTGCCATTAACAACCAGAACGTCATTTTCCTGTTTTGAATTATCACTTTTCTGAGTTGCGACAGTATGTTTAAATCTCCCATGAACGGAGTCATATTTCATCTGGTAAGCAAAGTAATCAGCATCAGTTGAGATGTCAACTACAGCTACAACATCGATCTCTTTACCCAGAAGTCCCTGGTCACAAATTGCCTGAAACACCATACGACCAATTCTTCCAAACCCGTTGATTCCAACTTTAATTGCCATGAAGTTCCTCCAATATAATGAATAAAAAGAAAGTACGCTGTTTTGGACGAGAATATGCTATTTTTATGTTCAAAACTTACGGCGACTAATATAAGTCGATCCAGCAATCGGAGTCAATCAAAATCAAAGCGGATTATCAATAAAATGTAATGGGAGAATCATGGAAAAATCAGCCTCCATTTTCAGGTATGAAAGCTCAACCAAGCACAGTCTTTTTTTTATTGCAGGTCCTTGTGTATTAGAAAATCGGGATACCACTCTTCAGATCGCGGCGACTCTTGCCAGCCTTTCAATCAAATATAAAGTGGATATTATTTTCAAAGCCTCTTATGACAAGGCTAACCGCACAAGTCTAGATTCTTTCCGTGGCCCCGGAGAAGTAGAAGGACTGGAACTGCTGCGAACTGTTAAAGAAGAAACCGGCCTGCCACTATTGACAGATATTCACGAAGTGTCTCAGATCAAAGAAGCCTCCCAGGTAGTTGATGTTCTTCAAATACCTGCATTTCTATGTCGTCAGACCGATCTGCTCCATAATGCAGGTAAAACCGGAAAAATTGTGAATGTAAAAAAGGGGCAATTCATCTCTCCTCAGGAGATGAAATACTCTCTGGAGAAAGCCGGCGAAAACACTTGGCTTACTGAACGGGGTACTTTTTTTGGCTACAATCGCTTAGTGGTGGATTTTGCAGGTTTTGATACTCTGAGAAGCTTGGGAAGACCGCTGATATTTGATGCTACTCATAGCGTTCAACAGCCTGGAGCAGGTAGCGGTCACTCCTCTGGAAACCGATCATTGGCCTTACCCCTTGCCAAAGCAGCGCTGGCAGTTGGAGTCGATGGGCTATTTTTTGAAGTCCACCCAGACCCTGACAAGGCTCTTTGCGATGGTCCTAACAGTCTTTATCTTAAAGAGTTTGAGCTGAATGTGCCACTTCTGGTTAACCTACATAACTATCTTAAAAACAACTGATTAAAGCAGCGGACACCCAATCAGTTTTCATCAAAAACAGTTACCCTTTTCCCCCATCCTCTACTTTTAAACACTTTGCCACAAGAATCTACAATCAGGCACTCAAAGCGGGGACGTGAATTTATATATTCTAAAATTTCTTCTGCACTTCTACTAAACAAACCTGTGCTCATGACATCTGCTTCCGCCGGATCGAGACAAAAGATCGTCAGACTCTGGTTTTTTATGCTGCTATATCCGGTTTTGGTATCAAAAATGTGATGATACCTCTTTCCATCAACGATGCGATATCTCTCGTAGTCACCACTGGTAACAATCGATCCGCTGTCAAGCTCAAGAATACCCAGGACCCCATTGTTTCTGGGGTGTTGTATGCCTATGCGCCATGGTTTTCCATCTGCCCGTTTCCCTTTTATGATTATGTCACCACCGGCAGAAATCAGGTAATTATTAATTCCGTAACTACTGAGCAGTTTTCCGATTTCACGCAGTACAAACCCTTTTGCAACTCCTCCCAAATCGATTTGGGTCTCTGGGGATGAGAAAAATGCGGAATCTCCGATTATCTTCAACTTTCTGTAATCAACCTTCTCCAGGGCAGACTGTATCTGGTGTTCAGATGGCAGGGAACTATCTGCCTGAGAATTCTCCCCAAATCCCCAGAGTTTTTTCACAGGCAGCACAGTCAGATCAAACCCACCCTTCAGAGTGTCCCCATAATTTAATGAAAACAGCAGCATCTCCTTGAGTTGAGAAGAAAGCGGCATAGCGTTTTTTTCCCGTTCATTAAGCAGCCGCACCTCAGAACCGCAGCCCTCCACCGAGAATCGCTCTTCCCAATCTTTTAAAAGAGAGTCTATGGAATTCCAGCACTGCTGTATCTTCTTTTTATCCTTAAAAACGATAGTTATTTCGGTGATGGTGTCCATACGGAAATATTTTTTCTCTGCAACATCGGGTTTGTGTTTACAACCAGAACTAAAGATGCAGAGCAGAAAAATTATCAATGGGTATTTTGGTGAAACCATGAAATGATATCCTTATATTTTAAATTCCCCCCAAAAAGGTCAAGTGCGCTTCCCACTGTCACATCAATTTTGAAATTTCCTGCATTTCGAATGCGCTCCAGGTCATTAATCGAGTTTACTCCGCCAGCATAAGTAACCGGAATCGGAGAATATCGGGCTAAAAGAGACACCAGCTCTTCATCTATACCCTCTTTTTTTCCTTCCACATCAGCGGCATGAATAAGGAATTGATCGCAATACTGTGCCAAAGCACCAAAAGTGCTGGAGGAAAGTGATAGCTCTGTAAACTTTTGCCACCGATTGGTTACTACAAAATATTGCCCGTCTCTTTTTTTGCAGCTAAGATCCAGCACCAGTTTACTTTTTCCGACAGTTTGAGAAAGCTCTGCAAGTCTTTCCCACTGCACTTTTCCATCACTGAAAACATACGAGGTGACAATTACATGAGATGCGCCTGCATCCAGGTACATGGATGCATTTTGAGGCTTAATACCGCCTCCAATCTGTAACCCGCCCGGATAGGCATTCAAAGCCTGTATCGCAGCACTTTCATTTCCTTCACCGAGCATTATCACATGTCCACCAGTAAGTTTATCACTCTTATAGATTTCTGCATAATATGCCGGACTTAGATCCGTCTGAAAATTGGTGACCAGTTCGGCTTCTTTGCCAGAAAGGGTACTGCCAACAATCTGTTTCACTTTTCCATCATGAATATCGATGCAGGGATGAAATTTCACTTTTTGCTCCTGAAAGGGAATTTTTTTTCGTCTTTCCGTAAGAATTATTTTCACTTAAGTACAAAAAATCATCCTGAAAATAGTATGTGCCTGCTCTTATCCTGTTGTTTGACCTGAATCCATAAACATATTAATTTAGATAATTATGTTAATTGTAATCTCATTTTAAAAAGGAGAATAGCCTCATGCATCTGAAAATCATCGGTGTTGCAGCAATATTAGTTGGTTTGTTTGGATGTGCAGACAACAGCACAGTCAAGGAATCGGTCCAGGAATATCACCCTGATGGGAAGCCCAAAAAAGTCATTTTCTATAAAGGATCACCAAAAAACATAGTCCGCACTACTTTTTACCACACCGATGGTAAAGTGCAATCAGATTCATATTTTAAAAATGGTCTCCCCGACAGCATACATACGATGTTTTACCCCAGCGGATCTAAATATAAGGAGAGCAATTTTGCTTCTGGTAAAAAGAATGGCCCTGAAACAACCTGGTACGAAGACGGCAAAGTTAAAACTGAAGGAACCTTCGTGGATTCTTTACCTGAAGGTCAATTTAAAACCTATTTCGAGAACGGTACAGTTCAAACTGAGGTCACCTATAAAGCAGGGAAAAAAAATGGCCAGGAAATTAACTACTTTCCATCAGGTGCCAAAAAGATTCTAAAAACCTATGTTAACGGAGATAAGGAAGGTGCAGAGCAGGAATGGTATGAAAATGGAAAGATGAAAACCGAGCTTACTTATAAAATGAATGTACTTAATGGTCCTTTCACCACCTATTATAAAAACGGCAAGAAAGAGGAGAGCGGTTTTTACAAGGACGGTAATTACGAAGGGGATCGTTTCATGTATAGAGAGAATGGCAAAGTTCGCTCCAGAGCTAAATATGAAAATGGTACACAGGTAGAAGGCGAAGTCTTCTAAGAAAGTACACTCAACTCCCGGGGGGGGCAGATTCCAGCTCTGCCCCTTAATATGATCACCGGTTATAATATTACTCCTCGTAAAAGCTACACACACAAAATCCCCATCTTACTAATGATGATCAATTGAGCACAATTTTTTCCAGGAAGTCTGTGCACAATTGTTATCTACACCAGCATTGCTATTGATTGATCAGGTTTCGCAATATTACTCTTCCACCTTAAATACCACAATGGTATATTTATTAATGTAAAACAATTGATTTTTCAGGTTGTTATGTTTCAACCGTTTTGGCTCCATTGGAAGAAATTGTCCCATCATTAGCGGTTTAACTATATTTATGACTTACTGGTTTAATCCTGGCAGAACTGTAATATTGGCTTCCGGCTCACCGCGCCGGAAACAGATTCTCTCTTTGATGGGATTTTCTTTTGATATTATTGTCCCAACAGAATTTAATGAACAATCATATCTGGATCCTGAGAACCTTAATGAGTCTTTGCAGAAATTGGCATCAATTAAAGGAAGACCTGTTTCGGAAACTAACCCCGGGTCATTAGTTTTGAGCGCAGATACATTGGTAATAAATGATTCGGTTATTTTAGGAAAACCATCATGTTGTGAAGATGCCTTTAAAATGCTTAAAAGTCTGTCAGGGAAAAAGCATCAGGTGATAACCGGTGTGGCACTGCTTTGTGCAGAGGAAAATTTCTGCAGAACAACAGTTGTAAGTACGTCGGTTTTTTTTCGACACATCTCAGATCAGGAAATAGAGCATTATCTTCATTTCCCAGAGTATCAGGATAAAGCCGGCAGTTATGCAATTCAAGGTAAAGCCATGATTTTTATAGATAGAATTGATGGTTGCTTTTATAATGTGGTCGGGCTGCCGGTATCCGGAACGATCAGCCTGTTTAATGAATTCATTTTCCGAAAGGAACTCTCAAATGCCTGAGAAGAATGAAACGGATCTCAATGCTGCGGATCTCTCAAGAGACCGGGTTGGAGATATACTCCGTAAGGAAAGAATTACCCGGCGGATAACCGTAGAGACCATTGCAAAAGATCTCAAACTCAATGTGAAATACATAAAAGCACTGGAAGCCAGTGAGTATGAATCGCTGCCTGCGGATCCTTATGTAAGGGTATATCTGCGCTCATTAGCTAAATACCTGTCCCTGGATTCAGAAGAGATCCTGAAAAAATTCTATTTGGAACGGGGCATGAGCATAGAAAAAGAAACCGCTTCAAAAATTACAGTAAGCATGAAGGAAAAAGAAGAGACTAAAAGTCCGATGCTTTTTATTGTATTGATTCTTATTGCCCTCTTGGCTGGTTTCAGTTTCCTGGCAAACAAAAAAGGATGGATCTCCACTCCTGAGGATTTTATTATCGGATCTGATACAACTTCCACACTGCAAGTAACACAGGATAGCCTCACTGATTCTCTTGCAGACGATGACAGCCTGTTTTCTGAAGCACCTCCTCAGCAAACAGATAGCAGTATAGCCCTGCTTGCCGATTCATCGTTGGACACTGCCGGCTTATTGAGCTTGAAACTTGATGTGATCAGTGATTCTGCATGGGTTCAGGTTTTCTCTGATGGCACCTCATGGAAAAACATCATTGCCAAAAACCAGAGCCGTGTCTTTACCGCCAAAGACAGTTTCAACGTCCATGTAGGAAACAATTCAACTGTTAAATACAGTTTTAAAGGGAAACCAATAACTGTACGAGGTACAGGAATAGTTGCATTCAAAATGGACAAAACTGGCAAACCGGTTATCTGGACTCTTTCAAAGTGGAATTCGGTGTTTAAGGAGCGTCTCTAGACCATAACTCAACTATGTGGATCGATTCGCATGCACATCTGTATGAATATGAAGCGGACTCTCTTAAAAAAGTAGTGCAGGAAGCCTCTGATGCATGTGTTGAGATAATCCTTTCGACTGCAACCGATCTACCTACTGCGATTACGGCTACAGAGCAGTGTCAGAGTTCTGATCATATTTACGGAGCAGTGGGAATCAGCCCTTTTGATGTAACCAGTCAGAATTCTGACTGGCTTTCATCACTGGAATCCTTTCTTAGAAAGCCCCGGGTCATTGCTTTAGGTGAAATTGGATTAGATTCTACTAATCCCAGATATCCCTCATTAGATAAACAGATTCCTTTTCTTGAAGCTCAGCTTGATCTTGCCATTAAGCTAGATTTGCCGGCAGTTGTTCACTCACGCGGTTCAGAAAAAAAAGTGGTGGAGATTTGCCGCTCCATTGGCATTAAGCGGGTTCTGTTTCATTGCTTTACAGGCTCTTTCGATGATATGCAGGCAATAATCGATTCTGGTTTTTATCTCTCTTTTTCAGGAATAATTACATTCAGAAATGCAAAAATCAGAGCAGTTGTACCATCAGTTCCCATCGAAAGAATTTTAATCGAGACCGATTCCCCCTATCTTTCACCTGCCCCTTACCGGGGGAAAAAGAACCACCCAGGCTTTCTTAAATATACTGCTGCTGAGCTTGGCAGACTGCTTGATTGTGAAAGTGACAAGCTTCAGATTCAACTTGAAAAAAACTTTAACTCGCTTTTTTTTAACAGTTCCCTTTAATATTTTACAGATTTAAACCTTGGGATAAACTCATGTGGACTTTTTTTTTCATTCTGGCAATTTTTGGAATTTTGTTTTTGATAGTTTATCTGTTACTTGAGCTTAATGAACTGGAAAAAAAAATTACGGCTATAGTCCAGCAAATAAAAGATCATTATAAAAGTTAAGTTATTGGCGAGTCATTTAGAGATGAGGCTATGGAGATGAGCAGAAAAACAGTTGTCAATCGCAAGACAAACGAAACTGATATTACAGTCGAAATTAACCTCGACGGCAGTGGAAAATATGAAATTGCCAGCGGAAACGGTTTTTTGGACCACATGCTCTCTCTTTTTTCCAGGCACGGTCTGTTTGACCTGAAGTTAAGCTGTAAAGGAGACACTGAAGTGGATTTTCACCACAGTGTGGAAGATATAGGCATCTCTCTTGGAATTGCCTTACAGAAAGCCTTAGGTGATTGCAAAGGAATTATAAGGTATGCATTCAGCTATGTTCCAATGGATGAAGCATTGGCAAGAGTTTGCCTGGATATTGCCGGGAGACCTAACCTTGTTTACGAAGTGGAGTTGTCTGATCGGCAAATCGGGAATTTTGACTGCGACCTTATCCACGATTTTTTCAAAGCCTTTACTGATCATTCCCGGTGCACAATTCATGTTGATTTGATTCGGGGCCGAAACAGTCATCACGCAATTGAAGCAATCTTTAAGGCTTTTGCTAAAGCACTTTCTGAAGCTTGCAGCATTAATCCCCGATCATCTGATTCACTTCCTTCGACCAAAGGAGTGCTTTAGGCCACTTTCAGGCTTATCTTTTGCTGATTATATCTAATGTCTGTCTAGTAAAAGCCTATCCATTGCCTCTCAAAAGCATAGACAAGGATGAGACTGAAATGACAGAGAGATTTCGAAAGATTAAAATATGATGCAATTTTTTTCCTTAAAGAAACGTATTGAAAATTCTCTTGTTTTAAAGTGAAATAATTACGATCAATAAGGCATTTTTTTAAAAAATTTTGTATCGCTTTATCCCGTAAGCATAAATCATTGAAAAATTAATGGAAATAAGTTTTCCAATATTGTAATTTTAGTATTTGGTAAATAAATTGAAATATTGCAAAACGGTCAAGCTGACATTATAAAGGAGGAACGATGCTTCGCGGAAAGCTCCTTGCCGGAATTCTTTTAGTTGTGGTTATTATGGGTTGTGCAAAGAAAAAAGAACAAAGCGACACAGAATTTTCACAATCTTCAAAAAACACTGTTCAATCGCAGTCTTCGACTGCGGATATCTTCGAGGAGTTTTATAAAGAAGACTCTGATTCTCCCGAGTCATCTACTCCCACTAGTTCTTCAACGCAAGAGTCTTCCAGCTACAACAGCACGGTTTCCTCAACAGAACCACCTCAATTCTCCAGCACTGGCAGATACGTTGTACAGATTTCAACTGTCGGTTCACGAACTTTGGCTGAGCGGCTGGCTGAAAAGCTTGAAGATAAGGGATATCCTGCTTATGTCGCTGAAGTACAAAACCCCACTCCAGAGCTTTTCGGTACCTATTACAGAGTACGTATCGGACGTTTTGCCCAAATCTCTATAGCCAGAGATTTCGGAAATGAAACCTTGAAACCCATGGGCTATGAATTTTGGGTAGACAATAAATCTAATGACAATATTGGAATTGAGGGAAGCGGTTTTGGTGAAACAACCCCGGCATCCGATTTCAACAGTGGTTCATCGTACCAAAGTTATCAAACTTACCCATCTGCTCCTCAACAAAGCACACCAGTTGAAAGCTATTCGCCAGTTCCAGACCAAAGTGCTCCGGCTGTAG
This sequence comes from Fibrobacterota bacterium, assembly GCA_023412475.1. GTDB lineage: Bacteria > Fibrobacterota > Chitinivibrionia > Chitinivibrionales > Chitinispirillaceae > JAAYPC01. The sequence continues at coordinate 28,069 of JAEYNR010000012.1, read as the reverse complement.
ACAATTCACCACCAATAGAAGATCAAAGCATGCCGGCTGCAAGTTACCCTCCACCACCTTCGGTAACTCCGGCCCCTTCCATTCCGGCTGCTGAACCTGAACCGGTCGTCGCTCCATCTACTACATCCGCAACTCCAGAGGTCCCTCTGGATGATGAATGGTAATTTCTCAAACTTACTCTTCCCAATATAGGAATACAGGGTTTTGCAATCGCAAAGCCCCTCTTTATTTATGTCACTAGTAGCATTATACAACCTTGGGTGCAGTAAAAATATCATCGATGGCGAAAAGATTCTGTATCTGTTCAGATCCGCTGGTTTTGAACTGACCAGAGACCCTCAAATTGCTGATATAATTATTGTTAATACCTGTGCCTTTATCAGAGAGGCCCAGCAAGAGGCTATTGATACTATCCTTGAAGCTGGATCAAAAAAAAATAACGGACATTGTCAGACACTGATTGTCAGCGGCTGTTTTTCGCAAAGATACCGAAAACAAGTTGCAGATAAGTTCCCGGAAGTTGATTTGTGGATCGGTGTCAACGATTGGCAGGAGCTGCTCCGCAACCTTTACAAACAGATGAAACCATCAACTTTTAAAAGAGAACTTTGCGGGCTGCAGGCTACTCAATATTTGAAAATCGCAGAAGGTTGTTCACACGGTTGTACATTCTGTGTTATCCCCAGTATTCGCGGCCGATTTGTCAGCAGAGAATCCCGGGAAATAATTGATGAAGCCAAATGGCTCTATCAAAGCGGTGTAAAGGAACTTATATTAGTCGCTCAGGATACCTCTTTTTTTGGCAGAGATTACGGCTGCTCACTTTCATCTCTACTTGAGCAACTGCTGGAAAAAACCGATTTCCCCTGGATACGCTGCATGTATCTGCATCCCAGATATGTAGATCAAAGTCTATTGAAACTGATATCAAATGAAAAACGGATCTGCTCCTACTTTGATATCCCCCTGCAGCATATCTCCGAGCCGATACTTCGCTCCATGAAAAGAACTCCTTTAACAAAAGAAACCTATAAGCTGATAGAGCAAATAAGAACAATTGTTCCAGATGCTTCAATCCGAAGTTCTTTTATCCTGGGTTTTCCAGGTGAAACAAACACTCATTTCAAGGAATTATTGGACTTTATAGAATTTGCACGCTTTGATAAGCTGGGGGTTTTCCCATTCTCTGCCGAGCAAGGCACAAAAGCCTTTGAATTAAAACCACGGCCAAGGATAGCTACTGCAATTAAAAGATGTGAAGAGCTGATGCTTGTGCAAAGAGAGATAAGCAGAGAGATCTTAGAGTCTAAAATCGGATCAACTCTGGAAGTTATAATCGATGATATCAGCGATGATCCTTCATTTAATTTTGAAGCCAGATCCCAATCAGATGCTCCGGAAGTAGACGGCAAAGTGCTTCTGACCAGCGGAGATTTTTCTACTGGTACTATTTCAAGTGTAAAAATAATAGGAGCTTCAGACTATGATCTTTTTGCACAACCATTGTAAATAATAATACTAAAACCTGCAGGTGATTGCTTCTTATATTGACAGTAATTATTTTTCAGAGCCGATATACGCCGGAATTTCAAGCGTAATTTTTTTGTGGGTATTATAAGGAGTAACTTCGTATGCCGACATATGAATATAAATGTCAGAAATGTGGTCTTGTCTTTGAAGAGTTCCAGAGTATCAGTGCAGAGCCATTAACATCTTGTAAGAACCCGGGTTGTGACGGTATGGTAAAACGGCTCTTCTCTCCAGGTGCCGGATTTCTATTTAAGGGAAGTGGTTTCTATATCACCGATTACCGCTCTGATTCATATAAACGTTCAGCCAGCTCTGAGAGCAGCTCTTCCTCTAATAGCTCCTCGTCCACTACCGGGAGCTCTTCATCAGCAAATTCAAGCTCTGCAAGTAAAAGTTCTTCTGCCTGATTTTTCACTAACAAGGAATACTTTTAAATGTTTATAGACGAAACAGCAATTTTTGTAAAAGCAGGAGATGGTGGAAACGGATGCTTTTCTTACGAGCGCTTAAAATACAAACCTAAAGGGAAGCCTGATGGAGGTGATGGTGGGCGTGGAGGGCATATCTATGTAAGCGGCTCAAAACAGGTCCATACACTTCAGGACATAGCCTATCATCAGCAATATAAAGCAGAGCGTGGTGCACACGGTAAAGGCTCAAATAAAGCAGGCAGAAGTGGTGAGAGTATTACCATTAAAGTTCCTTTGGGCACTGTGATTTATGATAAGGATAGTGGTGATCTGTTAATAGATTGTTTGCAGGAAGAAACCCTGGTGGTCATTGCCAAAGGAGGCAGAGGAGGTAGAGGTAATTGCGCTCTTACCTCATCAAGAAACCCCAATCCTGATCACTCAGAACCAGGAAAACCAGGTGAGGAAAAAAATCTCAGATTAGTACTGAAAATATTGGCCGATGTGGGTCTGGTGGGTAGACCCAATTCTGGCAAATCCACATTCCTTTCGAAGATTTCCAAGGCTAAGCCAAAAATAGCCGATTACCCTTTTACCACCACCAGTCCAAATCTGGGAATTGTGAAAATGTCTGGTGGTTACGATACATTCACAGTGGCTGATATACCAGGTCTGATCGAAGATTGTCATAAAGGCAAAGGCCTTGGAATTCGATTTTTACGACATATCGAGCGAACCAAAATCTTGGCCATACTTGTAGAAGCAACTTCTGCTGACCCGCTCTCTGATGCAGAGATTCTTCTGAATGAACTTGCACATTACAGTCAGGAATTGGCCTCTAAACCGAAATGTTTTATTCTTTCGAAATCTGATCTGCTTCCTTCTGACTCTAATCTGAAGCTGCCTCAAGACTGGCTAACCATGAGTACTGTAACCGGGGAAGGACTCGATACAGTTTTAAATCGATTATACAGTATGGTTATTAGCGCTAAAGAAGAAGAAGGTAGTGCAGAGTAACTCTCCCGGAAAACCATTCAAGTGCTCCAGAAAGGTTCTTCCGATCCTTTTAGAATTTTTTCAAGTCGTCCCATTAGGTTAGTAGTTCACAGCCGGGACAGTTTTTGACTGATTAAACGCATAAATGTATATTGTTGTGTTCAACGTTTTTTATGTAGTATTTGAATCTGTTGAAATCTTTGGATTCTCAGACTCATAATTACCATTTTACAGCAGAGCCGGATTTCTCTGTCTCGAGGGGATTAGTCATGAGTAAAAATTGGATCAAATGCCTAGGAACCATTTTTTTGATTACCACGGTTTCGATTTCACAAACCATTCGACCATCACAACCCACTCACCTTATGTACACCCCTACCCCCAGTGTCAACCCAGCATATCATCTGGTGCTTGGACTTCACGAGATCTCGTTTGCTCTGCCAGCTAAATTGCAGCTTCAGATGTCCTTGCTAGATAATATCGGAAGGATCAATTTTGGCGCTAAATATGGTCTGCTTAGCAATATGGCCGTTGGTGCAGGTATGGCTTACAATTTTATTCATATTGGGGATGGAAGTCATGGAATATGGGATAAGCCACGATTGGGGGCATTTCTTACCATAGGTCTTGTTGGAAGCCGCTCCAGTTCATTTCAACTTAATATCACACCGCATACTCAGATTGGGGAATATTTTTCAGCAGGCGTTGATTTAGGACTCTTGAGTTCACCTCATGAAATGTGGTCAATAATCTGGGAGGTGGGAACCTCCGTTACCAATTATGGAGGTGGTCAGTTTTATCTTAACACTGATGTTGGGATTCGAATTAATCCCCCAAGTGCAAAATTTCTGTTTTTTGATTTAGGAATCGATCTGACAGAATTTGAAGTTGGAGATGGGAAGCCTTCTGTTTCTCCATACATTGATTTCACCTTTGCCATGAAAACGAAATAGTATTTGAAAATCGCAGAGATCTGGCTTTTTTAAGTCCAGGACAGGGGTACAATTAACATTAACTTTGCGAGATCTTTTCTTTTTTCTTCATGCTCTTTCCCCAGAGGTGTTTTTTCTCCTTTTTAACCTCTGGGGAAATATATCCGAACAGACTCCGGATTGCAGTCAAATTACTATAGCCAGGCGGTAATTCTTGTTTTTGCGCTGCCTGAAAACCTTTTACTCTTGTCTGGCAAGAGCGCTTGTTCTTTTTACAAATTCAGTTTTGGCATCAGTGTAGCCGTCCCTGTCATTTCTATATTTTGTGGCCAGTACCCTTTTGAGCTCCCCGTATTGTTTTCTTATTGACGCATTATTTCTAAGATAATCTCTGAAGTAGATCTCATCCCAGTCACCTGGATACCTCACATGTATATGGTAAGTCTGTCCCCTATACCCTTCAGTGGTATAACCTTTCACAAACATCATATGGGGAGAAGGGTTTTCTGGTTTGGGAATGTACTGATAATCCATGGATTTTAATACTTCAACAACCATATTGCTTTCAGTGTGTTTCTGAATTTCCAGCAGGATATCGATAGTTGGTTTACTGATCAGGTCAGCGACTGCAGTACTTCCAATATGTTCGATTCTATTGATCATATGCTTACCAATTCTGCTGCAAATCTGTTCACTTTCTGTTTTGAAAAATTCAGACCACTCTTCCTTATGCTCTGAAAGTGTGATGGGGAATAATTTTCCAAGCTCATCAGCAGTCATCTGTTCAAGAGTTTTTTTCATTAACCAAGTCCTTTGCCCTTATGGATTACATATAATAAATAGTATGAGTAAAATCATATATGCCAGAATTAGCTGCTTAGCTTCCACCACAATTAAAAAACAGATCAATCGGAAAATGGATAGAAAAATGAAGAATCGAAATTTTGGAGTAGGTATTATTGTTACAGCATCATAGCTGGTGTTGGATGATTCTAAATGGCTTTTTAACTGTTTTTTTCGTACAGACCTGTTCGAAAAAAGCTAAAACAGGTAAAAATCTTGAACAGATGGCCTTTATTACCTTTTGAATTGTATAATAATGCAAGAAATGAGATTAGTAAAACATTTTTTTTACTCGAAGTTTTAAGATTCTTCACTAAAGTTTGTTTTTAAAGGTGAAGTGTGTTAATTTATATAAATCTGGGTAGTTGATTCTTTTTTAAAATAATATAAATATGAGGGAGGTTTGAATGCTCAGGGTAACCAAATTGGTTTTGTTTTTCTCTATATTGGTTTTTGCAATAACAGGCTGTGGTCCTACAAATGATATTAAAAAGGGAGATCGTTTATCAGTGGAAGAGACTCTGGAGAGGGAAAAAATTGAAACCCTTTGGGAAGATAATTCCTTTTCTGATGCTTTTAATAACGACATCCCCAAAGGCACAATTCTGGAAGTCAGTTATGCACCGCGTACCGGTTCTATGGTTGTTGAGTGCACACCAGTTGAAGTTAACGGTGTAAAGGATGCGGATTCAGTAGAAGCACTGCTGGTCCCCGAAAATATCCGTAACAAAGAAGGTTACAAGGGGTATACAATTTCTATCAAACTGGATTATATCGGAAAACAGATAAAAAAATTAAAAGATTAAAAGATTGTGCGCTTGACTACTTAAGCTTTAAAGCCTCATATAGATGATTCTTTATGAGGCTTTGTTTATTTGCGTTTTTTTCTGCTCCTACTCATATTCGTTTTGCTTTTTGGTACTTTCTCCATTTCGCTCTTTACTATAACAGTCTTAAGACTGTCAACCAGGTTGGTAAGAGATTTTATTTCATTTTCCATTATCATCATTTTTGATGAAAACTCATTTTTCTGCAAGTCGTATTCAGTTTTAACCACAACACTATCAGATATTTGTTTCATAGAATCGAAGACCCGGTTGATCTTACCATTGATCGACTCCAAACCCAGATAACCTAATGCACCAAAGGCAGCCATCAGAGCCGCAAAAAACAGAACCTTTAAGATTGGCAATTTTTTTCCCTGATTGTCTAAAAAATCATCAAACTCATCACTTCCAATCTCTTTTTCAACATTGCTTTGAGGTTTGCGAACTGATATGGGCTCCATAACGGCTATTTCCTGTTGTGCATCATGAGTGTACCAGCAAATCCTGCCGTAAGCATCTCTACGGTTGACAACTGTCTCCTGACGAAGTAGTTGACTCAGGTAATTTTGCACAAAGTGTTCATCCAGCTTCAGGTGAAAGGCAATATCTGCTGTTTCCAGATCAAGATTTGGATTTGCCTGCAGAAAACCTAATATTTTTTTTGCATAAAGATCCATTTTTTCCCTCCCCAAAAAACGGTGCAGATGATTTTTTCCAAATATACAGTAGTGAAAAATCGAATTTTGTGAAAGAAGCAGCAGCTCCTGGTGGCATTTTTTTTAGATAATCAAAGCAAAACCCAAATCAAACGATTATCACTGTCATTCTTCAATCGTCTGGTATCCAGTATAAAGCTACTGTTTAAGTGTACTGCTTTGATTGACGTGACCTTCTTCGAAGCCTTGGAATCCTGAGACTTTCGAAAACTTAAGCATCACAAATATTGAATAGGCTCTGCGAACTTCCCAAAGGCAGTATTTTTTCCTTAATATGGAAATGTATTACCCTGGGCGAGTCTTTAAGATCTCAGTTTTCTCAAGCCCTGTGCATTTCATCTTCAATTAATCCATCCGAGATAGTAAAAACTTAGACAGAGTAGCCTGTGTTTCAATGAAAATATACCAGTCTGAAAGGTTAGTTGTGACATTTTTTTTATTTGAATGATTTTCTAGAGTATGATCTAAACCTGCCGGGCTTATTTTCTCCTGCTATTGATCTTCTTGGCTATCAAGGCACAGTTCTTTTTCTTCAAGATCCATTTCTTTTATCCGTTTTCTCTTACGTAAAAAAGTAGCCACAAATCCGCTTATTGCCAGTATCAGAATAATAAACCAGAAAAACGTATCATCCAGCAAAAAATTGAACTGATATTGCGATTTTATTTTTTGATTTACAAGAGAATCTATTTCTCTACCATTGAGTCCAAAAACCCGAATACATGCTGACTCAAAAGAAGACCTGTCCTTGATTTCTGAAAGCAGTTCCGGTAAAAGATCCTGTCCGTATTGCAATATTAAAAACTGAACAGCAAAATGGCTCTGGCAATATGCCAAACGAGCTTTATCTCTTTTAAACCTGTTTACGTATTTTATAGAATCCAGGGTTAAAAGTTTTCCACTCAAAACTGCTTTTGACAAAGTGATGGGTGCATCCGAATCGATTTCACCTGATAGGGCCATGGCCATTCCCTCATGAAACCAGCGTGGAATATTAACATTTCCGTATTTTCTGCTGATAACCAGATGAACCAATTCATGAGTTAATATGCGCTGAAAATCCTGATGAAAAAAAGCATATTCAACATCCATAGGAATAAAGATGCTATCTGTTCCAAGAGCTCCACCTCCACCCCATTCAGGAAGTTTTATCCCCAACACCGGTGCTTTCGCTTTTTTATAAAAAGTAACAACAACCGCAGAAGTATCGACAGATTGTGGAAGTCCAAACAATTTTGCTATACGTTTATATTCATGTTCAGAAAGGTGAGAATCTAGATAAGAAGGAGCATCACCAATAAAATGAACCCCGATCGGAAAGGATGTACCAATGATCGTTAGAATTATCAGAGTAGATTTAACTAATCTGGCTAAGATAACAATGCACAGCTTATACAAAATTCTATTCACTTTTCTGTAATACCTTTTTGGTGCGGATAGCTGAATCGCTAAAGCAAAATAGTGTTTGGCCGCAGTAACAGCCTGATCCATGCGAATTGCTTTGAAACGGCCCATTACCAACGGCCACTCTTTATCTATAGTATTTTCATTATAGATGCTTGGACATCCTGCAGCTCACCTCTTCAAAGTAAAGGTTGGTTCCGGATAAGCCTCCTAAACAGTTAAAATACCCCTTTAGCAGTACCTCTTAAAAGCTCGAATTCATTAGTCCCTTTACTCTGCCATAAATAGTTACAGATGATATAAAACAGGTTTTGATCGGGGGCTAATCCGGTTTATATACTGATTTTAAGTTGGCCTTTTAGCATTTTCTTTAAACCCAACTAATGTCTTTTTTATTCAAAAGCTAACTCAAAGAAACATTATATTAAACAATACTTTCATAGTTTAATTGATTCTTCAACCAATAAAAATAGTGATAATAATTATAGAATTGCATTATTCTCCCTGTTTTCAGTATAAAAATGAATATATAAAACATATTTTTCTGGACAACAGATTAGCACTGATTTATACTTCTGTTCATTAATTATCAGTATCAATTTTCCACTTTGTTTCAACAAAAGGAGAGCGCATGGCAGGAAAGAGCCTGACGCAATCTCAGATTGTCGCGAAGCTGTCGGAAACTCTTCAGCTTCCGAAAAAACAGATCAAGTCCATTTTGGACACACTGGCACAATTGGCATACAAGGAAGCTAAAAATGGTTTCACTATGCCAGGGCTTGGAAAGCTCGTTTTGGTACAGCGTAAAGCCAGAATGGGAAGAAATCCAGCAACCGGCGAGCAGATAAAGATTCCTGCTAAAAAGGTTGTTAAATTCAAAGTCGCAAAAGCTGCCAAGGATGCAATTGTAGGCACCACAGCAAAAGCATCGGCAAAAGCACCGGCAAAAGCTGCAAAAAAGAAAAAATAACTTGCAAGAGTTAAACGGGGTCAGGAGGCCCCGTATTTATTTCTTTAAATTTCCTTCAGTTTTTTTGCCAATACCAGCATATCTTCTGGCAACTCTGCTTTCAGTGAAACCATCTGTTTAATATAAGGGTGAAAAAAGGACATCATCCTGCAGTGCAGTGCATGGCGGGGAAACTGCAATTCATCGTTTCTTTCTTCTGGTTTGTCCCTCCATCTGATGTAATCTTCTTCACTCATCCCGTATAGCTTGTCCCCTACTATTTTGTGGCCGATTGCAGCAAGATGAATTCTTATCTGATGAGTTCTTCCAGTCAGTGGTTTAACAACTAGCATGGAATGACAACTGCCAAGAGCTTCACACTCCTTAAGCAACGTAGAGGCTTCTTTGCCTTGTGGATCTACACCAAATTTGTAGGTAATTTCAGAGTTCTTTGATTTTCCTATTGGTAAGCATATGTCTTTAAATATTGAAATATCAGGGATTCCATGAACAATAGCTACATACTCTTTATCTATTTGTGACTCCATAAACTGTTTACCAACTTCAGCCCTGGCTTCAGCGTTTTTTGCAACCAGTATCACCCCTGAAGTGTCTCTATCCAGTCTGTGAACAGTATGGGCATTGCTGAATGGGGGTTGGTGGACATGACGAAGCTGGTAGATAAGATTATTTCTGAAAGATTTTCCTGCCCGGTGTACCAGAAGGTTGGCTGGTTTATTGATTCCCAGAAACCAATCATCTTCAAATAAAATCGAATAATCTAGATTGGCCGGAGGCTCCTGAAAATCTCCCGGATCGTAGATAATCATCATTCCGGGATTTAGCATCTCTTTTATTAGAGGATAGCTCTGGTCAAGCATGACTTTTCCACGCTTGATTTTTTCCTCCCACTCATCCCTGTTATGATAGGTAAATCTTTGCACCAGATAATCAATCAATCTGGTTCCCGGTGCAATATTTGCCGGTACTTTTGAATTGAACTTCATATTTCATTTATGTAAAGAGGTTTATACCCTTTATATACTTTGGAGAAGTAATTAATGATTATTATTTCGGTTTTGCGAGCCTGATCAATGTTAATAATGAGTCGATCAATATACTTGCGGACAATAAAAAAACCCCTGCCATGGGAATCATAAAGTCCCAGCGGCAATCCATCCTGGTTACAGCTAATCTGCCGATTTAGCCAGTAAAGAATATCGTACTTTTTGAGCCTCCCCCCAAAATCACTTACCGAAATGGCATACTTATGGTCATCTCTGGCAACAGAGACCTTAATTGCCTGCTCTTCGGGAAGCAGAAAATCATGAGACCATAACTCCTTTTTATCCGGCATTTCATTGCGGATTCCATAAAATATTGCATTGGTAAGCAATTCAACAATAACTAATTCTAAACATTTGGGCTGATCGATAGGTCCGAGCTGATCGATAATCAATTCTGCATCTTTATCCAGAGCTCTTGAGCTGCGTATCTTCATCTTTTTTTCTGAAACCGATTCATCAAAATAGTGGGATAAACCAAATATATCTCCATTTAGCAGATAAGAAATTATTGAGGTGAATTCGGAAAAATTAAAAGGTACACTTTTTACAAGTATGTTACCGATGTCATGCTTTAAAGCCAGATTAAGATAATCTTCAACGTTGTAAGCTGTTATCAGCACTCTTTTGATCAGCGGAAATCTTTCTTTTATCTCTTTGAGCAGGTCAAAGCCCTTCATTTCAGGCATATTAATATCAGAGATAACCAAATCGGCTTTATTATTTTTTAGTATCTCAAGAGCCTGTTTCCCATTTTCAGCTTCCAGTACATTATAAGATTCACAGTCTCTGAGAAAATCAGAAATCATCTGCCGGATTTCACAATCATCATCAACAATTAAAATCGTAGTACCTGTTTTTTCCATAAATCAGATTTTTAGCACTCCGGTTAATACCACTACAACATGAGAAAAATACCCGTGTTGGTATATTCACTATAAGGCGAAAAACCAATTATATTAGTGTTATTCTCCCAGCTTAATTTCATTTTAGTTTTCCAATTTCAAGCTTTCCGCTAACAAACTAACAGTTCTGTGATCTCTATTAAGTGAGAAGATTGTTGTTATCTGAAGAATTTCTGATCAGCATATGGGTTAGCTAAGGATCGTTATTTTCACATAGAGACCTCAATATTGATGAAAAATATTACTGGATTGTATAATTGGTTCTCCAGTATCTTTCCGCGACTAACCATCTGGTCACGCTTTCCAGGGCTTATAAGCTGGGCGGCGGTTTCAATGGGCGTAATTACAGTTGATTTAATTCCAACCGAATCATTAAAAATACTGCCTTCAATGCATCAATTTTACACCATTAAACTTATTTCAGCAATGTTTTCTTTCTATTTTGCAGCTATTTTCACCTCCAGAAAAATCCGCTTTATAGTTTTCTTCCTCCTTTCTTTACTGTTCTGTATTTTTCGATCATCTGAACAGCTCAGCATCTCATCTCTATTAAACAAGCCTCAAACTCTCCGGTGCGGCCACATGATATCAGGTGATATTATCTCCAGTCCAGTTCCTGTAAAACAAGGATACCGTTTTCTTGTTAAATGCGAGACTGCCTCCTTCGATTCGGTAAATAAACTGAAAGGAAAACTTATCCAGTGCACAGGAAAAGTAAGTCCGGTTTCCTGTGCCAAAGTATCAGTTTACGGCCATTGCAGTGCACCACGCAAAGCGTTGAGACACTGGGATTTCAATGAATCACGAATATTGTTATCCAAAGGTGTTTGGGCTAAAATGACAGTAGACTCTATCTCCATCATATCATCTCCCAATATTCTGACAAAAGTTGCAGAACAATTCAGAGAGAGAGTCCTTACTGTATTGGATCGCTTTCACAATCCAGCCCATCGTGCAATTCTTCAGGCTTCCTTTTTAGGAGAAAGCGAATACCTTACAGATGAAATAAAGGAAAGTTTTAGGAAATCTGGTATTTACCACCTTCTGGCAATCTCAGGGCTCCACGCAGGCATGCTCATTGCTGCAACTTACTATTTTCTGGCACTTTTTCCTGTAACAAACAATGTAAGACATTTAGCAGCGCTGGCAGTACTTTGGCTCTATCAGCTTTTTATCGGATTTATCCCGTCACTTTTTCGGGCTACAATCATGGCTACCCTTATTATTGGTTCATTATTATTTCAAAAGAAAAACTATTCTCTGCAATCAATAGGACTTGCCGGCACATTGTGGCTTCTTCACTCTCCTGAAAGTCTTTTTTTACCCGGTTACCAGCTATCATTCTCTGCCACAATCGGCATTATTACTTTATCACCGGTTCTGAACCGCTTAGTCCCAAAAATTCAGTCCGTAACAGCCGATTATGTCCTGTCCAGAATCACCTCAACATTCAACATCTCATTTTCCGGATTTTTAAGCACATTACCAGTCTTAATCATTCACTTTGGATCGATCTCAATTTTTGGATTGCTGGCAAATTTGATTGCTGTAAGTATAATGACTCTGAATATGTGGTCATTTTTTATCTGCCTTTTATTTGAATCAATAGTTCCGTCCATAAGCTCCGCTTGTGTTAAAGTTCCAGCTCTTATGATGGATTTGCTTATCTGGGTTTCGAAGCTGGCGGATCGGGTTCCCTGGAGTGTTGTACAATTGGATAAGCCCTATGCAGAAACGTTATTCGGTTATCTGTTTTTTTTAATAGGCTTGATATCCATTGATAAAGAATACACCCTGAGCTACTTAAGATGGTGTTTACCAATATTAATATTTTTTTCCCCAGCAATTTCTCTTTTTAGAACAAATTACGATGAAATCAATTTGGAGCGTTTCAGTTCAAAAAACTGCACTGTCGTTGCTGTCTGCTGGCCTCACAGAGGAATCTGGATCTTAAGTAGCGACTCCGGCTACGAATTTAAAAGATTGTATAACTATTCAATACAGGCCTGGAAGCACCACCTCAGAAATGTTCATGAAGAAAAAATCCTTTTCTTCAACAATCGCTCTTCTTCTGAAATTATTGAGATCTACCCGGATACTTCAACGAAAAAAATAAACCGTCCATCAGGAACACCTCCCTTTAACCTTTCAGCCAACCCTGAAAAAACAATAAATCTACTCACCAGTTTTAAATGCAGCAGTCAGGATATAAATTTCAGAATCGAAACAAAGAGCCAGAAGATAAGCTTCTGCTTCTCAGATTCTGCTATTACTTATGGTCTGATAAGTGAACCTGTACACCACATTGCATACTTTCCAGCCACATTTAGTACTCTTGTTCCATGAACCTTAAAACCGTTAATAAAAAACCTCAAGAACTTCACATTTTTCTACATTCATACTTACAGATTCTCCGTTAGTACCTGCTGCGTTTTCTTAAAAATTATCTTATAAACAAGTACGCCCCCGACATGTATTTTTAAAAGTATGCAAATAGAAGACGAATTACCCAGAACAGACAAAACAGATGACTGGTTTATCATCATTCTTTATGGAAAATTTGTAATTAAAAATCTGATCCGAATTCGTCAGGCCTTTGACGAGGCTGAAAAACACCAACATCTGAAAGTAGCCATCGAACTAAGCAATGTAACTCATATTGACTCCAGTGCTATTACTCTGTTGGCAAATTTTCAAAAAAGGCTTCAGGAAAAAGGCTCTAGTTCCATGATCTTCGGGGCTGCCACTAATATTGCTGAAATGTTGTCAATAGTAGGCCTGGATAGGGTAATACCAATTAATAGTGATGAAAAATACTATGAAAAGATTATTCAGAATAAACATTAAAACTGTAGCCCCTCTTATATTTATAATAGCTTTAGTCCAGTGTGAAAAAAAGATACCAGCAGATCTTCAAACTTTCAGTTCCTGGTTTATTAATCCATCAGTTAAATTTAATGCCAGGCTCACCTCTATTACCAGTGAAACAATAGACTCACTGATCAAAGATATCAGAAAGCTCTCAGCAACCGGCACACAGGCAGAGACTTTATATGATTCGTCCAACACAGCTTATGTGCTGGGATATAAGACTCCTGAACATATAAAACCGGATTCAGTTTACCCTTTGATAATTTATCTTCATGGTGGTACCGGTACAACAGTAAATACCAAAGGAGCAGGTGCTTTTGAAATGCTTGCACCTTTGGCCGACAGTATGCAACTATTTCTGGCCAGCCCGTCTGCTAGTGCCAGTGCCCGGTGGTGGAGCTCAAATGGAATGTATAGAATACTGCAGACACTTCGCTTTATGACTCTTCACTACCCTGTCGACAGCAGCAAAGTATTTCTAGCCGGGGTGTCTGATGGAGCAACAGGATGCTGGGCTGCGGCAAATGCGATCTACGCACCTTTTGCCGGCTTTTTTGCAGTCTCAGGCTATGGCGGCTTGCTTCCTATGGTTGGGATGAAACTTTTTCCTGAAAATCTGATGCAGAGACCAATTTATAATGTAAATGCAGGAAATGACAGACTTTATTCATTGGAAATAATAAACCGGTTCCTGGAACATATGAAAAAAAGTGGAGTTCAGGTGATTTCAAAGACCTATCCTGATCAGGGTCACGGCTTTGATTACAGAGAGCAGGAATTTGGGACTCTGTGCAATTTTATTCGCACCTGGTCACGCCCTGTGTTTACCAGTATTAATTTCAGATTCGTTCCTGAATTTCCTAATTACCCGGACAACGTCTTTGACTGGAAGTTTAAAAATGAATCCACACAGATGTGCAATGTGGTGTGTAAAAAAGACACACTGCTGGTTAGCACAAAAGGCCTGCAGTCTCTTATTATCAGGTCGCCCTTAGGCCAAACTCCCTGTTTTGCAAGGGTGAATCAGATGCCGGTTAAAAAAATTCCTACATACCATCCTGAGGCTTCAGAGTGTCTTGAACTGATGAAGCAATCCTGTTTTCCGGGGTTTTCAACAGCCAACCTTATAAAAATTAAACTGTGAGGAGGATGCAAAATGTCTCATGTAATTACCGTTCTTGCAACAGGTTTTGAAGAAATTGAAGCAGTAAGCTTTATTGACCTGCTCAGAAGAGCAGATATCACTGTCAGTGTACTGGGTTTGGAATCGATGGAGATTCAGGGAGCGCATGGCATAACCATAAAAGCAGACTCGCTTCTTAGTCCTGATACTTTAATTCATGATGGAATAATTTTACCAGGTGGCCAGCCCGGAACCACTAATCTGAGCAATTCTGACAATGTAATATCACTGGTAAAAAAAGCCAATTCACAGAAACTATTATGCGCAGCGATTTGTGCCGCTCCGCAGGTCTTCTCCAAAGCAGGAATTCTTAAAGGAGTAAAGGTCAGTTGTTACCCGGGAGTAGAAGCTGATCTGCCCGAAACAGTGATTTCTGAACTGGCGGTTTCTGCGTGGGAAAATATCATCACCAGCCGTGGAGTAGGAACTGCAATAGATTTTTCGCTGGCAATTATAAAATATCTGGAAGGAAAAGAGAGGGCTGAGAGCGTAGGTCAGGCAGTACTTGCCAGATGATTCTGTGATAACGCACACATGATATTGCTGTCCCCGGAGCCTGTTTCTCTTCTTTTGCCACTTTCTAAACTCCGGGGCCTTAACTTTAACTTCCCAGCCCACCTCTCAACATTGTATTTTATGGGTCGTTGCTTATGTTTCTTTACCAACATCACGTAGAGATTCATTATAAATCACTCTCTATTTATCCTCTATCTGAACAGAAATTTTATGAAAAAAACCATACTCTTCGATAAGCATTCGAGTCTGAATGCCAAAATGAGTCCTTTTGGTGGATATCTTATGCCCATGCAATACGAAGGCATCATAAAGGAGCATGAAGCCACCAGAAATGCTGCGGCTATCTTTGACACCTGCCACATGGGCGAATTTCTTATCAGCGGTCCGCAATCGATCACTGATCTGGAAAATCTGCTGAGCTGTTCAGTGGCTTCCATTAAAATCGGACAATGCAAATATGGGTTTCTTTGCAATCAAAAAGGCGGAGTAATAGATGATCAGATTCTTTACCGCATGGATGAAAACCGATTCTACATGGTAGTAAACGCCTCTACCGAAAGCGAAGATTTTCAATGGATTAAAGAGCATCTTTCATCTTCTACGTCAGTAGTCAACCTCTCTGCCGAAACTGCAAAACTGGATCTCCAGGGACCACAATCTGCAAAAATTCTCCAGAAACTTATCAATGACCCAATTGCTGGCATGAAATTTTACCATTTCAAGCATAACCATTATAAAAGCGAACAGGTCCTGATCAGTAGAACCGGGTATACAGGTGAAATCGGATTTGAGATCTACCTCAGTCCACAATCTGCTCTTCAATTCTGGGATGACTGCATTAGCCTGGGTGCCACTCCTGCAGGACTTGGTGCTCGCGATACTCTGAGATTGGAAATGGGTTTTCCACTTTATGGACATGAACTCAACACGGACACAAATGCCGCAGAAAGCGGTCTGAGCAGATCTATTGCAAATAAGAAATTCATCGGTTCAGAGGTGGTCCTTGACTCCTCTGCCATAAAGAAATGCCTTAAAGGAATTGTGCTGGAAGGCCGAAGGGCTGCCAGACATGGAGACAAAATTCTCAGCCCCGACAAAAAAGAAATCGGTTATCTCACCAGTGGCAGTTATTCACCATCACTTCAAAAGGCAGTTGCCATGGGTTATGTACTTTCATCATATGCTGTTAATGAGCAGCCGGTGCTTGTCAAAACTGATCGAGGTGAATTAACCGGAAATATCACAGAGACACCTTTTTATAAAAAGGCCACTGGTCGTGAAAATCTGGCAAATTACTTATGAATAACGATAATTTTCCAAAAAAGGAGTTATAATGGCGCCAAAAGATCGCATGTACGCAAAGACTCATGAATGGGTCAAAATCGAAGATAATAATGAAGCAATAGTGGGGATAACTGATCACGCTCAGGATTCTCTTGGGGATATCACTTTCATCGAACTGCCCAAAATTGGTACCAAACTGAAAAAAAGCGGTGAATGTGGTGTTATCGAGTCTGTTAAGGCTGCAAGTGATCTTTATTCTCCGATAAGTGGAGTTGTTTTGGAAGTCAATGAAACGCTCGAAACAACTCCTGAGGATGTAAACAATGACCCTTACGGCAAAGGCTGGATCTTTAGATTGAATAATATTAATCAGAATGAAATTTCAGAGCTGATGGATGCGGATGCGTATAAGAAATTTCTGGAGTCAGAAGAATGAGCTACATTGCCAATAACGATGAACAGCGCCGCGAAATGCTCAAAGTATGCGGTGCTGATTCCATCGAAAATCTTTTCGTTGATATACCACAAAACCTCCGTCCAAATTCCTTTAATCTGCCTCAAGGTAAATCGGAACCCGAACTGGTAAACTACTTTGAAAAGCTGTCCAAAAAGAACTATTCCCATCTAATAAACTTTGTCGGTGGTGGCTTCTACGACCATTTTATCCCGGCAGCGATTGATGCGATGGTCTCAAGGAGCGAATTCTATACAGCATATACCCCCTATCAGCCAGAACTCTCTCAAGGAACCTTGCAGTCCATTTACGAATATCAGACCGGTATGTGCAGATTGACCGGACTTGAGATTTCCAATGCATCGCTTTATGATGGCGGAACGGCTCTGTATGAAGCTTGCCAGATGGCAATCAGCACTACTGGAAGAAGAAAGATAATCGTTGATGGCGGTGTAAATCCTATCTATCGAAGAATTCTTCACACCTACACCGCTAATTTGTCTATTGAAGTGGTGGAAATTCCTGTTTCGGACGGTCAGAGCAACCGTGAAAGCCTTTTTAGTGCTTTTGATGACAAAACTGCTGCAGTTATTCTCCAGAATCCCAATTTCTTCGGAGTAATCGATGACCACAGTGATATCGTTGAGAAAGCTCACTCTTTTGGGATGCTTGCAGTTCAATCGGTCTATCCCATAGCCATTGCAATTCTAAAATCCCCTGGTGAACAAGGCTTTGATATTGCTACTGGTGAGGGACAGTCTCTGGGAATCCCGCTTTCCTTTGGAGGACCTTATCTGGGATTTATGGCAACAACAAAAAAGCTTGCCCGCAAAATGCCTGGAAGAATGGTGGCCAGAACAGTGGATGTTAACGGTAAAGAAGGTTTCGTACTCTCCTTGCAAGCCAGAGAACAGCATATTCGAAGAGAAAAAGCAACTTCCAACATCTGTTCCAACGAAGCTCTCTGTGCCTTACGGGCACACATATACCTTAGTCTACTGGGTAAAGAGGGTATCAAACAGGTCGCTTCTCTTTGTGCAGACAAGGCACAGTATGCCAAAGAAAGAATCAAGGCTATTGCAGGGGTTAAGGTTATGGACTCCTCCCCCACATTCAATGAATTCGTAGTTAAGCTTCCAATTGATGCAGGTGAGTGTGTAGCTAAATTAATAGATTATGGTTTTTCTGCAGGATTTCCACTGGGGCGCTACTATCCGGATATGAATAATTATCTGCTGATTGCGGTAACAGAAAAGAGAACCAGATATGAGATCGGAAAGCTCGCAGAAGCGCTGGAGGCGGTATTATGTCAATAATTTTCCAGAAATCGGTTAACGGAAGAAAAGGGGTTATGCTCCCAGAGAGTGATGTCCCAGTTCATCATACAATTCAAAGCAGATATCTTCGAACTGAAGATGCTAAACTTTGCGAGCTTTCAGAACTTCAGGTTGTCAGACACTTTACAGAGCTTTCCCGCAAAAACTACGGTGTAGATACAAATCTCTATCCCCTGGGCTCGTGTACGATGAAATACAACCCAAAGGTTAACGAAAAAATCGCAGCTATGGAAGGATTTTCATCGCTACATCCTTTATTGCCTCAGCTTAGTCGTGGTGGGATGCTGACTCAGGGGGCACTAGAGGTGCTTTTCGAGCTTGAAAGGCTACTTTGCGAGATTACCGGCATGGATGCTTACACTCTGCAGCCAATGGCAGGAGCTCATGGCGAGTTGACCGGCATGATGATTATCGCTGCCTATCATAAAGATAAAGGCAATCGCAAAACCGAAGTACTTATTCCCGATGAAGCGCATGGCACAAACCCATCAAGTGCTTCGATTGCCGGTTTTCAGGTCACCTCCATTCCCACTAAAGAGAATGGAATCCTTGATATTGATGCACTGGAAGAAACTATTAGTGAGAAAACTGCGGCAATCATGCTCACAAACCCTAACACCTTGGGTTTATTTAATCCGTTTATAGAAAAAGTTGCAGCAATTGCCCACAAATATGATGCCCAACTGTATTACGATGGGGCAAACCTAAATGCGATTATGGGGAAATTCAGGCCAGGGGATGCACTTTTTGATGTGATGCATTTAAATCTGCACAAAACCTTCTCCACTCCTCATGGTGGAGGGGGACCGGGGGCTGGGCCGGTTGGAGTAAGAAAACATCTGGAACAATTTTTGCCGGTTTCTCGAGTTATAAAGCGTTCAGATGGCACTTATGCCTTAAATTACGACTTTCCAAAATCCATTGGGTATATAGCGCCTTTTTATGGAAATTTTGCAATATGTCTTAGAGCTTATGCCTATATTTTAACTATGGGAGCAAAGGGATTAACAGAGGTAAGTGAAAACGCAGTGCTTAATGCCAACTATGTATTGCATTCTCTTAAAGATTTCTATGACGTGCCTTATTTGAGGAGCTGTATGCATGAATGTGTATTAAGTGCCAAAAGGCAGCTAGAAAGTAAAGTTCATGCAGTGGATATTGCCAAGGCTCTTATTGACCGGGGAATACATCCTCCGACCATTTATTTCCCCCTTATCGTTAAAGAGGCCATGATGATAGAGCCTACAGAAACTGAGAGTAAGGAGACCCTGGATTTTTTTATTGATTCTATGAAAGAAATTGCATTATTGGCTAAAACAGATCCACAATCTCTGCACCAGGCACCAACCAGTTCTCCCGTGGGTCGCCTGGATGAAACCAAAGCAGTTAAAGATATGGATTTTTGCTTTCAGGAGTAGTCTTTATGCATTGCCTAAAACAATTTATTCTTTGCTGTTGCATTCAATATGAGAATTTATTATACTATGATATAATAAACGAAAATGTCCCTTAAGTTGGGTAGTATCATAAAAAGGAGCAAATTTATGCGATTAATTAGATGGACCGTGTTGCTGGTTTCGACCATTACCTTTTTTGCTTCGGCACAAAAAATTGCACAGCCGGTTAAAGAGGGAGTTAAGGTCTACAAAAGCGATACCCGTCAATTATACGAAGAAGCCATTCAGACTGTAGGCACCAGCGATCGCTTGCAGGTGCTTGATAGCAAAAGAGATATGCATAAAATTAAAACTTCCGACGGCACTATCGGATGGGTGGAAAAGAAGGAAGTCTCTGTACTCTCCGGCAAAAGCAAAACTTTCGTTTTCGATAATGCCGAAGTTGTGGGATATCTGGATAACCCAACACCCGTATACATTATCGATACCGATGATCCAAATGCTGATCCTATCAGTCTAGATAGATCATTCAAGGATGCACTTCGCGAAAACATCGATAAGGAAACTGTCGAACGCCAGACTAAATAGTTTTGATTAATAATTTATTCTGAATTTAGGGAGTGGTTTCAATAGCCACTCTCTTTTTTTATCCCAAAACAGTTGTTTGTACTGCATTCATTTTGCTGTCTAATTTGGTGGTCATCCACCGATACGGAGAATCAGCCAGTACTACGATCTTTTCCAAGCGAAGCATTAGCTGGATTGATTTGCAACTGTACTGCCTATCAAGAAAAATACCCGTCTCCCAGAGTTGATTTTTTAATTCTTAAGCTTTCATCTCCGGTCACTGGGCAGATAACCATCATGCCGAAGATCTTCCGTTTTTTTAACCAATTTTCATTAAAAATTTAATAATCAAGCCCGGTTTCTTATGACAAACTCATCTTCAATCCTGCTGGAAACAAGAGAGAGATGATCTATCTGGATAGGTATTTCCCTGAATCCCAGTCAGAAGGGCTCTAAACAGTGACAGACAATCCCTTTCAACATTCATATTTTATTTCTTTCAGAATTTTCGCCTCATCGATAAAAGAAGATATGGGGTTTTCGTTAAAGAAGCTAAGCACAGTTTTTGGGCCAGACATTTTCCGGGAGGGCAAACTTCATATCGGGATGAATTCACATCCCGATTTCAAAACTAATACAATTCCGACACTCTGCTAGAAATAAAACACTATTCCAGGGGACAACTCAAAGCCGAAATGGTCCAGTTTATTGGGATATTTCACTGCAACGCCGTCAACTTTCATAGGATCAGTTGCATAAAGTTTGGATTTACCGAAAGGTACACCAAAATCAAATGTCAGGACGGTTTTTTCATTTAATCGAAACTCAGTTCCCAGAAGTCCTCTTCCACCAGCTCCGCTTCCTTTAATCCTGCGGTGTAACACATCACCGGTAGTAGTAACATAGCTGTATGTTCCGTATACTCCCGCACCGATTCTTAGTTTTAAGATTTCCTGATTAATTACGCGTAGCCACAGGTTAAGCCCCCCCATAGCAGTGTAGCTATTTACATGAATGTTTGCTGCCGGACCACCTGTGAAATACATCTGCTTTCCTGCCCACATGCTTTGAGCAAAAGGTACTGCACTGAAAAGCGGACCGACATCGAATATTCCGTTCACACTTAGAAACACCCCAGGCCCCAGACTCTTTTTTTCGATCGGACCGGTAATATACCCTTGAAGAAAAGCATCATTGAGGTCAGTGATATATTGATTTACCTGATCTGGTTGATGAAATCTGACACCCAACTGAAAACCGATACCGGTTTTTAAAAGTTTTTCTGATGTAGCCGGAACCTGCGACTCTGCTTTCTGAGCAACAAATACCGATACCATTACAAAACATAGGATACAACTCCTTATACTGTGCATGGTACATTCCTTCCAATAAAGCGTTTAAAATTATAAATTTATTTTTGCAAACTTATATATATAATATATATTAAGTTGCGTTTCATCAGACAATATTCTTGATAGGATTAATATTTCATCAATGACTAATGCAAACAAAATAATAACCAAAAAGTATTACTGTTTCAATAAATCCAGAAGGAGGAATAATGCGTAAGATACGGGCTTATACATATGCTCTGCTTGCATGCGTCTGTTTTTTACTTAATCTGAACTGTGAAAGAACCCTGCTTCCTGTTGATTCCAGCAAAAAAATCGATTACGAGCAGGCACTTACAGAGGCCAAAGTTATTCTCAAAGTGTTTGATATTCACTCAATGGCTCCAGTTTCCGACGCAACAGTTAGTATCATCGGTGTAGACTCATCTCTTACGGACTCAAAAGGCACAGTAGTCTTTGATTCCATTAAACCTGGTGACTACATAATCACCTGCAGTAAAGCCGGTTTTGAAGAAATATACGACCAGTTGAGTTTAACCATAGATCCAAACAGCAATACCGTTCCCATAGTGAACCAATCAAACGATGAATTTTTCCTGGCAAAAAAGGGTGCTGCTGTAAGAGGCAATATTTTTTATGAAAAAGAGGGCAAATATTATCCGGCAAATGGTGCTATGATTGAATGTCAGCTTATTAGTCTCAAAGATCAAAAGTTTCAGAATCCGCTGAAAACCACTACTTCCGCAAACGGCACCTACATCTTTACTAATCTATCTGAACATACAAAGTATAATATCGCCGCACGTCCATTTAGCGACGGAAACTTCTCTTACGTTCAATATATTTCACTCTCCTTTAATGGCAAATCGGCCGGAGATACAATCCAGGCAGAAAATATCATTCTGAAAAAAGACACCACTGGCAGTTTCATAGTCATGAGCCATAATCTTGAAACTTTTACCAAATCCGATTCCATAGTGCTGGAATTTTCCGAAGCTGTTGATATCAGCAAGTTGAGCCAGGACGATATTTTCATCGATAACCAAGTAAGCCGGATTCTGATTCAAAAGGACTGGCAAAATAGCAATAAAAGGCTTGTTATCCGACCTTATGATGGTAACTGGGACCCATTTGAAACTTATACCCTGACTGTAAATAGAATTGTCAGCATTTCAGGCAAACCGCTTGTCAATACCGAGTTCTTTCTCCGTGACTTCGAACCTATCACATCTGGTGCATTAGGCAATGTGACTAATCTTGTGGCATTGGATGCGCTCAGAGATACCACTGTTGATTTCAACACCACTTCGATTACTCTTAAATGGTCACCACTGACTAATGCTTTAAATTATCAGATTTACCAGAAAAGACCATCCGATTCATCATGGATCTTTCTGAGGACCGCAAACGATACTTTTGTCACTATTAACACTTCTGGAAGTTTCGATTCTGGAAAGCAGCTTAAATTTATCGTACTTGGAGAAAACAGCACCACAATTTCTCCTCTAAATACAGCTACTGCGCTTACGGTAAAGGACCAGATGCCTCCCACTATTCGCAATACAATCACCTATAGTGGATTTAATAACATAGGCATGATGGCCAAGTATGTTGATATCCCTGTTTCAATGAACTATCTGCCCGAACCGATGGATACAACCAAGAAGCCTGCTATTAAGGTTATCGAAGCAAGCTATTTTGATCAAGTATATGAAATTATGAGAGGTGATTCCACTTACAAAGTAGCGGAAACTAATGTCAGATGGATCTGGACAGGTCTGCGATCCGGTGTCTTGGAGGTGCTAGACGATGGAGATAAAGATGGCTCATATGACACTCTTGAAATTGACTTTACCGGTCTTACCGATGTCGCAGGTAACAAGGTTGACACCACTTTTGGTGATGGACGTATCATTGTTCTAACCAGACCATAAAACGTACTCTCTTTTACCAGGTTACACAATTAAGTCCGGCAGCAATCCGCCGGACATCTATCTTTAAAGAGTTCGTGTACTCAAAAACTCTGATAATTGTCCAGACATGACCATTGTCCTGTGCTCCAATGACGTGCAGGTCATCCATGGATTTGGATTCATCCATGACCTTATTTCCGTCGGCCCAGATACGGATACGTGATTTGTCATTAAAGGTTCCATCCTGCTGTTCATGAACAATAAGACGGCTGATGTTGACTCTTTTTACACCAGGCCTTACTGGAGCAGGTGTGACATCTATATCTTCGATATTATATGTAATACCGTAATTAAACAAATTACCTTTATGCCAATTATCTACAAGAAATTCCTTGTATAATCCAGGTTCAGAAGAATGTGAAACACTAAAAGAACCCAGAAAATCTTTACTGTCGGAACTTAAAATCTCAGTTTCGTAAATCTTGAATTCAAGAGTATTTGAGAGATTAAACGACCGGTCTACTTGCCAGATGTAATCAAGATCCTCTTTCTGAACCGCTTTAATATCATCAATGGAATGAGTCAAAGAAAAAACTTTGGATCCATCTGATATCACTTCTAGTTGAACATCGTCGTTACCTGTTGCATCTTCCTGATCAAAACACTGAATAGTGTGTATGGTGACTCTGCGATAAGGACCATTCCTTAGAAGGTGGTAGTATTCGTCCACTGCCTGGATTTCTTCCACATTTCTACCGTCTTTTGGATCAAAAGCATCACGAAATACTACTGGTAAGCTGAATGGATCGGAATCATTTGCTCCCGGGAAAATGTAAAGATCTGCAGTATAGCGTTCGTCTTCAGCAAGCTTAACTGACATTTGAGTCTCTTTTGCTGCAAACCTTGCAAGTATTTGATTGCCCTCTAAAGCTTTAGTCACAATTACATCATTTGGATTATAGACAGGTCGTTCTGCAAGTGCCAGTGCGTCGGCTTCGGATGTTATTACATGAAAACGATTGAATTTTCAAGATCCGATATAGGAATCAAATAATTCCCTGGGACTTTCCGAAAAAACACTCTGAAAAGAAAGCAGAAAACATGCCATGGTACTTCAGACGAGTACTTTTAATTTCATAATATTCACTCCTGTATTAATTGTTGGTAAAAAATCCATCAACTTCAAAAAAGACCGTAACGATAATAGGTGCAATCATAACAGCGGTTGTGGCAGCAGTCGTTGGAGAATTAACTACAGGCTTCATGCAGAAAGACTTCTCTGACTTGAAGGAATTCAAGTCAATAATAAAGAGATTGAGAGCAAAGATAAGAATGTCGCGCTAAATAAAAGCAGATTTTTTGGAATGTACCAGTTTACAATCATCAACACCGGCAGGCTGCCATGCCGCTTACACTTTAGTGTTAGGTATTATAAGGCGACATGGCATCCTGCCGGTGGACGTTGGCTGCGATAGCCAGCCCTCCCGGAAGAAAAAAAGAATCGCCGCCCGGTGGAAAAAATATGAAAGATGGTAAATTATCAAAAAGCATTTTAAAAAAAAAGATAAATATTTTCTTATTTAAATTAAGCAAATACCTGTTGCTAATTTTTTGTAATAATCTATATCATCAGTTACAGTTTTATTATTAGAACTAGCTAATTCATAATATTGCATTCTGTCATCATAATCACCACAATATACCTGTGTATCGGCATAGCTCATACTAATATACAGAAGCAAAATGCCAAAACTAAGAACTATGAATTTGTGTATCATTTTTTTAATTGCCTTTGATTAAAAATTGATTTTATATAATATCAAAATGTGCATCCGCTTGCCAATAATTATTTGTAGATCGCGGTAGCCGTACCCTACAAGAGGTCTGCACAATTGTCATTATTGTAATGAATATTTCATAGCGTTTCCATTTTTTGCTTCTACAAGCGAGTCGCTCTATTGCGACACAGCACCAACTCCGATTATTGCCGATCAGGATTGGGAAAAACTGGAGCCGGAATCGGCGTATACAAAAAAATGCAGAATGACTTGGGCCGCTCTTATCAAGGCTGTTTATGAAGCGATGCACTGAGCCTGCCGAAGTGTAGACCCTTGAAATGCCCTAAGTGTGGTGGAATAATGAAGATTATCTCTTTTATAGAACATGATGCCACAATTCAAAAGATACTGAAACATTGTGGCAAGTGGAAAGAAGCGATTCCCAGACCGCCACCTCCAGTAATAGTTGAACCTACCACAGTAGCTGAAGAAATTACTTTAGATTATGATTTCTTCGAGCAAAACTGCATTTAAAGTGTGTTTTTAAAAACTTGCTTTCAATAGCTATAGGGTGAATTTTGTCTTAACCGGCAAATTGTGCCTGTTTTCAGCCAATTTGATACCACCTTCTCAGAAAATGGTGCCTGTTTTCCCGGAATTTTTAAGCTAAATAATTGTATCAGCACGGTGCAAGCACTATTTTAAACTCATAAGTAAAAAAGATCAAAGATCAAGATATCTATCGTCTAATAAGGAGTTTTCATGAAACTAAATCAAATATTTCTGTTGGGGTTATTTTTAATTTCAAGTGTTTTTGCTGCACCCGTTTTAGAAACACTTCAGGTGGGAAGCGATCAGCGAAAGATGCTCACCTATGTGCCTTCGGGCCTTGAACCTGGATCACCGTTGATTATTTCCATACACGGAATGGACCAAGACCCAAATTACCAGCACACGAATACTCGGTGGGACCAAGTGGCGGATACTGCCCGTTTTGCTGTGGTATACCCCCAGTCCATGCAATCCGGATTTTCTACATGGGACATCAACACCAAGAGTACATCGAATAAAGATATTCAGTTTTTCCTCGCTATTATTGATGATATGGAAAAACGTTATGAGATTGATCGTAACCGAGTTTACCTTGGAGGATTTTCCATGGGCGGCATGATCAGTTATCTTGCAATGGGAGTCATTGCCGACAAAATTGCCGCCTTTGCTCCTATCTCGGGTTACCTTATGGGGGGTGATTCTTATCAGAGCTCCCGTCCCATTCCCATTATTCATACACATGGAACTTCAGATGGTGTTGTGAATTATAGCGGAGTCGCTAATATTGTGTCAGGATGGCGGACGCGAAATGGTTGTCCGAGCCAAGCAACAACGACACAACCCAAGTCCGGTACAACACGCGACTTCTGGGGCCCGTGCGATGAGGGGGTGGACATGGTTTTAGTGACGATACAAGGAAAGGACCATGAACCTTCTGGTACGAGTGTTGAAATCTGGAACTTTGTTAAAAATTATTCCTTGGGTCCTGTAGGCTTTGGTTTTAAGACAAAAGCAAAAATCTCTTTGAATCCGGGCGTAACTCAAGTTGCGAAACTCGAAACCAATGGCGAAGGGACAGTTTCTTTTTCCATTAGTGGTGGCGCTGATAAAGATAAGTTTGTCCTCAATGGAAGTGACTTGAGTTTTAAAGAGGCTCCTGCCTATCAAGCGAGCGGCTCCAATCAATATGCGGTCTCCATCACAGCGAAAGAGGGTGATAAAACAGCGACATTGGACATGACAGTGACTATTTTGAAACCGCAAATGCCTTACAAGGGTACTGCTTGGGCTATACCCGGCAAAATCGAAGTGGAAGACTATGATGTGGGTTCTGATGAAAATCCGTCTTATTCTGACCTCGGCGGTGGATCTGCTTCAGAACAAACGGATTATCGTAATGATCGAGTTGATGTAATCAAGAGCATTGGAAATGGCTACGCTGTTGGGCATACACAAACGGGTGAATGGATGGAGTATACGGTCGATGTGAAAGCAGAAGGTGTGTATACCCTGCAAGCTAATGTTGTTTCTGGAAATGATGGTTCTTCTTTCCGCTTGTTCATCGGTGATGAACCAATTACAGAGAATATCACGGTTCCAAATACGGATGCCAATTATGCAACTTATGGCGTGGTCACGGCGAAAACATCTGTGCTCTCCAAAGGTACTCATGTGATTCGACTCGAAATCACAGGAAACTGGTTTGATATTGATTGGCTGAATTTCTCTAACGGAAACACATCAATTCGAAATCCAATAAAATACAGTAATTCAGATGTAAAGAGCTGTCGCCTTTATAACCTCCAAGGTGCTTACATGGGAACATTTAATACCTCTAATTTGACTTCATTGAAACATGAAATACAAAAATCAAATGTGAAAGCTGGCGCTTATATAGTTCGTTCAACAGACGGTCATGTGAATAAATTAATTAAAATTAAGAAATATTAAGTTCTGATTTTCTCTCAATAAAGCACCAGATACAAAGCAAAAAAAAATTCTTCTCTTCACTCGAGAAGGATTTTTTTTTGCTATTATAACCCTTTTTTCAGATTATTCAAAATCGCCCAATTATGGCCAAATTCTTGAATTTTAAGTCAAAATGGTGTGGACTATTTATCAATATGAAAGAGTCTAATACTATTTAAAAAAAACTATTTAGGACCTAAATTGGACGATATATTGACATAAAAAAACACCCTTTGAGGCGTTTAATACAGTAAATTATAGGTGACATAACTTATAATAGCTGGAATTAAATCAACACTCAAAAGGTGATAAGATGAAGAT
>JAEYNR010000088.1 GCA_023412475.1 Fibrobacterota bacterium | reverse complement strand
CCGCTGCTTCTGTTACCCTTAGATACCGGGCAGAATCTGCTCCACTGAATTCGTACAGGCTCTTGCAGATGGCAACAAAAAGCTCCCTTCCTGTGGACCTGACATTGGTCTGACCTGCACGAAAAAGATCATCAATATCTATAAACAGCAAGCTGGCCACTTTTTCATGGATCTTTTCCATTTCAACATTTTCACTGATATGGAGGGAAAATTATCTTTTGATCTTAATTGCTCCAAATATGTATCTTGCAAAAGATCGTATTTTGTCACTTTCAGTATAAGCGCATTGATTTTCAAAATGAAAAGGTTTGTGATTTTTATTTCATAACATATAGAATTTCCATTAGATATGTTTAGAAATTCATAAGACTTTATATAATCTTTTCCGATCCATATGCTTTATCGCAGCCGAATTTATTTTCCAGAATCTACTTTTTTAGGGGAAACAGATGAAAAAATACGCTATGACTCTTTTGGCTCTGTTTGCTTCCATTATGCTGTACGGTTGTGGAATCGGCGGCTATCACATATCAATTTAAAAAAGTTTATTCCCATATTCTGGTGCATTTAAAAATTCCCAAGATATGTATCTTGCATATCGGGTTCGTTTTCCATATCAGGCAATTGGAGATCCACCATATTTAGTGGGATGATTCTTTGAAAACACAAGAAGATGACCTATAAGAATAGACAAACACTATCCTGCAATATTAAACCTGATTCGGATGATTAATTGATTATTGATTTGCACAACTCGCCTTGAGAAGACTGGGATTTCGAAAGCGCGGGCATATCCGAAAGGTGATATGTCCAGGCTTTCGAAATTCACATGATTCCAAGGCGGCGAAGCAGATCATGTCAAACAAAGCGGCATAATGAAAATGGCGGCTTTGCACCGGATGCAATCCTCTTAAAGAACGATAGTGACAATTGTCCGATTTAGGTCTAAACTATAAACACATCTTTACCACTCTGACAAATCAATCTGACTTCCAAAACAGTAAAGGAATCTTTTATGAAAGGTCCTAAACCTACAGAAACACATCCCATGAAAGGGTTTGACCAGGTCTGTTATTTGAAAAATGTTATTAAAAACCCAAATATTATTGTTGGTGACTACACCTACTACGATGACCCGGTTGACTCTGAAGGGTTTGAGAGAAACGTGCTTTACCATTACTCTTTTATGAATGACAAACTGATTATCGGAAAGTTTTGTGCAATTGCACGTGATGTCAAATTTATTATGAATGGTGCAAACCATAAAATGAACGCTTTCACAACGTATCCGTTTTCAATCTTTGGAAACGGATGGGAAAAAGTTCAACCTGAAATGGAAGATTTACCTTTCAAGGGAGATACCATCATCGAAAATGATGTATGGATCGGATACGATTCTCTTATCATGCCAGGGGTTAAAATCTCCAACGGAGCGATTGTGGCCGCAAGATCGGTCGTGGTTTCCGATGTGGATCCTTATACAATTGTTGGTGGCAACCCGGCAAAGCCAATAAGAAAAAGATTTAACCAGGAAACAATCGATCTCTTACAGACAACCCAATGGTGGAACTGGTCGTCAGAAAAAATCACCAGACATTTGGAAATACTTTCTTCCAACGATGAATCAAAACTTAAGGAAGTTAAATGTTTGGAGGAGTAGAAAGCTGATTTTCTCAAACAGACTGATTGTGGCCCACATCCTTCTTTTGGAAGTACATTTTCATTGATCAGAATAGTAAGCTTACTTTTTCACATTTTATATCATTGTATTACCGCATAACATAAATTTAGATCATCAGGAGCCCGTCACAACCAGTCGCTCTACAGATTGATAAAGTTCTTCATCATTTTTCACTTAAAAAGGAGTTACTTTATGCCAGAGACGCAACTTTCATCTACATTAACCGCCTCTCCTGGGCAAGGTTTCAGGGTTCCTTCTTTTGCTATTTGCAATCTTTTATGTTGGGCCATTTGTGGTTATGGGAAAGTGGAAATATCTTTTGAACCGTTCATCATATTGTAACGTTCGGTTTAAATTCACTGGTACTTTTAAAGAGATCTCAAGTATCTGGATTAGTGGTGTTCTTTTAACAATCGTAACACTTGGTTTTTACAATCCGGTTTTTCAGAATAAACTGTACAAATATCTTATTGACAACAGTCGTTTTGGTACTCTGGAATTCAAATATACCGGTGTAAATAAAGAATACTTCTGGATCTGGCTTAAAGGGATAATTCTTACGGTGCTCACACTTGGTGTTTACCGCTTCTGGTTTTCTGCTGAAATCAACCGTTATACCCTATCAAACACATCACTTGATGGAAAGTCTTTTAACAGTAATATTACCGGAGGCGGGCTTTTCAAAGTTGGAATTGTTAATGTTTTCATAGTAGTATTAACACTCGGTCTTGGTTTTCCAATCGCTCTCAACCGTATATACGAATATTTCTTCTCAAATTTAACATTAGATGCATCTCCGGAAAAAATAGAAACAGTCGCGGCATCTTTTGATACAAAAGCATCTGCCTTTGCCGGAGGAATCGAAGAAGCTGCCGATGTCGTTGATGCAATTTCCGGATTTTTTTGATATGTCAGAACAGTGCAATACAGAGCTATTTGACGGAAACAGCACAACTCCCCGGAATGGTACCATGAGAATTTCCGATGAGGGGATAACCTTCAGCGGGCCTGATAACAGCTGTTACCGGTGGAGACTATCTGAAATCGATTCCCTTGGTACTGTAGCAGCCGGGTACTGCTGTAGCCTCAAACAACGGTCATCATCTGAAAATCAACTGCAGTTGTGTTTTTCTGATGATGCTGTTTATCGTGAACTCCAGAATCTGCTTCATCAGAGAAAACCTTACATCATCAGGTTACTTCAAAAAATATGGGCGCTTAAACTCTGGCAGATAACCCTTATCATCCTTTTCACACTTGTTTGCTTTTTTAATCTTTTTTTTCACCTGTTACATCGCGCATACACAATTACACCTGCAGCATATGATACACATCTTGGAAGTAAAATCGATTCAACACTGGCCCAAATGTACGAACGTTGTGAATCTCCCGCCATTGACACCTTCCTTGCAAAGGCGATGCGGCAACTGTCAAAACCAGAAGATCGGTTTAAGCATCGGGTAATAGTTCTGAATGATCCAACTGAAAACGCAATCTCTATTCCTGGAGGTACGATTTACCTGTTCCGGGGGCTGCTCGATTCCAGTAGAGGGCCCGGTGAAATTCTTGGTGTGCTCAGTCACGAAATATCCCATGCTGAAGAGCGCCATTCGGTACGCCAGGTATTGCAGAGTCTAGGACTTTTGTATATGAGCTCTCTTTTTATTGGTATTGCAATGGAAGGGTTTGATTTTCTTGAGGGGCTCGAACAGACTCTTGAAATGAGTTCGATTCTCCTTACACTCCGCTACTCCCGTCAGTTTGAACGCCAGGCTGATTCTCTGGGTATCCTGCGGCTTCATAGTGCAAATCTGCGTGTCGGGCCGCTTGACTCACTACTGACAAGGATAACTCCGCCTGCTAAAGGGCGGCAATGGATTTTTAACCTGTTTTCAACTCACCCCCTGCAGAAAGAGCGATCTGAACGATTTGCAATTGCACGTAGCCGTGAAACGTTTGCACCGGATACAATCTTCAATGTGGAGCGTGAAAACTGGGATAAAATCAAAAAATGCTGCTGCGACAGCATCCCGAAAAAACCGCTCTGGAAGAAGATTATTCCAACACGTGGCAAAAGAAACCCTGATTCAGAATAAACCCGATTTGCAGAGAAGTGAAGCACTTCTTAAATCGATATAGTTATCGTCTTTTTTCTCTGTTTTAAATCGATATCGACCACTACAACGATATCGATTTGGAGCCTGAAGAAAAAATCACCGTTGAGAATACATTCGGCCCGTTTCAGTGTGCTTCATTCAGACTATAAATTTTCAATATTTAACAATTAACTTCCATCAGTTTTCACTTTAGCTCGAGAACTCCCAGATCAAAAACCCCTTTTGTATTTGCAGGAATTCTTATGATATGGTTTTTTTTGTTGTTCAGACCAGATTCACAAACTAAATACATCCCTGTGCTGTTGCAAACCACATTAAACTTTCCGTCAACGTCTGTAAATGTATGAAATGTTGTATCCATCGACGAAAACATGATCGTTGTGAAATGAAGAGGTTTTTTCTGTGAATCTGTTATTCTTCCAGAAATCATGATATTATTACCGTTTGATGAATCATGTTTTTCTTCATCCGGTACTTTGAAATCATAGGTATTAAGCACCAATTTACCCAACTGGAAAAAGGACCCCATTTTTACTCCGGGTACATCAAATCTGGCAACACCGTACACCGAATTACCATTTTTATTTGCAATTTTAGCATTTATATTAAACCTGCCCGGTTCCCTCAGTATAAACCGAAACCCACCTTTATTGTCAGTAAATGTGTTTGCTGCTGCGAAGCTCCTGTTTCCTGCATTGTTCACACTAAAGGCAACATTTTTCAAAACCCCCGAAGAATCACAAAGAATTCCGGAAATATAAACATATCTCCCCAAAGGATCGTTTAATTTTTCTGACATCTCTTCAACTTGTGTTTCTGTCAATGAATCCAGGCTGTCCTCTTCCTCTTCTTCTGTCTTTTTCTCTTCTCCAGTCTCTTCAATGTTTTCATCTTTTGTTCCATCTGCATCCGTTAAACTGCTATCAATAGACAAAGAGTCACCCTCAATTTCAGACTCCTTCTGCCCTGGAGTTACTTTTTCAGCTTCATTAAAATCCGGTTCATCGATTTCGTTTAAAATGATATCACCCACGTTATAATAATCTTCCAGATCCGCAGGTATATTTACACTGCCTTTTTCGTAATATTCATCCGCGACTTCTATAGAATAGTTTTTTCCAACCTTTGCAAGAAATTGAAACCTGCCTGCCTGATTGGTAAAAGTTACGACAGTATCGCAGTTTCCTTTTGCATTTTCAATAAATTTAATCTGCTGATACTCAAAAACCTCTGCCTTTTTATTTATTAACCTTCCGGTTACGAAAACTTTTTTGTCGGTCCCGATTGTCAGCAAAAAACCACTTTTATACTGTGAAAAAAGGGTAAAATCCTGTTTTTCATCTACTGCAGTAAGCGGAGCATTCAAAGGCGATACCTTTATGTCTCTTAACTGATATTGAGAATAAAGAGGTAATACGGCAGGACCAAACCAGGTAGAGGTTGCATCATATCCATTCTCCCTGTTATTTATCCTGACAGTGTGGTTTTTCAGGTTTTTATTCCCTTTAGCAATTAAAAAACCACCATATACAGGACGTGACAAGGCAAGCGCTTTTGGTGTAAAAACAAGTGCTGTTTTCATGTTTATATTCGTATGGTGCTGAAGAAATGTGTTGCTGGCGAAACCTGGTTCTGCAATAGTATGATTAACTTCCATAGAACCGGCATTTCCGCTGTATCCAAGCTTCGCACTGTAATCGCTGTATTCCCGGTTCAAGCGTGTAGAAACTCCCATGATCGGTTTTTCCGGTTTGGGTTTCAGGCTTACATAATCCCAATTTACATCTGTATTGAAATCCCAATGCCGGTCACTATTGTTATCTGTTAAACCATAGGTGTTGTCGAAACGTGGATTGCGCTTGTTTATACCCTGTCTTACATTTAAAAAATTGGAATTTTTCATAAATGACCATTGTATATTTAGCGTCACCATTGGGTTTGCTTCATGAAGCTTATTGTCGGTGGAGTATTTAAAACCGACCTGAGTGTTAATTTTTCCTGCCCACCTTTTCTGTAAATTTAATCCGATTGAAAAATAGTCGATAGTATCAGGACGTATATCGTATTCGCCCCTGGCACCGATTCTTATCTGATCAAACGGTATTGACAGATCAGTTATCATGCGAAATGACTCTTCATAAAATCTGAGCTTTTTTTCAAGTGCTCTGGGAAATTTTCTTCCTAAATATTCTGCTTCTGTTTTCCAGATAACACTTGACAACCTTCTGTTTTTTCGGTTGTTCTCATCATCCTGCGAATACCTAATTTTTGATCTGTAATGAAATCCCATTCTTGCCGCCATATCAAATCCTGCTGTATTTAAATAAGTAACTGCAGATGAAAGGAATAAGTTTCCTGCAGGAATTGCATAAAGGCACTCCGTTCCAACAATACCCTTGTCGCGAAAAGCCTGCCCGTATACATCCATCGTAAACCGGTTGGCAATTCCCCTTCTGTACATCAAGGAAACAAACGGATTTCTGGAATCATAATGGTACCTGTCAGATGTTATTTTTTCAGCAAAACCAATATTAAAGGAATACTGTGAGAAATTCTTTGCAAGAAGATTTGGCTCATGTAAAAATGTAAAATCTATTGTTTCCCTGCGTCCCGAAAAATCTTTTATAACAATTTCAACGTCATTTGATCCTTCAGCAAAAGGATAATTCTGAATATTGTGGGTTCCAGGTTCAAGTTCCATTTTCCTGACCATAACTCCATTCACCCATACTTCCACTTCCGCAGGATCAACCAGATAGAACTCGTAATCACCCAGTGGATAGGATAAAATGTGAGGCGCGAGAGAATAATCTTTTGATAAACTTATCCCTCCTATTGGTACATGAGACTGATATCCGACAGTGCCATAGCGTATATCTCCTGCAATCAGCCGTAATGTTTTTTCAGGAAAATCATAGATAATCCTCGCATCTTTTCTTTGAAAAGAATTGTTATTACTTTCACGGTATATCGCCCCGGCTTCGGCTACAGCACCCATTATATTTAGTGCACCGTCAAAGTTGAAATATAAAGGTTGACGAATATGGTCATTTGAACCATAAAAACTGTAAATAGCTAAAGAATCGTCAGAGAGATCCTGAAAAAATCTTAACTGCTGAGTTGCATTTAAATTTACATACCCGCTTAAATTCTCAGGTTTGACACTTTCCGAAAGATATGGGTCCTGTTTTGAATATCTCAGTTGATGAACCTGTTTTGTACGAAGTTTTGGAGGCACAAAAACAGTTACCAGGCGCTCTCCCGAATCGTAATCTGTTAGTAACTCAAGCGAATCAAGATCCCGTTTCGACACTCTTCCGGAATTGTCAATTTTGCCGACTAATTTATTAAGAAAATTCTGATCAACCACATCGGAAAGAATACCCACAAGGGGTTTTGCCGGAACTGTAAAGTTTTCCCTGTCTTCAGAAAAAACAACTTCTATCCTGTTCCCTAATATATTATTTACTTTAATTACAGCTTCAATCTCTTTTGGTGCAGCAGGCGCAGCAATACCGAAAATTTCATGATACAACTCTTCACGAGTTTTCCCTTCAAAATCCCTTTCCAGTATTTTTTTGCTTTCTTCAATCAAATCGATTTGTTCAGTTATTTCTTCAACTGAAGATGAAAATTCGGATTGAGACAAGGAATCGTCTGTATATGAGGGCAACACAAACAGGACCAGGCAAAAACCTGCGAAAAGATTTAAAAATACCGGTTTTAAAAATGTTTCAAAAAGGATAATTTTGGCCATTAGCTGAGATGTCCGGATTTACAAGGTTCCAAACATTGTATTAACAATAAACCATTACATATCGGATCTGGCCATTTATTCGCGACAGCAAAATATATTCGAATAAATACAACTATTTCTCGAACTCAACGCTTACACGCACCGGTCCTGCCGGTATCTCTTCAGGCCACGGAAGATCAAGTACTCGATCATGTTCGGCAAAAACACTGTGCTCTATCTGCCTGGATACCAGATTCGGTTTGTACCTTATACTTTTTGATCTGTCTATCTGACCATTTTTATCCAAACATGAAACTCTTAGATACAAACCTTTAAGATTTTGAAGTCCGGTACCCTTGTTGTTAAAAGTTATCACAAGACGATCGTTTTTCTCTTCATCCTTTTTATTAATTGCAGATTTAACAACAAGATCGGGCTTTATTCCGGACGGACGCAAAACGACAATCCCTTCATAACGCGTGACAAGATAAAGCCTGAGTTCAGCTTTTTCGCGTTTTTCATCTTCATCCCCTATTTTAACTGGAACTTCTTCGGCAATAAGTCCGTAGGCAATCTCTTTTTTGGGAATTGCATTGCCAACCCACTTAATCTGTACTCTCTGATTTTCTCCAGGCATAAGTATTATCTGTGCCGGGTAGATTATAAAATTTTGGGATATCTCTTTATTATCTTTCTGAATCACCTTTTCGCCATCAAGACTTATCTCACGTTCTGTGATTTTCAGCTCAACCGCCACAGGTCTTTTTATATCGCCCTCAAACTTAAGTATTACTTCTGCACTGGTTTTTCCTTTTGATATCTCCAGTACAGTTATTAACGGATTCATTGAAAACCCTGCATAAATTGATGAAAAAAAACCAGATAAAACCAGTAATAAAGTAGTGATACTGTTTGATATTTTTCTGTTTCTCATATTTTTTACCTTTATTGTAACGTTTTTATAATCCGGTACTGATTGTTACAGTTATGGATTCAAAGTAAAATCCGGCAATTTTTCCCAAAGGATCATCCCAGTCTGCTTTGAGATCAATAAGAAAATTTACTGTTTCGCTGGTAGGTTCTGTACCCGGATTCCATATATACTCATCTCCTCCATTTAATTCATCTAGGACATTTAGTTCTTTTGGCTCTGTAAGGCCCTTACCAAGAGTTCCGCTTACCTTGTTTAGAGCAAGAGATGTTATGGGGATCTCGCTGGAGCCACTAACAAATTTTGCACTGTTTGCAAATTTAAATTTGACCGTAAATCCGCTGGCGCTGTTACTGTTAATCACAAAATACGCAATCTGTTCTCTGTTTCCAGTCTGTGTAAAATTTAAACCAAAAACTCCCTGACATTGTATGTTATTAATAAGTTCATCCGGTGGAGAAAGTCCGAAAACATAAGAAACTGCAATATTTAGAAGAACCAGAAACGCAGGTATAGATATCCTGTTCAAGTTCTTTTCCTTTCTTATCTAAATATCATACCGAACAGTAAACCTGAAAATCAGAATGTTTAAAGTTTTAAACAATTTTTCATTATTATACTATTACTGTATTTTTCAGACAAGAAAATTAAACAGAGAAGCATGTGAAGCATAAAAAAAGGAAACTGCAGGTACGCAGTCTCCTTTTAAAAAATGAATTTTGGGTTATTATAATGTAGCTTCAATAGTATATGTAATAGTTTCGGTATACAATCCAGCTAAAGCATCTGTACTTTCATCCCAGCTAGTTCTCATCTCTATCATATAATTTTTTGTAGCCGTTGTTTGTGGAGCTAAGTTTGTAGCAGCATCCCAGGCAAAAGGATTCGTAGCATCAGCTATTGCAGTGCCGCCTGCAACATCCGTACCAGCTAATATTGGATCTGCGCCAGTACCAAGATCTCCGGTGTTATTTGCGGAAGTTAAAAATATGTCTTTCATCGCAATCTCATTTGCTCCACTCATAAATTTGCCACCATTTGCAAATTCCCAATTAACAGAATACTCTGGAGCATTATTATTTACTACAAAGGTTGCAACCGTAACCGCAGATCCCGCTGATCCGAAGTCGAGTGAAAGAACACCTATACCAATTATACTGTTGATAAGAGGTACGTTTCCACCAACTGTAACCTGTCCGGCAAATGATGATCCTGCCAGGGCAATAACTGCTGTAAGGGCCAAGGCAGATTTTCTCAGTCTGTTCATTAAGAACTCCTTTTTTAAAAGTTTGTTGTTGAGAATTTTAAAAAACGATTTTTTTTTAATTTTTAATCAGGTGTATCTGTTCTTCATCAAATTTTTACCTCCTCCCAAAAAGCAGTGCACAAAATAATGTTGGACATATTTAATGTTATCGGTATTTGTTTGATAAACTTTAAATGATTTTATTTCTGAACAAAAGTTCCTGGGTTTTCGCACATTCTGATCTTAATATTGCAGTTTCTCGTTTTTCAACAATTTTTAAAGGTGTTTATAAAATGAGATCAGTTGTTAAATTGAATGTCGATTAAGGATCCGACTTTTGATGGTAAATTTGAAATTCGAAATCATAAACAGGAATAAGAGAATTCAAAGTAGCGCAAGGTTTTCAATTTGGCCTTGATGCCATTTCTTGTTCTTGTTTGGAATATGACAAAATGATTATTGGGATCTGTTAAAATTTGGGGTTTGTGTGGTGAAGTGTACCAAGCGAGCCAAAAACCCAATTATGTATCATCTCCTATTAAATGGATTGAACTGAGATTTTTCTGTAAAAAATGTATAAATTATTGTAACTACTACTCAGCTCTTGAAAAAAATAAAAAGACAGAAACCAATTAAGAATAGAATCAGAAATAGAATATCTAATCAGATAGCCCTAAAAAGAAAAAAGTGTTTTTTAA
The DNA here is from genome assembly GCA_023412475.1 of Fibrobacterota bacterium. Lineage (GTDB taxonomy): Bacteria > Fibrobacterota > Chitinivibrionia > Chitinivibrionales > Chitinispirillaceae > JAAYPC01. Next base: position 25,340 of record JAEYNR010000088.1, on the reverse strand, counting down.
TTTCAGATTCTTCGTTCTGTCCACTGTACTTAGGTACTAAGGAAGGTGGAGGAATTACTTCTGATAAGATATTGGTTTGATATTATTATGTTATCTTTTGCAACTCAGATACCTGAGAAGTAACAAATTATTTTAAATAATGTGATATTTATTATTTTATGATGACCAATTATCTTTTAAGGAGTATACGGATGAATGCACATCTGATGTATCTGCTGATCATTTCAACTGCTTTGATGATCAATGCACAAGTTGTTAATATCAGGGGAAATGTAACGGACAAAAAAGGTAAGGGAATATCGAATGCGACACTTTCTCTTGTTGTTCAGGGATTAAAAGACACAACTCGAACCGATGGCAGTTATTCAATAACAAGGCCAGGAGCCGGTATAGCACGACCGATACCGCCATCTTTCGAACGGATAATGATCGACAAGGGAGTGCTTGAATTCACTCTTAGCAACCCCTCTCAGGTAAAAGTGGAGATCTACGATGTAAGGGGTACACTGCTTAAAAAAGAGGTAATGCGAAAAGCACCGGCAGGCGTGTTTCGCAGTAATCTTGCATCGAGCTCCTTTGCAGAGAAACTGCTTGTGATTAATGTCACTATTGGCAGTCGTTCGACAACGTTCAGGTATTTACCTGCCAGCACAGGCAAATTAACTGTCAACAGTTTCAAAGGTGTTAATCGGTGTAATGGAGGCTTTGCTAAATTGGCAGTTGTTACCGATACTTTAAAAGTAAATGCAAGCGGTTTTTTGCCCGGTTCATTTCCTATCACTAACCTTGATACAACTATCAATATCATTTTAGATTCATTAAACGGCAGCACCGGCAGTATTGGTTGTGGCAAGGAACTTGGAAATCTGAAAAGCGGTACCTATACGATTACCAGCGCAGGACTCAGCAGACAATATATTATTGACATCCCTGCTGACTACGACAAAAATAAACCCTACCGGTTAATATTTGGCATGCACTGTTTCGGCAGTAACATGCAGGGAGTTGCAAATGATAAGTATTATCAGCTTAAAAGATTTGCAGACAGTACAAATATGCCCTGTATTTTTGTGGCACCAAACGGTATAATCACCAACGATAATGCCATGTGGAATCAGGCTGAGAAAGATCATGAGTTTTTTGATGACATGCTCAGTTTGTTCAAAGAAAAACTCTGTGTCGATACAGCACGTGTGTTCAGTTGCGGTTTCAGTTATGGAGCAATGTTCACCAATTCACTCTCATTAAACCATCAGAAACAATTGCGTGCAGTTGCCTGTTATGCACCTGCCAACTGGAACATCTATATGCCTGAAAATATCCACGAACCGATCGCCTACATGAGTGTTACCGGCAATAGCGATCCTAACTGCCCATTCATTTACAATGATGCAAACAAGCAGGGTGGAAAGTATTGCGTTCTAACTCATGCACAAGACAATGACTGTACCATACCGGCATCAATTCCAACTGAAAACCCCGGCTCCAGAAAACACAGTGTTTACGAATTTGAGGGATGTAAAGAAGGATATCCGGTAAAGTTTTTCTCCTTTGATGGAGCTCATCAGGCTGGCCCGATGGATGGAGTTTCGGGTGACAATTCCAGCAAGAGCTGGGTTCCCGGAGAGACCTGGAAATTCTTTATGCAATTTTGATGTAACAAGCAGGGATGGTCAGGTATCGGTATTGAAAAATTAAAACGATACCGATTCCGAAATGCGACAACTGTTGTAGAGATGTCTGGAGGAGACGATTCGCTTTTGCTGACAGAACATCAAATGGGTGTACTGAACCGTTGAATATACCCCTGGCAACCAGCCAGAAACATGTCTCAACTGAGTTTGAGGGGTGTAAAGAGGGGTACCCTGTGAAATTCAGCTCCTTCCAGGGACAGACTTCATTTAATGAAAAGGACCCAGGATCTGACGTGAACTGGATTGCGGCGGAGACCTGGGAATTTTTTATGCGATTCTAAACCGGCTTTCAAGGAATACGATATTAATACAAATTGCTGATCCTTCACCAATTTTCAACTTTTTACCAGACTCTGTGGCTTTCTGAACACTACCAGCTCTGTAATAATTCCATTTCCGCTGATCCCGTACACAAGCAGTTGGTTTATTGCACGATCACCCAACCATCCCAAGTACTACTTCTCCAGTGATGGTTTCCGATCTCGACAAAAAGTCAGGACTGGATTACAGTTTTTTCGGTCAAAACTGCATGTAATTACTGTCTACCTTTTTTTATGAGCCATTCCATCGCCATAATTCGACATAATACCATGGCCAACACTAGCTCTTCACTGAATTTAAGGCGATATTTCTGCCATAAGCACCTAATTTCCCGCTCAAAATAGTTTGCTCCCCGAGAGAATTTGGAGGTATATTATTGTTTGTTGTAAAAAACAGCAAAATACCAACAACTTATTCTTGATAATGGGATAATGTATCATGAGAATGAAATTAACTGGATGAAAAGTGGGAAACACATTTTAAGTCAAGAGATATGAATTAAATTCTTATACCAAATTAAAAGTGCAGTATTTCTAATTAAAGCGGTTAAATTTAATAAGCTAATTGATTCAATCTCAAAACAGGTAGTGTTGACTTTTCCAGTTTTCTTGATATTACCAATAATCTTCCAGATGCCCGTTTTATAAATACCTTCTCTTTAGGGTTGCCCGCATCGCAGTTACAAATAAAGGAGAATTTCTATTACAAAGCGACTCAAACATCGGAAAAAAAAATCAGGAAAACATCGAGATTTTCAAATCAGGATTTCAATGTGGAAGGGAACAGATCTGATGAATAACACAATTGTAGTTTTTGGAGCAGTCGCACTTGCAGTCACAGTGCTGCTTATCGGATGGGGAATTTATTTTAGAGGAGATGATCAGTGAACAGTGCTCAAATGGTCACAATAGCTACTATAGCTATTTATTTTATAATACTTCTTCTTATAGGATTTTATTCATCAAAGAAGATTAAAAATTCATCGGATTTCATTGTTGCAGGACGAGACCTTGGATTCTGGGTTTTTGTCCTTCTTATGATTGGTACAACGGCCAGTGGGATGTCTATTCTTGGTGTGGCTGGTCTTGGCTATTCCGGAGGGTGGCCGACTTTCTGGGAGCAAATATTTGTTCCCCTCTCAGCCAGCATTTGCCTTATTCTTTTCGGAGTAAAATTAAGCACTTTAGCACAAAAACGTGGATACATGACTGTTGAAGATTATTTCTGTGATCGCTATTACAGTCAGAAATCAATGAGATTACTTGCAACGTTATCGGCACTTATTGTCAGTACCATATACCTTACCGGACAGTATACTGCGATCACTATTGTGCTTAAATGGCTCTTAGGTCTTAATGAAGTAACTGCGCTTGTAATTTCAGCATTGATTGTAATGTCCTACACACTGATGGGTGGTTTATATGCAATTGCATTTACTTCGCTTTTCCTTGGCATACTTATTATCATTGGTGTGTCATGGGTCGGACCGCTTATAATTGCCAAAGCCCCTGATTTCAATTCTATTCTTAATACTATTAATCCCTATTTAACAGCAGTTTTCTATCCCTCAGGTGGCAAGCCTTTTTTTACACCACTTTTTACACTCTCTTTTTTCTTTCTTATTACATTTGGTCTTGCAACAGCACCACACATTATAAATAACGTTCTTGCGGTAAAAAATCGAAAGCATTACCGTTGGGCACCTGTAACGATTTTTGTTATTTACTTTGTTGTCATAGCTCTTATTAAGATATCCGGTTTTTCTGTTCGCGCGATGGTAGAAACAGGAATTTTACCGCCACTGGATACACCAGACTCCTCATTTATCGCAGGTATCAAATTTGTCCTTCCTGAGTACGCCTGGGCATTTATCGGAACAGTTGTGCTGGCGGCAGTTATGTCAACAACCGATAGACTTTTGCTTACGGTCGGAAACTGTGTGAGCTGGGATATTTACAAAAAATTTATCAATAAGGATGCTGATGACCGATCAATCAGGAACGTAAATAAAGTTACCATGATAATAGCAACGATAGTCACAGTGCTTCTAGCAATCAACCCACCCAAACTTCTGGCTTTTCTGATCTGGGCGGGAATCGGCATAATGTTTTCCTGCTTTGCAATCCCACTTGTCGGAGGTCTTTACTGGAAAAGAGCAACCAAGCAGGGCGCTATAGCATCCATGAGCTGCGGAATTCTTGGCTCAATAATTTTAGGATCGATAGATAAATTTATTTTACCATTACCTATGCACTTCAGTTTCTTTTCAACCATTATTGCAGCAGTAGTCTTCATCGTGGTAAGCTTGCTGACACCAGCTTCGGATAAGACTCTCTTACAGGAAACGGATACCGGCTTTTTTATAAGGAAAAAACATGGAAGCGACATTCTGGAACAAAAAAATCGAAACACTGGATCGAAAATCCCTTCAGGAACTGCAGCTTAAACGGTTGCGGCAGACCGTTGACTCGGCTCTTAAAACACCTTTTTACAAACGGCGTCTTCAAAAAGCAGGTGTTACATCAGGCGAAGACATTAAAACACTTGATGATATTAACCGCATTCCATTTACAACAAAGGATGATCTGCGGGAAGCATATCCCTATGGAATGCTTGCTACTGATATGAAAAATGTCATCCGTCTGCATACATCAAGCGGAACAACCGGTACTCCAACTGTTATCTATCATACCAGAGAGGATATCGAAAACTGGACAGATCTGATAGCCCGCTGCATCGTGGGAGTCGGTGTCAATAATCAAGATGTCTTTCAAAACATGACTACCTATGGTCTTTTTACAGGAGGATTGGGGTTTCATTATGGCGCAGAGAAAGTTGGTATTGTGGTTATCCCCTCAAGCTCCGGCAATACCAGACGCCAATTTATGCTAATGAAAGATTTTGGAACAACCGTTGTTCATGCAACACCGAGTTATATGTTACATATCTTTTCACAGCTAGAGCAGTATGGTATTAAACGTTCAGATCTGAAGCTTAAAAAAGCATTTCTGGGTGCTGAGCCATATACCGAAGAAACCCGCAAAAAAATTGAAGAGTTGTTGGCTATCGATGCCTATAATTCTTATGGTTTATCGGAAATGAACGGACCGGGAGTAGCATTTGAGTGCCAGTATAAAAATGGAATGCATGTATGGGAAGATTGCTTTATTCTTGAAATTATAGACCCTAAAACCCTTGACAGTCTATCTGAGGAGCAGGAAGGAGAGCTTGTTTTTACAACGTTGAACCGTACAGCTACCCCGCTTCTGCGTTACCGCACACGAGACCTCTCCACAATATTTGCATCCCCTTGCAGTTGTGGAAGAACCCACCGAAGGATCACGCGTATCAAGGGAAGAAGTGATGATATGATGATAATTAATGGTGTGAATGTGTTTCCCTCTCAGATAGAGGAAGTTATCATGAAATTGCCTGAGGTAGGTACTAACTACCTTATTGTCGTTGATAAAAAAGGAGAATTGGATAAAATTACCATTAAAACTGAAATTTATTCCAAAATGTTTACCGGAGATCTTTCCTTGCTCTCAAAACTGGAAAAGACGCTTCAGAATCAAATAAAAGACGCAATTCTTGTAAATCCAGCCATAGAGCTGCATGAACCGGGTGGACTTCCAGTTACTGAAGGGAAAGCAAAACGGGTCCTCGACAACAGACCAGCACTCTATTAACCAAGCTATTGAAAAGGATTTATCTAATGGCTGAACAAATAAATATTTTTGCAGAAAACAAACCAGGCAGACTGACAAGTATTACTCAGATACTCTCAGATCACCAGATCAATATCCGTGCAATCGTTGTCGCTGATAGAGAAAATTTTGGTATTATAAAGATCCTTGTTGATAATCCGCACAAAGCACATCTGGCACTAACAACAAATGGATATGCTGCAGTGCTTAAGAAGGTTCTTGCGATACTTGTCGATGATAAACCCGGTGGTTTACACCAGCTTCTCCTTCTTCTTTCAAAAAAAGGTATAAATATTAATGATGCGTATGGTTTCAGTATACACTCCAAAAATGAATCCGTACTCTGCATTGAACCACAAAACCAGGAAGATGCAAGATCTATAATAACTGAAAATGGGTTTAAAATTCTTAAGGAAAATGAATTGTACGAAATTTAGTAATCTTTTTATGAAAAAACTCTCCGGTAGATATAAACTACCGGAAAGCCCTTCTCAAACACCTTAATATTGAAAAGTAAAAGATCCTTCTTTAAGTGAAGAGCCCACAGGATGAAAAATCTCATTGTCTGTATTGTCCTGTACCTGACACCACACATTTACCGACTTTATAGATTTATCTGATGGTTCAAACATTCTACATATTGATTGTAAATCATAGTAAGTAATTGGTGAGTTGATGTCAAAATTTTTGGATTCCCTCCCATTTAATGACATAAAATTATTTGAAGAGATATTTCTGGTTTCATTGTCGTTGTGCTGGAAAAACCAGATGGTAGACAATTTTTCCAGATGCGAAGTACCGTCCAAAAGATCATAAAGAGTCTGAAATGTATCGGGAACATCATGGAATGCCACCAGAAAATAGGAATAATTATCCTCAACTTTCAAAACATTAGATAAATTATCCCCATTGTCGATACGCATGAAAGTGTGCTTGTTTTCTCTCGGATCGTAAGTGTTTTTATTCCCTTGTACCTTGTATATGCCGATTGAATCGATTCTGGGGTTGTGGTTGACGTGTACAGGAATCTGAGGGATTTTGCTGAATCTGGAGTGGTACCTTACAGAATAGTGACTTTCTACATTGATTCCGTGGCTGACATCGGCAAAAAATCCTAACTGAACAGTAAAAAGCTGACTGAAATATGGCAGCAGAAATGAAAGCGTATCCACAGGAAGATTTAATTGAGCAGAAACTGCACTAAACATCTGAGGTGAAATGGTTAGAAGATCAACCATTTCTATAAGCTGACTTTTAGAGAGTGAAGTTAATGAGGATGGAAGAGACCTGGTAAGGGAATCGTTTAATAGTTCAGTCCAGTTTTCCGAAACCTGCCCATGGGTTTTAAAGAGATCTGTCGGTACCACAAACTGAAAAGAATAACAAGTGGTATTATCTGAAAAGTAATCCTCTTGAGCGGTAGTTAATGGCTGTATGTAAAATACAGTATCACTACCGTACTTGTTGGAAACCTTATTATTAGAATAGCTCCATTTTATGTCAGAAGATTCGAATTTTTTACCTGAAAAAACCGCCTTCACCTTTACAGTATCTCCAGGCGATGCCTCTGGAGGATCATAAATAAAATCCAGTAATCTAACTTCATCACTATCAATTCTGTCAAAACTGGTTGGAAAATCTGTGCACACAGTTAACAAAACTAAAATGTTAATCAGTATTATTGATATTTTTATCATGAGGCTGCTCCTTAAAATTCCGCTTTCATGCCAACACCCAGCATGGGGAACATACTTATAGTTGTTTTATCTTTAAAATTGTAGTTGTAATACTCAAATTCAGGACTCTTGTAAATAAACCAGCTAATGTTCTGTAAATCCAAATAGATTGAGTAGATCCAATTCTTGTATACTATCTTTTTGTCGGCTCTGAGGTCCAGTTGAAAGAAAGGATCAAGTCTGTCTGAATTTTTCTCACCGTATTTTGGTTGGTAGTAAGCGTAATTTTCAATGTATTTGGTTCCTATAACAGGAGTAGTCGGTTTACCAGTAACATAGCGCAATCGAAACCCGAGATCCCACTGTTTTCGCAAATGCCAGCTTCCAAGGAACTGAATATTGTTGATTTCATCCTGGTCGTAAAGATCCCATTTATGCGAATCGGGATTATAGCGCAGCGTTCTGGAAAGTGTATAGGAAATCCATCCGAAAAACCGTTCGGTCTGAAGATGTTTTAACATCAATTCCATTCCAAACATTCTACCTCTGCCACGGTCATGACATAAAACCTGTTTTTCACCGTTATTGTCAATGTCCTGACTGTTTGGAAATTCAGGTATTTTCCATTGATTGTTGAAATAGAATTGCACATCTGAATTGATAACATCGGTAATTTTCCACTCATGACCGGCTATAAAATGTGCAGCTTTTGTTGTTGAAAGAAAAGGGTTACCCCAGACACTATGTATTGCCTGTCCTATTGGCTGTGGAGTCTGATTGTAATTACCAATCGCAGCCTTTAAGGTGTGTGCATCATTGATTTTGTATCTTGTTGATAACCTTAAAGAAGGATCTCCAGAAATCCCTCTGGAATTGTCAAATTCCTGGTAGTTCCAGAATTCCGGGACTATAGAACCGTCGTGTTTAAGCTCTGAATAATAATCATAACGGATTCCAGGTAGAACAAGCAGCTTTTTACCGATTTTCCATTCAAGATTCAGGTATGCACCGGTTTGACTGAAAAGCCAATCTTTATCTCTGGATGTTTCAAGTTTTCCTGTCCCGTCTATTATTGAGAGATCAATATCCCATATGCTCAAGTCTATATCCAGACCACCATTCAAGGTCAATTTATCATTGAATTTACAGGATAATTGTTCTCTTATATAATGACCTAAGCCGTCGCTTTGTGATTTAAAGAATCCAAAGGGAGACCAGGCAGAGTGAATTTTGGATAATGAATATCGTGCCGTATTACTGAATTTATCGTTAAATTTTAGATCCCAACCTGCCATTCCCAGATTCGATGTGATATTCATACCAAAGCGCTCCTGAGCATCGGAGATTTCATCGCTTCCCAGGTTCATATCAGAAGCAATGATTGCCAAACTATCTCTGGCCCCAAAGAAAGTAAGAAAAAGGTGATTATTTTTAGAAAAGTTGAAATCAGTTCTCAGCACATAATCCCAGTAGAAAGTCGACATGGTAAAAGGAAACCTGTCAGGAAATTTATTGGTGATAAATTCAGCAATATCACCAATAAAGCTTCGTCTGGCCGTTGCAAGTAATGAAATTTTATTGGTAATGGGGCCTTCAACTAAAAATGAGGCATCGATAGTACCCATGTCAAGAGAGCCATGCCAGCGATCCTTTGCAGATTCTTTCCCTTTGAGTTCAATAACTCCGGCAATACCGCCACCGTAGCGGGTTCCAAAACCACCCGGAAGAAAATCTACTCCTGCAAGGGCATCAGAGTTGTATGTGGATTTCAACCCACCATAATGGTAAAGAAGCGGAATTACAACTCCATCCAGATAAAATTTTGAATCCCAGGTCGGTGCTCCACGAACAATGACTTCTCCGGACATGGCACTTGGCCTGGCCACTCCCGGCATCGCCTGTACGACCTTGACAGCATCACCTCCAAGCCCGGGGATTTTCCTGATTTCCTGAATGGTTAATTGACGTCTGCTGACCTCTTTTTCTTCTGCTTTTCCATAAACCACAATTTCATAATCAGAATAGGAGAGTTTGGGTATGTAATATTTTACATCCAGCTCTTCTTTTGAGGTGATTAACTCTTTGGTTTCAAAGTTTGAATAACCAGCTACTATCGCCTGAACTTTTAGCGAACATGAAGGAAGTGAGAAAAATTTGAATCTTCCCAGAGAATCTGTTGTAGCAGTCAGATGGTTCTCTTCGAGAGCTTGGCCAGGCATTGATCCTATTTTGGAAAGATAAATATCAAAAGGTAATGGAAGTGCGGAATCCTGAAAATTATCAGGAAATGTAATTACAACGATCGCATCGGCCAAAGGCTGACGAGTACCTTTTTCCAGCAGTGTTCCGGAAAAATTGACTATTTGTGGTATGGAATCCACAGCCTCTTCCAGTATGAAATGGTATTCATACTGAAGAAGAACCGCAATAGAATCAGATCCCAACAAGGCTGGTGTAAATTTAAACTGTCTGGATGCTTTAATTGCATTTGTATCAAGAACCGGATGAATACTTTTTATTAAAGTTACACTATCCACACTGCCAGACTCATTTACCAGTAATTCCAGAACTACAGAGCCGCTTATACCTTTTTTGATAAGATCCGGTGGATACTGAGCTTTTACAAATTGAATCAACTGAGGCATTTTGGTAATTGCATCAACTGAATCGATTAAAACAGAATCACCAGTATAAGTGGAATCAGTGACTTCCAAAGTAATATCAGCTTCCTCATCTATAAGAGGTCCAGGAGTTTGAGCAGATGAAATCGTAAAGATGTAGCACAGTAATATTATTCCTGTGCTGTAAATACTTTGCATCATGGATATTCCTTTCTTTTTACTATACATCATATTCTTTAGATTATTTATCTTGTTAAAAATCATCCTATCATAACAAATCGTATTGGAATGATAATCCATGCAGCAACAGCCTGATCACCAATAAGTGCAGGATAAAACTCCATATCCCTGGTTGCCAACATTGCCTGTTGTGCTGAATCAAATCCAATATCACTCAAAATGGTTGCTTTCTTTATTTTTCCATCGATATCAATAAGTACCTTCAATTTCACGATACCTTCAATATGGTTTTCCAGCATTTGACGACTATATAGTGGTTTTACCGTTTTTTTGAATTTGGGAGCCTGTGTTAAAGAAACCACAGAAGCAATACTCCCCTTGATTTCCTCAGTACTTGCTGTAAAAGTATCCACTTCGGTATTAAGAGTGTTTCCTAATTTTCCAACTACAGCATCGGAGAGATTTCCACCTGAACCAAATCCCTGAGAGTATACTTTTCGTAAACCGTATACCTTGCGGACTGGTTTTTTTTCAGGCAAAACCTCGGTTATTATCTCCTCGGTCTTCTGAACCTGTGGGGGAATCTCTGTAAGGTCAACTTTTTTTTTTACTGTAACTTCAGAGGGCTTTTTTATTTCTGGTACCGGTTCCTTTTTGGTTTTTGGCACTGTTTTGGGGAAATTCATTACCAATTGAGCGTTGAGCGGTTTTACTAAACTCAACGGGTCAACACAGTTCTCATTATGGTATCTTTGAACAAAAAGCCCCATGCCGAACAAAACTGAGAATATAAAAATCAGAGATATGTAAAAAAAGAGATCGAAAAAGTCTAACCGGTTTGATGTTGTGTATCTGGTATACATGAAATTTACTCCTCATGTAAAACAAGTATTGTAAAATCTTTGATACCTGCCTGGCTACAGGTGAACATAACTTTCTTTATTACATCAAAAGATTGTTCTTTGTCAGACTGGATCATTATATCTTTAAAAACAGAATTCTTTCCGGTTTGCTGTGATTCGAACCAATTCTTTAATGGCCTAATAGTCATGGAATCACTATTGCGGATAGAGCTGATAGATGCAATTACATGGTTGTCCGAAATCAAATCATTTCTGGTAATTTTCAGAGTTTTCTTTAATCTGGCTGAAGAATTCGATGATGAAACCGGAAGTTCAAGATCTGCTGAAGGAGTAATGATAGTTCCTTCAACAGAAAAACTCTTCAATAAAAAAACCAATAGAATAGTCATTACATCCACAAGCGAAGTCAATTGTATTTTACATTCACTCGATTTTTCATTTCTGAGTGAATTCCTGCTTAAACGGAGCACGATCTAAACTCCTTTCTCAGCATCGGTTGAGGCACTGGAGACACCGATTTTTTCAAATCCTGCTGTTCTGCAAATATCCATAACTTTTACCATATCCTGAAATTTGACCGAATCCCTGACTGCAACAATCGCTTCATCCCTGATATCAATATTAGCCCGTCGCTTGGTAACCTTTTCCAAAAGACTATCATAAGGAAGTTGTTGATTGATTATTGGAATAGAATCCAGCATATTCTCGCCATGGGTAATGGCCAGATAGTCGGATGCTACTACAACAGTCAATTTCAACTGTGGCTTTCCACTGCTTTGATCAAGCCCCGGACCGGCATTGGGCGGAAGAGAAAAAGAAAGGATTGAAAAATGTGTAAATACAGCCATTGAAATAAGAAATGGAATCAGTATTACCAGCACATTCATTACAGGCGTAACATCCAGATCCAGAACCTGTTCTGAAAAAGCACCATTTGATTTACTAAGCTGCAGTTTCATTTCTCTTCTCCTTAACAGCATCAAGAAATGTGGCGATTCCGTCATCAATGTCTTTAACTAAAGCCTGTTGCCTGTTGTTTAACATGGTATACATTATCATACAGGGTACAGCCACGATCAGACCGAATGCTGTGGTATTCATGGCTTCAGAAATACCGTTGGCAAGTAAGGATGCTTTGCTGGCGGCATCAACTGAGGATAAAGAGCCAAAAGAGGTCTGAAGTCCGGTTATGGTTCCAAGAAGCCCTAACAAGGTAGCAATATTGGCAGAAAGTGACAGATAATTCATTCTGGTAAAAATTCTGGGAAGTTCTCTGATTGATGTCTTCTCTACACCTTCCATAATCCGCTCAATTGCAGCACCATTAGTATATCTTTCCAGAGCAACTTTCAAAAGATTGTTAAAAGGAGTTTTTCTCTTATTGACAATTTTTACAGCCTGATCAGTATTATTCGTATCGATTGCCGTTAAAACTCTGTGCACTACCAGATTGCCATTGGTCCTGCAATAAATGAAATAGTAAATAAATCTTTCAAGCACTACTGCAGATGCAAACGCCATTACTGAAAGTATTACCCACATAAATGGTCCGCCGGCATTAAATTGCTGAACTAAAGATTGTATCATTTCAAATCCTTTCTTAATGAGTAAAATTATGATTTTGATCTGCTGATTATGCAAAAGGCATGCCATTGATTGTCTGGCGTGCTTCAAATCTTTGTATCACCAATAATTAAACTCAGAAATCAATTATATCTGTTATTAAAAAAGTGGAGTTTGAATAGAGAACACAATGAAACGGAAAAAGTGTATTCAGTGGGGGTGAGAAAGAGATTAATGTATGTTAAAAGATTTAAAATCGGAAAAAGAGTCATATTGCTATATCAAAATAATATATCAGAAAAGCATATCATATCATATACTTATGCATTTGAAGAACAATGAGATACATCTAATATGAAAATATAGAGAAAAGATATCAGTTTCTGCAAACAATCAAAATTTCCAGGGGAATCGGCTTAACGGAGGCACTTATTCAATCAATATATACCAAATAAGAATGAGCCTCAGGGCCGATATTATGAACAAAAAAAGGAGGCATGGATGAGAGAAAAACTCCCATACAACCTTTATTTTCATGGTATGCCGTAGCCGGACGCCCTTATACCACTAAAAAAATGCCAAATGACCAGGGCGGTACTGATAAATGCCCTAAATGAAGTCGATACTCTCAAGGGCCCTCATTGTACCACCACCTTCCATCCCAAGTACTACTTCTCCGGTGATGGTTTCCGATCCCGAAAAAAAGTCAGGACTGGATTACAATTTTATCAAAACAGCTTGTGATTCCTGTCTGCTTTTTTTTCAAGCCATTGCATCCTATTACCAAATTCGGAATAATACCATGTAAAATAAGCTCATTTCTGGATATATGGCCATATTTACGCTACAAGAACATGACAACCCGCTCAAAATAGCTTGCTCCCGGAAAGAATCTGGCAGTATATTATTCCTTGTTGTATGAAAAGTCAAAATACCTGTCAGTTCAGTTACAATAGATTTCAATAAATCCGCGTGGCAGAAATAGAAACTAACAGAGGTTATCCTTAAATGGAACCAGGGTTTACGCAGGGTCAGTTTAGTATTCAGGTCTCAGAAGAGAATTCTACCAGTAATGAAGATTAGCGGAGTGTAAATACAAAGTTTCCCGAAGTGCGCGACTCTAAGACCAAATCATTTAAGTTAATATCAAGTAGAGAGAAAATATAATAAAAACACCATTCAAAGTTTAAATGGGAGATTACATGAGAGAAGCAGCAACAATATTTCTCATCTGTTTGGGTTTTTCTGTTACAGTATCGGGCGATGACCAGGCATCAAGCAATTCATTACCAGATTTAATGATCTCCAGTGAAAACAATTACTGGCAAACCGGAACTTTAACCATGGTGACAAGTGGGACACCTGATATCGTAGTGGATACTGCAAGTAAAAAACAGCATTGGGAGGGTTTTGGAGGTACTTTCAATGAAATGGGGTGGGATGCACTTTCTGTTGTAGAATCTGAAAAAACTAAAGCTCTTAAATTGCTTTTTGATTCAAAAGACGGAGCAAATTTCGTTTATGGACGGATTCCAATCGGCGCAAGTGATTATTCCATGAGCTGGTATACACTTGCCGAAACTACAAATGATTATTCAATGCAACAATTTTCAATTAAACGTGATAAAGAGAAACTCATTCCTTTCATAAAAGCGGCCTTAGAGGTGAAATCAGATATTCATTTATGGGGAAGTCCCTGGGTTTGTCCGGGTTGGATGAAAAATGGTTCTAATATCAAGGGTGATGAACAAACGCAAAAAGCCTATGCGCTTTATTTTGCAAAATTCGTGGAGGAATATGGTGCAGAAGGGCTGGCCATCGAGGCAGTTCATCATCAGAATGAACCGGGTTATGCCCAGGTAAAGTGGAGCAATGATCTTTTTGTCAAATTTATCAAAAACTATCTTGGACCTGAATTTGAAAACAGAGAGCTTAAAACGGAGATCTGGTGTGGAACCATGTCTCATCCTATAGACAGCAACATTGCTCTTGACTGTATGAGAGACGAAGAAGCGATGAAATATATTGTTGGTTTTGGTCTGCAATGGAATCTGGAAGCAGTAGTACCCACCTTGTCAAAGAAAGGCAGAGTCTGGCAGACTGAGCATCGCTGTGGTAATTACAATTTTGAAGCAAAATATTGGCAAACAAATCGATATTCCTCCCAAAAGCCACAAAATGATCATCTTTATGCAGAAGAAAGCTGGCAGCTTATAAGAGATTGGGTTGCTGCAGGTGTGAATGCATATAGTGCATGGAATATGGTGCTTGACACTTATGGAAAAAGCCTGGGTAACTGGCCTCAGAATTCACTATTGGTGGTAGACCGTTCAGCTAAGAAACTTATTATTACTCCGGCTTACTGGGTTTTTAGACATTTCTCGCAATATATCCAGCCAGGAGCTACACGAATTGGTACCAGTGGCAGTGACGATGTACTTGCTTTTGTAAATCCTGATGGTGATGTCATTACCCAGGTATACAATAAAAACAATTCGCAAAAAGAGTTAACAATTGAAGTTGCCGGTGAATTATATCGGTTCACTGTCCCGGCACACTCCTGGGCAACTCTTAAAACTATGGCTGCTACAAAAGTTATTAACATTTCAGATAATATTAAAATAAACAAGAACAAACTTTTACAGATTAATGAAACCAAAACAGCCTTTCATATCCAACTTGCGAATTGTGAGTCCGGAAAGCTGGAACTGTTGACGCTCTCAGGAGTGGTTCTGAAATCCATACCTCTAAAGAGACAAACTAGTGAAATCAGTTTGTCCAGAAACTCATTACCAGCGGGTATGTTTCTTTTAAGAGCAGTTCAGGGAAAAGAAATTGCTACAGAACGAATCTTTAATGCATTCTAATCCCGACAAAAAGTTGGGATTGCTTGTGATTTCTCTCTGCCTTCTTTTAAAGCCATCGCATCGAAGCAGAGAGAAGGAGGTTAAAAGCAGTAAAAAGAGGGAGAGAATAAACTGAAACCTCAATAACGACCAACCGGCGGTAGCCTGCTGCTGAGGATGGAGGGCGTTTTTTCAATAACTCACAAAGCATTTTAGCCTACCACTCCAGGCTAATTCGCATAATTCTTATGCTTTTGGGGTAGTTTTCAAAGCTTACAGGATTAAAAGTTAAAGGTTTTCAGCATAAACCACTTTATGTTGATGTGAATCATATAGCAGAAAAAGCAGACAGGGCGCACCCGAATCACCCTTTGGAAGAGATCCTGGAGCAGGAGATGCAGAGCGTTGGCGGCCATTATCTCAGGACACCCTGTCACACATCAAACAAAGTAAGTAACGGGTAAAAACACATGGTAAAACGCTCTTTTTATCGATTTTAATGAAAAATCGACCTTTGTCACAGGTCTGGCGACCTCTGTAACTAGATACGCTGACTGCACCCCAATTTATTATGAATTCAGATTTCAATGGGGTCAATATTCAAGCCCCGCCTTTACGATGATGGATTATACGAAACCAGACGAGGGGACTGTATATAATTATTACGCGATAGCCGATACAAACACCAAAAACATTGCTCCTCCAGGCTGGAGAGTTCCTACTGATTACGATTGGACTACACTTCAAGACTATCTTATCACCAATGGGTACAACTGGGATGGTAGTAGTTCTGGCAACAAGATAGCAAAATCATTAGCATCTAAAACAAAATGGGATACTGCTGTTTCTTTTGGGGAAGGAAAAATCGGCATTGATTTATCAAAAAATAACAGGAGTGGATTCACAGCCCTCCCTCACGGCGCTATACAATCAAATGGCCTTGATTTTCCTGATCGATACAAATGTGCTTACTGGTGGAGTTCTACGCAGTCTGGATCTGGTAATGCCTACTACCGTAGCCTTCATTTCGTCTATGATAGTTTACTCAGAGGCGACATTTATAAGGGGTTAGGGCTGTCTGTTCGTCTAGTCAAAGATGAGAATTAAGGAATTTATAAAGAAGATTGGTTTTTGTGGTGTAAATAGTATTTCATGTTATGATGGAGCTTTCTTTTTTTAATGTATAAATATTCTAAATTCACACATTCAAAAGTTTGTTGAGAGAGATTTAAAGAGGCCGCGAGGAAATAAGATCGGCGCGGAAATAGGAGCACCCTAAAAAAACTCCCCACAACAGCGCCTGCACGCCATACATCAGTAAAGCTTCGCAGACTCAGCATTACTGATGTGCAGCGTGCGAGTGGGCCAACCCGTTGGTACGCCAAGAAAGCTTGGTGCCTCTTATATAGTGACCTGTCAAAGAGTATGTTTGACAGGAAGTCTGTATCTGGTAAGGATTAGCCATCCACCAGTACCGAGGTTCAGCGAAGCGCTGGTCTCGGTGACTCGGCTGCGTGTGTGAAGAGGAGGTATCCACTTGTCCTTTTAGAAATAGGCACAACCGATGCGTAAAGGCGCGGGAGTAACTTCTATTAGACCAGACAAGGGAACACATACCGAACAAATTGCATGAAGTGTAGACAGGGAATCATTTAGGCTTAAGGAAGGGGCTGAAGCAGTTCAAGACTTCATGAAATGTATATTATATATTGTATGTAGAAAAACTCTGTTTCGTTTACTCAACAGCCGATCGCAGCGTAAAAGTTTCAATTATAATTCATTTACCTGTATTCTAAACCAGAATGGAATAGTCCAGTACAAAAGCAGAAATATTTAACACTGGAATACAGATGAGCTGTTTATCACAAATTGCATGATCACGAAGAGTAATGCGCCAAGCCCGGTGCGGTACGGGATATGTGGCGGGACTGGGGGGTAACTGCAAGTTACTACTCTACCTTTTAAAATTTGGGCGCCCCGGAATGAGATCGCCGCGCGGAGAAGTTAAAAGAAGAGAGAAAAAATATTGAGGATAAATTAATGCACACATTAAAGATGTTTTCGGAGAACCTGAAATACGTTCCATCGCAAACAGCATGGTATCTTGCTGATATTGCGGAATACAAAGGAAAACAGGATTTGTTCATTCAACAATCTCCACAAAAATTAAGAAGTATTACGAGAACATGCTCTTATTGAAAGCGCTGTCGCTTCAAATCGAATCGAAGGAGTTGAAATTGACCGGAAGCGAATTGGAACTGTTGTTTTTGGCCGACCGTTACTCAGAAACAGAGATGAGGAAGAAGTACAAGGCTATCGTGATGCACTAGAGCTTATACATGAAAAAAGCAAGGAACTGAAAACTGATGAGAAAACTATAAAAAGAATGCATAAAATTAGCCGTGGAATATCATGGGATTCAGGGAAATACAAAGAGAAAGACAGTGATATCATTGAGAGACTACCTGCAGGAGAAACGCTGATCAGGTTTAAAACAGTAACAGCAAAACAAACACCTGCAATGATGAATGATATGGTATCAATCTATTCTGAAATCAAAAAACAGCATGAAATTAACGATTTGCTCGTCATTGCCGCATGCAATCTTGATTTCTTATGTATACATCCATTTCGAGACGGGAACGGTCGTGTATCCCGCTTACTGTTATTACTTCAATTGTATCATGGCGAATATGAAGTAGGAAGGTTCATCAGCCTTGAAAGACTAATAGAAGAGTACAAGGAACGCTACTATGAAACTCTGCATATTTCTTCTCAGAAATGGCACGAGGCAAAGCACGACCCCTGGCCTATATCAATTTTCTTCTTTATATTTTGAAGAAAGCTTATGAGGAATTTGCGTCTCGTGTTGAGCAAATGGAAATACCTAAAGGCGGCAAAACAGAATTGGTTATTGATCAGATACGCAGGTTACCGGATGGATTCACATTATCTCAATTACAAGGCAAATGTCCTGACGTGAGTCATGATATGATTCGAAAAATTCTTAAAGATTTAAGAAGTGATGATAAAATTAAAGCTTCCGGCAGAGGAATTGGAGCAAAATGGTATAAAAAGGGTAATACCCTTTAATAAGGGTAATAAAAAGGGTAATATAGTATTTGAGAATGATAACAGTATGAAGAGCGCGGCGAGGGAAAAGAAGTTAAGAGGGGCCCCAAAAAGACAAACAACAGGCCGGGAATACCATTTGAAAAGCTTCTTTCGAATGGGATTGTAGTTGCAAACAGCATACGTCGGCCGAAGGCCGTTATGCGCCATATTTCCCTTTGGCGGAAAGGAAAAAAGACGCACACGGACAAGGGAAATAAGACCTCACGGAAAATAGAGAGCACTTCCTTTGCGGAGTGGAAAAAAGAAATCGGATTAAAAAATATGAAAAATTGGGAAAGTAAGAAATCAATATTTTAAAAAAATATTTCGGAAATATCAGAAAAAATAAGAAAATTAATGGAGGAAAAAAAAGATCATCCCTGGGATTTTAAGATTTCCATTCATGGTAAAAAATTCTGATAAATTATTGGAAAAGATTCAAATTAATTATTGAGAAATATCAGTATTGTCCGGAGAATTTGACGGAAGCATAAAGTTTAATATCAAATTTCAATATAATAACATGGAAATGAAATTTTTATTAAAATATGAGCATTTATAAAAAAATCTTTTGTAGCCTGACCCAGTTGCTCAGTTCCAGGATATTTAACCACGAAATACACGAAAAGCACGAAAAAAGAACCGGAAAGGTTCTTTTTTCTGGCATTTTCGTGTTTTTCGAACTTTTCGTGGTTACTCTTATTCTGGCTTGATTTATAACGGCTGTAATATCAATAGTCAAATTTACCGGACACTACTGGAGAAATATGAAGAATAATAAAAAAGAAAATGAGGTGAAAAAATGAAAAAAGCTCTGATAATTTTGTTTCTTGCCGCAATGTGTTCTGCAAAGGGGGTTCTAGTTGAAACTGCTTTTGAGAGCTGTTACTCTCCCAAATTATTGGATAAATATAAAATCGTTATCCGGGAATTTAATATTTCTGTCAATTACTTTTTTCTGGAAAGGTTTTTGGCCGGTGGTACTTTAGGATTTTTTGAGGGCGGAAGCGATCTTGATGACAAAGCGATAACTGCGACGTTTTTTTGTGAAGGCGGTCCTCGTTTCTGGGTAAATGCCTATTATGCGATAAAAGTTCCCGATATCAATGGTTTATTCTGTTTTGGAGCAAAGTTAGGAAATTATTCTTCTAAATATGGTTTGGATAGAAAAACAGGTGAAAACAGCATGGAATCGCTTTATGGCTATACTGTTGAAGATATATATCACGCTGCAATCGGGATGAAAATTATGGCCGGTTTTAAACATTTCCGGCCAGTTTTCAATACATTTTTAAATTTCGGAAAGAGAAAAGAAACATTTGAAAAGGCCTATAGTGATTACATAATGGAAAAGGAAAAAAAAATCAGATCTTTTCAGTTTGATATAGGATTGGTCTGGCTTATAGGGAGAGGATGGTAAACCTGATAAATCATCATACAAAGAAGATTCCTTCAATGGAAAATGGCACATGTTGCAGACGATGACAATATATTTTAATACTGATAGTAAAGGGGAAGCGTTTA
Source organism: Fibrobacterota bacterium (assembly GCA_023412475.1). Classification (GTDB taxonomy): domain Bacteria; phylum Fibrobacterota; class Chitinivibrionia; order Chitinivibrionales; family Chitinispirillaceae; genus JAAYPC01. The sequence continues at coordinate 5,231 of JAEYNR010000088.1, read as the reverse complement.
GATACCGTAAATTAAATAATCATGACCCAATTGATCCTCCTCAAAATCAATGGAGTCAGATCCAAAACGCAACATTCTAAAAGAAATCAGGCTAAAAATGAACCGATTGTTTTTTGTAATTCTTTTCTTACTTGGAACTCAAAGAATCCAGGCAAATAGTGACCTTGAAGATATCATAATTAATAACAAGGAGATCATTATCAGCAAACTTCTTTCTTGTTCAACACGTATGTGTGATTTTGGACCCAAAAGGGATACTTTAATTAATTTATTACAGCGAAAGAACTTAAATATCGCTGAAAAAGAAAAAATCACCAAGATCTATCTCTTCAATAAAAGGGCTATCATCTACACGAACTCATCCAGTGAATTACTCAGGGATTCTATTAATTTTAAAATATTAATAAAAGCCTTAGAATCAGCCAAAGATGGAGTCGCAATACCGGCTTATGATTATTTAATATATTTGTCAGATATCAACCAACTGAGAAAATATAATAGTAGTATAAAACAAGCATTTACCCGAGCTTCAAAAATAAGTTCAGAAAGGAAAGTACGTCTTTTAGCATTAGCTACAGACAGCCTTAAAAATGCCAGTTATAAAAGCGATACTTCTTTATTTACAAAAGCCCTCAAAGAATATATGATTGACACCGCATTTGAAAATAAAAAAATAGCTATGCTGGATACTGGTAAGTACTTTAATGAAAAAAATTGGGCTATTAACGATTTAATCTTAAGGGGAAACAGACGATGTTTAAATGCCTTGATATTACATTTTAATGACCCGACATTTGAATTGGCAGGAAGTGCTTCTTATCCGTGTACATCTTTTACATTACGAATTCCAATTATAAAGGGTTTAAGCAGATATTTTCCCGACGAACCATTATTGAGTGACAGTTTATACTCAATAATGAATTCTCCTGATAAAATTAATAATAGAGAAACAGTATCGCTTTATTTCACAGCAGTTATAAAATGGGCAAAAAAGGAATTTGGAGTAGAACCGAAAGATCCACCACTGCCGCCAGTGATTTGCCAAGGGTGCCGCCCCCAATACTAAGCAGCTTCAGCACAATGTAACGATTCATTAGTCGGCTTACTGGCCGATAATAGAGCAAAACTCACCATTGAAAATAAAAATGGCATATTGAAAGAAATAGCAAATTAGAAACAGAGAGAGAGTCTTACATGTACAATTCGAAAAGAATACCTGATTTAAATTACATTCGCATAACCGTGGGCAAGCAAGAGCGTAGCCCACGGACCCTGACAGCAGGCAACAGAGGAAATATCGAATATCGAATAACGAATAATGAATTTCGAAGTAAATGAGACAGAGACGCTCGAATGTATTGTGGAGATAATGGACACTAAATGCAATAATTCAACATTCTCATTCCCCAAGCCCCCACAGGGGCGACATTATGCATAACCGCGGGCAAGCAAAGAGTGTAGTCAACGGACCTGACAGCGGTCTTTGTGACATAAGTCAAATATCGTCATATATGCGTGTAGCCCACAGCCCTGACAGCAGGTTACAGAGGAAATATCGAATATCGAATAAATAAGCGCTTTCACAACGTATCCCTTTTCAATCTCGGGCAACGTATTTGAGAAAGTTGAGATTAAAAAAATGAAGGTTTACCCTTCAATGTAGATATCATCATCGGCAATGATGTAAGAATCGACTAAGATTCTCATAACATAATCATAATATTTTCAATCTTAATTTAACTAAATCTAGATATTACAACACATGAACAGTTCCCTGCAGGATCAAAACTGTTAACTAAAATAGAATTTATACTCTTTTCCAAACATATTGTTGGAACTGATTTATCCATTTCCGATAACCAGCAGGATGAAAAGGACTTATTGGGAGGCACCGCATTGTAATCCATTGAAACAATTCCAGCAGCTATGCTTACCGCTCCTGATGCACCGTAACTATCGCCATATACACCTTTTACTGAATACATAGATGGCAACTTGTCTTCGAAAATATTTTTTATTGCCATTGCTTCTCTTTTATCTAACCGCGGGTTTCCATTGGCATTTAAAACCAGCAAATCAACATCAGTTTTTGTAGTTTTAGAATTTTTAATAGCATCACTCATCGCATACTCCATACTTTCAGTTCCATATCCATTATAACTCTGAGTATCGAAGCACATTCCGAAACCATTAACTTTAGCGAGTACTTTCGCATTTCGTGACATTGCATGTGTAATTTTTTCTAAAATAAATACGACCGCCGCTTCACCTAGATAGACACCGTTACTATTTTTATCAAATGGTGCAACTATAGAACTTTCTTTTGCTAAACATCCGCTTACTTTAAATCCTTTTAAAATATCTTCATTTACATCTTCTACACACCCAACACAAACACATTCTTCGTCACCATTTTTTAAACGGTTTACACCATAGGCTAATGCATCTACGCTCGAAGTATATCCGTTTGTAATTGTTGCAGAAAATGCATTTAATCCATAATGTATATTAACTCGACTGGCAGGTGAATTCATTACTACATTTTGGAAACTAAGAGGCTTTGTAGCCATTGGCCCTTTAGCGATAATAGTTTTAGTAAACTCTGTTATACTACTGAGACTGCCAAAAGCATTACCTCCTATGTAACCCATCCTTCTTAATAGATCTCCATCAATACCCGCATCTTCTAATGCAAGCTTAGTAGCACATATTCCCAAAATAGATGGACGATCTAATCCTCTGGTTCTTGTTTCTCCTAAAAATGGCTGTAAGTTGAATTCATCAATGCCTACATATAAAAATTCTTCACCCTCAGAAGTTCTAAACTGACTCAATTTGCGAGTGCTTGAATATAAACCTTGAGAAAAATTGAATTTCCCAATTCCCTCAGAAGAAATTATTCCCATTCCAGTTATTACTATTTCGCTATCCATTGATTACCCCACTCTTTTATAGCCTTTTTATGGAATTTCAATAGCATCGGTTATTTATTTTAACTTTTTCAATACTAAACAAGTATCATTACCGCCAAAACCAAATGAATTTGAAAGTATCAAACTCAAATCAGCATCTCTGGCAAAATTTGGTACATAATCTAGATCACATTCCGGATCCGGAGTTTCATAATTAATTGTTGGAACTATCACATTTTTTTCCAACATCATAGCAGAAGTGGCAGCTTCGATGGCACTTGCTGCACCCAATGAATGTCCTATCATTGACTTTATTGAACTAACCGGAACTTTATAAGCAAATTGACCTAGAGTTTGCTTTATCGCACTTGTTTCTGCCTTGTCATTAGCTGGAGTAGCAGTTCCATGAGCTGAAATGTAATCAACCTCATCAGCATTAATTCTTGAATTTCTCATTGCGCAAGAAATTGCCCTTCCAAATGAATCAGGGTCTGGTGATGTCATATGATTAGCAGCGCATGATAATCCATAACCAAGAATTTCACAATAAATTTTAGCCCCTCTTTTTTTTGCAGAATCAAGCGATTCAAGTAACAAACAGGCGGCCCCTTCTCCAGGAATAAGTCCTTTACGGTTTTTATCAAAAGGACGTACATTATCAGGAGCTGTAGCTAACAGTCTATTAAACCCTCCTATAGGAACACGTGCAAAATGTTCTATTCCGCCCGCAATCATAAAATCAATTTTTTTGTTTCGAATCAGGTCAAATGCATATCCGATGCTATAATTACCAGCAGCACATGCTGTCGGGATAACTGTATTAATACCTGCAAATCCCAAAAGCCTTGCTATATTATTTGCTAACATTATATTAGGATATTGCCTTACTTTGTGACTGGCCTCTTTTATATTTGCCTGATACAGGTCATCGAGATAATAGTTTTCTAAAAGCCACTGGTCTCCCGAACATGTTCCAACACAAACTCCAGATCGTCTCACATCAACATGATTTAATTCGAGTCCTGAATCTTGTACCGCCATTTTGGCCGTTACCATTCCATATATAGAAGCAGGGGCAACCTCTTTGAGAATATTTTTTGGTAAAATATTTTCAGGGTTCAAATTTTTTAATTCACCTGCACGATGCGTATTAAATAGAGTATCATCAAATGATTTGATATTCTCAATACCATTTACACCTTCTAAAGAGTTCTTAAAGTGTTGATCCTTATTATTACCGATGGGCGAGATAACCCCAAGTCCTGTTATCACAACGCGTCTCATAATATTTATCCAATCATCAAAGTTTCAGAATTTGTTTCCATTATTGGGCTTTTATTTAATACAAATTCCTGATACATTAGATCCAGTTCATCATCAGACATTGGTTTAGGAATAATATAGTTTTCATTGACAAGCATAAGCTGAGCAAGTTTTTTATACGCTTTTGCTTGATTGCAATTAGGAGCATATTCTATGACAGTCATCCCATTTCCTTCAGCAACCTGTACAATAGGATCTCTTGGTATTGATTGCAAATAAGGTGCGTTAATTTTGTTACAAAAATGATTCAGGTAGAGCTCTTCATTTACAACATTTCGCGAATTGCATATTAAACCTGCATATTTAGCCCCTCCTGAGATTGAATATTTGACAATTCCCCGGCAGATATTGTTAGCAGCATAAACCGACATAAATTCACCAGAAGTAATAGTATAAACTTGCTGTGCCAATCCCATCCGTATAGGCATAGCAAATCCTCCACAAACTACATCTCCTAAAACATCATATAATACAACATCATAATTGTTTTTTTCAAAAAGACCCAAATTGTTCAAAATTTCTATGGCAGTTATTATCCCTCTTCCCGCACAACCGACCCCTGGTTCTGGTCCACCGGATTCAATACAATCCACACCAGCATAACCCTTATAAAGTATTTGATCAATTGTGAATTTATTCCCTGTTAGTTGTGATTCTCTATAAGCATTTAGTACTGTTGTAGCTCTATTTTTACCTGTCAATGATCTGACCGTATCTGCTTTTGGATCACAGCCTATAACCAATACCTTTTTTCCCAACATTCCCATACTTGCAGCAACATTGGAAGTCGTTGTTGACTTGCCAATACCACCTTTTCCATAAATTGCAATTTGCTTCATAAATACACCTGTCATTTTACTAATAATTATTATTACCTAAAACGTACGATTCTTTTATAAAATTGGATCTGACGATCCAAAAATACTTTTCTACAGGTTTTTCGTTTGAAAGTTGATTACGTTAACAAGCCAAAACCATCTGTTACATCGCTATCCC
>JAEYNR010000083.1 GCA_023412475.1 Fibrobacterota bacterium | reverse complement strand
TACGAGCCATTTGCGGCATTTTGATTCTCCCATTTTTGAGGTGGATGGAGGTGATAGGAAAAAAAGAATGCAAAATTCAAACCATTATCAGAAAGAGACATGTGGTAAAAGAAAAGAATAGTCCGTCCGCTCCAATCAGAAAAAAACAGTCCGTCTTTGTAAGAGCAAAAAAGTAGTCCGTGCACTATGCAGCCTTGTGCAATCATCCCCCCTTCTATTATATTCAAAAAGTTTTTTCTACATGACTTTCCCACGTGAGGACATAACAGTAGCATATGGCTATTCGAAGTATGACCGGTTTCGGACTCAACGAAGCTTTGACCCCCTCTGGTACATACAGAGTTGAGATTCGAGGCGTTAATAATCGTTTCCTGGAAACTCAGATTAGGTTGCCTAAATTCACCGCCAATCTTGAATCCAGAATAAAAAAAGAAATCAATTCCATCATCTCCAGAGGATCAATTTCTGTTTTCATCAGTTGTGATAAAGAACAGGCACAAACCCGCCTCACATGGGACAAAACTTCTGTTGATAGCTATATGCAAATTTTTGAAGAAATTCAAAACAACTACAATCTCCAGTCGAAAACCTCTCTTTCCGATCTTCTTAATTTCAGTGACTTCATTAAAGCTGAAAATGTAAGCTATGATGAAGAGATGCTCTGGGGACATCTGCAACCAGTTCTAAGCGAAGCAATTAAGCTTTTCCAGAACACTCGCACAACTGAAGGTGCCTTTATTATAAATGAACTTAAAAAAATAATTGAAGAAATAACCCGTACACTAGAACTGGTAGAGAAAAGAGCCCCTGAGAGGGTAACCGAGTATGCTAAAGTACTGGGAGAACGGGTCCAAAAATTGATTGATAATCCTCCTGATCCACTTCGTATGACTACCGAAATCGCTCTGATGGCTGAGCGGCTGGATATCTCAGAGGAATGTACCAGGCTCAGGGCACATATTGCCAAATTTTATCAGGATATTGAGCAGGATAAACCAGTTGGAAAAAGGCTCGGCTTCCTTCTTCAGGAGATGAACCGGGAAGCCAATACCATTGGGTCAAAGGCAAATGATACCGAAATATCACATTTGTCAGTAAAACTCAAGGAATTGATTGAGAAAATAAGAGAACAGATTCAAAATATTGAGTAACGGCTCCCTGTTTCAATAAACAGACGTGTCCGCAAACTAACAGGAGGAACACCATGGCAGATCTGCTTGAATTGGATCTTGAAGAACTTGAAAAAAGAGGTATCAATCGGTACAAGGCTGTACTGATGACTTCTCAGGAAGCACGGTTTATAAATGATCAGATCCGTCTTGATGTTGTCGAGACAAAAGAAAAACCAACAACCCTTGCTCTCAAACGCCTTTTTGAAGGGCGTGTCGTGATTAACGAAGAGGGCGAGATTGAGCGTTAATAATGCAGAATATGCACCGGATTTTAGTCGGTATTTCTGGCGGGATCGCTGCTTACAAGATCCCGCAGCTTATCCGTTTGTTAAAAAACCAGGGTGCTCAGGCTAAAGTGATTTTGACCCCTAATGCCAGTGGCTTGGTAGGGGAAAAAGCACTTCAAACCGTCAGCGGACATCCAGTTTTCACTGAAAATGCTTCCCTTTACGACATGGATCATATACGGCTCTCGCAATGGGCCGACCTCTTTCTCATTTCTCCAGCAACCGCAAACACCATAGCGAAAATCGCCCACGGAATCGCTGATAACCTCCTTACCTCTCTTGCCCTCTCCATCAGTGAATCAAAAATTATGATTGCCCCTGCAATGAATTCGGAAATGTGGGATAAAAAAGCGACTCGCCATAATCTGCAAATTCTCAAGGAAAGAGGATATCACATTCTTCCGGTTGCAAACGGAGAGCTAGCCTGTGGGACAAGTGGGCCTGGCAGGATGCTGGAACCACAGGAAATTACTGACCACGTTTTCAGGCTTATGGCAAACACTTCCATTCTAAAAGGTAAATCAGTGCTGATCTCATCGGGACCAACCGAAGAGCCCATCGACCCGGTCAGAGTTATTACCAACAGATCATCGGGGAAAATGGGTGCTGCATTGGCTCATGCAGCTTTATTTTTGGGGGCAAAAGTAACGGTTGTCAGCGGTCCTGCTTCTGAACCACTGCCATCAGCCGCCACAGTTGTGAAAGTACGGACTGCTCAGCAGATGCACACCGCTTTGAAAGAGCATTTTGAAAGTTCCGATATCTGTATCATGGCTGCAGCGGTCAGCGATTACCGGCCAATTTGCTGTTCTGAAACCAAAATAGTACGTGAGGAAAAACAGAAGTTCTCTCTTGAGCTGGTTCCCAACCCTGATATCCTGGCCAACTTGGCTCTTCAAAAAGGAGAGAGGTTTTTAGTGGGTTTTTCACTTGAAAGCGATGGTTCTGAAGAGCGTGCAGTTGCCAAGATGAGCCGAAAGGGGTGTGATATGATAATTTTCAACCGCGCAGATCAGGCACTAGGTTTGGATACTACCAGGATAGTAATGCTTGGTTGTGATGGATTTCGTGAGGAAGTGGCGGTTATGGATAAGCGTGCTGCAGCAGGCATAGTCCTTGAACGAATAGCGCAACGGGTGTGTTAACCGATGATTGCCAGACTTCTCACAGCCTACCTCCGACAGCAGAAACAACTAGGGATTGATGATTATGTTCTGAACAAGGACCTGGTTGACAATCTCTCATTGAAGCGGATAAATATCCTTGAACAAAAAAATGCTTCCCCAATTCTGAAAACAAATCAGCGAGCCGCTGCGACGACAATCAAAGCGACGGTACAGAAAACTGCCCCCGAGAAGAAGACCGAATCCTCTTCTGTTCATGCCCGCCTTGCCTCCCTAAGGCCTCTTAGCACTATCATTACTTTAAATCAAGTGGAGAGAAAAACGGTAGAGCCGTCCTCTGGTTTGGAACTCTCTAAGAGAGAGGCGCTTAAGCGACTCTACGCCAATGGTTGTAATGAATGTCATTTGGCTTCAAGCAGAAACCGATGGGTCTTTGGGGCTGGAAATGCGGAAGCTACAGTAATGGTAATAGGTGAAGCACCAGGAGCAGAGGAGGATGAACAGGGTTTGCCTTTTGTTGGAGCTGCCGGGCAGCTTCTAACAAACATGCTTGCCGCTATTAATCTGGATAGAAATAAAGATATATTTATCACTAATGTGCTTAAATGCAGACCTCCGGTAAATCGTAGTCCGGAAAGTACAGAGATACAGCTTTGTACTCCTTTGCTTTGCAGGCAAATAGAAATAATCAAACCTCGGGCAATCCTTCTTTTAGGAAGAATTGCAGCGCATGCGGTTCTGGGCATAAGCGAAAGTATTGCAAATCTACGTTCAAAAGTGCATGATTATAAGGGCATTCCGGCAATGGTGATCTATCATCCTGCCGCTCTCTTGCGAAATGCTCAATACAAACGGCCTGCCTGGGAGGATCTGCAGAAATTTCAGGCATTTTTAGAAAATCTCGGAGTATATGGCTTACCAAAATAATGCTAACCGTACAGACTCTACGGTTCCAGTGCTTCTTTCCGATAGAGTCCCACCTCAGGCCCTGGAAGTGGAAAGAACTGTTCTGGGGTCCATGTTAATCGATTCACAGGCTGCACTTAATGCTATAGACATTCTGGATGAAGACTGCTTCTATTCAACTGCCAATGCTCGCATATTTCTCTGCATGAAGGAGATGTTCGAGAAGAGTATTCCCGTTGACATCGTAACGATCACTGATCTGCTCCGCAAAAAAGCATGGCTGGAATCAGTAGGTGAAGAAACATATCTGGGTGAACTCGCCGAGTGCATTGCAACCTCTGCAAATATTGAGTATTATGCTAACATTTTGCGGGAAAAGGCTACTCTTAGAAAACTGATAACTGTTGCCGGGGAGATTACCACCGAGTGCTTCAATGTGGAAGTGGAGCCTCAGGAGATTGTGGATAAAGCCGAATCTCGAATATTTGGAATATCAGAATCACGGATTAAAAACAAATTCGAGTCCATGGCTGATCTTCTTCCCAAAACGTTTGAGGACATTGAAGGCTATACAAAAGGTGACTTTAAAGGGGTGCAGACCGGATTTAAAGAACTTGATGAGATGACTACCGGCTTGCAGCCTGGGGATCTGGTGATTGTTGCAGGACGACCCTCAATGGGTAAAACGGCTTTTGTCCTTTCGCTTGCACTGAACACCGCAATGGTACACAAGAACCCAACAGCAATATTTTCACTTGAAATGTCAAAGGAGTCTCTGGTTCAGCGTATGCTCTGTTCTGAAGCTCGTGTTAATATGCATCAGCTCAGAAGCGGTACTCTTCCCAAAAGAGATCTTCCCAAGCTCAGCCTTGCAGCCGGTCCTCTTGCTGAAGCTCCGGTTTATATAGATGATACTCCGGCAATATCAGTTCTGGAGCTTCGGGCTAAAGCCAGACGTTTGAAAGCGCAGTATGGGCTCAAGCTGATTATTATTGATTATTTGCAGCTTATGGGGTCTTCAAGTAAAGTAGAAAGCCGCCAGCAGGAAATCTCTGTTATCTCCCGTTCACTCAAGGGGGTGGCAAAGGAGCTGGATGTTCCAGTAATTGCGTTATCGCAATTATCAAGAGCTGTCGAGCAGCGCAACGACCACCGGCCGCAACTGGCTGATCTGCGTGAATCTGGAGCCATAGAGCAGGATGCTGATCTGGTGATGTTTGTTTACCGGGATGAAGTCTACAATAAGGATGATGATAGTGTAAAAGGCAAAGCTGAAATAATCGTGGGTAAACAGAGAAATGGTCCCATTGGAACGGCGAATCTGGCTTTCGTAAGAGATTTCGCCCGTTTTGAAAATCTATCGGAACGCGAAGAGGAGATGCCTGGATTTTGAAGATTCTGCTCAGCGGTATCATAAAAATCGGCTCTGGAGGACGCAGGATATGGCATCTTTTTGCCGAATTCCTCAGAAGCGTCAATCGCTATGGAACACTGTTTCTTCAGACATTCTCAAGACTTCACCTGGTGTTTAAAAATCCGGACATCACCGTTTCCCACATGTTTAATTTAGGTATCGAATCTTTACCACTGGTTTCTGTTATTGCTTTATTTCTAGGATCAGAGACCGTTATTCAATCAGTGTATCAGATACAGGGGTTTGCTCCCATGCGCTATCTGGGTGTTCTGGTATGTAAAAGTATCGTTACTGAGCTGGGACCGGTAATTACCGCAATGGTATTTGCCGGAAGAGTGGCAACCGGGATCGCTGCAGAGATAGGGTCGATGAAAGGAAGTGAACAGCTTGATGCCATGCAGGTGTTGAGTCTGGATTCTATCCGTTATCTGATCGTCCCAAAGACTGCTGCCTGTATTATAATGTTGCCAGCTCTGGCTATCTGGGCGAATTTTCTGGCAATTTTGGGTGCTCTGGTTACGGTGATTCTCACTGTGGATGTAACAGTACACACCTTTTTGACTGGTTTACAATTGTTTTTTAATCCAATCGATGTATTCATTGGTATCGCGAAAACTATGGTGTTCGGAGCAACTGTTGCCATTACCGGAGCTCATTTTGGATTTGAGGCAAAAAGTGGTGCAGAAGGGGTGGGAAATGCCACTACTAAAGCTGTTGTGACTTCTGCAGTTCTTATTCTGGTTTTTGATTTTCTTATTGCACTGCTGTTTCTGTAATAATCTCCTTTTGCAGAAGAAACGGGAAAGTCTGAGATGCTAAAAATTGAACATTTAAAAAAACATTTCGGTAATCAGATTGTTCTCGATGATGTCAATCTGGTGATAAAAAAAGGGCAGATAACCTGTATTATAGGTCAATCGGGTAGTGGTAAAACGGTTCTGTTCCGTCATATTATTGGTTTACTCTTTCCTGATGGTGGAAGAATTCTTCTGGATGATCATCCAATTTCGTATCCAGGTATAAAGCACTCCGAATTCAATCGTTACCGTAAACGTTTTGGCATACTTTTTCAGGGGGCAGCATTGTTCGATTCCATGAACGTGGGCGAGAATCTGGCTTTCCCTTTGCGCGAACATACCAGACATACAGAATCGGAAATCAATACTATCATTGGTGAATCGCTGGAGATGGTGGGGCTGAAGGAGGAGTTTAAAAACAAGATGCCCTCAGAGCTCAGCGGAGGCATGAGAAGCAGGGTAGGTCTGGCTCGTGCTCTGGTCATGAAACCAGAAATCATGCTCTATGATGAGCCTACATCCGCTCTGGATCCAATAATGACCGATAAAATTAACGATCTTATTCTTAGTCTGAGAGAAAAACTAGGAATGACTTCAATTGTAGTTACACATGATATTGGCTCAGCCTACAAAATCTCCGATAAGATGGCCATGATTCATGAAGGAAGAATAATTTTTGATGGATCTCCTGCTCAAATTCGCAAATCAAGAAATCCCTACATCCAGCAATTTATAAGAGGACAGCGTAAGTTGCACTATGCAGTAGAAGGCGAAGAGGTCTATTCAGGGCAGTTTGACCTGGAAAAAGTAAAGAAAAGTGACATATCTGAAAGAAAGTTCAAGGTGCCTTTGAAAACCGAGAATTTACCTTCAGATGATCAGCCACAGGACTCACCATCAAAATGAATAAAAAGACAAAAACCGCTTTTGTGTGTAACAGTTGTGGCCAGGATTATGCAAAATGGAGAGGGAAATGCGATAATTGTGGCGAATGGGACACCATTACTGAAATACGGTTAACTTCAAAGAAAGACAGTGGTTTTCGCCTCCATGACTGCTCAGATCTACAAAAACCGCATCTTCTTTCCCAAACCATTGCAGATGATACTCCACGGATTAAAAGCGGTTTTTCTGAAATAGACAGAGTACTTGGAGGTGGTCTGGTGCCTGGGGCATTTATTCTTCTGGGAGGAGATCCTGGTATTGGGAAGTCAACTCTCCTTCTTCAATTGACTTCACAACTTGCCGGTGCATCAAAAAATGTCATGTACATAACTGGAGAGGAATCTGCAGCGCAGGTATCCATGAGAGCACGAAGGCTTGATTGCCTGGACTCAAAAGTACAAATTCTAACCGAAACCAGAATAGAATCGATTCTGAGTGTTTTAGATGAAGAAAAGCCTGAAGTGGTGGTAATAGACTCTATTCAGACTATATTTACAGAAGAACTGGAAAGTGCTCCCGGAAGCGTATCGCAGATAAGGGAGAGTTCTGCAAAACTGTTGAGGGTTGCCAAAAACAATGGAGTGGTAATTTTTCTTATCGGACATGTAACCAAAGATGGTTCCATTGCAGGTCCCAGGGTTCTTGAGCATATGGTGGATACTGTGCTTTATTTTGAGGGAGATTCATCCTTTCAATATCGGATAGTCAGAGCGGTAAAAAACCGATTCGGGCCTGCTGGAGAACTGGCCCTTTTTTCTATGTCCGATGAGGGACTCAAAGAAGTAACAAATGCATCAGAATTTTTCCTTACCAACAGAGAACAACCTCAGATAGGTACTGCTGTAGGCACGGTGTTGGAGGGGAGCAGAATTATGGTGGTGGAGTTACAATCGCTTGTTAATCACTCCCATTTCGGACTTCCACAGCGGGTGGCTTCAGGAATAAACCCTCGTAAACTATCCCTGCTTCTGGCAGTGTTGGAGCGTCACGGAGGGATTGTTCTAGGGGATCATGATGTTTTTTTCAATGTCGCAGGTGGATTGACTATCGCTGAACCATCCGTAGATCTGGGAATTGCTGCTGCCATTTTTTCTTCATTCCGAAACCGTCCTCTGAAAAATGATACTGCTTTTATTGGTGAATTGGGTTTGGGTGGGGAAGTAAGGCCTGTAAGCAACATGATCGGTAGACTAAAAGAGCTTTCCAGGCTTGGTTTTAAGGAGTGCATAGTTCCTAAACCCAATAAAACAGCAGATTGGTTTTCCGATTATGGAATTAGGTTAGTTACCTGTCAGAGAGTAGCTGAAATGCAGAACCTCCTGTGGTAAGTGCATATTTTAACTTCCTTATAAACAAAAACAGCTTATATTAAAATATTTCTCATCTTAATTTGTGCATATACTATTTATATAGCAACATCCAAATGAGATGATTGTTTTTTACCCGCTATTTAAGATTGTTGTGCCGGATGTTGATGTGAAATCAAACTACCAGGAGCCAAAATAATAATTTTCGGAGGGTAAAATGTTCTCCTCAGTAATTATCACCTTCCTTTGTACATCTGTTTTTTCTGATATTCTGATCCTGAAAACAGGTGACACCCTGATATGTGAACAGTATCGGCAAGTATTGGAAATCGAGCAGCGATACTATCTTTGATAATGATACTGTCTATCCCGATGAAATCTATTCCAGAATTAGTGAAAAGGATACTTTTTATTATGCAGATGATGCATTTTTGAAAAAAACTATAAATGCCAGACTGTCATTTTTTTCCGGTTTAAAAGAAGAAATCGTTTGGGAGGATGTCGGTAACAACTTAAATTATGTACATTTTCAGTATGAAAAAAAAAGAGAGCCTGTTTTGTATTATTCTTTTGATAATATTGAATTTACAAAATACAGGTCCCTTGGTCTGAACAGGCAGCTTGTTGATAAAATAAAAGAGAATACCAAAGCATATAACTACTATCGTAGCTATCGGTTTACCGAAATATCTGGTATTATTTCATCAACTGCATTTGTAATACCACTGATAACAGGCCTTGTGAAACATAATGATTTCGATAGAGTGAAGCCATATATTTTTACGAGTGTTTCAGGGATGTTGGCAAGTATCTTTATTACAGTAGGGATACCCAAAAGGTTATTTAATAAAGCAATTGTAAGTTATAATTCGGATTATGCTGATCCAAGATGAAAAAAACAGGTTAATTTTGCACTTACTGCAAATTACCAGCTTTCAAAATACTTCCACCCGGTTTCTTCCATTATCTTTAGCACGGTAAAGAGCTCTGTCTGCCTTTTTAATAAGTTCATCTATGTGGCGGGCATGCTGCCGGTAAACAGCAATTCCGAAACTCATAGTGACATGAACGTCTTCTCCTGAAGGGGCTCTGAAGAGTTTGGAGCTGACCTGCTGTCTTATTCTTTCGGCTGTTTCCACTGCATTGCTATCATCTGATTTAACAAGAATAAGGGCAAATTCCTCACCCCCATATCTGGCTACAGTGTCTACACCCTGACGAATGCAGCTCTCCAGACATGATGCAACTCCCTTGAGGACTGTGTCTCCAAATTGATGCCCATAGGTGTCATTTACCTTTTTAAAAAAATCGATATCGCATATAATTAAAGAGAGTGAATCCTGATAACGGATGGCGCGAGTGATTTCATCGGAGAGAATTTGTTGAAACTCACGGTGATTGTTAAGACCGGTAAGCCCATCGTGAGTAGCAAGATTTCTGGCCTGATCGAGAATCAGAATCTTCTCAATAGCCAGGCCTGCAGAAAGTGCCAGTCTGACCAGAAGGTCTTTATCGGATTCACAGAACGCATCACGGCTCACAGATTCCAGAAGAATCAATCCTTTTGAATCATCAACACCAATGGGAACTGCCAGAAAAGAAGAGAATTCCTCATTATGTGGCTCGTTTTCTGTATAGCGAGCTTCGTAATGATCTTTTGAAAAGTTACGGAAAATACTGATGTTTTTAGAATATATCAGTGATGCAAGATTTTTCCCTTTCAAAGAAAACTGCAGATTATCTAAGGAATCAGTGCTGATTCCCCAGGTCCGTTTTATTACTGCACATTTCTCTGTTAGGGATTTAATACTAATAGTTAACCGGTTGCAGGAGATCGCAAAAGGGACAACCTCCAGCATCTTATCCAGAATTGCATCTATAGAGAGATTATGGAAAAACTCTTTTTCGATACTGCTCATTGCAGCAAGACGGATATGTTCCAGTTTGTATTCTGTGTAAAGATAGGTGTTGAAAACTGCGTTCCCCAGTACTGAAGCTACTACAGAAAGAAAAACATGATCTTCATCGGTAAAATTTTTCTTGTTTGTACTGTCCACTATTATGCTGCCCCGTTCAGCATCACCTGCAACAATGGGGCTGGCCATGAGCGAACGGATGCCTGCATCTTGAGAATAATAGTAAAGGGTAACCGAATCGCTTATTATCTCCTGAAGATTAAGCTGCTTTAAGCCTTCTTTGAGAAAACCTCCAATTACTCCCATACCAGGATAAATGATCGCATTTTGGTTTATAAACTGAGATGGGGATGAATATTTTCTTAATTTCAACCCTTCATCGAGAGTGGGGAAAAAAATAGCTACTGTGTGAGCGTCAAGTCGTGCCCGGATCAGTTTGATACAGTCCTCAAGCAGAAGATCTATGATTTTTTCTGTCAGCAGCCACTGCTCTTTCCGATATGCAGAACCCAGGGCATTCACTCGCAGGATTGATGTATCATCAATAACCTGTTTCTGTGCCAAACGGTTTAAAAGAGGTTCCTGGAGCGCTTCTTTTCCAGGGTTCGTTTCATAATTATCACTATGATACCTGATTTTCTTTTTGGAAGGAACCAGACACAAAGCCATGGCTGCCAGAGCGGAGAGCGGAACTGTAAACCTGCCGTGCAAGCCGTCAATAAAATAAGCGGCGGCACAAAATAATATCAGCGATATTTGAATTATTGTAGTCACGTTTGTGGTCCGTCGGTTGAAGTCTCAGCAGGAACTGCTTTTAGAAAAATCTTATTTATGGAATCTAAAATTAGCTTACGATCGAAAGGCTTTGAAATTACAGCATCAAAACCAATATTTCTGAGACTGCGACGGGTGATTTTTTTTAGAAAAGATGTGACCGCAATAACTGGGATGTGAGCGGTCTTATTTTGCTTTTTAAGATTGTTGAAAAGTCGAATACCATCCATAACCGGCATCATAATATCGGTAATTATGAGATCCGGAGACTCCTCTTCGGCTTTTTTAAGCCCATCAAAACCGTTTAGTGATGTCAGGATGTCGTATTCTTTGTAAAGAATAATTTCCAGCATATCCAGTTCATCGTGACTATCATCGATAATCAAAATTTTAGGTGGAGTATTCACCTTGATGCCTTTCTGTAAAGAATTAAACCGATAAGAAAAAAGATTATGTTACCGATCCAGGCACCCAGAAGAGTTGGCATATGACCATTTTGTGCAAATACGATGGCAAACCTGGAGAGGAGCCAGTAAGTAATTACCATCGCCAGACCAGTACCAAAAAGGACTGCTCCACCTTTTTTACCGGTTCGCGCTGTAATGGCTACACCCAAAAGAATAACTATAAAATTCATAAAAGGAAGTGCTATTTTAAATTCGAGTTCTCCCTGGTACTTTTCCACTTTTTCACCTCTTTTTTTTGCATTCTCCATAAACATTTTCAACTCCCAGTAGCTCATTTCCGATTTGCCTTTTATCCTGGCTACCATGTCTGTCGGTGTTGCTGTGAGTACTGAGTCACTGAGAGTGTCAAAGGAGATAATTGCAGGAAGCGAATCGCTGAAATCCCTGATCTTTCCATTAACAAATCTCCATCCGGTACTGTCAAAAACCATCTTCTCAGCCTGGACTCTTTTAATAACACGGTTATTGGTAAACACTTCCTTACAGACATTTCTGGCATTCTGAGGTACTGTGCTGAATTCCTGAAATGTATACATGGTATTTGAATTTCCCAAATAAAAGAAATTGCGACGGAACTCCTTTACTACGCCTGTTGCCGGATTGCGGTTTACCCGCTTGTTATCAAGAATATCTCTTCGAATTTCATTTGCCTTTGGAAGAATTTTTTCACCTCCATAAAAGACAGCTCCGGAGAGTAGAAATCCTAGTAAAAGTACCGGATTTGAGATTTGGCGTATATTAATCCCCGATGCTTTCATTGCTGTAATTTCACTGTTTTTGGCCATTTTGCCTATCGAAAACATCGATGAAAGAAGAAGAACAATGGGAAGAGTGATTTGGATGATGTAAGGAATGGTATATAAGAAAAAAATAGCCATCTGATTGACTGGAATATTCTCATATTTTCTTAGATTTCCAAAATAATCCACAAAAACAAAGATGACTATTAATGCAATTAATAAACCTATAGAGATCCCAAGGAACGAGCCCAGAAAATAGGTAGGAAGTCTTCCAATAAATAATCTGCTTACCCAGCGTGGTGTCCAGAGCACTGTTCTGAGCACGTTTGATAAAAAACCAAGAATATGGTGATTCTTAGGCTTCCTTTGCTTGCTGAAAACTCTTTTAAACCAGTTAGGTATTGCATCGAAACGGATTTGTGTTTCTTTGAGCATAAGTATGGTAAGAATTATTCCGAAAATTCCCACAAGGACATTCCCTGACCACATAGCCACTGCTGGATGAATCAGCATCTTATCTGCAAAAGATTCTCCACCAATCAGAAATGCCCAGTTTATAACAAAAAACAGAACACTGTAGCTGGCACCAACTGTAAACCCACCACGTTTTGCCATGATACCCAGAGGAGCTCCAATTAGAACAAATATTATGCAGGCTGCGGGAATAGCATACTTTTTGTGAACCTCCACCATGAACTGGTTTATCATTGTGTTATTGGAATGCATACGTCTGATGACCCGTTCTATGCGC
Organism: Fibrobacterota bacterium; assembly: GCA_023412475.1. Lineage (GTDB taxonomy): Bacteria > Fibrobacterota > Chitinivibrionia > Chitinivibrionales > Chitinispirillaceae > JAAYPC01. Next base: position 2,155 of record JAEYNR010000083.1, on the reverse strand, counting down.
CCTTCATGGTCTTTGGCCTTCGTTAAAGGGGCTGTTCTCGACGGACTTACTTTTGCTGCCCAGGATTCAAATGACTTTGCTTCGAGTACTTCGGTGCTGTCTTTGTAAATGGCAGCAAGAGAATCAAGATGGCGAATACGCCCCGTGAACGTATCCAGTAGTGTGTGATACTCTTTAATAACCTCTTTATTAGCCTTTTTTAGCTGCTTCACATCCTCCATCATCAGTTTTGTGCTTTTTTCCCGGTCGCCTCTATAATTTGAATTGGTGCGTTTAAAGTCGGAATCCACATTTTTTATACAAACTATCTGTTTTTGAAATCGACCCACAAAATATTCACCTTTTTTTTCTCTGGAGTAACTGTGACTCTCGCCATCATATAAAGTCAGCTCCAGAAATGCCTGATCCGGCGTTAAACGAATGGCACCACTGTCTGCCACCGTAAGGGTTGGATCCTGGCTTGCAGCATCGGTAAATATCCTTACTTTGTGCAGTGTTCCTGTTCGTGCATTTACGTCATCTGTATAAATGGTGTATCCGGAAAAATCACGAATAAGCACTTTGGGTTCGATAAGGGCTGCCGGACGTTTTCGGGAGATATCAGAGAGAAGGTTTGCTGTGTGGTGATTGGCATCTGGAAGAATAAGATCATTAAAATAAAAAACAAGAGCTGTGATGACCATGGCTGCAGATAATACTGGGAAAAGAAGTGTTAAAACGCTCTGCCCGGATGCTTTTATAGAGGTTATCTCATTATCTCCTGACATTCTTCCAAATGTCCAGAGCGAACCCATAAGAACCGCCATGGGCACTGCAAGCACTATAATCCACCCTAACTGAACAAGAAATACTTCCAAAACTATCGATGGCTCGATGCCTTTTGAAATTATCTTATCTAGAAGCGCTACAGCAGTTTGCATCACAAACAGAAAGCTTATGATCCCCAGAGAGACCAGAAATGGAAAAATAAGCTCCCGGATAATATATCGGTATAAAATCATAAATTATGTGAATCAGCCGGAGAGGTGGTTTAAAACTGGTATTTTGGACAGGATGCCCTTAAAAATCATATAATAGATCAACAAAATTTCGATTCTATAATATATGTCCTTGCTGGCATTTTTTCAAGAAATCGCTTCGCAAGCTTATCAGAGGTCCTAAATAGGTAGGTGTTGACGGTGGAGCCTTATTACCCCCCTGATATTGTTTGTAAAAATGTCTTTTGATGTCGATTACGATTTTAAATATATTGAGTTATAAAGAAATTTCCGATAGTTTTTCAAAATCAGGAGTTTATATGGTAAACGCAATTGTGCTGCTTAAGGTAAAAAGAGATTCTGTGAACAGCATTGCAGACTCTTTGGCAGATATGAATGGAATAAGCGAAGTATATTCGGTGGCTGGCAAATATGATCTTGCAGTAATTATTAGGGTTAAAACCAATGACGATATGGCTTTGATAGTAACCGAATCTCTTTTAAAAATTGATGGAATACTCGATTCTGAAACAATGATGGCTTTCAAGGTACACTCAAAACACGATCTGGAGAGCATGTTCTCCCTGGGACAGTAGGTTTGGTGTTTGAGAGTGGGGCACTTGGCATAAAAAATGTCATTTCTGAGTGTGTTGCAGCAGGAACATCGTTTTCTGTGACTATGTGTTTTAAGCTAATGTCCTGGGCTAAGTCCGTATTCAGGCAATGTTTATGAGCATATAATCTGGAAGAAACCAGCTCTACCGCTACTGCAAAATATTGCTACGTTATTTAAAAAAATAAAGCTCTACAAGGTTTTTATAGATCGGTTGCAATAAACAGTTTTCCTTTGTGGCAAATAAAGCTATTGGTGAGCTCTGGAAGGGGCAGGGTGATGTATAACAGCAAGTAAGTTGCTTTACAGCTCAAGATCAATTATTGAATGTTCTATTAAAACACCTCAAGGTTACATTCGTGAGTCTCTCTTTGATATTTATTTTTTGACAGTTGTGAGCAAATTGATAGTATCATTCAGATAAAAGAAGATTTTTGGTATAACCTAAAACGTACGATTCTTTTATAAAATTGGATCTGACGATCCAAAAATACTTTTCTACAGGTTTTTCGTTTGAAAGTTGATTACGTTAACAAGCCAAAACCATCTGTTACATCGCTATCCC
>JAEYNR010000031.1 GCA_023412475.1 Fibrobacterota bacterium | reverse complement strand
CCCCCTTTTGCGGGGGTTTCCCTTTTTTTACGGGCTTCAACCCCCCCCCCCCCCCCGAAATAAAACCATAATCCGCTGGTTACTATTAGTTCCATATCTTTATTAAAATCACCACCCAATCCAGCATCAATGGCGAGCCACTCCAATAAATTTATCTGTGTCCCTATCTGCCACCAGTTCAAATCATTGTCTACTCCCCCAATTTCTGCACCAATTGCAGCAATAGCAGCATTAAAAACCGCTGCTATGCCATAAGTCAAAACCACATTTCGGTTTTCAGCGGTGGCTTCAAAGCCCAGATTTACATGGACTGATAATGGCTCGGAAGAAGGAGTGTAAATAGCATTAACTGCATAAGTAGCAGAGTTGAAAGTCCCAGCCATTGAAACAGTAAAGTGTTCAGGGACAAAATTATACTTAAGCGATAACTCCAGTGGTTGGGCCGCCCTCAGCTCCGATGGCACTGCCGCACAACCAAAAGCAACACACAGATCCATGCGCTTAGTTAGGCCATGTTTAAGCGCTGCACCAAATTTCGCAAAATCTTTCCAGTAATCGGAGGCTACCTCAAGCTCAAAACCATGCTGTTCAACCGTTGCTGCATCATCGGTCATAAATGGACGGGATGCGAAAATTGATACTGGTAAGTTAAACAGTAAAGCTAAAACCACAGTAACTTTTTTAGCATATTAACTCCTGTTAATGATAATTGATACTATTACGATTAGAAGCCTTTAAATGTGAACCATCAAGAAAGCCCTCTTACAGGGCTTATCAATGATAAAAATATTTTTTCATAATCCAACTAGCTTACCGATCTGGTAGACCACTGTAGCAGCAGTCCACGCAAGTAACAGTTGATAACTGACCGAGAAGAGTGACCACTTCCAGTTTTTCAACTCTCTAATAACAGTAGCAAGAGCTACCACACAGGGAGTATACAAGAGCACAAAGAGCATAAAAGCAAACGCTGAGAGCTGAGTAAAATTCTCCTTAAGAACTTCTCTGAGCCCATCACTCTGCTCATCAACATCGTCACCAACCGCATACAAAACTCCCATAGAACCAACTACCACCTCTTTGGCAACAAAACCGGTGACCAACGACACCGCTCCCCTCCAGTCAGAACCAAATGGTTTTACTATTGGCTCTATGAATCTGCCAACACGGCCAATATAGGTTTGCTCCATCACTGCTGCATGCTTTAGGGATTGAAGCTCCTCAATTTGCTCATTTTTCTCATCACCAGACACAGTGTGAACCAATTTTGCAGCCTCTATTCGCTGATCAAACTGGCTTTCGATTTGGGGAGCTTTCGGATAAGCACTCATCCACCACAGAATTACAGAGAAAAGAAGTACCACACCACCCATTTTCTTCAGATAGTGCTCGGTTTTCTGCCACATATGAATAAGAATGCTCTGCAAAGTTGGCAATCTATAGGGCGGCAGCTCCATCACAAACGGATAATCCTCCTCTTTCTGAAAAAGAGTATGCTTGAATACAAAGCCCATTAAAATGAAAGCCCCGAATCCAAAGACAACCTGAAAAAGAAAGACTACATTGGCAGCGTGTTTCGGAAATAGTGCACCTGCAAAGAGTACAAAAACCGGCAACCGCGCAGAACAGGAGACCAGGGGAGTGAGTAAAATTGTTTTAATCCGGTCTTTCCTGGATTCCAAAGTACGAGCAGCCATGATTGCCGGAACACTGCATCCCAAGCCCATAATCATAGGGATAAAACTTTTTCCGTGTAAACCTATACGGTGCATAAGTTTGTCGGTAATAAAAGCGGCTCTGGCCATATAACCGGTATCTTCCATAATAGATATACCCAGAAACAAAATCAGTATATTAGGAAGAAAAACTATTACTCCGCCAACCCCGGCAATGATCCCATCGGAAATCAGATCCCTGAGCCCCCCTTCGGGTAAAGAGCTACTGGCAACTTGATGCAACCAGGTAAATAGCGATTCAATCCAACCCATAGGATATTCTCCCAGCCTGAATGTTGCCTGGAATAAAAGCCACATAAACAGGATAAATATCGGGTATGCCCAGAACCGGTGTGTTACAACCGCATCAATCTGGTCGGAAACCTCGACCCTATCAGGCCTTGTCTGTTTAACAGTTTCCTTTACTGCGCCAGCGATAAAACCGTATCTGGACTCTGCAATGTAAACTTCAGGCAGATCCCCCAGAATTTTATTCAGATTCTGATTAAGACGATCGCGCAAAGCAAGTATCTGCCCTCCCTGAGGAAAACCCCTTATCAATGATTCAATCTGCCTGTCCTGCTCAAAGAGCTGCAATGTAAGCCATCTTCGGTTATATTTTATTTTGCCTATTTTGTCAACTTCTGCCTTGAGCTCAACCACAGCCGTTTCCAGTTCGTCGGGAAGCCGCACTGCAAAATCGATTGATATGTTGACTTTTTCACAGCTCTGCTTTACTGCTGCTGCAAGCAGTTGCTGTACTCCTTCCCCTGTTCTGGCATTAGTGGCTACGATGGTCAATCCCATAAGCTTACTTAAAAGCTCTATGTCAATCTCAAGCCCCTTGCTCTTCACTTCATCCCACATATTAAGAGCCAGTACAGGGCGTACCCCCAGTTCTAAAAGCTGTACAGCCAGATACAGATGCCGCTCAAGATTGGTAGCATCTATTACATCAACCACCACATCCGGCTTTTCATCCACAATAAAGTTGCGTGCAACCCGCTCTTCCAGAGAACAGGTACATAAAGAATAGGTCCCCGGAAGATCAATAATTGTAACCTGTTCCCTACCAAAACGAGCGGTGCCTTCCTTAATCTCAACAGTCACCCCGCTCCAGTTTCCCACTTTCTGCGTTGCCCCAGTAAGCCGGTTGAATAGAGAAGTTTTCCCTGAATTGGGATTACCGGTAAGTGCTACTTTCAAGCTCATCTTCTTACCCCTTCAACCCTGAACTCTTCATAACCTCCACTGACCGGTAGAATATATTTCCTGTCTACCTCAGAAACCCTCAACGCAGTATGGCAATTCTTAATCGTAAGCTCCAAAGCGTCCTCTGACTGTACATATTTCACGATACTTAGCTTCTCACCAGGAGCAAACCCCATCACTAGAACAAGACGCCGCTTCAATACAGCATCCCCTTCGATCCTGCAAACCACCAACTGACTTCCTTTGCAATAACTGAATAATCTCCCAGTCTGCTTTTTATTCTCAATCACATTAAGCCTCATCATCAATTAAGGAGTGGCTAATTAATTAGATGATTCTAATTTATGGTTAAAAAATTTTTTTAACCTTTTTTAATAATGATCAGTGCTGCCTCGTCTCTGCGCAGCGACAAGTGAAAATTTCTGACCTGAATCTCGATAGGGTCATCTAGGGGAGCTGCCCGTTCCACCAAAACTTCCTGACCACGGGTTACCCCCATTTCCCGTAAGCGTTTCTTTAAAGCTCCGGAACCTATAATTTTTTCAATAATTCCCCGCTCACCGGGTTTGAGTGCATTTAGATCGTAAAGAGCAGGGTCCTCTTTTTTTTCCTGTTGATCTCTATCCACAGATAAGCTGCACTCGCAATCATTCCTGCAATCAATCTCCGTTTCAGACGGCGAAATGGACGCGATCAGCTTTTCAGCTAAAGCCTGGTCGCAGTTTAATACATTCATCAGGGCAGACATTTTCCTGCACACCTCGGAGGTCATTCCGTGTTCCATTCCACATGCAGCTTTATCAGCATCACCCTCAGACATACCCAACAGCTTAACAAAGAAGTCAAAGAGAATATGGTGCTTTTTGTCCACACAACGTGCTGCATTCAAACCATTGTCGGTCAGAGTAACATAGGAGCGTGCCTGGTAATTTATTAGTCCCTTATCAGCTAAAGAACGAAGTGCAACAGTTACTGAAGACCGTTTCACGTTCAATTTGTCGGCAATCTCCATCGAGCGGGCTACTTTATTGAAAAGAGAGATCTGGTAGATAGCTTCCAGATAATCTTCCAAAGTTGGGGATAAAGAGATAGAGTTCATAAGAGAGTCGCTTTTTTTCAACTGATTAATTCAGTTTGAACTATCTAACTAAAATAATAAAAAAATCAAATAAAAATCAAGAGAGATCTTGCCCCTGATGTCTATTTCAAACTCAAATACGTTTTAATAGTAGTAGAATTGAGTTGAATTTTGCCCTTAAAACAGATAAATGCTCACACCCAGGCATAAGCTCCATATATCGGTAATTTTTACATATCTAGTTCGAAAGAATTCCAGAACATAGGAGTCTAGAGTAACCAGTTCTGCATAAAACCCGCCTGCATTTACGTAGTGATTTTGAAACCTGATTTTCCATTCTGCCCCAAAAAAAGGTGATATGTGGATTTTATTTTGAAAGTAATAATTTTCAGGATAGTGCACAGGCAAAGGTCTAAAGGTATTATTTGTATAAATTAGATTTATCGCCATTCCAGCTTTAGGCACAAGATGATCCCAGAGAAGTGTAATATTAAAACAATTCTTGATTGAAAATGTATGCACAGTAGCACTGCTTCTTCCCAAAAACCGATTCAGGATACCATAACAGAAGGTAATATCATACACTTTTTTTATGTTATAGCCGGTTCCCACGCTTAGAAAGCCACTAAGCCCAGCGAATTGCATTTTCAGGTGATCTGGAATAAACCACCGTATTTTGACTACTGCAGTATCATTACGAAAAGAGATCTTGCGGGCTGCATTCAACTTATCCAGAAAGGATGGTGCAGGTGTATCTGAACTATCACTTGAAGCATCAAGGGAACAGGGCAGAATGCAAAATAGAAGTATGTTAAGAAGAATGATTTTTGCGCCTTTATCAAAGCGTAAATCCGGTATCACCTTACAAGCACCAGCTTTCTAAAATTGCACAATGTGTACGAGTATTGTATCATACAAAACTTCTGCCACTACGATTTCCCGGTCAGTTGCATCCGGGATCAGCAGATATGGTACTTTACCGAAGTATTTATCGTAATAAAACTTATGCTGATGCCCGTGTATTGACAATGAAACACCGTTTTTTTCTAGTATTCTGTTATACAGGAGCCGGTTTCCCATGCTGAACTGAGCATCCCAGGGCTGGATATGTGCAAACACTACTTTGTGAGTATACCATTTTTCATCACTCATCTCCTTTTGAAGCCATTCAAAATCCGGGTCTTTATTGTTACGCTCCCAGATAATGTCATCCCAGAACACTAATTTGCAGTTATTGTAAGTACAGTTGAAGTTGAAGTCTCCAAACATATTTCTGTACATTGTTTCTCCATTTGCCAGACAATCATGATTTCCGATAACAGTTACAACCGGTTTATTGAGCCTGGCGATAATTTCGGAATACCAGAGAAACTCCCGGTAAATACCACTCAGGGTGATATCGCCCAGATGAACAACAAAATCTATGTTGTCAATCCTGTTAATGGCATCGATCAGCCTTTTAAACTCATCATAATAGGTGTGGCTGTCTCCGATAAGAGCTATTCTGAACGGTTTGAAATCTGATTTACTTTTACTTCTTAACTGTTCAGATGCAGACTGATTGAGTAACCTGTCATTGGTTTTTACCTGATACGGACTATACTCAAAAAGGGTATCACAGCATTGAAAGAAGCTAAACGCAATGAAGAAATAGGTTGCCCAAGAATAATCAGCATGACTGGCAGTAACCTTGCTTGAAGAGAAAATGTTTGTTTTCATCATTTTTGAATGCGGATAAGGGTTGATATGCTTACAGTTTGACTTTTAAGTAATATTAAAAACAAAACACATGCCGATTCTTCGGATATGCCCGCGTTTTTACCCCCCAGTCCCTTCAAGACGGCCCCTACATATCAATCGCTAATTTCTCATTCGAATTAGGCATGTTTTATTTTATTCGGATAAAATCAGAAAATGCTTTGAAATGAGGAGATGATGAATACTTTTAAAAACGCTCTAAATCTGGTAATTTTTTCTTTAATTATCAGTTTCTCAGTAAGCTTTAAGGGTTCTGCCGCTCAAGACAATCAATTAACAGTTAAAGCCAAAACCGAGTCTTATGGTGGAAAATATGCACCTGAAAATTGTGTGATGATCTGGATTCAGAAATCCGATAACACATTTATTAAAACTATTTTCAAAGCCGCTTACAGACGATCCCAATACTGCAAAACCTGGGATGAAATTTCTGGCAATGCCGGAACAACACCCAGCGCTAAAGATTTTGATGGTTTAACTAAAGCAACCCGCAAAATCAATGAAGGGCACACCGATACCATTACAGCAGCCTGGGACTGTACCGACAAAGACGGTAAACGGGTGGAAGATGGCGATTATGAATTCTGGATAGAGATGACTGAGGACCATGATACCTCCATGCTAAACCACGCTACCATAACCATTGACCAATCCAGTCAAACGGTAAAAGCACCAGCTACCGATTATATTCCGGTTCTCGAAGCCACCTACGGCACAAAAGTGTCTGTCAAAAAAAGTACAGTAGCTCACAAAAATCAGATTAATCTGGCTCCCGGAATTAATTCACTTCTAATAAACCTTCCTTTTTCAGACAGTTACTCCATATCCCTATTTTCCCCTGATGGAAGAGTGCTATCCACCGCTAAAGGAAATGGCACCATTGCCTCACTGCCCATCAATCACCTTCAATTAAAAAATGGCGTCTATCTGGTAAGAATCTCCCATTCGGGAAAAATATCTACATTACGGTATCTGAAAGGATTTTAAGGAATAAAGACTTTCTCAAAAGTCCATATTAAGGAACGCTACAACTTCCTTAACTATAATTGATCCTGGCGGCTAGTTGAACTTCAGTTTACCAGAGACATATTTTTCAATAAAAGGAGGAGATCTGTCATTTTTATAAATACTGTAGCTCTTGAGACAAATATCTTGTAAAAAACCAGAAACAATTAGAATAGAATAAGAAAAAATCTGAATCAAAACAATCAGTCAGAATCGGATAGAATAAGAAATAGAATATCTATAAGATAAGCCCTGAAGAAAAAAGGGTTTTTAATTTTAGATTCTTTGTCTATATATTTTGTTCACCTGTCCCCCTTACTTAGGTGCTAAGGAAGGCCGGAAAGGATACCTTCTCATTGGATATTATAAAGTTCCTATTTTTCCGGTTTGATGTTTTTAAGTTATTTTTTGCTTCTCAGATGTCTGAGTAGTTAGTCATTTTTTTTACTCCTCTTTTTGAATGGACTCCTGTTTGCTTAAAAACCTTGCATACAGGTGCACCAACCTCCAGTTTCAATGGTAACAAAAGGCACTATTCATGTCTTCTTATGAAGAGAACCAAAATTCATTACAGACGGAAAACAACCGTCGATTTCAGACTCTTTCCCGCTATACCATTCTGACCCTGTTTATTGTTATCAGCGCACTATTTGTGCCTATTATGAGAATGTTTTTCGTTCCGATCGTCGTTGCAGCCGTTTTTACCGGCCTTCTCTATCCTGTCTATAAATGGCTTTATAATAAATTGTGGAAAAAGGCACCGCTAGCCTCTATTGTTTGTTGTCTTTTACTGATTTTGGTAGTACTTATCCCCTCCACCTTTATTGTCCAATCGGTGGTACGTCAAATGAAAGATCTGTATACGACCGCTCTACCCTGGTTTAAAGAATTCATGCAAACCTGGCAGGATTACCCAATTGTTGAGCGATTCACAAACTCCCGGATCGGTCAATGGTTACTCAGTGAAATCAACTGGTCACAAGCCATTAACACTATCTCCAAAAACGCAGCTTCCCTGGCAACCACCATTATAAACAGAACCTATACAGGGGTTTTCGGACTGGCGGCGGAGCTGATAATCATGATTTTCACTCTGTTTTACTTTTTAATGGATGGAAATAAAATTCTTAAAGGAATCCAATACCTTATCCCTTTAAAGATAGAATATCAGCAGATGGCAATCACCAGCTTCTCGCTGATCTCCAAAGCAATCATAAAAGGAACTCTTATAATCGGGCTGATAGTGGGCTTTCTTAGCGCAATAACTCTGCTTATTTTTGGAATAAGTACTTGGCTGTTCTGGGGCTTTGTTATCGTTCTCTTCTCCATAATTCCTATGCTGGGACCCAGCCTTATCATGGTTCCCGCAGCACTGATAAAGATTCTTACTGGGCAAGTGTGGCAGGGTATAGCTATACTTCTGATAACTTATATTTTGCTTATCAATGTTGATAATGTACTAAGACCCCGAATCGTGGGAAGCAGTGCACGAATGCATGATCTGCTGATATTTTTTTCAACTCTGGGAGGGCTAAGTGTTTTTGGAATTATGGGCTTTATTGTCGGTCCCATAATTGCCGCACTATTTCTGACGATTCTTAAAATCTATAATGAAGAATTTAAAAATCAGCTCAATAGAAGAGCGAGCAGTAGCCCAGGTGGTCTGATATAGATCGGTCCTGTGTAAGAATAGGTTGTCCCAACAAAAACACGGTTTCTTTTATTTGGTATAGGATACAAACAGGAAATCAAACGATCGTTCTGCGCGCCCACTTCCAGCAGCAGAGCAACTTCCTTAACAATAACAAATGTGTGCCCGCCATAAGATGGCGGGCACATAACACACCTCAGGCTATGATTTCGATCTTTCTGGGCTTTCTCTCTTCCTTTCTGGGGATAGTAATTTCCAGCAGACCGTTTTCAAATTTGGCGCTAATATTCTCCTTTCCATAATCATCAGAGAGTTGAAACGCTCTGTAATAATCACCTACATTATACTGCTTCACAATCGGATTTTGCTGTTCCTGAAAGCTATTCTTACCCTGGATAATAAGGGAATTGGTTTCATCCACCTGAATTGTTACATCTCCCTTTTTAACACCCGGGATTTCGACCACAAAGAATGCGGCATCCTCTGATACGTAAACATCGACATCCGGGCTATATGCCGGGCCACTGTTTTGAATCTGCTCGGCAGTTGCAGGACCGACTCCGGTTTTTTCTCTTTTTTCCAGTTCTTTATTCATTGTAAGTCCTCCATTATTTCATTCGATGGTTATGGTTTTTGGTTTCGCCTCATCTGACTTGGGCAATTTAATAGTTAAAACCCCATTTTCAAAAGATGCCCTGATCAAGTCATGCTGCACCTTGAAAGGAACATGCACCCGTTTTTCGAAAGAACCCATAGATCGTTCCCGCCGCACAGCGGTCATTTTCTGGGCAACTGAGAGCGGTTCCAGTTTCCCGGAAAGAGTAAGTGTGCCATCAACGAAAGTGATGTTTACTTTTTCTTTTGTCACACCAGGGAGTTCTGCTGTAACGGTCACCTCATCCCTGTTATCATAGACATTTAACAAAGGATATGTTCCTGAATCAGTTACCCTTTGATAACCGGAGAAAAAATTACCAAACTCCTTGTGAAGCCTGTCCATTTCCCGCCACAAATCAATGCTCCTCAACATTAAATCCTCCTTTGAAATTGTATTTCAATTAATCTTTATTTCGATTGTTCTGGATACTTTTTCAGATTTTGGTATTTTTACAATAAGTATTCCGTTTTTATACACCGCTTTAGCTTTTGACCATTCGATCTGATCTCCAAAGAAAATTTCTTTTGAAAAAAAACCATATCTGCATTCATTGCAATACTGGTTTTCCCCCTTCTGCTCTCTACTTTCCTTTTTCTCACCACTTATTCGCAGAATTCCATTCTGGTAAGTCAGATCAATATCTTTTCCATTCACCCCTGGAATTTCAGCCCGCACAACCACTTCGTTTTTATTTTCAGAGACATCGGTAGCAGGTAGGCTATACTCCTGAGAATAATTAGACATTAGTCTTTTAAAAGGATTCTCCCAGAAGCTATCAAACCAGTCATTTCCCCATAATCCCGAACTATTCTGCTTGCTTTTCCATGGGATAAGACTTTTCATAATGGCACCTCCTTGTTAATTTTACATTTTTCTTTCACTTCGCAGATTGAACAAATAGTGTGCCAAAAACTGTCTTCCAGCGGAAACACTGTAAATAGGGCGTTTTTAAAGAGATATGAGGTGATTTTGGTTAAATGCAGGTCAATTCAATACTAATAAAACTGTTTCATTTTAGTATAAGATAACATTCTATTTTGAAACAGTTCTGAGAACAACCTGAATGAGCATAGAAACTTAGTGATACAAAATTATAAGCACGAAACGCGAAAAGGACTTACCCTATAACTTTAGTTACCAGAAACACTCTTATCCCTTTTAGAAAATAAGGCTTGATCATTTGTAATTTGTTTAGGATTTAAGCATTGTAATTTGGAAGTTGCTTTTGACTACTATTGACAATTGAGTAGTTACAAAAACAAAAGAATATCATGCATATCCAAATTATAATTATAAATAATAACACGTGATTCAGAATCAGGATCGCAGTGGGATTCCGGGTGTGTCAGAATTTGGAAGGATTGCCACTGCTGTGTAGCTGCTTTATTCCATCCATTAAATATAAAATCAAAGATAAAAAGACAACTACCAAGGCTGGTACTGTCAAAATATCAATTGCAGATTGATTAATTCCAGTCAGCACCGAAACTATTAAGAGGACCAGTGCAAAGGTGGCAACTTTGCCCGTCAGGCGCGGTTTCACCAGAAGTTTTCTTTTAAACCAAATCAACACCCCAGCCCCAAGTATAAGAACTGCCTCACGAAGAAGAACAAGGTAGAATAAAAGTGGGGAAACATTACCATAATAAGATTCCGCTTTTTGAAATGCAATTATGAAAAGAGCTGCCACCATAAGCAGTTTATCAGCAAAAGGGTCTAGAATTGAGCCCAATTGGGTCACCTCCTGATTTTTCCTGGCCATATATCCATCCAGAATATCCAACGATGCAGCAACCAGAAAAACCAGCAATGGTATAAACCGCATTCCTCTCGACCAGCTCAGAGAGGCATTGAACACACAAACAAAAACAGGTACAAGAATGATTCGCCCAATTGTGATTTTATTTGCCCAGGTCATGCCAAACCAACTCTTTTTTTAACAAAATACCCTCTTCTTTCCAGACAGTCCACTTAGATCGAGTGTGAGCCTGGCATCCTTAAAACAGATCATCTTTTTTAGCGATTAAAATTGCTTCCGAAAAACTTTTCTCCCCACCATAGGAGTATTAACAATCTAAGCAACAGATATTCCATATCTTTAAAAACTGCACTTCCCAATCAGCACAAGAAACCTAAAAAAATCGGAGCAGGCATCGCATGGGAAGCTAAAGGGTTTCTGGTCAATGGGGTAAGTCTTCTTATGAAGATCATCTACCTGTTTCTCTTGTTTTAACGCGAGATTCTACAGTTATAAAAATGGGACTACCGCTTTCAGGAGGAAAATTATAACCTAATTGGGGCTATTGTTTGGAGCGGATCGCATTAAGCCTTTTAGGTTAACGGCTCCTAAGGCTTTGTTCATCCTTAAATAGTAAGCTCAACTATCTATCCTCTTCAGTAGTCTGCTACGGAAGTTGGACGGTGAACGGGATGATCATGTTTCTAACTGACCGATATGGTTAAAAAAATCTTCGGGGTCAATAAACATACGAGATCGAAGCGAGGCACAGTCAAAAGGATCGTACGATTCTAAAGATTCTATACAAACTCTTACAGCTACTCTCTTAAAAAAAAAAGAGGACATTTATTTTTAAATAATATTTAGTATCTGAAATGGTATACTATATAACTTGACCCTGTGGTGAAACGAAGGCATAAGAGAAAACACTTAATCAGATTTTCAGGGAGAGAAAAACTATCTTGAAAAGTAAATATATCAATGATTTTTTCAACAATCCTGCCGAATTGCTGGTATCGCTGCATCATCGCAAAAAAAAAGTCAGCTATTTAATTACCAATATTCTTCTTTTTGTTCGTATCTGCATATCGGAATTTCTATTGAATCACTGCATAACCAGAGCATCTTCAATCGCTTATGCACTGCTTCTGACACTTATTCCACTGGTAGTTACAGCGGCTTTTATGCTTGCTAGTCTGACAGAGATCAACTCTGAGCAAATTGGAAAACTCTTCTCATTTTTCCTGCCCTTTGCTCCTGAAGTGATTTTAAATTATCTGTGTACTTTTTTTGAAAACGCGAAAAAGTTAAGAGGTGTGGGCATAGTTGTTCTGGTAGTGGTGAGTATGGGGTTATTTGGCACATTTGAAGAATCACTTAACACTATCTGGAAGGTGCACCGCTCACGTTCCTTTTTCATCAGGCTGCGGACCTTTACGATGGTCGTAATCTATAGCCCGATACTTTTTTTCGCCTCGATTCAGCTTAGGAGACAGATTTCTCTGAATTTTGATCTGAGCGGCCAGTTTGTGCTCGATCTTGTGCCTTTTTTTCTTATGGCCTTGGCATTTTCCACCCTTATCTGGCTGGTCCCCAACACCAAAGTGCACTTAAAATCCGCCCTGAGCGGAGGGCTTATCGCTGCAATCTTATTTGAATTTGAACGCCGGAGTTTTTCCACCTATTTACAATTTTCAATTCAGACCCAAACCATGTATGGAACATTGGGAATTCTGCCACTTTTTTTAATATCACTTTTCCTTGCAGCCATTTTTATCCTCACTGGAGCACAGATTGGTTACGTTATACAGAATTTTCGCCCGCTTTTGCGAGCTAAAAGACGCTGGGATCGCCGTGTTGGTGATTATAAAACCTATTTTACATTCAGGATCTTTCTTGATTGTGTCGCTTGTTTCGCCGGAAAGACCCGCCCCCCATCAATCGAACTGCTCAGCAAAAAGTATGATCTCACCGAACAGCAAACCTCAGGGATTCTCAAGTGGCTTATTCATGAGAATTTTCTACACCAGGTGGAAGGCACTGAAGGCTTTGTGCCAACTCACGATTTCTCAAAAGTACCTGTGCGCAGTATAGTTGAAACTATAGATAACCAGAACAGAAAAATCCCCATCGCCCCGGATGACTTTGCCAGAGACTACGTTGATACACTGATGAAACAGCTCGGCAAGAGCGATTCCTCTCTGCTTGATGACCTAACCATTGGAGAGATGCTTGAAGAGATCACCTGCGGCGGGAGAAAGGCTAAAGAAGGGGCTTTTGTTTGATTAGGAGAAAGGAAAATATCGAATATCGAAGGCCGAATGGCGGGCCCCCTGAACCTTAAAAATACACACACAGCCCTATTCCAAACATATTGGGTGCCCGTTCGGTTATTCCGATATCGATCTCCATCAATATACCCAACTGCCTTCTGGCCATCACTTCAAAGCCGATAACGCCCCACAGAGGCAAATTGGTATCATGATCATTGAATTCGACATCCAGATCCAGACAACCATAAAGGGAAGCGATTTTACGGATAGGGAAGGTGAGGTTAAAGGTCACATCAATGCCCATTTTATTATACGCATGCATCCCTGCAGCCAGAGATAACGTGGGCATTCCCTTTAGAAGAGCGAATTCCAAATCACCGCCAAAATAGGTATCGTTATTGTTTAAACGAAATTTAAGTGAGAGGTCCATATTTCGTGCAATCCCTACCCCCCCATGCAGAAATAGCCCTACATCACTGCCTCTATCGACAAAGAAGATGGGAGCGATCCCAAGAGAAAATCTGCCTGGCCGAAGCGTTCCTGCGCTGTTATGAACCTGAGCGCTGGCGATCTGGAAACCTAACAGTACACAAACAAAAAGAAATTTTTTTCTCAATTGTGCCACCCTTCTATTTATTTAAGATATAAATACAGTGTAATAATCTGTGCAAGAGTAATGACTTAAATTGTGCTTATTATCCTGAAAAGTCGCAGTTGTCTCTTATAGATTCTATTATTTGTGTACTGAATTTTTCTGCTAAAAAAAAGAAAGATGTTATCCGGGCTTGCATTGTTCAAAAAAGGCTGATATCGGCTTGGTCTGAATACCTATGAACCAATGCAAACCGCATGCATCTTTTTTGATGGCAGGTATCTGGTAATAGAAAACAATTAAGCAAGTAAATTACACCAGAGACAAGCGATTCAATAAGGGAGCAGGTAAACAAACTTCTTATCAACTTGCATGGGAATCTTCACCTGCAGATGAGATGGAGAGGCTTACGTGCTTGACACCAATCAGCGACTTGAGGCTATTGGTCAACAGTTCCACATCGCGGGCTTTCCCTTTCACAGCGATTACTTCCAGGCAGTTGTGGTGATCGAGATGAACATGCTGAGTGGAGAGTATTATGTCATGATGATCGTGCTGGATATCTAAGAGTCTGTTTACCAGCTCCCGTTTATGATGATCATAGGTCATAACAATTGCACCAGCAACCATCCCCCCCAGAGTCCATTTTTTCTGCACCAGCTTCTCACGGATAAGATCCCTGATTGCTTCAGAACGGTTCTGGTAATTTTCTGCCTGTATGATCTTATCGAAAGATTCGATAAGAGATTTATCAAGTGATACCCCAAAACGGTACAAGTCACTCATCGGCAACGCCCCTTTTTTAAAATGCAAATTAGACTGCAAAAAATAGTAAATATCTTGTAAAAGGTATAAGCATGAAATTTAAAAACCAAAATTCGAAACAAGAATAGGAATGGGAAACAGGAACAAGAAATAACTGATGAACTAGGCTATCCTTTAAACTTCATTCCTGTTTAGAGATTAGGACTTTATTATTTGGAATTTTTCAGAATTTAAGGATGAAATTTGGGATTTTCTTCAGATTAGAAGGAAAAATCTAACTTGGAAATAATAAGATAAGCCTTAGAATAAAGAGTAGTTTCTAAATTTCCGATTCTTGGTTTAGATATTCTCTTACGCCCGTCCACCGTGCTTAGGTATATTAAGGAAGTCGGATTTTATTTCTGATTAGATTTTATTCTGACATTTATGGATCCTATTTTTTCCGATTAGAATTTTAATTTAGGAGTATCAATAGCAGGATAAAAACTGATAAAAATGAAAATATAAGTATGTTTTTATAGAAGTTCGTTAGTTTAGAGGGATTGGAGGCGGCACCCAGATTTGAACTGGGGATAAAGGTTTTGCAGACCTCTGCCTTACCACTTGGCTATGCCGCCCTGAGAAATTTTAAGCTTTTATAAAAAATAGGGTTTCCGTTTTTAGTGGAAACCCCAGAATTTTCAAGCGAGAGACGAGATTTGAACTCGCGACAGCCACCTTGGCAAGGTGGAGCTCTACCACTGAGCTACTCTCGCAAAAATGAATTTCTAAAATAGTATTAGCAAAAATTGATGTCAATATTTGATTTTCATACTTTTGCCTTAAGTTTTTTTTCAAAAAAAAAGCAGTATTGCCAGACACAGACCGTTTCCAAGCGTTAAAGTAATGCTTATCTTTAAAAATCAGACTGTTACAGACATCTATTCTTTTTAAATTACTTCCCAAAAGTATCAATAAACAAAGTGATCGGGCACGAGTTACTCTTTCCAAATTTGCTTTAAGATTTGTAATTTTCTTCTCTCAACAGGCATTATGCAGTGTTTAACTTTGATGAATAGCTCTTATTCCTCACTCAGTGGCTTTGGAGCTCTCCGTGAGACCTTTCCGTTGACTTTCTTTCCGGATTTCGGATATGCTTGGGTAGAGCAGCTAAGCCACTATGAAAAAAACTAATCTTAATTATGTTCTCAACAATATTTATTTTCTTCCCTCATCCGATTTGGACTCTATCTCTTTCACTTCAGAAATAAACTCGCTGATATCTTTAAACTTTCTGTACACCGAGGCAAAGCGCACGTAAGCCACTTCGTCCAGTTGATAAAGTTCCATCATCACCAGTTTACCGATCTCTGAGCTTGGGACCTCCATTTTGCCCGATTTTTCTATCTGGCTTTCGATCCTGTCCACAATGCTTTCAATTTTTTTAATACTGACCGGTCTTTTTTTACATGCGGCTACTATGCCCTGCATCAATTTCTGGCGATCATATGGTTCACGCCGCTGGTCATTTTTAATAATTGTTAAGGAGACATTTTCAATGTATTCGTAAGTGGTAAAACGCTGCCCACAGCGTAAACACTCTCTGCGTCTTCTTACAGCCCGTCCCTCCTTACTCGACCTGGAATCGACCACTTTATCTTCACCATGGCTACAATATGGACATCTCATGGGGAAAACTCCTCGGAAAAGGTTTCAACTGATTCAAGATTATACAGTTGTGATCTGGAAAATAGAATAAAAAATCAAGGCAGCAAAGAAAGTCTGCCAATCTTTCTCTGCCAGCAGCTTTTTTTTAAAAACCGGTGGATATGTTAATACCTGCGGCTGAGAAATCAGAGGAGAAGCTGGGAGTCACCTTAAAGGAGAGCGGCGGCTGCTGTCGGGCTTTGTATCTGGTTGAGGCCCTTATATCGACAATTGAGACGACCCGGTTAATAATCATTGCCCCTATACAGATAGAGGCTGCTGTGTGAATTTTACGGGAAGCATCTCTGAAATTGTTGTATCTTTTCTGATACTGTTCGTCTGACAATTCGTTGTTTTCCCATTTCCAGTTCATGGATTCACTAGTGTACAAATCCTCGTTTTGCCGATCCAACCTGAGGGTTAGATTATACTCCTTCATATCGACAAATTTACCCACAGCAGTCCAGAACCGCTCATCTTTACCCCTCACATCAACCCCGGCATGCAATGCCGCATAACCGTGAGCGTCATTTGTCAGTTGTCTGGAGTATTTTTCCAGAAATACCGCTCCAAAAATCGATAGCACTTCTATACCAAAAAAAGCCAGGGCAGATTTGCTCTTGCCCAGATACTGCTGACCAGTCCCAGGGAAAGCTGCAGATGCCAACATGGCCAGTCTGGCTGATTTAATTGATCTTTCCGATTGCTTTTCCTGCTCAAATACTGAGATGGTATCGGTAGTCATATCCACTACCGTTACCTGTCCGTTTGCAGACAAAGACAGTATTAAGGAGATAAAAAGAAATGTTTTAGAGAACTTCAAGATTACACCGCCTGAGATTAAAACCTGAATATCAGAGCATAACCTGAATAAGTATCCCATCCGGAATTAACCTGTTTTTGCTCTATATTAATTCTTTGCCACATGCTCTGTTTTCCCAGCATCTCATCATTGTAAGCTTTCGCAGTAATACCTGCATCCACAGCACTGACAATCCGGTCCAAAAGAAGCAGAAAGAAAACTTTCGTGGAAATATCGTAAAAATTATTAGCCCTGGAAAACTTGGACTCGAACTCCTCCTGCAATTCTGAAAAGCCGAACTTGGCTTTTGTAGAATCCGTTCCCACCGAATAGATCAAATATGCAGTGTCGGGGTGATAGGGCTTATATCCACTTTCTATAGGGGTAAAGCCGGGCAGAAAATTTGGAGCGACATCTTTCCACCCGCGCACAAAAGGATTGTCGTTTCCCTGAATATTTCTGTAGTATTCGTTATCCTTTTCCTGTGCCATCTGAAGGAACTGATCTACTGTAAGGCCAGCAAAAATATTATTATGTGTGGTGTCAGAAACGCCTGGTTTAAAAATATTGTAATAATAGGTTTTAAAATTATCGACGCTATAGTTTGCATCTGCAAACTGTTGAGCTTTTTTCATTTCTTTTCTGCCTTTGACAGCCAGAGCAGTTCCAGTACCTATAATAGCCAGCTCTGCTGCTCCAAAAATAGCAGCTTTAAGTTTATGTCGTGCGTATAGCTGACCAGAACCTGGCAGAAGAAAAGAGAAGAGCATAGCGAGCTTGGGAGAACGATATTGATTAAGGTTTTGAGCGAAGTTGATCGATTTTAGGTTCTCAATTTTAACATCTTTGGCTTTAACCACCACTTGCTGGGGCTTGGGGAGAGTCGCGTTAACCGTTTCAGTTTGGTTAGAATCTGACTCTGTCGCAATCTTTTTATCCAGAGTGACAGAATCGGCAGCAACAGAACTGTTTTTGGAGGTATCGTTAGAATCAGAAGTGCTGCCAGGCTTTGCCACGGCTGCAGGTGCAATCAGATACTCCTCCGAGTCATCCAGAATCAATTCTTCATCGTTTTCTATTACCGAATGACTTTTCTGAGATTCCGGATCTTTTTTTTCAGAGGTAATCTGCTGATCATCATCTTCAAGAATCAGTTCCTCTTCATTTGACTCGATAAGATCTGATGCCTTTTCGGCTTTTTCCTGGGCAGAAAGTGAAGCCAGAAAAATAACCAGAACAGAGAATAGGAAAATTTTCATAAGACTCCCCGAATAATTGGGTTACAATCCAAGTACATCACGCATAGAATACAGTCCAGGACTTTTGGTAGCAAGCCATTTTGCGGCAGTCACCGCTCCCTGAGCAAAAGTTTTGCGATTATGAGCCATATGCCTTAATTCGATACGCTCTCCCATGCCGGCAAAAAGAACCGTATGATCCCCAACGATATCTCCCCCCCTCACAGCATGCATTCCTATCTCAGAGCAGCTACGGATATTCTCGGTAATTCCTTCACGTCCATTTTGAACTGCCTGCTCGTAGGTTAGCCCTAAGGATTGGGCTACAATTTCACCTAACTTCTTTGCAGTGCCGCTTGGAGAATCCTTTTTAAATCGATGATGAGCTTCGATGATTTCGATGTCGAACTTATCTTTAAGGCTTGCAGCTACTTGAGCAGTTAAATGAAAAAGCAGATTTACCCCTAAACTCATATTCGGACTAACTATTACAGGAACACTGAGAGCGGCCTTTTCAGCCAGCTCTAACTCTGAATCCCCCAAGCCAGTGGTCCCAACAACCACTTTAAGATTTTTTTCAGGAGCCTTTTGCAAAAACATCCTGCTGGAAGAAATCGAAGAGAAATCGATAAGAACCGAATCTTTACAATCCAGAGCACCTAAAGAATCGGCCACATTAATATTTAAGGGACCTTTTCCAAGAGCGATACCATAATCTTTTCCTATGGCGGAGTGTCCTGGATATTCAAGGCAGCCAGAGAGCAAAAGAGAGCTATCATCAAGAACGAATTGGGCAATTTCCATTCCCATTCTTCCCAAGGCACCGGAAATGATAATTTTTTGGGCCATTCTACTCTCCCGTATTCAGATTATACTTTTTGAGTACGTTTATAAGTTGCTGTTTATTGCTTTCATTCATAGAAACCAAAGGAAGTCGGAAAGTGCCTCCTGATAATCCCATAATGCTCATAGCGGTCTTGACCGGAATGGGATTGGTTTCCAGAAACATTGCATCGTTAAGAGGAAGAAGTTCCCCGTGAATTTTTAAAGCCAGGGGAAGATTTCCGGCAAAAAAAGCATCTATAAGGTTGCACATTTTCTCTGGTACTATATTGGAGACTACAGAAATAACTCCAACACCTCCAACCGAAAGAATGGGCAAGGTAAGAGCATCATCACCAGAAAGGATTTGAAGACGTCCTTTACATCTGCTATGTATTTGTGAGACCTGATTCACATTCCCACTGGCTTCTTTTACGGCTACAATGGTAGGCATTTCACAGAGCCTTTCAAGAGTTTCAGGCAGCAGATTTGTTCCGGTTCGTCCGGGGACATTATACACCACTATTGGGATATCGACATTGGAAGCGATACTTTTATAGTGCTGAAACAAGCCTTCCTGGGTTGGCCTGTTATAGTATGGAGTGATACAAAGGATTGCATCTGCGCCGCTTTTTTGAGCATGTCTGGCTGCAGATATAGATTCAGCAGTGTTATTGGATCCTGCCCCGGCAATGATCTTAACCCGGCCATTGACCTCATTTATTACTATATCGATTACGCAATTGTGCTCTTCCCAGCTTAAAGTAGCAGACTCGCCGGTAGTACCACAGGGGACTATACCAGCGACCCCTTTTTTAACCAGAAAATTAACATGTTTGCGAAGTGCTTCTTCATCGATTTTGCCGTTTTTGTCGAAGGGAGTGATTATGGCTACATAACAACCTTTTAATTCCATCAGAGTTTCCTTTCATTACTTAACTGACGAGTCGAGCATCTGCATTATAACCCTTCCAGGGGCTACCAACAAGAAACCACTGGCTATTAAGGCAGTGGAGTAAGACGGCTAATCTATAACGTTCTTTAAATTTTCTGACCCGCACCACAGCTATACAATAAAAACAAAGCGGCAACGCTTTGGATTCTTTACGCTGCAGGAACAGCCGCGACAAAAACAAGAATTACCGCTTCTGGCGGATAGTAATTTGACTGCCATTTAACAGAAAAGATGCCGGGAACCCATATGACAGGGACCCGGCATTTTATTTAAAAATAACCCGAAGCAAAAGATATTCCGAAATTATTTTTCTTCTTTTACAACCCACACCTTCAGCTTGGCGATCACATCACGGTATAGGTTGATGTCGATGTTATAGACACCCAGTTGCTTTATTGGCTCATCGAGAACGATCTGGCGTCTCTCAATGCCAAAGCCTTCTTTGTTAAGAAACTCTGTAATTTCAGCAGCGCTAACTGACCCGTAGATCTTATCTTCATCACCCACTTTAACCGAAATGGTACATGGGGTTTGTTCGATTTTTTTAGCCACTTCACGAGCATCGGCGATCTTTTTCACTTCACGGCGCTCAGCAAAAGCTTTGGCTTCAGCAACTTTCTTTTTGTTTCCTTCGGTGGCAGGGACAGCGATTCCTTGCGGGATAAGATAGTTGCGGGCGTATCCGTCTTTTACCGGCAACACTTCCATAGCTTTACCCAGTCCCTGATAGTCTTTTATTAAAACGACTTCCATAGTCCAGATTGCTCCTCTATGAATAAACTTTCTTTTTGTAATAGACTTCAAGCATCACCCTCAAAGAGTGGTGAATATTATAGCCAAAGTCAGTTATTTAATGTTCTCAGCTACAAATGGCAGAAGTCCAAGGTGGCGGGCCCGTTTGATAGCGACTGCCAGTTTCCGCTGATTTTTTGATGTTACTCCGGAGAGACGCCGGGGAACGATTTTGCCACGTTCTGTAATGTAACGTGAAATTATCCGGATATCTTTATAGTCTGGTGCCACATTATTCTGCTCAAACCAGCAAACCTTTTTAGCCCTTCTTCTGGAACCACCCTGGCCAAAATCCGATCTTTCTCTTCTTTCACGATGAAACATAATACTACTCCTCTTTTTCTTCGTCGATTTGGACTTTTCCCTCTTCAGCGGCTTTTTCTTTTCTGGCAAATACCGCTGCTCTGGCAGCATCATTTTTAACATTCCGGACAACAGTAAGATGCCGCAGTACAGCCTCGTTTAATTTAATGTGACGGGCAAGTGCCGAAACCACATCACCTTCACCTTCAAAAAGAAACAGACAGAAATAACCGGTTTTCTTTTTCCTTATCTGATAGGCCAGGTTTCTTTTTCCCCAGACATCAGTTTTTTCAAAATCCGAATTGCTTTTGAGGAATTCTTCAATCTGTTGCTGTTCTTTTTGAAGAACATCGTCGGGCAATGTTCCATCAAAAACTATCACTGATTCATACGGCTTTTTCAAAGGTAACCTCCCTTGGTCAATTAGGCTGCCAGACTGCCGTAGTCTGGCAGCAGGATTATTTGTTAAATCTGTTCATAACTGCATCAATATTAATTCTGGTGAATTGCATCGATGCTTCGGCTGCTTTTTCAACAGCTCTTTGAACTTCTTTTTCTTCTTGAGCAGAAAAATCGCCTAAAACAAAATCAATTATTTCAGTATTTAGCGGCAAAGGTCCAATCCCAACCCTCAGTCTGGGGAAATCACTTCCCACATACGATATGATTGATTTTAGCCCGTTATGCCCCCCATGAGTCCCATTTTTTCGTAAACGAATTTTTCCCAGAGGCAAATTAATATCATCTACCACCACCAGCACAGAGCGGATATCCATATGAAAACGACTGAGAAGTTTTTTAACTGCTGCACCAGAGCGATTCATCAGCGTGCTTGGTTTAGCTACAACTACAGTCTTGGAATCTATTGATCCACAGAAAAAATCAGCTTCGGGTATTCTTCCTTCTTTTATCAAATCAAAGGAATCAATCAGTTTATCAGCCACCCTGAATCCGATATTGTGTCTTGTAGATGAATATTGTTTGCCTATGTTTCCCAGCCCAATTATCAAATAATCAACAGGTTGGTATCTATTGTTTGATAAAAGTCGGAAAAAAAAGGAAAATATCCCCATTTATTATGAAAGATCCTACTTTTTAGCCTTTGGTGCTGCTGCAACTGGAGCTGCTGCTGCCGCTTCCGGCTTACTCTCCTCTGATTCGCGTGTAGCACGGGTAACTACAGCCAGAACTTCTTCTGCAGCCTCTTTAATGGTAACATTCGGTATCGAAAGATCACGAACATGAATAGAATCACCAATATTAAGGTTAGTCACATCAACAATGATCTTTTCCGGAATATCTGCAGGCATGCATTCTATCTTGACACTTTGAATCGGATGCCCCAAAACACCACCATCTTTTACTCCGACGGCAACTCCTGTAATCTCCAGACGGCAGTCTACGATTACCTTTTCATTCGTGGCAACATGAAGAAAATCGATGTGGTAAAACTTTTCGTCTTTAAGCACATGTTTCTGAACTTCTCTGATTACCGCGATAGAATCCGATTCACCTTTGCCCACACCTAAATCAATAAGATGGGATTGTTTTTTACCACGTACAATAGCTGTAAACTCTTTGTGGTTCACTTCGATTTTTACTGGATCGAAGTTATGACCGTAATAGATTGCCGGTATCCAACCCTGTGCACGCGCCTTCCGTGTATAGGACTTGCCGATGCCTTCGCGTTGGCGGGCAGTCAATTTAATGATGTCCAAAGTAATACCTCCTTGGAATATATAAAGATCTGTTATTACCCCATCAGGAATTTGATTGAAGTGGCTGGGGCGGAAGGATTCGAACCTCCGAATGCGAGGACCAAAACCTCGAGACTTGCCACTTGTCGACGCCCCAGCAAAAGAATCTCTGAATATAAATCAGGGAGAATTAAAAGCGGAAAAGAAAATTATGCTCCCCGGAATGACTTTTTTAATCTGTAGCAGTAAGTGATGTACCCCTATTCCTTAGTTCTGTTTGAAATGCATCAAGAATTATTTTTTCCATTTTCAGTCGCAGCTCTTCCCGGATAGGGTGTGCTATGTCCTGAAAAGTTCCCCTGTTTGTTCTTCGACTGGGCATAGAAACAAATATTCCACCTGGCCCCTGAACAACCTTGATGCCACGAACCACAAAGCAATCATCAATGGTTATAGTAACAAAAGCCCTTAACTTGCTTTCGTCAACCAAGGCAATTCTGACTTCTGTGATCTCCACAGCGCCTCCTAAATAAACCTCCGGAAATGCTGTCAGTTCCTTTTTTTTCAAAATTTTTCTATAAAAACAAAATAATTAAGGTTTTTCCCTGATGCAAAACAGTTTGTATTTGACGTTTTGTCACAAATAACCAAGAAGATTCGCAAATACTTGCAGAGATACCCTGTGAAACAATTATTTTAGTATTTTTCTTCCTGAAAAATGAAATTGTATTTTACAGCATAATGGAAAAGATCATGAGTTCTCCAAAAAAAGACCTGCTATCGCTTCAGGAACTCTCTTCCGAAGAGATAAAGAGCATCATTGCAGGTGCTATAGAGTTAAAGAAGCAACGTTTAATCAATAATCCAACTGTTTTGAATAATAAAACCGGAGTAATGATCTTTGAAAAGCCTTCATTGCGAACACGTATTACTTTTGAAACCGCCATCAATGAACTTGGAGGCCATGCGGTAAATCTTGCCTCAGAAATGGTTGGTATGGGTAAAAGAGAAAGTGTTACCGATGTAGCCAGAAATTTAGAAAGAATCGTACACCTGATTGTTGCCAGAACTTATAGTCACCAGACAGTGGAACTGCTTGCAAAGCACAGCTCAATACCGGTAATCAATGCTCTTACCGATAAATTTCATCCCTGTCAAGCCCTGGCATTCGGAATGACTCTCCAGGAGCACCTTAAAAACGGTGGGAAACCAAAGATTGTCTTTATTGGAGACAGCAACAATGTATGTAATTCAATAATGTTACTATGCGCAAAACTCGGGTACGACTTTTCTGTGGTCTGTCCAGATAACTATTGCCCGTCAGCAGAACTTTTAAATACCTGTAAGTCAATCGCTAAATCAACTGGGAGTGAAATTAAAGTCACCAGCGACTTAAAGTGTGCAGTTAAAAATGCCACTGTCCTTTATACTGATGTATGGACCAGTATGGGACAAGAGCACGAATCAGAGCTCCGTCGCCGTGATTTTGCTTCTTTTCAGTTAAATGCGGAGATACTATCGATTGCCCCCAGAGATGCGCTGGTATCTCACTGTTTGCCAGCACACCGGGGCGAAGAAATTACCAGTGATGTTCTTGATTCAAAACAATCAATGGCATTCGATGAAGCTGAAAATCGGCTTCATGTACAAAAAGCTGTAATTCTACACCTGTTTTCCTGAGCTCAAGGGAGTGGATTTATGAATGAACAAAGAGTTGCATTTGGAATTAAAGCTCTTGACAAAATGATTTCCGGGGGACTTCTCAGAGGCTCTGCAAACCTGCTTGAAGGTGCTCCCGGAACAGGTAAAACCACCCTCGCGATGCAATACATCTATAATGGAATCAAAATGTATGATGAGCCGGGCCTGATTATTACCTTCGAAGAATTCCCACAGCAATACTATCATGATGCAATGCAGTTTGGCTGGGATCTGAAAAAACTGGAAGAGGAAGGAAAATTAAAAGTCATCTTCTCAGATCCCCAGACTACCCTTGATGAATTTGACAAAATGGATGGCGAACTTGTTACTCTGGTAGAAAAGATGCAGGTTAAGCGGGTAATAATCGATAGTATGACCCATTTCGAATCACTGGTCAGTGATCAATATGAACTCAGGGAAATCGAAACCCGCCTGATTAATGCCATAAAAAGAGAAGGTGTTACCAGTATCCTGCTAAGAGAAAATGATAACCTCTTAGGCCAGGTCAGCCATGTTACAAGCAAAGTACCCTTTATCGTGGATTCCTACACTCTTTTAAGATATGTGGAGATCGACAGCGCAATCGAAAAAGCTCTATGCATTCTGAAGATGCGCGGCAGTGATCACCAGAAAGATATCCGCTGCTTCCGGATTACATCTAAGGGAATCGAAGTAGAGGCGAAGTTCAGTGGAAGGGAAGGTATTATGAGTGGAATAACTCATTCAACCCCGCAGGATGCTTTCATTAATGTGTTCGGTAAAAAATAATGAACAGTTGGCCTTTAAGTACGGATATAATTATCCTTTCCGGGTATATTATTTTTAGTAGCTGCCTTAATGTTATGGCACTGCTGATCTCTGCATTCTACCAAAAACGACTTCATCAACCATCACCAAAGATGGCATTTATAATTTCAATTTTTCTTTCGATACTCTTTACTATTTCGATTATTTTAGAAAATATGGGAATTGCTCAATTACAGATTGCTTCCTCTTTATTGTTAAGCGGCAGCAGTCTCTCGTCTGCAATTGGCATTTTAAATCTCTTTTTCTCTATGAGGAAAACCAGAAACAGGTAATTATATGGTATCCTTACAATTTATTTTCCTCTTCGACATCTCGACAATGCTTCTAATGCTGATACTGGCGTATTTGAGCAAACGCTTAGGTGATGCCATGAAAATAAAATCCTATTACAAAATGCTCTATTTTACTGCATTTCTGGTTGCCACAGCAACCGGCATCGATTTTGTCACTAAAACGTTTGGTTTTCAGTTCCCACTTAATATTTCTTTGATTATGAGACTAATCTCCAGTATTACAGCTTTTCTTATCTGTTTAAAATATTGGCATTGGCTTTTTCCAGAATTTATCAAAAGTTGAGGTGCGATATTTATGACCAAAAAAATACTAGTAATTGAAGATGACAAAGATATCGCAGATTTAGTTAAACTGGTTTTGGAAACTACAAAAGATTTTGAAGTCCAAACTGTACTCGACCCGCTTATTGCTTATCAGAGTGCAAAGGAATTTCGTCCAGAGGCGATACTATTAGATCTGACTATGCCAAAAATGGATGGTTGGGCAGTTTTCAGGTTGATCAGGAGCGATCCCTCCTTCACCGATGTACCAATCGGTATTTTAACTGCCAAAAGTCAGCAATTCGATGAAATGGTAGGCCTGCATATTATGAACGCAGATGCCTACATCACTAAGCCATTTGGGAAACAGGAACTGATAGATAAAACTTATGAACTCTTCAATAAAGCAAAAAAATAAGCGAATACTGGTTGTAGATGATGAAGCTGATGTTCTGGATTTCCTGAAGATCTATCTGGAATCTTTGGGATGGGAAGTTACTACCATCTCATCTACATCCGAGGCATTCGATGAGCTGGATAAGAATTCCTATTTCCTGGTCCTTACCGACATCGCCATGCCTGACATGGATGGTTATGAGTTCATAAGTAAAATAAAAGATAAGAAGATTCCCTCTCAGATGGCACTTATGACCGGTTTTGGCTACAACCCCAGGCATACTCTGGTCAGAATCTATAAAACTATCCGTTATCCCTGTTTATTCAAACCATTTAACAGAGCTAAAATCGCCGAAGCCGTCCAGAATGCCTGGGAAATCTACCATGAAGATCTGCAAACCGATAACCAGCAACCGCCTACACCAAAAAACAAAGATAGTACTTCTAACACTCCATTAGATTAAATTATCCGGATTATTTTTTCTTAAAAAAACTCTCTCTCTTTTTTTAAATATCTCAGTTGAAAAGATTTCCTTTATGCATGTACGCGATATAATAATCAAAGGTGCTAGGGAGCACAACCTTAAAGGAATTGATGTTACAATCCCCCGTAACTCATTTACAGTCATGACCGGTTTGTCAGGATCAGGGAAATCATCCCTGGCCTTTGACACCCTTTATTCTGAAGGTCAACGTAGATTCGTCGAGTCTTTGTCCACTTACGCCCGGCAATTCCTTGGGTTACTAGACAAACCAGATGTAGACTCAATCGAGGGACTCTCGCCCGCAATCTCCATCGAACAAAAAACAACTGCACATAATCCCCGATCCACAGTTGGCACCATAACCGAAGTTCATGATTATTTCCGTTTGCTTTTTGCACGTGTCGGAACTCCCACCTGCTATAATTGCGGCAAGATAATCTCCCGCCAGACCATTCAGGAAATTACCGACAGCGTCTTGTCGCTCCCTGAAGGAAGCAGGTTTCAGATTCTTTCTCCGGTTGTTTCCGGTCGAAAGGGAGAGTTTCGGGAATTACTGGAAAAACTCAGAAAAGACGGCCTACTCAGAGTACGAATTGATGGTTCCGTTTACACTCTGGATGAAGAAATTACCATTGATAAAAACAAAAAACATTCTATCGAAGTAGTTATTGACAGACTATTAAACAAGCCATCTATCCGGGCCAGACTTAACGATTCCCTTGAAACTGCGCTAAAGCTCAGTATCAATGGTACAGTTCTGATTGACATTACCGGCAAACAGACCCTTACATTCTCTGAGCTCCTTGCCTGCCCTGACTGCCAGATCAGCTACAATGAGCTCTCTCCCCGCATGTTTTCCTTTAATAATCCCTTCGGAGCTTGTGAAAACTGCAATGGACTGGGTTTTTTGATGGAAATCGATCCGGATCTTTGTGTCCCGAACCCCACTCTTAGCATTAATAACGGTGCGATTGTCGCCTGGAACGGGGCATCTACAACTGGCAGCTGGAATAATCAGATCCTTTCAGCAGTTTGCCGTCACTTCAAAATTCCTTCTGATAAACCATTCTCCAGTTTGAGTGAAAAACAAAAGAAAATTCTCTTTTATGGCTCCGGTGATGAAAAAATCAGAATCTTATGGGAGAACGGCTCCAGAGAGGGAAAAGCTGAATTTAAAAAGAGTTTCGAAGGTGTTATCCCAAATCTCCTGCGTCGCTATAAAGAAACTTCTTCAGAAGAGATCCGCCACTGGATTGAAGAATTCATGACTCAGAAACAATGCTCTGTCTGCAAAGGCGCCCGTTTGAGAAAAGAAAGCCTGGCCATACTTTTTGGGGATAAAAACATTGCAGACATATCTTCTATGCCAATCTCCGATATAGCCGCTTATTTGTCTTCTATTAAATTAAACCAGCGACAGTCAAAAATCGCTCAACCGATTCTAAGGGAAATTTATCAACGGCTCAAATTTCTTAACAATGTAGGATTATCCTATTTAACACTTAATCGCACTGCCTCTACCCTTTCCGGAGGCGAAGCACAGCGTATAAGACTGGCCACACAGATCGGATCTCAACTCACAGGAGTGATTTACATACTTGATGAACCCAGTATCGGATTACATCCAAGAGATAACTCCAAACTCATCGATACACTGTTTTCTCTTAGAGATCTGGGTAACACAGTTGTAGTTATTGAGCATGATAAAGACACGATGCTGGCAGCCGACCATCTTATTGACATTGGGCCCGGAGCCGGAATTCACGGTGGGAATATAGTCGCCCAGGGTACTCCCCAGGAAGTCGCTTCTCACCCGACATCACTCACCGGCGCATATATCTCCGGCAGGAAATACATCCCCCAGCCTCCTTCAAGAAGAAAAGGAAATGGACAGCACATAACGATCAAAGGAGCCAAAGGGAACAATCTAAAAACCGTGTATGTTAAAATCCCTCTGGGTATGCTGGTTTGCGTGACCGGTGTGTCAGGATCCGGTAAGAGCACTCTAATTAATCAGACTCTCTTTCCTGCACTCAGGAAAATATTGCACTCTTCCAAAGCCCAGCCACTTCCATACAGGTCACTTGAAGGAGTCGACAATATTGACAAGGTTATCGATATCGACCAGTCTCCAATCGGGCGCACTCCCCGTTCTAATCCTGCCACCTATACCAAGTGTTTTGACCTTATCCGCGATCTGTTCGCCTCAATGCCCGAAAGTAAAATCAGAGGATACTCTCCAGGCAGATTCAGCTTTAATGTAAAAGGCGGACGTTGCGAAACTTGCCAGGGAGATGGTGTTCTTCGTATTGAAATGCATTTTCTCCCTGATGTTTATGTACCGTGTGAAATTTGCCATGGTAAACGCTACAACAGAGAAACCCTTGACGTTCTATTTAAAAATAAATCCATTGCAGATGTGTTAAATATGACTGTCGATGAAGCGTTACTGTTTTTTGATAAAATTAACTCTATTAAAAATAAACTTACCGTTCTCTCACAGGTCGGCCTCGGTTATATACATCTTGGCCAGGCAGCAAACACACTCTCTGGTGGCGAAGCGCAAAGAATTAAACTGGCTTCTGAGCTGGCAAGAAGAGCCACCGGCAAGACTCTCTATATCCTTGATGAACCCACAACCGGACTTCATTTCGAAGACATTCTTATGCTGATGTCGGTAATTCACGAACTGGTAGACAAAGGGAATTCAGTTGTCATTATTGAGCACAACCTGGATGTAATAAAGTGCGCAGACCACATAATCGATCTGGGCCCTGAGGGAGGAAACGGTGGGGGTGAAATTGTAGCCTGTGGCACCCCGGAACAGATAATAAAATCAGACAAATCTCTCACTGGAAAATTCCTGAAGGATTATATCAGGGCAGAAAAACACCTTTAGCAGGAAGCTATTATGAAAGTTGTAACATATATTCTCTTTTGCAACTAAGACTCATCTTGTAACCTTTTATACGGGAGTAAACATGTCAGGAAAAAATGTAGTCTTGTTTGGACCTCCGGGAGCAGGAAAAGGAACTCAAGCGGTAAAACTGAGCGAGCTGCTCTCTGTCCCACATATCTCCACCGGAGATATGTTCCGTTGCCACATTAAAAACAACACCGAACTTGGCCGCACTGCCAAAATGTACAGCAACAAAGGAGTGCTCGTTCCTGATGATGTAACTATTGCCATGGTTAAAGACCGTCTGTCCCAAAAGGATGTCGCCAGCGGCTTTCTTCTGGATGGATTTCCACGTAGTCTCCCACAGGCAAAAGCCCTTGACAAGATACTCTCAGAGTTGGGAATCATACTTGATTGTGTTATAAATATCTCTGTTGAAGATGAAGAGATTCATTCACGACTTGCCAGGCGTGCTTCGATTGAAGGCCGTGTGGATGATGCTGATCCTCAGATTATTCAAAACAGGATCAACACCTATAAAAAACAGAGTGAACCCTGCCTCTCATATTACAGACCAAAAAATCTGGTGAAAGATATCCAGGGATGCGGCACAATTGAAGAGGTATTCAACCGGATCCGTTCCGTTTTCGAAAGAACAGCAGCTAAGCAGATATGCAGGAATCAGTGCTAATCAGAAACGATATCTGATCAGTAAGCAAACCACTGATAATTCTTGATTTCGACTTTTCGTTCAGTTCTTTTACCGCCTGTCCACTGTACTTAGTACTATGGAAGGCGGCCCTGTCCACCGTAGAGCATCTCTTTAGTGAATCGCATAATATACATTTCTGTATTAAGTTAAAATTCTAAACACAGGAAAATCCACATTCTGGTTTGTTCATTTCCGATCATTTCAGATTACAAAAAAATATAAATATCCGTAAAGACCTGCTACCCCGGCAAATCCCAAATGATACATTGCATTACTTTTTGAAAACAATCTTGCCGGTGATGCACAAAGCAAGGCAATTACAGGTGCTAGAGCCGTAAACAGATATCTTCCCTCCGCATTAGCCCAGCTCATGTTAAGCTTTACATATGCGGCTACAGCCAGTAATAACGTCAACCAGAGTATCTGTTCTTTAAATCTCAGCTTTCTCTTCCATACCCTTATCGATGCATCCAGTATTGCCAGAAACGCATACAAAAGAATCAATAACGGCCCCAGAATATTTAAAACATTCACCAGAATACCACTTTTTGACACGTGCTGCATTGGGAACCAGAACAATCTGGCCGTTGCTGCACCAAATTGAGCTATCTCCCCTGCTGAACGTAGATAAGAACCAGGTGGCCCAAAACCGATGTCTATAGCGAACAGACTTCCATAAAGATGCCAACTGCGCCAATACCAGGGAAAAACCAATACCAGTGAAAAGGAAATGGATATTATCGCCCACCAGAGTAGTTCTATTTCACCTTTCTTACGGAAATTATAGAAAAATGAATAAGCCATCAACGGATAATACATAAATGAAGAGCTTTTAGTCATAACGGCAAAAGCCATAACAAATGAAAGGTAAATGGCATACTTGGCATTTTGTTTATCAGACACTTTATCATGAGACATTAAAAGGTAAAGCAACCAGCTACCAGCAAACCAACTGATCGAATCATTGGAAAGCAGTGAACAAAAATAGATGTGAGTGGGAAGAAAAGCGCACAGCAGCACTCCTGAAGCAATTACCTTTTTATTTGGACAGATCAAATGAAGAATATTAC
The DNA here is from genome assembly GCA_023412475.1 of Fibrobacterota bacterium. Lineage (GTDB taxonomy): Bacteria > Fibrobacterota > Chitinivibrionia > Chitinivibrionales > Chitinispirillaceae > JAAYPC01. Next base: position 118,270 of record JAEYNR010000031.1, on the reverse strand, counting down.
ACAATATCAGCAGAGTTAAAATCCCAAAAAACCAGGATATCATCCTTCCAGCATATAATGCACCTTTTAAACCGGTTAATGGGACAAAAAGAGCATTTGCAACATAATAAAGCGGTGCCTGATAATACTCATAAATATTATGCTCAAAAGCCTGAGCACTCTTACTGGACTCTGTCTGCACAGGAAACTGGCGATTTTCCGCCAGATATTTTACATAATTGTAGTGTGATGGCTCGTCATTAAGCCCTTGCAGTCCATATTTTACTGTCTGCCCAAAAGGAAGAATCCAGACAAGGGCCAATCTCAATATAAGGGCTATACCAAACAGTAACCAGAAAAACTTGCTTTTAAGGGAAAAGATAAAAAATTTACTCATTATACACTTTAGACATCAGAACCGTTATGTAAAAAGGAACTCCACAAATGTTGTAAAATATAAATATAACAGGGGACAAATAAACAGAATATCTCTTCGAAGTGTGCTATCACTTTGAGGTAATTAAATGTTTAGGAATTTTCTGGTTGGGATTTTTATAAAAATAAGCACGAAATTCGAAATTCGAAACAAGAACAAGAACAAGAAATGGGAAAAAAAACTCAATGATAAATGAGTAGCTAACTGAAACACTCTTAATCCCTGTTTGGAATTTGAGTTTTTGGAATTTAATCAGGATTTAGGAATTGTGATTTGGAACTTTCTTCTCCCAAAGAATCTCTCTACTTCTTGATGTAGATCAATTTGGTAAACATTGTATTGTGCTATATTGGTGTTATAAGCCTGGTTAATGAGTTTCCTTAAACCTTCACCAGCATTGCACGATACATTAATTAACCTTATTTGAAGGAGATCAATATGAGTATGTTTTGCTTTCAATGCGAACAAACAGCCAAAGGCACAGGATGCACAATTTCTGGAGTATGTGGAAAACAGCCAGATGTTGCATCACTTCAGGATCTGCTTATTCATCAATTGATAGGAATTGGATATTTGGCAGATTCGCTTCGAAAAAGGGGCATAAAGGATAGCGAAGCTGACATATTCACTATTGAAGCTTTGTTTACCACTGTTACTAATGTTAATTTTGATTCCCATGCTATAAGTGCAATGATTGCAAAAGGTGATACTCTGAAAAAGAGGCTCGCTAAGCAGTTAATAGACAGTGGCGCTGACATCAATGATTTTCCTGAAGCAGCACTATTCACAACTGCTTCAAACGAAACAGATCTGATTGCCCAGGGGGTTGAGTACGGAATCATGGCGGAACAGCCAGATGAAAATATCCGTTCACTGCAGCAGCTTCTAATATATGGCCTTAAAGGGATGGCTGCATATGCTGATCATGCCTATATTCTGGGGAAAAGTGATGATTCCATATTTGCGTATTTTCATGAAGCACTTTCATATCTTAATAATAAAGAACCTACAATTGAAGCTCTGACCGCGTTGGCATTAAAGTGTGGAGAGATCAATGTACGTACCATGGAAATTCTGGATGAAGCAAATACCGGCCGTTTTGGTCACCCGCAACCAACTCAGGTATCTACTGCGTGGAAAAAAGGACCAGCCATTATTATCAGCGGTCATGATCTTCTTGATCTTGAGGAGTTGCTAAAACAGACAGAGGGGAAAGATGTCAATATTTACACTCACGGCGAAATGCTTCCTGCCCATGGATACCCCCAACTAAGAAAATACAAACATCTTGTTGGTCATTTCGGCACGGCATGGCAGAATCAGCAGAAAGAGTTTGATAACATATCTGTGGTCTTTCTTTTTACAACCAACTGTATCCAGAAACCACGCGATAATTATTTCCAGAATGTTTTTACTACCGGACTTGTTGGGTGGCCCGGAGTAAAGCATGTCAAAGGCCATGATTTCTCAGCAGTAATCAACAGGGCAAAAGAGCTGCCCGGTCTTCCAGAAAAAGCAGGATCAACACTTACTACCGGATTTGGACACAATGCAGTTCTGGGCGTTGCTGATAAGGTTATTGATGCTGTAAAGAGTGGCAGTATTAAACATTTCTTTCTGGTTGGCGGATGCGATGGTGCAAAACCAGGCCGAAACTATTATACTGAATTCGTGGAAAAAACGCCAAAGGACACAATTATACTAACACTTGCCTGTGGTAAATTCCGCTTTAATCATCTTGACCTTGGAACCATCGGTCCACTTCCCAGGCTTCTGGATATCGGCCAATGCAATGATGCATATTCTGCAGTAAAAATTGCCCAGGCCTTAGCAGGAGCATTTGGTTGTGATATTAATGATCTCCCGCTCTCTCTGGTTCTGTCGTGGTATGAACAGAAAGCAGTAGTAATTCTTTTATCTCTGCTTTACCTGGGAATTAAGAATATACGTTTGGGTCCTTCTCTTCCGGCATTTATTACTCCAGACATTCTTTCATTTCTGGTGCAAAACTTTAATATTAAACCTGTCAGCACAGCGGAAGAAGATCTTGACGCAATACTAAATTCAAAAGTCGCATAATTGAATTGCAAAGAAGAGGAGAAATTCTCCTCTTCATACATTTTCCGATAAAATGCTTTTTAGCATTCATGCCCAAAGACACTTTTATGGAATCAGAGCACAAATTGATTAACTGTATTGGTTAACTCCATCGACAGTTGCTGGAGCTCTTTTACACTGCATTTGATCTCTTCAGCTCCCTGTGCAGATATAGATGCGGCCTCATCAACAGTAAGAAAACTATTAGAGATCCTGCTCATCTCTTCAGACCAGCGGATAACATCTGAGGAGATCATTTGAGCATTTGAAGAAGTACTATTTCCTATTCTGGCAATTCCGGCGATAGTAGAACTTTGCTGCTCTACGGCTGCAGCTATGAAATGAGCAATAGTATTGATATTATCCACAACAGTGGCGATCTCCGTGATTACTGTAATAGCGTTTTTTGCTTTTGTCTGGATTCCTTCAATCTGACGAGCAATCTCATTTGTGGCACCATCAGTCTGTTGTGCCAAAGTTTTTACTTCCTGAGCCACTACTGCAAATCCTTTTCCCGCATTACCGGCACTGGCCGCTTCGATAGTAGCGTTAAGTGCAAGAAGCTTTGTCTGTTGAGCGATGTTGTTAATTACATCATTGATGGTAGTGATCTCTTTGGCAGCATCACCCAATGTCTGCATAACTGACTGTGCCTCATTGACTTTAGAAGATGCGGTAGCTGCGACTTTAGATTCGTTTTCGCAATTTTTTGCCACTTCATTAAGAGAAGCATTCATCTCATCTATTGAACTGGCCATCGACTGTATGGAATTAGTTACCTCGTTGGAGGAATTTTTCATGTTTTCTATTCTTGCCATGGCTTCTGAGATTACTTTAGACATGGTTTGAGATTTATCGGCCATTTCCGCTGAATTCGAAGCCATTATTTCAGACACGCCAGAAAGCGAAGTTACTGCAGTAGAGATTCTGGTTGCTCCACTGGAAGTGACAGATAGTGATTGACGGAGTGAGTCGATTGCTATATTAACTGATTCAGCCATCTGTGCCGTCTCATCTGCAGTGTTAACTTTACACTGTTTTGTAAGATCACGCTGCCCCAGAGCTTTCATCGCATTTTGAACAGAGTTCAGTGGTTCAACTATGCGGGAGCTGAATACCAGTGACACTATTATTGAAAAAACAATCAGTCCTAAAGCTATTGTCAACAGTAACAGAAAAGAGGAACGTACATTGGCATCGATGGATGCAACGGAAACACCCACTACCAGTGTACCATAGGATTGTTTTCCATATTTAATAATGGTGGCTTTCTCCAGATATGTACCGTTTTTAACCGGTTTCTCACTGAAATCTGACCTGGTCTCACTAATTTTAATGCTATCTGGATTATATGCGCTCAGAAAGTTATTCTCATTATCATATATAAGTATATAAGATACCGCTCCAACTCCTTTAGTAACATTGAACCCTTCAGCTATAGCATCAAACCTGTCCGAGTCAAGAGCTACTCCAAGGCCAAAAGCCAGCAGGTCTGCAGTAACTGTAACCTGCTCAGAGAGTACATTCTGAAGTTCTGTTCTTTTATTGGTTGGGAGGTATATCAATGTAAACATACCCATAACCATTACTGAAATGACCGGCAATAAGACGATTTTATTTCGGATCCGTGTCCTGAAAAATGCAAACATATTCCCCACTGATGGCTAAAAGGTTGTAATTTTTCGTAAAAATTCCTTTAATTTTACTTTGGTAGTTTCATTAAAACAAGTTAATAGTGTACCAAAGCCGGCTAACACTATAATTTTATAATGCAAACCAGAACCTGTTTATCAACATCTATCTAGTGGACCTGGGTAATTGCTTATATTTAGAAGTAGTTTTCATTTCCCCTTTTATAAAAAGGGTTATATCATTATCAAGTCTTCTCAAAAAATATGAATTGAGCAGCATAATTGCTGGTGAGTAGATAGTCTGATTTTATCAAGCCTTTTTTGCTGGCATTCGCGAGGTTAGTCTTATGATCCGATCTGAACCTTCTAAGCGGTTTTTTCTTCTAAGATTTCAAATTAGATTTTCATTGATTATTGCCTTTTTCTTTATGTTAACACATTCCGGAATTCATGCCCAGAGCAAACCTTTTCCTCAGCAGGTTAATTTTCCAGGATGCATTAAACCATCCAGTGTAACCCAGAATGAGATGAATGAGACAATAAAAAGCTGCTATCAGAAATGGAAATCTAAATATCTTAAAAAGTCCGAAAGTGGAGAGATTGGCAATGGATATTATATCAACATGAAAGGGACTGGAGGATCAGGCACAGAGGTGACCACTTCAGAAGCTCACGGTTATGGAATGATTATCTTTGCCTTAATGGCAGGATTTGATGATTCTGCAAGAATTTACTACGATGGCATGGTCAAGCTTTACGATCTTCATAGAAGTATAATAAATAAAAATCTCATGTCCTGGGTAATCGACCCGGTAAACGGTAACAGTGATGGTGCTACCGATGGAGACATGGATATAGCATACTCATTTCTTTTGGCCTCTATCCAATGGGGGGATAATGAAGCAACCCAATATAAGGCAAAAGCAGATTCAATGATAAATCTGGGTTTAAAAGGCGATGACGTAAGAAAAAGCGGGACAAAACGAACCACTCTTGGTGACTGGGACGGTTCTCCTTATAACACCCGCTCATCAGACTGGATAGCTGACCATATGAGAGCGTATCATGCATCTACAAAGGACCAATTCTGGATAGAAGCTGCAGATTCCATCTACTCATTAATTAATCAGATCTCATCCAATTACTCCACCACTACCGGCCTGATGCCCGATTTTGTAGTAAACAAGGTTCCTGCACCTGCAAAACCCGACTTTCTGGAAGCTCAAACAGATGGCGATTATTCGTGGAATGCATGCAGATTTCCATGGAGAATTGCAGTTGACTATGCCCATTACGGAACTGCTGCTGCAAAAGAACACCTCAATAAAATGCTCCACTGGTTGAAAAATGTCACAAATAACGATCCTGAAAAAATCGTTGCAGGATATAAACTGGATGGCACTAAGCTGGTAAATTATTCGGATATAGCCTTTACCGCACCCTTTATTGCTGCCTGTGTTTGTGATGCTACTCATCAGGAGTACCTGAATAAAGGTTGGAATATCATTAAAGAACCTCAAGGAGACTACTATGGTGACAGCATTGGCCTTCTATGTCTGTTGTTTATATCAGGAAACTGGTGGAAAGCGGATTTCGCGACCACAATTGTACCTCCATTTTCATCGGTACCCTTCACAAAGACCAGCATTAAAAGCTGCATACAACTGAGGAATTCGGTTCTGACAGTGTATCATTACCATCCCTCAAAACAGTCAATAAGATTCACCCTTTCAGATATGTCAGGAAGACTTTGCAAAGAAGTACATAGACGTAATCACGTCCCTTCACAACCAGCACAATTCAATCTCAATGAATTAAACTTGCAGCCTGGTATTTATCTGATGAAGATTTCATCTTCTGCCGTTACGGATGTAATAGTAGTTAATTACACGGGAGATATCTGAACTGTAGATTGGCATTTCCGAACAAGACGCCGCAGAAATCTACAATAATTTCCTCAGCCAAAGAAATGATTGCAAAGAAAGGCTGGCTGCCTGAAAATATTTCTCTACGCTCTATGCACAATATATTCCATAGTTGATGGAATATGCATAAGTGAGGACCTTAAGACTGTGGGAAACAGTATCTCCTCGTGTAACCTGGAAATTTCTGCCCACCTGAAATGTAGTCGGGTTACCTCATTCTCCAATACCTCAAATTCTTTTCCTCTGTTTAGCAATTGCTCCGGGCAGCCAAGCAGAAAGTAAAATGCGATCTCGTGCTGTTTTACCTCTTTATAGGCAAAAAAATTCTCTATTATCCATAATGGCCTGATAATCTGAGTTTCAACATCCAGTTCCTCTTTCATCTCCCTGATTACTGTTGTAGAGGCACTTTCCATAAACTCTACACGTCCTCCGGGTAAGGACCAGTAAGGATTATCTCCAACTCGATGAAGAAGTACTTTTTGATGATCTATAAACACTGCAACTGAGCGATAATTAAACCTTTTATTATTTTTCTGGAAAGAAAGCATTTCTGAGTTCATTATTGTATGTAATCCTCATTAAAAACAAAAGGGGCGGCTCTCTCTTTGAGCCGCCCTTCTTTTTATTAAACCAGAGCTTTAACTATTAATCCACAACTTCAAAGTCGGCATCAACAGCTCCGTCATCTTTTTTGTTTTGATCCTTCTTTTCTTCTTTTGGCTGTTGGGGTTCTCCTGCTGCTTCTTGCTCGCCAGGGGCCCCCTGTGTAGCTCCTCCCTGCTTATAAAGAGCTTCTGCCATGGAATGTGAAGCCTTCATCAAGGAGTCGATACTGGCCTTAATAGCAGCGATATCCTCACCTTTAGTTTTTTCTTTCAACTCATCCAAAGCACTGGCAATCTTTCCTTTGTCATCTGCAGAGATTTTATCTCCCACTTCTCCCAGTGTTTTTTCAGTCTGATAGATAAGCTGGTCTGCCTGGTTTTTTACCTCAACCCTTTCTTTCTCCTCTTTGTCTTTGGCAGCATTTGCCTCGGCTTCCTTTACCATTTTCTGAATTTCAGTTTCAGAAAGACCGCTGGATGATTCAATACGAATCTGCTGCTGTTTTCCAGTTCCCAGATCTTTTGCACTGACATTGAGAATACCATTTGCATCGATATCAAAAGTAACTTCGATTTGAGGCATACCTCTAGGTGCGGAAGGAATACCAATCAGGTCAAATTTTCCCAAAAGGCGGTTGTGAGCAGCCATTTCTCTTTCGCCTTGATACACCATTATAGTAACCGCAGTCTGATTATCTGCAGCAGTTGAGAAGATCTGACTTTTCTTGCCAGGAATAGTGGTGTTTCGTTCGATTAATTTAGTCATTACACCACCAAGAGTTTCAATACCCAAAGAAAGCGGAGTCACATCGAGCAAAAGAACGTCTTTTACACTTTGATCCCCACTGAGGATTGCTCCCTGAATAGCTGCACCAACCGCAACAACCTCATCGGGATTAACACTCTTGTTAGGCACTTTTCCAAAAACTTCCTCAACCTTTCGTTGGACAGCGGGCATTCTGGTAGCTCCCCCAACCAGAATAACCTCATCAATGTCTTTTGCAGAGAGATGTGCATCAGCCAGAGCTTTTTGACATGGCCCCACAGTGCGTTCAACCAGATCAGATGCAAGCTGCTCGAATTTTGCCCTGGTAATATTCATCTCTAAGTGCCTAGGCCCGCTGGCATCTGCGGTTATGAAAGGCAGATTAACAGCAGTCTGCATTGCAGAAGAGAGTTCGATTTTGGCTTTTTCCGCTGCTTCCTTTAACCTCTGAAGCGCCATGCGATCACTTCTAAGATCTATGGCATTGCTTTTTTTAAACTCTTCTGCAATATAATCAATTAGCACTTTATCAAAGTCATCGCCCCCCAGGTGGGTGTCTCCATTGGTCGATTTAACTTCGAAGATTCCTTCGCCCAATTCCAAAATAGAGATATCGAATGTACCACCACCCAGGTCATAGACTGCTATTTTTTCATTTTGTTTCTTTTCCAGGCCATAAGCCAGAGATGCTGCGGTCGGTTCATTGATAATACGTTTGACATCCAACCCGGCAATTCTGCCAGCATCTTTAGTAGCCTGCCGCTGCGCATCATTAAAATAGGCCGGAACTGTTACGACTGCTTCGGTGATTGTTTCTCCAAGGTAATCTTCTGCTGCTTTTTTCATATACTGAAGAATCATGGCAGAGAGTTCAGGTGGAGTGTAGTCTTTCCCTAAAACATGAACCTTCACCGGATCATCAGGACCACCAACTACATTGTAGGGAACCCGCTTCTCTTCAGATTGCACTTCATTGTGCCTGCGCCCCATGAATCGCTTCACAGAGTATACTGTATTTTCCGGATTAGTTATTGCCTGCCTTTTGGCGATTGCTCCAACCAGTTTTTCACCGGTTTTAGTAAATCCCAAGATTGAGGGGGTTGTACGACCACCTTCCGAGTTCGCTATAACTACTGGTTTCCCAGCCTCCATAACAGAAACACAGGAGTTGGTGGTTCCCAGGTCTATTCCGATAATTTTGCCCATAAAGGACCTCCTAAATTATAAATAAGCTGACAATTTTTTTTTCATTTAGCATAAAAGTATCCCAAAACCAATCAATTTCCATGCCAATTTCTTCCACCAATCCCTTTATTTTCAGAATAACCATCTCATTTTGGATCTTTTGCATCATTTCTTCACCTGATTTAGCTCATACACGTTTTTTTTGGGTTTGGAAATCTTAATTAGCATACAAACATCAACAGAACTGACCATCCGAAACTGATTTAAAATGAGGTATTATCTTCGTTAAGACATCTCAATATGAAGCAGACGTTCCAAATTGAAACGTTTCAAAGACGAGAACTGCGATTGAGAGTTCAACTACAGTTATTAATTAAATTAAGTGTCAGCGTTTTCCAGTATTTGACCTTATCACTACTAAAACTTTATTGTTTTTGCTGTTACCTCTGTGCACAATTAAAGCAGGAGGCTTTATCATTTGGCTTTTTATCAGCCTCCCGGATAAGTCAAAACATTGATTGTAAATTGCATGGTGTGCAATTCTGGTGGATTTCAAGGGAGCCTTAAACCGGATATTTGAACCGCTCATAAATCCATACAGAAATTCTGTCGTAGCTATTGGAATGGTGACTCTTGGTTCACCCAACAAATAATGATCAGCACCTTCAAAAGAGACTAACTTGCTTGGTACTCCAACCGCTTTAGCTTTCTGGTCAATCATAAAACTGCCAAACAGGGGTACAGTGCTTGGATCACTAAAAGCATATCCTGCAGCATAGGGAACAATCGAATCATTTGTTCCATGAAAGCTTAAGATAGGTGCTTTGCCTGATTTAACTAGGGAGGTATCGACTATTGCTCCACAGCAGTTAATAACGCAATTTACTTTGCTTGAGTGTTGCAGATTATCTCCCTGATCGAGCTCACCCAATAAAGATGTGACAGCAGCAAGAGGGGGGATCTGAGAGACATCAGCCTGCTCAAGGTAAGCATGATGGACAATTGTAATGGCACCGGCAGAATATCCCATAGCAAAAATCCGTGAAGTATCGATTTTTAAAGAATCAGCATTCTTTCGAATAAACCTTACAGCCGCTCTGGAATCCTGAAGTGCTCTGTAGACTGCTTTTGCCAACTCACCCTGTAGTGAAGCTGACAATATGTTAAATCCGATCCGATAATCGATTGCAAATACAGCATAACCGCAGCTTGCAAAATAGGTGCTGAAGGTGGTTATAAGAGTGTCTTTTCTGCTTCCGGTAATAAATGAACCACCATATAACATGACAATAGCCGGTCTCAGTGATGCTGTGTCATTTTCCGGTTCATAGAAATCCATGAAAAGGGAATCATTGTTTCCAAGATAATTTTGTGCTGTCCGGTAGTAGCGATCCGGATGGTTAGTGATGGATGCAAAACAAACCTCTTTATAACGCACGTTTCCAAAAATCTGGCTGGCACCAACTAAAGCTAATACCCCTAAAAGTCTGAATACCTTCAAACCTGAGCACATAAGATCTCCTGCTATTAACTTTTTCTGAAGTTATTACTAGATTATTAATACAGTAATAATATTGAATAACTATATAGAATATAAATATATGCGGAAAAAGATATTTTTTAGGAAAGCCTGATTCAATTCAAAGATCAAAGCTTCAGCTTAACATCAATAAGCTCAGGTCTACGAAAATGAATTATTGATATTGTTCCCACAAAAAGGAAGCTTGATGCATAAAGCATCAAAAACGGACTGACAAGAAAGTTAGTGAACCCAAGGAACATTTTAAAGCTGATGAGACAATAAGCTCCTACGAGCAACTCAATAATACAGGTAAAATCTTTAATAGGCTTATATGAACCTTTAGTTCTGGCACCCTTTTTTGGTGTTCTGTGAAAAGGAGAGTTCATTTTTAACAGAGCTTCAATCACCGCTTTTCCATTATTTACTGCCAATCCCACACCAATAAGCATCATTGCAGGAAGCAAGAATATTTGTCGCCGTATTCTATTTCCTAAAAGATGCTGGGAAACCATATACATAGTTGAAGGACCACTGGTAGCCAGAACCATACAAACAACAACCATTACAAACAAAAGCGGAGAGAGGGAGACATTAACAAAGTATAGCACCGGCATGGTCAACAGGGCTAGAACCAGCATCAAGGGGTGTACAGAGTAATGGGTAAGGTGTAAAACCGCCTGCATAACCTTAAATTTTGAGATATTCTTTTTTAACAACATAGGAATAATTTTCATGGCTGTTTGAATAGACCCTTTGGCCCATCGAAACTGCTGGTTTTTAAAGCCATTGATATCTTCCGGAAGTTCAGCAGGTACTTCAAGTTCAGGAACATATTCAGTTTTCCACTCAGCTAACTGCATGCGGTACGAAAGATCCATATCTTCGGTAAGGGTATCATGTTGCCAGCCGCCACTTGTTTCTATTGCTTTGCGCCTGAAGATTCCAGCGGTGCCATTGAAGTTCATAAACAAGCCATTCCAGCTTCTGGCAGCCTGTTCGACCATAAAGTGGCCATCTATTCCCATCGCCTGACCGCGGGTAATCATCGATGCCTTCTTATTAAGATGAGTCCAGCGTCCCTGTACTAGACCCAATTCAGGCCTATCAACGAAAAAAGCCATCCCTTTTTTCAGGAAATCAGGATTGGGAACAAAATCTGCATCAAAGATTGCCACAAATTCGGCATCAGTATAGTTCAAACCGTTTTGCAATGCGCCAGCTTTAAAGCCTACCCTGTCGTCCCTACGGATCACACTGATATTTATACCGGATGCCTGCAATCGTGAAACGATTTCATTAACATAATTTACCGTTTCATCATTGCTGTCATCCAGAACCTGAATCTCGTGACGGGACTTTGGATACTCCATAGCTGCAACTGCTTCAATAACCCGGCAGGCCACTGATTTTTCGTTGTACATTGGGAGCTGAGTCACTACTTTGGGGTACTTGCTTTCATCCGTTACGTTGTCGTAATATTGCATTGTCTGGCGTTGCGTGCTGATCTTACCTTTCCTTGTCCTGAGAAAAAGAAAAGTAAGAACGTAACATTGAATGCCATAAGCCAGCAATATTATAGAACACATTACGTATAATGTAATAACGATTGTCAGTGCCATAATGATTATGCCTGCTAGAAAAAATTTACGAGAGAAATCTCCAGAGTTTGAGAATGAGATAATATAATTGTTGCATATTTGTACAACAAAAATTCTTTTATTGCTTTTTTCTTATGCTAAGGAGAAAATTGCAACTCCAATTCATTTTGAATCTCTTTAAATAATTGAATATCCTTGATGATATCCACCATTTTCAGATCTGCCCAACCAGACTGTTTTTTTCCGCTAACCTCCCCGGGGCCTCTATTCTGAAGATCCAGTTCTGCGATTTCAAAGCCATTATGATTACTACAAAACAGTGATAGCCGTTTTCTAACCAACTGATCAGCGTTATCGGAAATCAGTAAAAAACAGTAAGATTTTGTGCTTCCCCTCCCCACTCTTCCCCTGAGTTGATGAAGCTGAGCAAGGCCGAACCTATCCGCATTTTCTATTACAATAATTGAAGCATCAGACACATCGATACCAACTTCGATTACAGAGGTAGAGACCAGAAGCTTTATTTTCCCTTGGGAAAACTCACTCATGACACTTTGTTTCTGCTCGTAGTCCACTTTCCCGTGAATAAAACCACAAGCAATATCGTTAAAACGGTGCTGAGTCAGTTGTGAAAATGTGGAGAAGGTATCTTTAAGAATAGGTTCCTCGGATTCATCAGATTCGATTCTGGGAACCACATAGTAGGCCTGAGCATTGCTCTTTCGCAGTTGATCTGCAATGTAATTTTCCATATCTGCTCTCTTATATTCAGGAACGATATGAGTGGAAACCGGTATTCGGCCTGCTGGCCCCCTTTTAATAGTAACTATTTCAAGATCTCCATACAAAGTCATGGCCAAACTCTGCGGAATTGGAGTTGCAGACATAAGAAGATAATCACAATGAGGATCTTTCTCCTGCAGACTCAAGCGCTGCTGTACCCCAAATTTATGTTGTTCATCAATAACTACCATCCCCAGTGCTTTAAAACGTACTGATGGCTGCAACAGGGCATGAGTTCCTACTATGAATTGAATTTCACCGTTAGAAAGTTCCTTTAACAATTTCTGCTTTTCTGATGCTTTCATTGCTCCAAGAACCAATGCAGCTCGCAATCCGATACCAGAGAGCCACAGAGAGAGTTGGTGCCAGGTCTGACGGGCCAGCACTTCGGTGGGACTAAGCCAGGCTACCTGTAAATTTTCATTGAGTGCAGGCAGACAGCCATAAAAAGCCACTACTGTTTTACCTGACCCCACATCGCCCTGCAACAGCCGATGCATCCGCTGTGGACTTTTTGCATCGGAAAAAAGCACCTCTATCGCCAGTTTCTGATCCTCCGTCAGAGTAAACGGGAGCTTCTTGGAAAAGTGGGTTGCCAGATCTCCGGGGTCCATCGATCTGCCTGGCAAACTAAATTTCTTTTTACTGAACTTAAGGACAATTGCTGTTTTATAAAGCTCCTCATATCTTATGCGATCCACAAACGGTTCCAGCTTATCAAGGCTGGTTGGAAAATGAATCCCTTTTAGACACTGACACAAAGGGGGAAAACCTTTCTTGTCTTCAATAGTCTTAGGAAGAACACCCGGATAATGTTTAAGATTGTCAAATACCCATGTGATCATTTTGCCAATTAACCGCTGCTGAATACCCACTTCGCGCATTAAAATATTCAGCGGATATACCGGAACAAATCCTAACACACTATTTGAGGCAGCTTCCATTAATGGATGTGCTATCTGGAACCCGTTATACCAGGTCACTTTTCCGGTAATATGAAACTTCTCTCCCTCCTGAAACTTCTTTATATAAAGACGGCCCCCCTGAAACCATAACAACTCCACTTCTCCAGTCCCATCTTCCACCAGTACTCTCAGACGGGATTTTCTGCCTTTTTCAAATCTTACCCTTTTGATGGTTGCACATATGGTGCAGGTTTGTCCAAGAAATTTTTTTAGTTCAGATATTACAATGAGTTTAGAACGGTCGATGTAAGTCCTTGGAAAATAGTAGAGAAGATCACCAATACTCTGGATCCCAGATTCATTTAAAGCTTCTACTCTTTTTGGTCCCAGCCCCGGAATAGCAGAAACAGGAGACAGAAAATCAAGTAATGCACTAATAGAACGTTTGCTCATAATAGCATTGTTATTTATTTGCGGTGATACTTTCGATTATTGAGAATCGTTGCTGATCTATAAAGCTGTTCCAATAAAAGGAGTCTGGCGATTTCATGAGTGAAGGTCATTCTGGAAAGAGAAAGAAGCTCTCCTGAAGCCCTTTTAACCTCTTCACTTATCCCATCGGGACCACCTATAACAAAAGTCATTTTTCGATTTATGTTTGCCAACCTTTTGGCGAAACTTACAGAATCATACTCTTTGCCTTCCTCACTCAGGGCAAATACATAGCCCGGATCTTTGCGAACTGTCTCCAGTATTTTTAGCCCTTCGCTCTGAGGAGAACTGTCTTTAATTTCGATGATCTCCAGTCGAAAGTCATGATTTATCCGATCTATAAATTCCTTTATTTTATGCTGCAGATAAATATCTTTGATTTTACCAACAGCTATGATTCTGATAAATAGAGAAATTACTGGCATAACTACCAAGAAGCAGTAAAAAGGTTTAGAAAGAGAGTGGTATTTTTAAATCTTCCAGAAGACACACTGCGAGCCATTGCAGATGGGAGGATTTGGCACTAACGAGTATGTCTACCGGGTGAGCAGCCTCTGAATCTGTAAAGGCTGTCAGCAGATTCAATAATTGATGAGCATCAGAAATTAACTCTTTAAGGTTAGCAGAAGTCCCTTCACCGAGCTGAGAGATATTTTCATATTCTGATTCCAGAATTTTAATGCATGTAGCAAGATGCTCCAAGAGTTGGTTTCTGTCTTTGTCCGAACCCACAAGATTAATGCACTCTATGAAATAATTTAATAAATTCTGGTGTTTCAGTTTGGATGTAAGGTCCGGATAATTAACAACATAAGCATCCAAAGCACCGATTTTTCTTATACTCAGGCCAGTCTTCCGGGCAGTATTCTTATTATTGGAGACTACTGAAGTCCTCACTGGAAGCTCCCCTTTTAATGTAATAGTATCTTTTATTCAAGATAAAATACGCCCAGTCCCTCTGGCAATCTTTGAGAGAGCTTTAGCCCCGGATTCGCACATGATTCCTGTCAGATTTGCATTTTTATCTGAATAAATCTCAAGTGGCTGACAAAAAAACAGATGATGTAACATCACCAGGAAGGAAAAAGCTGATTCGTGTACATTCATGTCTCACTCTAATTCTTATTCGTGAGCATTCGTGTTAATTTTGAATATTTCTCTGTCACTGGACCTGGGAAGCTCGCAAAGAAGAAAAAAAACAGGAAATCAAAAGGTTGAATCTATTGGTAAACATCTAATGAAAAATGGATAAATAATTCATTAGCATCTTATTTCCGAATAAATTCCGAATGATTGCCTGAAAAAAAAAATTAACCCGCAATACATAACAGTTGTCGTCTTAGAAATGCCCGCAATCCGCAGCGTCTTCGCAAAGGATTGGCACTATAATTGCCCCGCTCAGAATATGACCACTCTTTTTCACCACCAAAAAGAGCTATTTATTGGAGCCAGCATGAAATTTTCATCTATTGTGAAACCGACACTTCTGAGTACGGACATAAAGGCAGAAACCAAAGAAGGTGCTTTTAAAGAGATTGTCTCCAAGTTTCATATTAAGCATAAAAACATTGCACTGAATAAAATTGTAGAACGCGAAAATCAAAGCAGCACTGGTGTAGGTGATGGCTGTGCAATTCCACATGCCAGGCTCGAAGATATTACAGATGTTTATTTTTTTATCGGTGTATCCAAAAAGGGAATCGATTTTCAGTCGGTTGACAAAAAACCAGTTCACCTTATCTTCCTTTTTATAACCCCTCTTTCCGAAACGGCCACCCATCTGAAGGTCTTATCCAGAATCAGTCAAATAATAAAAAATCCAAACCTGGTAAAAAGGTTGATTGATGCACATGACAACCAGGAGCTTTTCCAGATAATGCTTCTGCAACGGTCTGAAAAGGAAAGCTACATCTCTTTGACTGTTGGACAGGTGCTCCAGGAACTTGGAACCGGAATAGATGGAATTACTGAAGAAGAAGCCTCCAGCAGAATAAAAGAGTACGGCCCGAATCTTCTAAGGCAGAAAAAAGGACCCTCTCTGGTTAGTAAGTTTGTTCATAATTTCACAAACCTGCTTGCTCTTTTATTGTGGGCAGGAAGCGCTTTGGCATTTGCTATCGATCTCCCCACAATCGGATGGGCAATTATTCTGGTAATAGCAGTCAATGCACTGTTTAGTTTCTGGCAGGAATTCAAAGCAGAAAAAGCTATTGAAGCTTTACGAGGCCTGATTCCAAGTTTTGCCAGAGTAATTAGAAATGGTAAAGAGGAAAAAATATTCAGCTCTGAAGTAGTCCCGGGTGATGTAGTCATTTTCGATGAAGGGGACAATATTCCTGCAGATGCACGCTTGATTTCCACCCATGAACTAAGAGTCGATAACAGCGTTTTCTCTGGTGAATCCAGGCCGGGCTACAAGACATCCGATATGTTTCATCACTCTGAAGAGTTTGTGTGGACCGAGATGCCAAACCTTGTATTTGCCGGTACCAGCGTAGTTTCCGGCAACGGTTCTGCTGTAATAATTGCAACCGGTATGTCCACAGAAATCGGAAAAATCGCCACCCTGACTCAATCTGTCAAAGAAGAACTCAGCCCTTTGCAAAAAGAGATAAACAAACTCACAAAAATAATCGCGATCGTAGCCATTGCTCTTGGAATACTGTTTCTGGCTGTTGGAGTGTGGGTAGCACAGCTCTCAGTCGCTGCATCTGTTCTTTTTGCCCTTGGTATTGTATTAGGTAACATCCCAGAGGGTCTCTTACCTACAGTTACACTGGCATTAGCGGTGGCTGTACAGCGAATGTCTAAAAGAAATGTGCTGATAAAGAAGCTCTCGTCTGTTGAAACTCTCGGGTCAACTAATGTTATTTGTACAGACAAAACCGGAACCTTGACCACTAATCAGACAAGTGTAAGCAAAGTCTGGATAGACAATAAAGTGGTGGAGGTCAGCGGATCCAGCTATGAACCCTCAGGTGAGTTTCTCTGGAGTAGCAATAAAGCAAAAATACCCGCAGACTTTCACAACAGAACCGATTTCTCTCTTTTAGCAAACGTGTCTATTTTATGCAGTACAGCCAACCTTTTTCCCCCTTCGGAAGACAAACGCTTCTGGTCAATTTCAGGTGATCCAACAGAAGGTGCACTGCTGGTATTAGCCGGTAAAGCGAACCATTCTGTTTCTGTCCAAAGAGAGGCTTATCCTCTGCTGAAGCGATTTCCATTTGAATCTATACGAAAACGGATGAGCTCAATTCATGCACTTCCGGAAGGTATCAATAGGGCATTTGTAAAAGGCTCTCCTAAAGAGATGCTCTCCTTGTCTACCAGAATAATGATCAATCAACAACCAATTCCCATAAATGAAAATCACAGAAAAGAGATCGCAAGGGTTATAGATTCCATGGCACGGGATGGTTTGCGGGTCCTGGCCCTAGCCTATAGAGATATCGAAGATGGGACAGATCTGAAAAATATTACAAATGAAGATGTAGAACGGGATCTGACTCTCATTGGAATCACCGCCATGTACGATCCGCCAAGACCGGAGGTTGAAGGGGCAATTTCACTTTGCAGAGATGCCGGGATTCGGGTTGTCATGATAACCGGCGATTACGAAGTAACCGCTCTGTCTATTGCCCGTCAGGTGGGAATTGTCACTTCAGAAAATGCCAAGGTGATTACTGGAACCACCCTGGCAGCCATGTCTGATGACAAGTTGATCGAAGAACTCAAAAATGAAGTAGTGTTTGCCAGAGTTAATCCTGAGCACAAATTCCGTATCGTAAAAGCTTTTAAAAATATGGGCAATACCGTTGCAGTTACCGGTGATGGTGTCAACGATGCTCCGGCACTTAAAAGAGCGGATATCGGAATTGCTATGGGTATCCGAGGAACCGATGTCGCCAAAGAAGCTTCAGACATGATCCTTTCAGATGATAATTTCGCCAGTATCGTGGCCGGTATCGAAGAAGGACGAGCCGTTTTTGAGAACATCCGTAAATTTATCACCTACATTTTTGCCCACCTGGTCCCTGAAGTTGTTCCACTTGCAGTGTTTGCGATTTTCCGTACTCCGGTTCCCATAACACCTCTGCAGATTCTGGCAATCGACCTTGGAACAGAAACTTTACCTGCTCTGGCACTTGGAATCGAGAACCCGGAAAAAGGTATAATGAAATTACCACCACGTCCTAAATCAAAAGGGTTGATAGATAAACACGTACTACTTCGGGGATATGCCTGGCTGGGCTTTTTAAATTCCATTTTCATTCTGATTGCTTATTTCTGGGTTCTTTTCCGGGGTGGATGGAAACCGGGGATGCAGCTTGAAACGGACGCACTCTCGTTCACCAACCCTCTTCATCTTGAAGCCACAACTATAGTATTTGTAGGGATCGTTGTTCTTCAGTTTGCCAACCTTCTAACCACAAGAAGTGAAACTAAGACAACTTTCCAATTGGGTTTTTTCAGTAATAAATTGATCTTTTGGGGAATAGGTTTCTCGATTGTTTTTACTGCAGCCTTAATCTACATCCCCTACTTTCAGAGAATTTTTAATACCACTGGATTAGGAATACTGGACTGGGCTATTCTTTTTCTGTTTGCGACGGTCATTTTTTTAATTGAAGAATTTAGGAAGTATGCTTTTCAGAAACAGTGGGAGTCTCAGAGACGGAAGAAAAAGATGCATTTGAAGACCGCCTGAGAAAGCGAGTCGGGTTAACTCACCAGAAAGAGAGTGGGGCCCCGTAAAACAAATTCAATCGCCTGAAACTTAGAAGTTATCAAACATAAACGAAGATACCATTTTATGTAATTCCGAGATGCCATTCTGTAATTCCGAGACGAGATGCCATCTTGTAATTCAGAGATACCATCTCTGTAATTCAGTGGTTGGGGGGAAACATAAAAACTGGTGCTTTTCTACCAAAAGGTGAAACTGAGATTCTTTCAGTCACACAATAGCAAATCCTTAATAGCTTTACCAGCCTCACCCTGTTAGATAAAAAGGTGAGGATAATATTCTCCTCACCTTAAATCTTCTATAATACTTCTTGCAGCCGACTTCCCTGCACCCATGGCTAAGATGACCGTTGCAGCCCCGGTAACAATGTCCCCACCAGCATAGACCTTTTTTTTGGTGGTTCGGCCGCTCTCCTTGTCTGCAACTATAGTCCCATGTTTTGTGACCTCGATTTCAGAAGTCGTTGAAGGGATCAGAGGATTGGGACTGTTGCCGATGGCAATAATCACCACATCACAGGGAATGTCAAATTCACTTCCAGGAATTGCCACCGGGCTACGACGTCCTGAAGCATCCGGTTCTGCAAGCTCCATGCGCACACAACGAATCCCGGTTACAAACCCCTGCTTGTCAGCGTAGATTTCCAGAGGATTACAAAGCAGATTGAACTCTATCCCCTCCTGCTTTGCATGGTGGATTTCTGCTTTTCGCGCTGGCATTTCGGCTTCACTGCGCCGGTAAACAATCATCGACTTTTCTGCACCTAATCGCAAAGCAGTCCGTGCAGCATCCATAGCCACATTTCCACCACCAACTGTTACAGCCCTCTTCCCTTTCATCACCGGAGTCTGAGCCTGATTTTCGTAAGCCCTCATCAGATTACTGCGGGTAAGATACTCATTTGCCGAATATACACCGATATGGTTTTCGCCCTTTACATTCATGAATGCAGGCAATCCGGCTCCTGAACCCACAAAAACCGCATCAAAGCCCTCTTCGTTTAACAGCTCATCGATAGTTGCAGTTTTTCCTGCAACAAAATTCTTCTCGACATTGACCCCAAGTCTTTGGAGGTATTCAATCTCAGTTTTGACAATTGCTTTAGGAAGCCTGAACTCAGGAATTCCATACACCAGAACCCCGCCAGCCTCATGAAGTGCTTCAAAGATTGTCACCCCGAACCCCTCTTTGACCAGCTCACCGGCACATGTAAGCCCTGAGGGACCCGAACCAATTACAGCCACTTTTTTCCCATTGAAAGGCTTTACCTGTGGAATCTCTACATTGCCCAGTTCTCTCTCGTAATCTGCAGCAAATCTTTCCAGATTGCCAATTGCAACCGCGTCGCCTCTTTTGCCAAGGATACATCGGATCTCACACTGATCCTCCTGGGGGCAAACCCTTCCGCAAATAGCTGGTAATGCATTGGTTTCTTTAATTTTCTTCGCTGCTTCTATAAATTTGCCTTCTGCAATAAGAGCGATAAATTCAGGAATTTTGACATTTACCGGACATCCCTGCACGCAAAGCGGTTTTTTGCATTGCAGACACCGCTTGGCCTCAGTAATAGCTTCCTGCTCAGAGTAACCGTATGGAACTTCTTTAAAATTGCGGCCACGTTCAACAGGGTCCTGTTCACGCATCACAGTACGCTGAAAACGAAGTTGTTTTTCCATTTCCACAGCCATACATCAAACACTTTCCATTCTACATTTATGGTTTTCACGAGCTTTAGTTTCAAACATACGATAACTGTTAAGCCTGATGATCAGTTCATCCCAGTCGATCCCTGAGGCATCAAATTCTGGTCCATCGACGCAGGCGAATTTTGTCTGATTGAACACTGTCACCCTGCATCCTCCACACATGCCAGTGCCATCAATCATGATTGGGTTAAGCGATGCATACGTTTTGATTTTTGCAGCAGTTGTAAGAGAAGTGGTCACTTTCATCATCATGACAGGACCAATCACAAATGCAGCATCAAAGTTCTGACCTGAAGCTCTGAACTCGTTAAAGACATCAGAAACAAAACCCTTCTTCCCGTAGGATCCATCATCGGTGGTGATAAAAGCAGAATCCGATACTCTCTTTATCTCCTGTTCAAGAATGATCAGATCTTTGGAACGGGCACCGATGATAGAAACCACCTGGTTGCCAGACTGGTGAAGAGCTTTAATAATAGGATAAAGCGGAGCTACACCCACCCCGCCCCCAATGCAGAGAACTTTTCCGAATTTTTCAATATGTGTAGGATTACCCAGAGGCCCTGCCAGATCTAAAATCGAATCCCCTACAGCAGCTTCTGAAAGTATCATAGTGGTTTTTCCAACTACCTGAAAAATTATCTCTATCCACCCGGCATCCGGGTCTGAATTGACAATGGTCAGGGGAATACGCTCACTGTCCTGAACCGGTCTCAGAATCACAAATTGACCTGCTTTTCTTTTGCGGGCAATTCGGGGTGCTGATATCCGATAACGATAAACCTGTGCAGAAAGCTGTTCCTTTTTTAAAATGTCTGCCATAATGGTAGACTCTCCTTACATGATTAAAAAATTCTGCTGCGCGCACTTCTGCTCCACAACATATTATTGGACAAATTGATTTGACGGGAATGTTACAGAGCAGTTTAACACTTTTGTCCGCTCTTAAAAATATTTAAGCAACAGAGCAAATGAATAGTATATGTTTAAAAGAAGTTGAAAAAAATTCTTTTTGCTTAATTGCTCCATCTCACGATACCAGAGCAACTGCCCCCCCCCCCAAGCCTTACCTTCGTTTTTTAATGATAGCTTCACGAGCCGTTTTTTGATGTACACTGTCGGATACCAATTAAAAATAAAATCAGCAGGGAAGGATCGTTACTGCTATAGTGAAAAAATGATTTCTGGCAAAAGTGTCGCCAGATTTTTTGAAAACGTATCGGTACATCCTAATCCTCTTTAGAGCATTAATCATGGCCTGAGGAATTGAAACAATCGCTTGTTTTCCGTCCCCAACTGACATTAGTTGTAAAGTGATCTCTTTTTAGCTTCATCCAGAGAGAGGCAAACTCAATACCAGAAGTTTTCTCCGGCAGATATTGCACTAATCATACGTTTTTCACAGTATGATTGTTTAAAAGAATGTTCGAAGCTAAACCGGGTTCAGAGGTTAGGAGGTTAAGATCTCATAGACTTCGATATTCGTGATACTATGTTCGTTATTAACTATGGAATTATCCCGCACCTTCAATGCGTTTAACTTGATGCAGTTTTTTAGCCCCCCCCGGGAGCAGCATCACTCGCCATAACGCTTTGCTTCGTATTTCTTAATGAACATAGAATCCATCCAAGCAGCATTTTTTACAGGAAAGTGGCTTCATTTTTGCTTTTAGCAGTTCACTCCCAAAACTGTTAATTTAAAACCGGTTGAGTGGTATGAATACAAAGATCAAAAACCCGTATGATAGATTTTTCAAGGAGTTTTTTAGCAGAAAAGGTATTCTGCGCAGTCTTTATACTGAATATCTTATATATCTGATAAGTTATCGAATCGATATTAAGACGATAGAACTTTTTCAGAACGATTCGGTAAATGAGCAGAGCGGCTTTCCGATCTGGTTTTAATTGCACAGTTGGAAGACTCCCAGCATCACATTCCAGCCTGTCAATAAAAATATTAATGGAAATGAGAGAAAAAATTGATTTAGCGCGAAAACAATTTCTACAGGGAATGGAAACCCAGGAGGTTCAAAAAACAACAGGCTTGCCAATGGAAATTCTTGAAGAAATAAGAAGAATTGAATAATGTATGTACCAATGTCCTAAACTCCTTGTACCTACTCGGCTATCTGACAGGAAGAAATTCCAAAACACAAAGCCTAATTCCGAAACAGGAGGTGAGTGTTTTTCAAATTTGGCCTCATTGCCATTTCCTGTCCTGCTCTTTTTTCGGATTTCGGTTTTCGAATTTCGTGCTTATCCTTATTTTAAAGAATTGGTTTTTATGTGCTTAAATGCATTCAAAAAGAGTAACTTCTGGCCAATCATTATCGCTATCGTCATAGTCTCTTTTCTGTTTTAATTCGATATCGACCACGACAACGATGGCGAATTGACCCTGATTGATAATTACTTTGCCCAAATAATGGCAGATTAACCAGTAATCATATTATATTTCCCTTATGTTTTCAGGGTTCAGAAAAATTCTCGCACTATTTCTTTTGTCAGTTTGTCCAGTCCTTTCGGCTAATATTCCAACGCCACCTCAGGGACCGGTAGCAGATTATGCCTCTATCCTTGATGCCAGGACAGAAGCAGCACTAAGTAGAATCAGCCAGTCTCTGTGGCAACAAGCTCAATTTGCACTGGTTATAGCAACCGTTTCTTCTATCGGCGAAGAATCAATTGAAGAGTATTCCTCATTATTATATGAGAAATGGGGAATCGGTGTTAAAGGCAAAGATGAGGGCGCGCTCATTTTGTTATCAATGGATCCGCGTAAAATCAGGATAGAGGTCGGTTATGGCGCAGAAGGTTATCTCAATGATTCTAAAACGGGTCGCCTGTTAGACAACTACAGTATTCCCTACTTAAAAAAAGGAGATTATACCAATGGTATGCTCTCACTATCAGTGGCTCTGGCAAAAGAAGTTGAAAAGGAAAAAGGGATCACATTATCTATACCAGCCACTAACTACCAACGAGCTAATCAGGAGCAAGCAGTCCAACTTTCACCGTTTCAAATAATTTTAATACTTATAGTTTTAATACTATTACTGAGTACCCGCTTTGGCCGCTCGCTTCTATTCTGGATGTTGGTTTCCAGCATGTCTGGCAACCGCGGCAGAGGTCGTGGTGGTTTTGGTGGTGGATTTGGCGGTGGTGGGTTTGGCGGATTTGGTGGAGGTATGAGTGGTGGTGGGGGATCTTCCCGCTCATTTTAAACATTAGAGAGACTCTTATGAAACCTATTCTTAACCCTATCGAATATGCACAAAAAGCAGTACACGAGTACACATCTCTTTATGGATCGGATCTGGTATCGATTATTCTTTATGGCAGTGCAGCCGGAGCTGACTTTGACCCCCAGCAATCCGATATCAACCTGCTCATTGTTCTGAGAACTATGGATATTGAGCTGATTTCCAAATCGGCCGACATTCAGCTCAAGCTTTTTCAGAAACGGTTCAGCAAACCTCTCTTTATGGATAAAGAATACATCGCTTCCTCGTGTGATTCCTATCCTATGGAATTTATGGAGATGAAAGAGCATCATGTGGTACTGGCAGGAGAGGATATCTTTAACTCAGTATCTCCACAAATCAGTGATCTGAGACTTCAGGTGGAACGCGAACTTAAGGGGAAGTGGCTTCATTTGATAGATGAGTACACTTACGCCTGTAAGAGCCAAAAAAGCCTTGTTCAGCTCACCGAAGTTTCCCTGAAAGCATTTGTGCCGGTTTTCAGAGCTCTTCTCAAGCTCAAAGGCGTTTTGATCCCTACTGCCAGAAAAGAGCTCTTACCCGCATTGGAATCCGCTTATTCGATTGATGGAACACCCTTACAGGCCATAGATAATCTCAGAAAAAGCGGCAATTTTACGGAGCTTAAAGCGAAGTTTACTGATTATTCCAGAGCTATTAAAAGACTGATTGACTCAATAGAAAACATCTAAGCACGGAGACAAAAAGATGAAAGGTAAAACAAAAGTTCTTATAGGTATCGGTGTTGCAGTTTTACTGATTTTAATATTGGGAGGCAAAGTAATTGGATGGAGAAACCATCTTGTTGAGCTTGAAGAACTGGTGAAAAAATCTTGGGCAAATGTAGATAACCAACTGCAGCGACGAATGGATCTTATTCCTAACCTTGTGGAAACAGTTAAAGGGTATGCTGCTCATGAGAAAGAGGTTCTCACCGAAGTAACAAAGGCCAGAGCCAGTGTGGCTGGTGCAAACACAGCTCAGGAGAAGATCGATGCCAACAACCAATTGACTTCAGCCATTTCCAGACTTTTGGTAGTGGTGGAGAAATATCCTGATCTCAAGGCGAATCAGAATTTTCTGGCTTTGCAGGATGAGCTTGCCGGAACAGAGAATCGCCTCTCTGTGGAGCGTCGCAGATATAATGAAGCTGTTAATTCATTCAATGGAACTCGTCGTAAGATTCCATACAGCTTTTTTGCAGGCAACTTTCCCCAGGCCGCATACTTTGAAGCTGCTCCTGAAGCCAAAGCGGTTCCCAAGGTTTCTTTCTAAGAGTAAATCTGAATCAGTTATGATATCGGCTAATTACGAAACTGCACCTTTTTCACGGGTGCAGTTTATTATTCAAGTTATTTTTGAATGAACATCTTTCCTTTGAATATTTTTTCTCCGATTTTAACCAGAGCCAGATAACATCCACTGTGGAGTTTTTCTGCAGAGATTTTTTTAACCGACAGTCCTTTACTCTGCATGGGGATTCGATTCCTGTACACCTCTCTTCCTGAAACCGTGAAGATCGTGACTTCTACAGGAGCATCTTCGACCAGATGAAAATGAATAGATGCTCCCTTAAAATAGCAACCAGGTTTCCCAAGAACCATGTTACTGTTTTCGACTGCACTATTTTGGGTAATTGAAAAATATTCACTTTCACCCAGAACAGTTCCATCTTCATTTCTGCCCCGTATTTTGCATGAATTGGAGACCAGGGCATTTGCTGCAATTCTAATAGTTTGCTCGCCATCATTTTCTGTGATTCAGCAACTGGATGGGTAGTTGGGGACAGTGGCATCATTCTAAAAACTAACGACAGCGGCTACACCTGGCAAAGGCAACCTTCACCAACTACTGAGGATATCATTAGAATCCGATTTTGTAATCCAGATTTTGGATGGATGTATGCTTCAAACAGAATATATCTGACCTTTGATGGTGGCGATAACTGGCAGGATAAATCTATACTGACATTTACAAATGTAAGCGATATCTTTTGTTCCGATCCTCAAAACTGCTGGGCTGTTGGTGATGATGGCCTGATATTACATTTAAGTAACAAACTTGATAAATATATTAATGTAGTTTCTCACGATATCTTGCAGTGTTTTTTCTAAATCAACTTATGGCTGTTTATCATCTTCATCCGACCAAAACTCTATTACAATCAATAATCCCCAAACGCCACTATTACCCCGAATTTCATATACTGATACATACATTCAACATTTTTAAATCCCGATTCCTTTAACATTTCTATAGTTTGGGTAATAGTATTTTCTTTATCCAGCTCTCTTCTTTCCAACCATAAATCTGCCTCACTTTCACTGAATCCTCCCTTTTTTATCCGTTCAAACCAACTCTTCGAGTAGAATTCATTCAAAACCTTTGATTCTGCGTTAAACTGATCAAGATTTATGAAAAAGCCGTTTCTGTTTAGTTTCTTGTAAATATTTTTATACAACGATTGTTTCTGAAATTCATTGAGATGATGAATAGACAACGCTGATACGATAAGGTCGAAATTTGCATCAGGAAGACCTTTGTTGTAATCATTGATCTCATATTTTACATTTTGGCATCCTTCAAATCTTTTTCTCGCAATCTCCAACATCTGTTCAGCTATATCGAGCAGCACAAAAGATGCATCTGGAAATACCTCTTTAACATACATGGTTAGAAGACCTGTTCCGGCACCCAGATCCAAAACGTTTGCCACTTCTGGTCGCTTAAATTCCAGAAACGTTTTAGCTATTCCATAAAAGTCATCAAAACAGGGAATAAAAAGCTTCCTTTGCTTATCATATTCACCTGCTACATCGTTGAATCGGGATGCAATTTTTTCATTTTCCATTCTGGTCCTCTTTTATGTTGTATGGTTTGGTTTAGACGATGATTAAAGTTTATAGTGCAAAATAATGCATTCTTCTCCTAATAATGAGGTTTGATAAAAAGTGATTACCCGTATGCTGCGGTTACAGAGTATAACAGAAAACCTTATTGCCTTTCCTTTTACGTACCCCCGAGCTTGGCCCCTCTTTTGCCATAAATAAAAAGATAACAACATGAAGATCGTGGCATCAGGAGCGCCCATCCGTTTTTGACGGCTGTCATCCTCTTTTTAAACCCATGATTCTTCTGTAAAACCCGAACCCATAAAACCAATCATTATGCAACAGGAAATAAAGCAGCTTAAAACATCCGATCTATACGAAAAGCTGTCCAATCCCGCAGTTAAACTGATAGATATCCGCTGCGCAGAGGCCTACAATGGATGGCGTCTAAAAGCAGAGCAAAGAGGCGGGCATATCCAATCTGCAAAAAGCCTCCCTTTCAAATGGAGCCGATATATCGATTGGCCCGATATCCTGAGGTCAAAAGGAATCGAACCCGAAAACGAACTCATAATTTACGGTTACAATAAAGATGAATCAGAAATTGTAGCTAACCATTTTCTAAGAACCGGATATCAGAAAGTCTCTTTATACAACGAATTTGCCAAAGAATGGTGCAGTAACCTCCAACTTCCCATGAGTAGTCTTCCCAGGTATCGTCAACTGGTATCCGCCTCCTGGCTTGACCAGCTCATAAGCACCGGACAGGCTCCGCAGTTCGACGTTCATCGCTATGTTTTAGTTCATGCATTTTATCGTGACCGCAACATCTATGACAGCGGCCATATCCCTGGAGCCATTGCCATGGATACCAACCAGTTGGAATCTAACCAAACCTGGAATCGCCGCAGTCCATCGGAGCTTAAAATTGCACTGGAAAAAGCTGGTATAACATCAGACACCACGGTAATCCTGTATGGTAAATTTGTTTATCCTGACATAGATGACCCATTTCCAGGAAGTAGCGCCGGGCAGTTGGCTGCAATGAGATGTGCTTTCATCATGCTCTATGCAGGGGTAAAGGATGTGCGGCTGCTTAACGGTGGAATGCAATCCTGGAGCGATGGAGGGTACGAAATCACCTCAGAACCTTCTTATCCCCAACCTGTTGGCGATTTCGGAATCTCTATCCCACATCACCCCGAATTTGCAGTTGACATCTCTGA
Organism: Fibrobacterota bacterium; assembly: GCA_023412475.1. Taxonomy (GTDB): domain Bacteria; phylum Fibrobacterota; class Chitinivibrionia; order Chitinivibrionales; family Chitinispirillaceae; genus JAAYPC01. The sequence continues at coordinate 90,567 of JAEYNR010000031.1, read as the reverse complement.
GGCCAGGCAAATTTTAAAATCCAAAGATAAAAACCTGGTATGTGTACGAAGCTGGAACGAATACATCGGAGAAACCAGCGGCTACAACTATATCCAAAAGAAAGGACGCATACCCGGAGCGATATTTGCAGAGTGCGGCACCGATGCCTATCATATGGAAAACTACCGCAACCTGGATCACACCACCAGGGAATTTCATGAAATTGAATCCATGTGGGCCACATCCGGAATATTTCCACACTCTCATAACTCATTTTACTGTGGAACCGGCTGGCGGGCCAGCGAAGCTTTTATCAACGCCTGGCTCATGGGATGGCCCGATATTTCAGTTTACGATGGAGGATGGTTTGAGTGGAGTAATAGTAATAATCCCTATGAAACCGGTATTCCGTTTAGGCCAGGCACCTGAAGCAGTCAAATAAATAAAACAGGCAATCTCTTATGAATATAAATAAAACCCCTTTTTTCTCAAGCCCCCGTATTGTTTTCAGCAATTTTCTTCAGCTGAGTGATCCAAAAGAAACTATCAGAAAAGTTATTGATAATCTTCTGTCCAACCCCAGAACAATATCCAGCATCTTCCTATACGATGCTGTTGGTTCAAAGCTCTTTGAGCAGATCACTCGTCTTCCTGAATACTATCTGTCACGAATTGAATCGGAATTGATAAAAGAGTTTTCCGAGTCCAGCAAATTTCTCCTTCAGGATCTGGACATAATAGAACTTGGCAGCGGTAGTTGCTCTAAAGTCTCAATAATTCTGGATTCAATAGACCCTAGAAACCTCCATTCCATTTGCTACCTGCCGGTAGATATCAGTCCACAATCATTAAAAGAATCTGCAGAAATGCTGGTGGCAAAGTACCCCGGGATCATGGTCCATTGTATAGCAGCAGATTTTCAGTGCGGATTATCCAGCTTACCACATAAAAGAAGGCGGTTGTTTTGTTTTTTTGGCAGCACAATCGGCAATTTTTTTTCTATGCAACGCATTGAGCTTCTCAGTAGGGTGAGCAGTCGGATGGATGGTGATGATTTTTTTTTACTTGGAGTTGATATGGTAAAAGATGTTCATCACCTTGAAAAAGCCTACAATGATCGCAATAATATCACTGCCTGTTTTAACCGCAATATCCTCAATGTGGTAAATTCTGTAATAGGTTCCAATTTCAACCCGCTTCTTTTTGAACATCATGCACCTTTCAATCGCGACTTATGCTGTGTAGAGATGTATCTGAAAGCGCAAAAACCTATGGCAGTATCGATCCCCTGCATTGGTTCCGAAATTCTCATAGACAGGCTGGAAAAAATTCATACCGAAAGTTCATTTAAATTTACCATTGAAGCTATAACTCAAGACATCGAAGCTGCGGGGCTTAAAATCGATAAGCACAGAACCGACTGTTCCAACTGGTTTTCCTTATTTCAGTTGTCAAAAGAGGCTCCATGAAAACACCTTTGGATGCTCGTAAGATCAGGGCTGATTTCCCCATTCTTCAAACCAGAATTTATGACCAGCCACTTGTTTATTTGGATAACGCGGCCACAACCCAGAAGCCTCGCCAGGTAATCGATCGGGTGATCTCATATTACTATCAAAACAACAGCAATGCCCATAGGGCAAAACATTTTCTTAGCGAAAAGAGCAGCGAACTATATGAATCTGCCAGAGAAACTGTCAGAAAATTCATCGGAGCCGCAAATTCTCAGGAGATTGTTTTCACCTCCGGAACTACCTCATCAATTAACCTGGTGGCCCAGTCGTTAAGTAAATTTTACATCAAAAAGGGGGATGAGATTATCATCACCGAGATGGAACATCATTCGAATTTAATCCCCTGGCAGATGGTCTGTAAAGATATAGGAGCATCATTGAAGGTGATTCCTTTCGATGATGAAGGTGTTTTGCGAATTAAATCTCTTGAGTCGATGTTTACTGAAAGAACCAGGCTGATCGCCATTACTCATGTGTCTAATGTGACAGGGGTCATTAACCCGGTAAAGGAGATAATAGCCCGTGCACATGCCTTTAATATCCCGGTGCTATTGGATGGAGCGCAATCGGTCTCTCATCTGCCCATAGATGTTGAAACACTGGACTGTGATTTTTTCGTTTTTTCAGGGCATAAAATGTATGCAGAAACTGGAACTGGAGTCCTTTACGGGAAGCAGAAATGGCTGGAGCAGATGCTTCCTGTGCAATTTGGTGGAGGCATGGTGTTATCGGTAGATTTTGATTCTGCGACTTTTGCAGATATTCCTTTCAGATTTGAAGCAGGTACTCATAATGTAGCCGGTGCAATAAGCATAGCTGCAGCTATCGATTATATGAATGAGATCGGCATAAATGCAATCCACTCCCACGAATTGCAATTGCTGCAATACGCTGCGGACTCTTTGGGTAAACTTGATGAAGTAATTCTTTACGCTGAATCTGCCACCAGGTCCGGGTTACTTTCCTTTAATATCAACAGTTTCTCTTCTTTCGATACCGCACTGATTCTGGATAAAATGGCTATAGCGGTTCGTTCAGGTACTCATTGTGCACAACCGGCGGTGAAACATTTTGGGGTAGATGGAACCGTGCGGGCCAGTTTTGCATTATATAATACTGTCGAAGAGGTTGACATGCTGGTTAAGGGAGTTAAAAGAGCAATTGAGATTCTTCAATGAACTTTCAAATTCTAAAACCGGAAAGTGTATACGATGACTATCGATGAAGAGCAGGATTGGATAATAAAGGAGTTCTCGAAACTGAGTGACTGGCTGGAAAAGTATGAGTACCTTTCGGAGAAGGGCAGAAACCACAGAGGTATCGATTCGGAGATGAAAACGGATCATTATGCTTTGCGGGGATGTCAATCGAAGGTGTGGATTTGTGCTCAGATGAGTTCTGGAAAGCTTATTTTCCGGATGGACAGTGACTCACTTATAATAAGAGGCGTCCTTGCGCTTATTCTCAAGGTAATTAACGATCGAAGCCCTGCAGAGATAGTGGAAGCGGATTTTTACTTTTTAAAGCAGATCGGATTGATTACCTCTTTATCACCTTCAAGGGCAAACGGTGTAGCCACTATTGTTAAAACAATTAGAGAATGGGGACAGAGATATCTGAATTCTTCTGATTATTATTCCGGCTATTAAATATTTCTCCTTTATCCGTTATCGTTGTCGTTATCGATATCGGATATCCGATGATCATTATTTCCTATGCGGGCGTAATGATTTTTCGAAAACAATTTTCTATTATAGGGGAAACATTTAATTGCAGGAGTCAGTAGCGCTTTTATTCATGAATAGCCAGTTTTGTTTTACGTATGCATCGGTTCATATAGTCGAAAGCTAATCCTGCGGTCATTCCATAAATGCCATTATGCATCAGTTCGGTAAGAATAGTTTTTCTTTCCCATTCACCTGCTGGGGGAGTAATTTCCAATTTTGATAAAATGAACATGGAGAGAGCTTGTACAATTGAGATATGCATCAGGGTTGCAATAATGCCTTTAATCCCCAGAATGCTTAATACTCCTCTTATAAGGCCCAGCGCTGTGCCATAGGAGAAATACACTATGTTATTCAGTTTTTTCTCAGCAATTTCATTTTGAGGATTAATCTGAAATACTTTTTGAGCAGCTAAAAGAGGAGAATTACTCGGTTGTCGTCCGGTTTTTTCCATCTCTATTTGTTGAGAGATAGTGATGACAATAGTTCCCAGGATTCCGGCGACAAGCCCTTTACCCAGATACCCTGCAGCTCTTCCAGACCATGACTCATCACAGAGAACAAACGGCTTTTCTTTCATAACTGCACCTCTTTATACTTTGACAGTACATGATAGTTCACAAATTCAAAATGCAAGAACAGTACCACTTTTAATTTAAATTTTCCTTTCCAGCAATCCACCAATAGAGACGTCCGGCCGGACATCTTTACGCGGACTGCTATTTGCTATTACTGAAGAAAAAAAGGCAGAAAGAGGAGATCTTTAAATTTAACTAAAGGCAAATTATGGATTATCAGACACTTCTTCAGAAAGTCGAATCACTGAACTTTGTTTCAGACGAAAACAGGGCAGATGCCATGATTAAATCGGTGCTGGGACAGTTTGCCAGCCAGATGCAGGAAGATCAGGCCATGAAATTTACAGCAGATCTTCCGGAGCCCCTTAATTTCGAGAAACTAAGAGGACACCAGGAATATGTCTCCTCGATCTCACTGGATCAGTTTGTCACCAATGTCAGTGAGCAGTTTGATATAAAAAACGATCAGGTCCTTACTCTTGTCCAAACCGTTTTTCATACCTTAAAATTTGATATTCTTAAAGAGAAAAGCAGTTTCTGGCAACAGTGGCTTCCTCAGCAATGGGCTGCAGTCATAAAAAACTCCTGATCCGTAAAGTTAAAAAGATCAGCACCTAAAACCGGGGGAAACTTTATTCCCCCAGTGCTACCCTGGTTGATAAAAATATTCTGATTGCTTAAAAAGAGTTCATATAAACATTGCTGACTGATGCGTGAGTGGCTTCAACCGGTCCAAGATCTAAAAGCATTTTCAGACTTGGAGTATTGAAGGCCAGGTTTGTGAGCTTTTCTATATCTGTCAAAGCAAAGCCTATATTCCCCAGACCTGGCTTTACACCCATCTCGAAGAGCCATGTTTTTAACCCCTCGTACACAATGTCCGCTTCATCGGGTTCTCCTTTTAATCCGCATAGAATCGGGGACAGGATGTCGGCCAAAATATGTTTTGAAGCTGGGTAGATCTGTTTTATTACAGCCGGCAGGATTACTGCAAGTCCAAGACCGTGAGCGAGTTCCGGTCTTACTGCACTTAGTGGATGCTCCAGTGCATGAGTGTAATGAAGAAGCCCGTTATCAAAGGAGATACCTGCAAGAAGAGAGGCATAGAGTAGACAATAGCGTGCAGTCAGATTCTGAGGATTTTTCAGAGCGATAGGCAGATATTGAGCCACCAGCCTTATGCTCTCTTTGGCAAGCAAAATGGAAAATGGCGTCGCTGTGACCGCAGTAGAGGCTTCGATAGCATGATTGAGAGCATCAATAGAAACATAGGCGGTCTGCTCTGGTGAAAGTGAAATCATCAGTGCGGGATCATCAATAGAGTAAAGTGGATAGATACAGTCGCAGGCAAAAACCGGTTTTGTTTCTTTCTCAGGAATACTGACTACCGCAAAGCGATCAGCCTCTGTTCCGGTTCCATGCGTGAGATTTATAGCCACTAAAGGTATAGCTTTATCAGGAAAAAAGTTGTTGTCAAAGAGCTCTCGTGCGTTTCTTACCGGATATTCCTTTAGAACCGCCACACATTTTGCTGCATCAATTGGGCTTCCTCCACCAATAGCCACTATTGCCTGTGCTCCATAGATACGGGCAAGTTCTGCAGCCTCATCCACCTGATCAACTGTTGGATTGGGTGTGATTTCGCTATACATTGTATAGTCAAAACCATTCTGCTCAAAGGCTCTGGCTACATAAGACCAAGCACCCGATTTTATGTAGGAGTTTTTTCCGGTTATTACTAATACCCTGGAAATCTGCCTTGTTTTTTTTAAAATTGAACAGATATCACCGATTTTTCTGATCGCTCCTGCACCCAGATACACTGTGGTTTTCCCCCGGATTTCACAAACAGCATTTACATTGATCTGGCTTTCCCACATGACCATACCTCCATCATTAAGTATTAGGACGTTTCTGAAAATGATAATAATCCTGTCAGTTAAAGCGCAGGATCGACAAACAAAAGTTAATAATGAAATAAAATCGGAACACTTGGACTGAGAGCTTTTAGCTTTAATAAAATCATTCGTGCCTATAGTGAAGGCAACAACTATTGTTTCAGATTGAAGATAAATATAAGAGTAAGCCCGAAATCCGAAAAACTAAACTCGATATAAGAACATTTAGTGAAGTATATGAGATGTTTATTCAACATTATCAGGACACACTTAATTAAAGGCGCTAAAAAGGTAAGAAGGTTTTTTCTTATGTTCGTGTGTCAGCTCTACTAAGATTGGGACAGACAGATACTAAGGTTTATAGGGAAAAACCATGGCGAAGGAAGCAATTCTTACCAATAGGTGATACCGGATTCGTTTCAAAGCAGTTTTGATTACCGGATCCGTTTGGTGTCAATTATTAATGAAGAGCGTTATGATAAAAGTGACTCCTACCTGATTATAATGCATCAACCCAAGACCGCCCCTTACACTCAAGACTTCGATACTTTCGAGGAAGGCAATAAGTTTGAGTATTCCTGGGAACAGATTGTTACTGATGATGACATTGACTGGACAGTGATAAAGGGTGGGTGATATCCCTTGATGGTACAGTCCTGAATTAGGTCAATAAAGTAAGTAACGACATCACGCTGAATATCTCTGTGCGCTAAGAAGTGGTACTTATTTGTTGCTGCTTGACAATAAGATTATGAAGTTTGTATAAAATCGGGAAGATAGGGAGAGGAAATGAAATTGGGGAATAGAGAATCAGCTTCAGAGGTTAAGAGAATCGGAGAGCCGGAGGTTCAAAAATCTTATCAGCTCTGAAAGAGCATCTTAAGAGCTGCCAGCTCGCCTGGGAAGCCAAGCCGGGTCGATTATCGTCTCTTATCTCGTAAAATAGATTTTCCCGATCTTTCAGTTCTTCATTTTTTGGACTGCCGGCCATTTTCTTTTCTTCTATTCAAGTAATTGCATCTTCCCCGCATAAGCCTCCGATGCTACCGTTACGACCAGATGTTTACTTTTTCCCTTTGCGGGGCTCATGAAGAAGTGTTGACAGCTTACCACCCGTATGTCGCGCAGCTACAGATCACACGATTAATCCATTGCCCCACACCCAAGGTCTCCCTTAACCGACCATGCATGGTGGGACCGGGCATCAGGTGCCCATAGGTCCCCCTTCGAGACTTAGCGGGCATTTGTATCTTGCTATAAACATATATCAAAAAAGAGAATTCTTTCAATATTCAACAATCCCCTCGCCATAGTATGCCAGATAACCTTCATTGGCATACAATGCTATCACCATAGTACGCCAGACAATCTTTGTTGGCATACAATGCTATCGCCACAGCACACCAAACAACCTTTATTGGCACACAATGCTATCACCATAGTACGCCAGATAATCTTTATTGGCACACAATGCTATCACCATAGTACGCCAGATATTCTTTATTGGCACACAATGCTATCACCATAGTACGCCGGATAATCTTTGTTGGCATACAATGCTGTCACCATAGCCCGCCAGAAGACCTTTATTAGGTACATGTGACGGGAGCATTATCGCATAAAGAAAGTTAGGTAGTGCGCTATGAGATTTTCTTTGCCGTTAGATTAGAAATGGTTTGCTTACTAGTGATCAGGGGTAGTGGTCTTTGGACCGGTGATGGCATAAACGATAGAAATCCCCTTCTCTTTCTGTGGCAGAGAAAAGAGAAGGGGGGTAATATCATGTAGCAGCAATGGTGTCTTCAGTTTGATCGGATTCTTCCCCGATAGTACTCCCTTTTTTAGGATAAATATTTGGGAACAGTTTATCGGTGGTTTTTCTTCCAAATAACTGTATCGACTTAAGGATCGTATTGTTATATGTCTGAACCAGTTTAAACTTGGCAGCATCCAGATCAGCCTTGCTGGAGTTTCTTATTCCTTTGGCTTCATCCAGGCTTTTGAATGCTTCTTTGGATTCGTCTACCAGTAGCTGCAACTCTGCGGCACTCTTCTGGAGGGGATGATCCGGACCAAGATTGCGGATACGATCTATAATTTTCAGGACTTCAGTAATCTGCACCTGATCATTACTGTTGATAATCGATGTGACAGTCCTGGGGAAAACCATGGAAAACACCTGTGATTGCAAGTTGTTTCGATCAGTTTTCTTGCAGTCTTCGGCAGTATCACGGACTTTATTATCGAGATTATTATCTCTTAGCTGTGTAGTATCGTATGCATAATTCACGTTGTCCTCGGAAGCATCGAACGTCGATTCTTTCTGCTGGACATCATTGATTGCGTTTTGTACATCGGCTATAAGCTGTTGGGCATCATTGACCTGATTGCACAAACGGATGAATCGTTTGCTGTACCTTACGCAACGACCTGGTGAGAAACTCATTTCCAGACTCTGAGCCATAACACTTCTCCTTTTCTGACAGATATGTGAATGAAATATCCGCATTCATAAGATGCGGCCAGTTGATGATTTTTTTCTATGGGATAAATAACACATACAATTCAGCAAATGACATTTTCAAAGTGTATCAGTATCAGGAAGCATATAAATTGGCGAAACGAAAACTAATCTTATTTATTACAATATATTACATTTTCTAAGGAGTAGTAATTTTTTTTTGAATATTGTTAATTCAATTTATTATTGAACCCCTCAAAAAAAAGATAAAGTTGCTTTCGGGTATTATTACTCCGGCAATATAATATGCATATGAGAACTGGGATTTTTCCGTTATAAAATCAGCCGCCTCTTTTGCACAAATGTAGTTACGGGGGTAATAACCTCACAAAGAAAGGGAACGCAGGTAGAAAACAGGATGCGTTACTGCTCAGCACTTGAAACTGAAACGCATTTCTAAATAAGAAATCAGACTGAATATTTTAAACCGGAAGGAAATTCCAAATCACAAAGCCTTAAATCCTGAACAAACTCCATATCGCAAAACTCTAAATTTAAAACCACTATCATCCCATGGGAGATGTCGGAGATGTCGGAGGTCGATAACGATAACGATAACGATAACGATAACGATAACAGATAACAGATAACGGATAACGAATTAATGTAAAGCAATAAGTGTGTAGTCAAAGTGATGAGCTGAAAAAAAGGGCTGAAATCACGCGATTGTGCGCAATTATCTGATTGTTATTGTTAATATAGGTATGGTAATGATTCAAAACAGGGAAAAGGGTAACTATAGTTTATCAATTAATTCCTTTTCCCATTTTCTGTTCCTGTTTCGAATTTTGTTTTTCGAATTTCGTGCTTTTATCCGAGGGGCCTGTTACTTTCCGAAAGTCACATCTTTTTAAATAACTTTAGTGCCTGCAAAGGAAGATAAACTTTTCCTGACTTTTCCGAATATACTGTGACCCCCTCCATCTGCAGGGTTTTACCATTACTGAGCAGAATCTCATTTTTAAAGAATGGGAAAACCGCTGATTTTCCGGGAATCGCCACTGACACACTTCCTTTAGCCTCTCCAGCCTCTGAGGAATCGATAATAATAGTAATATCCTTAAATTCTGCAAATAACTCTTTCACCTCCTGAAACAGTATGTGACTGATTGAATCCGCAGATACGCCCAGGTTTTTAAAGCAGATACGAGCTATATCGGTATTATCGATAATAGAATTGAAATCAACTCCCAATCCATAGATCCATACATTTGTACCGCAATGTCCATGAGTGGTCCATCCAATCGATGACCTTCGGGAAATGATTCTGCCCACAACAGCCACATCAGCATCGGCACTTTTGGCATTTCTGACAACTGAAAGCAGCTCGTTTACATCCAGGCTATCCATAGCATCAAGGGATTCTATCCCCAGAAAACTTTTCAACGCTGAAGCAACAAATTTAAAGTCGACAGATGTTGTTTGTTGTGAACGGATCAGAGTATCAAGCAGACCGGCAGCGGTGATCCTGGCTTTTTGCAGCGGTGGAATCACTTTAGAAGTCTTCATATCGGTGTATGTATCCCCCCGAAGTCCAAGGGAGATTCCGCCATTGTCATGATCAGGAAAAACCATCACTATTGTATTCTTATCTTTACGGGCAAAATCCAGAGCCACCCCGACAGCAGAATCAAAAGCAAGATATTCGGTCACCACACCAACAGGATCATTGTTATGTGAAGCAAAATCGACCTGACTCCCTTCAACCAGCAGAAAAAATCCTTTGGGATTTTTGGAAAGAATCGAAATCGCAGATGAAGTCATCTCAGCCAGCGATGGTTGCTCTTTCCCAAAATAGGGACGGTTGATATCATGGCACAGATGGCTCTGGTTGAAAATTCCCCATACTTTTTTAGTTTTTGAGGAAAGGCTTTTGAGTTCGCTTCGTTTGGTGATTATTTTGTAACCACGCGAGATGAGCACACCCTGAAGATTTTCTCCATCGCTGCGTTTGCCCTGAGGCAATGAATCGGGAAGAAGATGACGCATTCCTCCCCCAAAAACCACATCGATATTTTGATAAACCTGTTGCTTTGCGATTACGTTTTCATTGTCTCTGTCATGCCAGTGGCTGGAGAATGCTGCTGGAGTTGCATGGCTTATTCGTGCGGTAGCCACCAGTCCGGTCGATTTTCCACAAATCCGGGCTGCTTCAAGCACAGTCGCTACAGGCTTCCACTGTCGTTGTGGAGATAATTTACGGGGTTGTGGGAAAACCAGCGAATCCGGAAGGATTCCTAGGCATTTGACCCCACCCTCCTGATCCCAGGTTTTATGTCCGGTGGCAAAAGCGGTAGCAGCGGCTGCAGATCCGGTGATCATCGAATTGCCGCTATGGGTGACACAAAGGCCGGGATTGAGCGAATCGCTGGCAAGAGATGTACCTTTAAACCAACGTGCAAGCGTTTGATGAGACACTCCGCAACCATCAGGGACAAGCAGAATGATATTTTTTCCCTCCGCCGCAAGACTAACTGCTGACTGAAACACCAATAGAGCTACTGCGATTGTCTTTGTAAAGGATAAAAGCATAAAACTCCCTCATCTCTCAATTATTAGTCTCTTTTTATTCTTGCCACACAGAGATTTAAAGGTTGCACGCGGAAAAATTTGTATTTGTAATATAATTTAAGAGGGAGCTTCTTAGGAATATGATGGGAGAAAATAACCAACCAGCTTATTAATATTAACGAAACAACTTATTAATTTAGCAGCTTAATAATATCTAAACCAATAACCGGAATTCTATTTGCGATTGTTTCTGCCCGATTAGTTTCCGATTTTATCCGATTCTCTCCGATTAAAAAACCGGTATGCTAATTGCTCCAATTCATCTAAATCACCATCTATCACTTATTAAACGCTTACCAGGAGATCGGGATTGAAACGGAAGAGGTCTGCAATGGATTTTCTCAGGATGATTTTCTCGGTTTTAGGAGCAATTACCTTCTTTCTGTTGGTGGTTTTACTTCTTATGCTCTTTATGTTTAGTCTTAGAAAAAACCGCATACCTTCCAATACCGTCCTGGAAATAGATTTTGAGATGGGGCTTATAGAATCAGTGCCAGGTACAATGATCTACAGATTAACCGGTGGCGAGCAGTTGCAGACAAGAAATGTAGTGACAGCTTTGGATATTGCAACAAAGGATAAGAGAATCAGAGGAATTATTGCTCATATAGCCGCCGAGCCGTTGCGGTATGCGGATATACAGGAAGTTCGTGATGCAGTGATCCGTTTCCGCAAATCAGGCAAGCCTGCTTTTGTTTTTGCGGAATCCTTTGGTGAATCAGCAGGCTCTGCCAACAGCAGCTATTATCTGGCCTCAGCTTTCGATTCGATTTTCATGCAGCCTTCAGGGTCCTTAGGATTAACCGGCTTTTTGTCCTTGTCTCCCTTTTTCAAAGGAACTTTGGATAAACTGGGAGTAACACCCCAGCTAGGGGCAAGGCAAGAGTACAAAGCAGCCAAAAATCAGTTTACTGAAACCGAATACACCGATGCACACCGTCAGATGAGTCAGGATATTGTCAACTCAGTGCTGAACCGGTTCGCATCTGATCTTTCTTCCGACAGAAAACTCAAAGAGCAACACCTTCGGGACCTGATTTCGCAAGGACCATTCATTGCTTCAGAAGCGCTCAACAATGGGCTGGTAGATGTTCTGGAGTACAGAGACCAGGTATATGACCGCATGCGTAAAAAAGTAGGAAAACGAACCCGGTTTCTCTTTTTATCCAAATACCTTCAGCGTTTCAGATCAAGGCCTGGCAGGGGAAAAGCGGCTGCATTGATCGTTTGTGATGGGACCATTATTCAGGGAAAAAGCAGCTACAATCCTATAAGTGGCGAATCGGTCATGGGTGCCAAGACAATCAGCGCTGCATTCAGGGCTGCAGTCAGGGATAAATCGGTAGGAGTTATCATTTTTAGAATCAACAGCCCGGGGGGTTCCCATATCGGCTCGGATATGATCTGGAGAGAGACGGTTCTTGCACGAAAGGCAGGAAAACCGGTTATTGTCACTATGGGTGCAGTCGCAGGATCAGGGGGATATTTTGTTGCAATGAATGCTGAAAAGATTATTGCCAATCCTTCTACCATAACTGGTTCGATCGGGGTGGTTAGTGGCAAATTTGTAACTGAGGGCTTTTATAATAAACTTGGAGTTACTACAAGCCATGTATCCACAAGTCCCAATGCTACGATCTGGTCCCCAACCAGCAAATTCACCGAAGAACAATGGGAGTATATTGAGCAATCTTTGGACACTGTGTATCATGACTTTGTAAGTAAAGTAGCTTCCGGAAGAAAGCTTCCCCTGGAAAAGGTTCATCAAATAGCCAAGGGTCGGGTTTATACCGGCGATGAGGCTCTCAAGCTGGGATTAGTGGACACTCTTGGGGGATATTACGAGGCGGTCCAGTCTGCGAAAAAATTGCTGGGTATCGCTGATAGAAGATTACTAATGATTAAAAGATTTCCCAGACCACCAACGTTTTTTGATAAATTATTTGGCAGAGGACCTGATAGCAGCGAAAACACAGAAACTGGACTCCCGGAGGGATTTTCATTTTCCAGTTCTCTCTTATCTGAATTGCAAAAGACAGTCTCCATAGTTCCAGATAATGTTGATGCTCTGAAAATGGAAGTTCCGACTTTTTATTGATACACGTGTCAGTTGTCAGTTGTCAGTTGTCAGTTGTCAGTTGTCAGTCGTCAGTCGTCATTATCAGTCGTCATTATCAGTCGTCATTATCAGTCATCATTATCAGTCATCATTATCAGTCATCATTATCAGCCATCATTATCAGCCATCATCATCAGCCATCATCATCAGTCGTCATCATCAGCCATCATCATCAGTCGTCATCAATTGTCATCAATTGTCGTCTGTCGTTTGTCTGTCGTCGCTGTCGTCGTCTGTCGTCGGGGCAACCCTTGTGGTTGCCTTCTTCTTCACTCAGAGGGCAACCACAAGGGTTGCCCCAACAAATTTTAATAAAGAAACGAAAATCCCACTCTTCCTACGACTATCACATTCCCTCCTCTATCATCAGGAAAATCTACATTGGCAAGCTGGTCATTGCGGGCAATCAGTTCTGCACCAATCAGAAATTCCCATCTGCCGTAAACATCCGGAATCGATTTGGGAGCTACCTTAGCCAACAGCCCTGCGCTGAGGTATCCGGAAAAATCGGTCTCTGGTACATGATAGCCCCATAGACCGGCTCCTAACCGCAGGGGAAAAGTGAAGGAGAGAGGGAGTTTGTTTTTTTGAAAAAAACTTACAGATGGATCGAGTCCAGCCTGTATCAGAAAGCCATTTGATTCTCCTAAGGGAATAGCTGCTTCCAGGGATGGTTTCCATTGACCTGCAATACTGTTTCCGGAATAGGAAATTGCAAGTTCGAGTTCATTGGCAACCTCTCTGGCATTGGGAACAGTTGCAAGTAAATAGGAAAAGGCGCCACTTATATTATAGGGAAAGGCAAACACTACTCCTGAGAAAAAATTACCTTCATACCACCACTGAAGCTGATTTGAAGATAGCTGGTTATTGGTTAGCCCCTGCTGGGTTCCAACAGTTAAGGTGATCTGCCGAAACAGACCGCCTGATCTTAATAACTGAAACATTGTGGCAATGGTGGTTGAATAAAGGAAATTATCCAGTTCTTCGGGAACTCCATCGAAAGCAGCTCTGGAATAATCAGCGTTAGTGAAGATAAATTCTCCCCTTACATGTACTCTGCTTGAGTTGGGGGTTGAACTTTTATGTATTGTTCCCAGAACTCCTGTGTAAAAAAGAGAGTTATCCCTGGCAGGTATTGCTATCGTGGGTAACTGGTCTAAAGAAGAACTTTCCTGACAGAATGCACCGGTTAATAAAAACAGTAAAAAGAGCCCGGCTCTTAAACTGAAAGCCAGCTTATTCATAATTTAATCTTGACCTTTCCACCAAATGAATAGTTCATCGGATAAAGGAGCACAATACGTACCATTTTCGTCCATACTGTTGAAGCCACCTGAGAATAGATCCTTTGGCATTTTTATTGCGAGTATCAATTCTAACAGGCGCATATCCTTTCAAAGGAGTAGTGTTGAAGCTGATCGTTTTAATAGTTGCTGTTATGATATGTATAGTAGATGTTTATCCACGCAGACCTGAGCGGGGATCAATTGAGTTTGGCGCCTCATCAGCTCCGACTGAGTCAAAAGAGACAGATCAGGGCCCTTTTAGCAGAGCATTTGTAAGAATCGCCAAGGCGGTGATTCCATCGGTGGTATCGGTGATCCCGACCCATCCGGATAGTTCAACACCAACCCCCTCCCCACAACAACAGGAAGAACGTCGCATTCAGAGCCTGGGGTCTGGCTTTATTGTTTCGGAAAAAGGATACATTCTTACCAATTATCATGTGATTGCAGGTGCAGACAAAATTGAGGTGCTTCTGGTAAACGGGAACTTGTTCCCTGCAGAGATCATAGGTTTTGATTCTCTAAGTGACATTGCAGTATTGAAGCTGAGCGGAAAGTTACCAGAGCTCAGACCGGTTTATCTGGGTAATTCCGACAGTCTGGAGGTAGGTGACTGGATAGCTGCAATAGGAAACCCCTTCGCCCTCACCTCAACTATTACTTCCGGTATAGTTTCAGCACTGGGAAGGGAGATAGTTGAGCCTTTAACTTTTCAGAATTTTATCCAGACAGATGCAGCGATCAATCCTGGAAATTCCGGTGGACCTCTGGTAAATCTCGATGTAGCAGTAATGGGAATGAACACCCTGATCTTCTCAGAAACCGGTGGATTTATGGGGGTGGGGTTTGCCATTCCAATTAATCTGGCTTCCAGGGTGATGGAGGATCTGGTTTATGAAGGAAGGGTGATCAGGGGATATGTCGGAATCTCTATTCAGGATATAACTTCTTCGCTGCAAAAAGCACTGGATCTGAAAACCACTGAGGGTGCAATAGTTGCAGATGTGGTCCCGGGGCAACCTGCAGAAAAAGCAGGCATAAGAGCAGGTGATATCATTGTAAGTGTATCTGAAAAAGTGACTGAAAATGCAAATCAGTTGCGCAACCTGATCGCATTTGTCAGACCAGGAGAGAAAACGTCTCTCACTCTCCTTAGAAACGGCAAGAAAAAAGAGGTTACACTCATCCCTATAGAACGTACCGCAAAGGTGCTTCAAAAACAGCAGCCCATTCAGCAGCGCTCCAGACCCCAGAGAGGTGATGTGAATAGCCGTCTGGGGATCGGGGTTGCAGAGCTTACACCCGGTCTCAGATCCCGTTTTAAAATTCCCGATGAGTTCTCAGGAGTGATCGTGACCAGAATCGCTCCAGACGTATCTGATGAACGAACTCTGCTCTCACCCGGAGATCTTATAATCCAGGCAAAAGCTACGGGAGGTAAATGGGTAAACATCGGTTCTCCATCTGATTTTCAAAAGTATGACAGGAGTATTAAAAACGCACAGGCTGTAGTGCTACAGATTTTTCGTGGTGGTCAGCGATTATTTATCTCTTTTGAAGTGGAACCTTCAGACTAGATATCGTTCGAGAAACTCTTAGCTAAAAATTCTTCTGCACCCGCCTCGACTTCAGAGCTAAAACTATCCTCCATCATTTCCGTTTGCCTTTTTCAGGTAACACCGGTACAATTATTAAAAACAGAAGCATTTTAGACCGGTCTGTTTCAAATAAACAAGTCTGAAGATATCAGGCCATTATTATTTTGTTTCCTGAAAGTGCTGTTTGCTATCTACAATTTGTTTTTTTTTCCAGAAGTATCACCAAAGATATGTAAGAGGCTTTAAAAGAGGTTCTCAATGTGTGTTAAGGATGGTAATTCATTTGAGGAAATGCGTGCAGAGATGTCCAATTTCAAAATTGAGTTTCCCCTGGTCCAGTTAAAAGCTTTGTATTTTGATCATTTGCTTCAAAATATTCCATATGACCTTCATTTTAAAGATCTTCAGTCCAGATTCACCATGGTTAATCAGAGATGGATGAAGAGGCACAATGTTACTGATCTTAGTTGCGTAATTGGCAAAACTGATTATGACTTTTTTCCTGCCGAGTTGTCCGAGGTGTTCCACAAGGATGAACAGCGGATTATCTCCAGTGGAAAACCTTTAGTCGGAAAAGTAGAAAAAATTGAAATTGAAGGAAGTCCAATCCACTGGATGTCTGTATCCAGGTTTCCGGTTATAGATCAGCAGAGCAAAACCATTATTGGTACATTTTGCATAAGCCAGGAACTCTCAGCTTTAACTGAAGCAGAAGCAGCGATGGCTCAGGAGCGGGATATGCTCCATATACTATTGAATCACTCAAAAGATTCAATATATTTCAAAGATCTCGATAGTCGTTACACAAGAATCAGTTGCGCTCATCCGGCCTTGAATTTCGTTAAATCTCCTGAAGATGCGATAGGGAAAAGCGATTTTGATTTTTTCCCTATTGAACATGCTCAGGCAGCTTTTAATGATGAAATGGATATTATTGAAACCGGAGAGCCAATTTTAGGGAAAATCGAACGGGAAACTGCTCCAGGTATGCCGGAGAGATGGGTGTTTACCTCCAAGCTTCCTATTAAAGACAAGCAGGGTTCAATAGTTGGAACATTTGGAATATCGCGAGACATCACTGAAGTTAAAAAGTATGAAAACGAGCTCCAGAAAACAAAAAGAGAGCTTGAAAATCGGGTGCGTGTTCGTACCTCAGATCTTCAAAAAGCCAATTCCAGCCTTAAAAATCGCATTTCGCAACTGGATTTTATTACCGCAGCCTCTTTTCAGATGGCTCAATGTAATAGTATCAGGACCTTAACCAAAGTGATTCTCAAATCATTCTCTTCAATTCTGGGCGATTCGGTAGCCTCTCTTTGCATTAACGACAGCAAATGGTTTGATTGTATGGATGCAAGCGGTGTACTTTCATCAGAGAGCCAACAGCAAATATTCAAAGAGGCATCTAAAATATTCTCCCCCCATAGCAGCACTACTGCGGTAATAATTAAAAACTGGATCGAAAATGTCTCAGATTTCAATTTCTGGAGTCAATTGCGACATTTACCATATTATATCGGAATTCCACTATTAGCCGATAACCGGCTTATCGGTTTTTTACAGCTTTTTGCCAACAAAGGTGCCCATCACCGCTTCGAGGAAGAAAAAAATGTTGTTCTTACCCTTGCCTCGCAATCTGCAGTCAGCCTCAGTAATGCCATTTTCCAGAAAGAGCTCAATGAAAAGGCGCAGTTAAAAGGTGAACTCCAGGCGGCCCGTAACATTCAGCAGCAACTGACTCCAAATCACAAACCTGCAATACCGGGTGTGAATCTTAAGGGTCTTTACTCACCAGCCTATGAGGTTGGCGGCGATTATCTTGATTATTTCCAGAACGACCTGGGATATTGGATTGTAGTCATTGCTGATGTGTGCGGCAAAGGCGTTCCTGCGGCTATGCTGATGACACTGTTGCGCAGTTCATTCAGAAATGATGCCCGTAATGAAACATCTGCAAAAAAACTTCTCTGCTCTGTAAATGACACCATGAGAATTAATCTTGATGAACGACTTTTTGCTACTGCAATTTGTCTGATAATTAGTCCGGATGGAAAAACAATGACATACGCACAGGCTGGACATCCCCGCCTGATCCGTATCGATAGTAAAAACAGTAAGGTACAGACTATCGAGACCAACGGTATAGCACTGGGAGTTCTTTATGACCAGAACGCTTTTTCGGACATACTTGATGAAGTCACTATCCCACTTGTAGAAAATGATAGTTTTTTTCTTTACACTGACGGACTTACTGAAGCATTCAATCCTAATAGAGATACATATGGAACCACCAGATTATTAGACCTTCTTGAGGAAGATATCGGCAACACCCCGGAAAAGATATCCAGGAGAATTATTCAGGATATCAAAGCATTCACACAGGGTGCAGCTTATCATGATGACCTGACCTTCATCGTTATGTGTGTCGGAAAGAGTCAGAAATAATATTTAATCATCCATTAACGTTGGATGATTAAATCCTCCGCTGGAAGCGGCGAAAGAGGATTGTGGGAAAGAATTTTCGAATATCGAAGGTTTAATTTAGAAGAAAAGACAAAAGAAAATAAAACCTGAAGATACCAACCCTGCAGGAGACTTACGGTTAATAATAAATAAAAAGGGACTGTAGAAATACAGACCCTTTTTAATTCATTCGGAAAATAGATGGTTTTTAGCCAACCATTTTTTCCAGTTCGATTCCTTTTGTCTCGTGTGCAAGTTTCCAGACAAAGATGAATGAGAGAATAGTCAGAACTGCATAGATACCGTATGATGGACCAAGGCCCATGGATGCCAGCATGATCGGGAATGTCATTGTGATTGCAAAGTTGGCTACCCACTGAGAGAGGCCGCTGACCGCAAGACCGGCTCCGCGCATCTGATTGGGGAACATCTCACCAAGCATAACCCACATCACAGGACCCCATGAGAAGTTAAAGAACATCACAAAGAGGTTTCCTGCGACTAGTGCAATAGGACCGGCTGCACCCACTAATTTCAGTGAGCCACCTTCGGTTTGACCTGATGTCCAAAAGACTATTGACATTGTTGCAAGGCAGATGGCCATACCGATTGAACCAACAAGTAGCATCGGTTTACGACCAATTTTGTCGATGGAAAAGGTTGCAACGATACAGGCTAAAATACTCAGCGCACTGCTTATGACATTGATCAGCAGGGAATCTGCTTCTGTAAAGCCAGCAGACTGCCATAGAACTGCTCCATAATAGAAAATGATATTGATACCAGTAAACTGCTGGAATGCCGCCAGACCGATACCAAACCACACAATCGGGCGTACTTTGCGATTGGAACCAATAATATCTTTCATGCTGGGACGGTGATCTTTGGCCAGAGATTCACTGATCTCCTTGTATTTGGATTCAGCACCACTACCCATAAGCTTTTTAAGAACAGCCATCGATTTTTCTTTCTTACCTGCAGCAACCAGAAAACGGGGACTCTCAGGAATAAGAAGAAGAGCGAAGAAGAATAAGACGTTAAAAATGAGTTCTACCCAGAACATCCAGCGCCATGCTTCAAAACCCATTAACCAGACTTTGACTGATCCGCCTGCTGCCTGAACAATCATATAATTGGAAACGAATGCAGCAAAAAGACCGGTGATAATTGCAATCTGCTGGATTGAGGAGAGCGTTCCACGCAATCTGGCTGGTGCCACCTCTGAGATGTATGCCGGGCAAAGTATTGATGCCGCACCAACTGAAAATCCACCGATAAGCCGATAGATAATAAACTCAATAGAACCATGAGCAATACCTGAACCCCAGGCACTAACTGCAAAAAAGATAGCAGAAATGATCATTATGAAACGTCGGCCAAACTTGTCGGCCAGATTACCGGCAACAAATGCACCAACAGCACAGCCAAGGAGCATCGAAGCTACATTAAAACCGGTAACAACACTGTCCGATTTAAAAGCCTGCTTTAAACCATCTACTGTGCCATTGATCACACCGGAATCAAATCCGAATAAAAAGCCACCAACAGTTGCTACAATCGTTATTAGAACGATGAAAGCCATATTGTGGGTGTCTGGTGCGCCAGCAGTTGCCATCTTTAACGCAGAATCCGCCACTTGAGCCCCATTTTTACCGGAAGGCTCCTCCATTACCGTATTTCCACCTTTATAAGAAGAATCTGACATAACCAAATTTCCCCTTTCTTTTCTGGAAGATATTGATTGTTTCTATAAATGAATAGACTTAGTGTTTGCTAAGTGTCCACTGCGGTATTTGTAATATATTTAAAAAGTACATTTTTTTCCAACTGCTAAATGTAAGTTTTCCATTTAGACTATAGGAATGTAATATAAGTTTAATGAGCATTTTTGAAGGTAAAAATATGATATCATATTTCATACAATGATATATTATTATATCAAAACCTTACAAAAAAACTATGTTTCAATGCTAAGCTCTTCTGTAAAAAGGAAGTCAGATATTCCACAGTTTCTCTTCATACACTCTTCTTCAAAAAAAATAAGGTTGATAATGGTTTGCCAGTAGTGTCCGGTAAAAAAAGTGTAAATCATTATCCAGGTAAATTAAATGTTAACTGGTTCAAAGATAATTTACATGATAGATGCACTGCAGTCTTTTCCCTTTGTTGATTAACCGGACACTACATAATGGAAATATCGATTTTCAAAAGCCTCCTATACCAGATGCATCATCATTTTAAAATCATTATTTTAGATTGATACAAACGGTCTTTATTATAAAATATTTTTGCAAGATAGAAGCCGTTCGCAATATTTGATACATTAAAATTATATGAGCTGTTTTGTCCCGAAACAGCCTGTATTGAAGATTCCTTAACAAGGTTTCCATTCATAGTATAAAGCATGAAAGATGCTTTTCCGGTATTCAATGAATTTAAGTTAACCTTCAAAAAAGATCCATTCTGATTTATGATAATCGATGAGGGAGCTTTTTTTGATATTGACTTGACATCATTTTCCTGTGCTCTTAAAAAAACGGCAGCCAGTGAATCGTAAGCAGGTTTCTTTTTGTAATCTCTTGTAAAAATCAGTCCATCATTGGTGCCAGAAAATGTCATCGGAATCCAGGAGTGTTTATCAGTAAATCCCCATATCACAAATGTTGTCGTACCCTTACTTTCCAACGCAGCTTCAAGCATCGCTTTATACATTTTTGCCTGATTGGTAAGTTTCTGATCGTCTGTAGGGGAGGTAATTCTTACATCAACTTCAGTAAAGACAACCTCAAGACCAAGATCGGTAAAACGTTCTATGTTCTCTTTGAGACTATTTTTAAAGTTATCATTCCATTCAGGCTCTGTGTGATGAGCCTGAAAACCAATGCCATGGATCGGCACTCCGTTTTGAACCATCTTTTTAATTTTGTTATACATGGCAGTGGACTTGGCATTTATGGTGCTGTTATTATAATCGTTGTAAAACAGTCTTGCTTCAGGATCTGCACGATGTGCATAGACAAACGCAGAATCCACAAAATCTTCACCTATTTTGGCATACCAGGGATTATTGGTTCTCATAACCGGGTTTTGTGCATCATTCCATAATTCATTGATAACATCCCATTGATACACTTTCCCTTTAAAATGGTCCATAATCAGGCTGATATGTTGATTCAAAGCTTCAAGAGCCTGTTGACGGTTCCATGAATTTTGTGATATCCAACCCGGATTCTGGGCATGCCAGCAGAGAGTATGACCGCGAACTTTCATATTATTCTTTTGAGCATGATCGATCAGCCTGTCAGCAGTAGTGAAATTTGGACGACCGCGATCTCTGTGGAGAGCATCTGGTTTCATCTCATTTTCGGCAACCAGGGTATTGAACTCGCGATTCATTACTTCAGTATATTGGGGCTCATTATTATAATAAAAAGTACCGCCAACACAAGTTCCAATGTTAAGATTGATTTTTGCTGCAAGTTCTCTCAAGGTCTCCTGTGCATTAAGAGCTGCTATCGTGATGGTAATAAAAAGTAAGGTTTTTGTTAGTTTATTCATCCTGTCTCCTTTGAACTGTAATTCCCCTTAAATTTTATTTTCAACTTGATCAAGATCAGCGTTTTACCTTAATATGATTCTGGAACGTAAGTGCTTTGCTGAATTCATTTTAATATGGTAAACTCCTGACGGCATGTTTGACATTTGTATTCTGGCCACCTTCCCCGAAACTGCCTTTCGCAGCACTTCTCTGCCGCAAAGATTGACCACCGAAACAGTTCCTGATAATTCCCTGTTGCCAAAAGACAGTTCAAGAGTCTTTCCAGACCAGCGTATTCTTTGTTCCACCGGGTTCTTAAGGGATTTGGATACAGCGACAGGATCCCATTTTGCAAGCAGCGCATTTTTTTCTTTATCGGTAATGGGGATCACCGTTCCATGTCTGGGAGTAAAGTTAAAGGAGATGGGTTCAGGATCTTTGGAAAAATTTTTTAGGTCAGTGCTTAATGCAAATTCATACTTTCCTGAAGTGTATACATCATACATAAGAACATAAGTATCCGAATCGATCAGGCGAAACACACAAGAGCCTTCAACAGCCGCATTTGTGACCTGCAGGTACTTGTCATACAGTTCATACCCTTCAGTTAGTTTTTTTGATATAGCTGATTTTATGCCGTTTCCACTTCCTTCGGTCTTGAAAAAAAGATGATATGTGCCGTCTTTATAAATTATATCTGCATCGATCGCAGCATTGCCATTATATGCATAAAGCAATTTAGGTGCAGTCTCAAGTCTGGTAAAGGTAGTGTCGGCATAACTGTAATAAAGCTTGTCAGTAACGCCGGGGCCCAGCCTCATTGCGAAATATACCATGTATTTGCCAACCTCAGGATCAAAAATAACCTGTGGTGCCCACACGCGATCCGCTGAAGAATAGTCCGGAAATGTCTTGGGAATGTTGATGGCACTAGAAGTCCAATCAATGAGATTAGTCGATCGAAGCAACACCAGCCCCCTGTTTGATGCCCATCCGTTGGCAGAAACCATGTCAGTAACGACCATGTAATAATCGTTATTTTCTCCGCGCAGAATGTGAGGATCGCGCACCCCACCAGTGGAACTGATCTCTTCGGAACGGATCACAGGATTGTTGTTATTGAGAGCTTTGAAATTATGTGCATCATCACTTATAGCAAAGCGGATTGCTTCCTGAGTTTTGTTGTTTCCGGTAAAATAGGCGAAAAGATAAGCAGTAAATGGATCATCGGCAAATGTGGGAATAACTGAAAAAATCAGTAAAAATGTGAATACTGCCGCTGCTTTGATTGGTTTCAACATAAATATCACCTTTTTTTTGTTTAATGCCAAACAGAGAAAGGCTGTTGTTTTTCGCTTTTTTGGTTTAATAGACCATTCAGATACTTTTTAAGCGCTTTAACATTTAAAATACCTATTTAGCCCTGCACTTTCAGTAAATTTTTTCTCATTTCCTATTTCTGTCAGCCCATTTAAGTACTTTGCTCCCCCATTACACACACAAGCATAATTTTTAGTGGTGAATTTAAGTTAATTAAATTGATAAATTTATGCAAATCAGATAAAATGAGATAGCAAACAAAATTATGATCTAAAAAGGGATGATTATCCAGAGTTCAAATGATTTAAATTAGGCTTTTTTATATTCGCAAATACTGCGTGCTGAAAGTGAAAATTTAACATGCTTCACGGCTCTTCCCATTTCTGTGGCCTATTCAATAATTTAGCGATATTAATCGTTCTGATTGCGGCTTACAGTTATCTTTACAGAATCCTGGCTTCCAGCAGACCACTTTATCGCCAGATCAGTATGGGACTACTTTTCGCAGCAGCAGCCATCTTTTGTATGCGGTTTAAAATTCCGCTCTATGATGGCGTTTCTTTCGACCTGCGCAATGCAGTCATTATTCTCAGTGGAGTTTTTGGGGGGCTGGTAGTTAGCCTGATATGTGCTATATCCGCGACATTTTACCAAATATATCTTGGGAAAAGCGGAACACTGGAGCCACTATTAATTATTCTTGCTGTAATTACAGGCGTAGTATTCTATCATCATCGAAATAAGTTAAATACCGTTATTAAAGCAGCCCTAACTGCCATAGTTGCCCTACTCTTTATTCTTCCGGGCTTTTTTTTCATTAAAGATCTCCAGACAGGAATAGAAATACTTAAGAAAACAACCATCCCATATGGGTCTACCATTTTTATAAGCGTCTTTCTAAGCGGGCTGCTAATGTCTTTTGAGGAGCACCGCTATAAAATGAAAGAGGTGTTAAAGGTATCTGAAAATAGATATCGTTCCCTCTTTGAAAATCTTATTGATGTGGGTTTCCAGACTGACCAAAATGGCACAATTATCATTATTACCCCCTCTTGTGAAAGGGTGCTCGGTTACAAGCCCGATGATTTATTGGGGAAAAGCATAGAAAATTTTTCTGTAAATTCCAATTCAGGCGAATCTCTTCTGTCGGTTGTGCGTAAATCAGGAAGCATTAGTAACTTTGAAACTGAGTTCAAAAAGAAGGATGGCAGCCATCTCTGGGTATTGGTTAATGCCAGAACATATCTCAATAAAGGAGATTTTTCTGGCATTGAAGCACTGGTGCGTGACATTTCTCAGATAAAAAAGACTCTTGGGGAAAGAAATGCACTTCAGGAGCGAATAAAGCATATTCAGAAAATGGAATCGATTGGTACTTTAGCCGGAGGAATCGCTCATGACTTTAACAACACACTTTCTGGAATTATCGGAGGTGCAGAACTTCTGCGGGATTCTAATGTCACAGATCAGCAATACAAACATTATGTGGATCTTATATTGACATCTGCCGAAAAAGCCAGCGTACTGACCAGAAAGCTTCTGGCTTTTTCCCGTAAAGAAACAACAGTAATAAAAAAGATAAATATTATCCCCATTTTGAGCGATACAGCATCAATTCTGCGCCATACAATCGATAAAAATATTAGTATAAGCGAGAATTACCAGAAAAACTCGTTTTGGATAGAGGGTGATGAATCACTTTTGCAGAATGTATTTCTTAACCTGGGCATAAATGCAGCACATGCAATGCCACTGGGCGGTCATCTAACCTTTTCTGCTGAGACAGTCGAATTAGACAGTAGAAATTGTGAGTTATCTACTTTTGATATTTCTGAAGGCACTTTCGTTAAGATAACGGTAAGTGACACTGGACATGGGATGGCACCAGAGGTGATCTCCAGGATTTTTGAGCCTTTTTTCACCACCAAAGAACATAACATAGGAACTGGTCTGGGACTTTTGGCTGCCTATGGCACCGTTGCAGAACATCATGGAGCAATAACAGCCCATTCTCAAGTCGGTAAAGGAACCACTTTTCACGTGCATCTGCCAATAGCCGATCTGCATGTGGAACAGCCCACCTCAGAACCTATAGCGCCTCAAAACAATGCAACGATACTTCTTATTGACGATGAAGAGCTGGTACAGGTTACTGCTTCTACGATTCTTTCCAGACAGGGTTATCGGGTCATTACTGCTGAGAACGGGAAGAGAGGCATCGAGCTTTACAACGGGCATCGCAAAGAGATCAGTCTGGTGATCCTGGATTTAATTATGCCGGTAATGGGGGGCAAAGAAACCCTTATGAGTATCCACTCTATAGATCCTTCATTGCCTGTAATTATTTCATCCAGTTTTTCCAGGGGGGAAGATCATGAGACTTTGAGTCGACTGGGAGCATCGGGATTTCTGCGTAAACCCTTTCATAGAGTGAAACTTGTGGAGATGATCTCAGAGCTGCTTTGATGGGATCAGTTAGACCAGGCACTTCAGATGTATCGCAACTGGTTTACACGAATTACCTTTAAATGTTTGAAAAGAGCTGTATGTGTGAAAGCTGCTACTGCGGTTCTGTGATGGCTTCGAGAAGGTAACTGCCCGTTTTGTTCGACAACTGTAAATTGCAAATAAGTCCAAAATAGAATCATTCAGCTTCCTGGCAGTTTCTTATCAGTTACTGCGGTTTCATGGTAAAGTGAAAAAGATGCTTGCCCCTTCCCCGGGCCTACCTTCCGCCCATATCTTTCCTCCATGACCAGCGATTACTCTTTTCACAATCGATAATCCTACTCCGGTTCCACTAAACTGTTTATCAGTATGTCCACGTTTGAATGGCTCAAATATCCTTTGAGCAAATTCCATATTGAATCCCACACCATTATCACTAACAAAGAAGGTGGTGTTGTTATCTACGACAGTGCTGCCAAACTCAATTCGGGCATTCTTTTTTGTGGAAGTGAATTTCCATGCGTTTCGTAGCACATTGTCAATAGCCAAACGGATCAGGCTTAGATCGGCACTGGCATGTAGATTATCCTGGATAACTATTTCCACCTTCCTTTCGGGCTCGCTTCTCTGGAGCTCATCCAGCAAATCGTGCACTAAATCACTAAGATCGACATCTTCTCTTTTTATCTCTTGTCTGCCAACGCGTGAAAGGGAAAGCATATCATCGATAAGCAATTGCATTTTTCTGATACTTTCGCAAATTCGCTCCAGATATTCGCGCCCCTCCTCATCCAGTGATTTAGAATAATCTTCTTTCAGGATAGTGATAAAACCACTGATTATACCTAAAGGATTTCTCATATCATGAGAAACTGAATAGGAGAAAGATTCCAGATCACGGTTTGCAGCAGCAAGCTCATCAGCGTATTTTTTAAGCTGGAGCTCGGCTTGTTTGCGATTGGTAATGCCATGTACCATACCTACTGATCGCACAATTTTACCCTGCTGATCGCGTATATGATGACACTTCTCGTGAACGTACCGGATTTCACCGGTGCATTTGCGGATTACACGGTGTTCAATCTCATAGTAATCCCGACCATCTCGAATTGACCCGGCATAGGCAGAATCAACTGCGTCCCTGTCCTCTGGATGAACATGAGAGAGAAATTCTTCATAAGTACCACCAAAATCCTGATACTTAAGATCAAAAATCCAATACACCTCATCTGACCAGGTAAGGCGATTTGTAACCAGGTCAAGTTCCCAACTGCCAAGGTGAGCAATCGCCTGAGAACGCTTAAGACCGGCTTCGCTCTTGCGTAGGGCCTCTTCAGCTTTTTTTCGCTTAGTAATATCAAGCACAAATGCTATAATGTGGTGCTGTGGACCGGGAAGAATAGTATCGGAAAGATATACCCACACCCGGGAACCGTCTTTACGATCAAATTGCTTTTCATAAGGAGCGGCAATACCGTTTTTATTTAGTTGACTGAATGCATCATGATCAAGATGCTGAAATTCATCAGGTGTTATTTTATTCATGTTGATCTTGTTCTGTGCCAAATCCTGCTGATTATAGCCAATAATGTTAAGAAAGTAATCATTGGCAAACCAAATGATTCCAGTGAAATCAGCGATAATAATTCCGACAATGTTGGAGGAAATAATCCGGTTGAAACGCTCAGCAGCGACCTGCAAAGCAGCTTGTGTTATGTTTCTTTCGGTAATGTCGATTCCTGTAGAGAGAACACACTGTTTTTCTCCCAACTTGATCACTTCTGCGGAATACAATATGTCACGGCTCTCGCCGTTTTTATTACGTATCTTAGCATCATGGTTTAGGATATGGCCCTCTTCTTTCAATTTTGAAAATAATTTCTCTCGTTCTTCAGGTCTGACTATTCTCAGTTCCGTCGAGGTATGCCCGAGAATCTCTTCTCTTACAAAGCCAATCATTCTGCAAAATGCCTCATTTGCATCGATGAATAAGCCAGTTTCCAGATCACTGATGTACATGAATCCTGGGCTGCTCTTGAAAGAGATCGAGAACTTATTCTCGTTTTCCCTCAGTGTTTTTTCAGCCTGCTTACGAATGGTTATATCACGATTTACTGCCCGCCTCCCCCGAATCTCCGGGCCCGAATATTTGTCCGATTCTACCTGTACCGGTCTGCATGCATGGTTTATCCAGCGGACATCCCCGTTGCGGTGTATGATCCTGAATTCCAGCTCAAAATCTTGGACACTTGTTGGATCATTCGCAAGATGCTTTGTAACCCGATCGCGGTCTTCCGGATGAATAATGCGGCCATATAGTGATGGATCGTTCATAAACTCTTCGCGGCTGTATCCTGTGACATGCTTACATGAAGGTGTTACATACAGAAAACGGTTGTTTTTGTCTAACCAGTACTCCCAATCGTAGGTAAAATCAGCAACTATACGGAATTTTTCCTCTGATTCGCGCAAACTTGATTCCGCCTTTTTAATATCTGTAATATCTGCAAAGGTCACAATCACTACCTGTACCCGGTTATTACCTGTAGTATACGGTCGAATAGTACGAAGAAAGCAGGAACCGATTATCGAAACTTCTTCTCGCTGTACTTCCCCTCCACGTATTACTATCCGGGCTTGATCCATCAACCCGAAGCCCAATTTTTCGTATGCAAAATTGGTAAGCGGCTTTCCGATATCAACCGGTAGAAGTTTTACAAGTTTAGTTAATGCCGGAGTAAAGCGTCGAACTCTGAGCTGTTCATCTATAAATAGTGCAGGAATAGCAGCGCTGGTTAAAAAATTATTGAGATCATTATTAATAGTTTCCAATTCATTGTTTTTTTCCAGCAGTTGATTGTTGACGGTGATCAGTTCCTTGCTGAGAGATTGAAGTTTTTCATGGGAAATCTCACCTTTTTCGTTTTCCGCATGCAGCTCTTCATTTGATCTATGCAACTCTTTATTAATATTTCTAAGTTGCGATAAATTCTGCTCATGATTCTTCCGGAAAACACTCAACTCTTGCTCAAGCTGTTGTATCTGCTCCATTTCATCAATCGAATCCTTTTTTGGTAACTGTGTAGTTTTGCGGGCTTCTCTGAAAACTACCAGCATCAGATCTGGATCATTTTTCAGTGGTGAGATGGTGATAGTTACTGTTTTTTTTTTACCATTTACGATAAATGTTGATCTGAGTGAACCTGATACCTTATCGCGCTGCACTTTTTGCGCCACTGTCTGCAGGCGCTTCCGAAGTGTAGAAGGAAGGTGCGCAGGAAGACTGGAGGTCTCAGGACCCGACGGGTGTACCAGAAAACGATGAACCGGGCCGCTGCGGTAAAAAATATATAAATTCTTGTCAACACCGACTGCTGCAGGTAAACATTTTTTAAGCAAAGCATACCTCTGTATGTCCAGCAAATGTTGTCTCATGCTAATAAGGTCAGGATTTTATGAGAGAGTGAAATAGAATGTCGCTCCTTTACCCACTTCTCCTTCAGCCCATACTTTGCCCCCATGACGCCATACCACCTTCTGCACAATAGTTAATCCCACACCGGTTCCCCCGAACTGCTTTTGAGCATGAATACGCTGAAATGGCTCAAATATCTTTTGGGCACATCGTGGATCAAATCCTGCACCGTTATCTTTGACATAGTAGACAGTAGTACCATCTTTGCTGGTAGTACCAAACTCAATATGGGCCACCTCTTTTTCAGAAGTAAATTTCCATGCATTTCGCAGAAGATTCTCCAGAGCAAGATGAATCAATCGCGGATCTGCATATTCATGAAGGTTATCTTCAACAATAAACTCAGATCGCCGCTCAGGCTCCATAGTTTTGAGCTCTGTAAGAAAATCCCGAACAATGGCGCTCAGGTCGATATCCTCCTCTCTAATCTCCTGCCTGCCAATACGTGACAGACTGAGGATATCATTAATTAACCTTTGCATTTTTTTTATTCCAGAATCGATTCTCCTGAGATAATCCTGACCCTGTTTATCGAGTTGTTCAGAATAATCCTCTATGAGAAACCCCACAAAACCATCTATAACGCTAAGAGGATTACGAAGATCATGCGAAACAGAGTATGAGAAAGACTCCAGATCGCGATTAGCTGCAGCAAGTTCCTCAGCGTATCTTTTCATTACTTCACGAGCTTGGCGTTGCTCGGTCATATCAGTCCATCCGATAACTCCCCCGGTAATATTACCCTTATCATCTTTAATTGGTCCGGCATTACAAAGAAGAGGAAGGAAAGTTCCATCCTTGCGGGTGACAATCAGTTCTTCGTTTTTAATATTCTCACCTTTAACCGTAGCTCTGGTCAGAGGAAGTTTTTCTGGTGGAACTTGGGTTAATTCATTTACATTATAGACTCCCATATACAATGGTTTCTCAAAAGTTGAAACTCCTTTGAACTCTTCTATTGATCTGCCCAGAATTCTTGCCCCGTATTCGCTTATCATCCGGATTTTGACATCCGGCGCATCTGCTATCGCAATTCCTAAAGGAATATTTTTCATTAGAGCTGTAAGAATGTTTCTACTCTCCTCGGCCTGAGATAAAACCTCCTTTAATCGAGTCTCTGCCTCAAATCTCTCAGTAATATCCAAAATAGTAACCAATCCCCCCGAAATTCTGCCATTATCATCGCGTAAAGGAATCGCATTGTTTAAGCAATACCTGAACTCTTCAGTACCAAATTTCTGGTTTTTTGTAAGCTCGTTACGAATCACCTCACCCCTGGTTAATACTCTGGCTAAGACACACTCCTCAGCCCCGATCCGCTCACCAGTATCGGGCCTCCAACTTTTGTACTGCTCCCCAGAGATGGTTTCTGGTATTTCACCAATAATTTTTCTAGCTTTCTCATTAAAACGGATAATTTTACCGTTTGCATTTGCCATTATAAGACCGACCGGAAGAGTATCGATAATGCTGTTAAGTATTGCTTTACTTTTCCGTAATGCTTCT
Source organism: Fibrobacterota bacterium (assembly GCA_023412475.1). Lineage (GTDB taxonomy): Bacteria > Fibrobacterota > Chitinivibrionia > Chitinivibrionales > Chitinispirillaceae > JAAYPC01. The sequence continues at coordinate 60,022 of JAEYNR010000031.1, read as the reverse complement.
TCAGTTCGTTTTCTTTCGGTAATGTCTACCATGCTCATTAGAATATTAGCTATTTTTCTGTTGGAATCATATATAGGTTGGGTAATGAAACTTATCCACATGCATTCACCAGTTTCTTTTCTGATGACCCTGGCCTCCATATCCTTCACATAATCTCCCTTTACTGCACGAAATGCAGGCCACTTTTCCAGAGGTATTTCTCTATTGGCTACATCATAGAGGTCATATTCGTTTGTATATTCATATTTGTTGGTTATCCGGTTGTACTCATACCAGTTGAGCGCAGCTTTATTAAATTTCAACAGATTACCTTTATTATCCATAAAGACAATTCCTACACTTAGATTATCAAGGATGATCTGCAACTGTTCTCTTTCATACCTCAGATCTTCTTCGGCAGCTCGCCGCCGGGTAATTTCACTTGCATAAATATTGACATATCCCTTATCGGTAAACGGAACAATATTCAGTGAAAAAAATCGGTTTCCGCACTGGGTATCAATTGTTTTAAGAGTGCCGCTGGTAATTGCTTCCTGCACCAAAGCATACCAACTGTCCGGGATTCGTGAATTGATCTTGCACTGTCTGCTGGTAAACAGGTCTTTACTTGCCCTGTTATGGTAAATGATTATCCCCTGAGCGGTCACTCGAAGGACCGGGTAAGGATTTTCTTCAGCAAATTTTGCCAGTTCTGTAATTTTTCCATCCCGGTTAAAGCCTATGATAATACTGTTAAGCTCTTCCACAAACTTCTTATAATTCAGTTCCGATTCTAAGAGTTTTTCCCTGGTTGCAGCCCCCCGTTTAGTAACATCCTCGATTGCCAGAAGAATCAGTGCAGCATCAACATTATCTCCAACAAGATAGCGTGCATTTAAAATCATGGTTTTTTCACCGATATCCTCAAAGACATGATGAATTTCAAAGTTGTTAACTGCATTACGGGTTAAAATAACTGACTCAAGCATTGCTCGAAGCTCAATAATATCCCACAGACCTGTATTCAATTGATTTATCAGCCGACCTTCGGTATGCTCTGCACTGGACTGAAACTGCCGATAAAATGAATCACTGGCAGAAACTACTCTTAGATTTTTATCCAGCACAATCAAGGCTTCGCGAACCGTACTGGTGATATTTCGGGCTATTAAAAGTGCTTCTTGGGTGCTTATGCTCATTAGTTCTTTCTGGTTTATCAATTACCCGGTTATGTTTTAGAAACAATCTTCTGAGCGACTAATCCCTTTACATTTTCCTTGTGCAGAAGTCATTTCTGCAAAGACACCATATATCAGTTATTTCATGCCCTGAATCGGTCGATTGTTTGGTGTGAATCGCAATGGATAGAAGCGAAACACGTCATAATGGAAGCGATATACTTAAACATCAGTGGCTTTGAACCTAGCTAATAAAAGTCAGTGACTATCGAACCGATTTCACTCATTAATATATGTATATAGGAATAGAAGTTTATGATGTTATAGAAATCAAAAATTGTTCCAATGGGGTCTCAGAACCATTTTTAATTTCAAGATTTTCGATAATAATATATGATGGTATTACATCTGGTGGGTTATTCGCCCCACCTATCTTGATCACCCCTCTCCCCTCGCTCCAGAAATTCATACCTGAAGGAGTGATTGCATCCTGGCCGTCTATAACCGGCAGTTTCCCATCACTTGGCACACCATGAAATACTACTGGATTTGACTCAGTTCCCTGTGCGGTAATTACCCACTTTTCCCGATAGGGCTCATCTCTGTAGAAAACAAGAACCGAATCTCCTTCTTTTAAAGAAACTAGTGGAGCATCACCAATTTTCAAATACTTTTTACCAGGCCCAGATAGCGCAGCAAACGATTTCATATATGTACCTCTGATTTAAGCAGAGTTGAGAAGGTGGCGGTTTGTCTTTAAATAATATATCATCATGCTATTCAGTTTACATCTATTTTGAGCCCGAAGAGGATAGCCGCCCCTCTGTTTTTCGCCAACATCAACGGATGACCTAATGGGCTGATAAAAAATGTTGTGATCTGAAGAGAAGCAATAGAAAACGGTTTTCCCTGTCAGCGAAGTTTTAATGACTTTGAATGTAGCGGGCCCAAAGCTGGGCAAAACACCATATTATCATCCGCAAATTGACAATAAAGTCACCTGATAACTCTCATGCACCTAAAGAGCGAGATTATGAAATATTTGATGCCCGTAGGGATGACAAAAGGCCGGATAACAAAGTATCTGGAAGGCTTTTTGTAGCTTAAGATGAAGCTACACTCTTGTATGATACCTATAGAGCAGATTAATGGCCAGTCAACATTATATTAACACCCTATTGGGATGATAAACATTAAACTATCAAAATATCAGGTATAAATTGAGGTGTGTGGACAGGGGCTGACTTCTTGTTTGGTAACCCTAAGCCATACCGATAGTTATCCCGCAAGTTGGTAGCTTACTCTCAATTTGAAAAACAGGGTGTCTGCAACTTGGCAGTATACTCTCTGATTGAAATTCAGGGTGTCTGCAACTTGACAGCTTACTCTCAGCTTAAAAAGTAGGTACCATGCAAGTTTTTAGCTTACTCTCAAGGTGAAAAAGCAGGATCTCGGCTTTGGACTCGGATAAATTTTTTTGGGTATTACAACCAAGGTTTTCTGCAATCTTCAGATAATTATCTTTTATTTCTGTTGGTATTTTCGGTTAATGGAAAGCGGTATGCTATAAACGGCAGCTTTGCATCAGGCTTAATAAACGACATAGGGTTGGCAGTTTCTGATATATAGAATTCAAGGTCGTTTCAATCGGCTCTCTTACCCCAGATATCACTTTCTAATCAACAATCTTCTTTGGGGTACCAAATGTGTTTTTAACATCCTTTTTTAAGCTAATTCGTAAAACTTAAAATTTCCTATAACTATTACAACAATAAATATGTATAATAAACGAAGTCTTTATTCCAGATGATTAAACAGTCAAATACAAATCATTCTGGGTAACCAATCTTTGAGCGCTCAAGAGTAAGTTTATAATAAACAGTAATCAGCACGAAAGGAGGAACCATATAACTAGCAGGAAAAAATATGAGTCTTACCCAAGTGTTAAGAACTTGAATTAATAGGAACAATGTTCTTTTTAAATGATGGATATTTAGACAGGTTTTCGCAGAAAAGTTCTAATTTATCCAGACTTAAGGAAAGGAGGTGGCTATTAGTAGTGATATACTGAAAGAAACCTCCGGAGAAATGTGTTAAAAAACGTCAAATATTGAGTTTTCCGGAGAAATCCTGACAACCTTAACGGCTTCGATCCATAAAACAGGATCGAAGCCTTTTTTTTAGCTGTTTCTTTTTGCTGCGGATATTTTGTCCCGATAAGACAATGAGTTTTCTGTTGTCTTTGTGTATCTATAAATATCATGTTCCTAAGAGCTGAAAGGAATATTTAATAAAGACACTTCTTTTTGATGTCCAAATTCTTAAACTTCGTCATTTGTGTCATTCATCATTTTTTTAAATTCCTCCTCCATCCGGTCTCCAATCACACCCTGCAAGTCTTTATCTCTGTAATAATTATCCCCTTTGCCCCTATATCAGAGAGCTGGTCCATAATATTATTTATTTCATTCCTTTTGATCATGGCTTTGACTGCCGCCCAGTTCTCATTACTGAGCGGGGCAATAGTGGGAGATTCGATTCCGGGAGTAATTGCGCAGGCGCGGCCAAGCTCAATTTTTGGTATATCATATTCAACCATAACAAATTCGCGGGCAACAACTATTCCCCTGAGCCGTTTGAGAAAGAGAGAGGCATCGGGTATAGTAATAACCTCTGCAGAACGAGAGATTAGAATTGCTTCCGATTTCATAAGCGGTTCACCAATTTTTACCAGACCTGCTTCGGTTAAGGTGCGGCCAGACTGCACTACATCTGCGATAACATCCGCAACGCCAAGTCTGATGGAGATCTCTACCGCTCCATCGAGTTTTACTATCGAAGCATTCAGGCCTCTTTTTTGAAGATCATTGCGGACAATGCTGGGGTAGGAGGTTGCGATCCGTTTTCCCTCAAACTTATCTGCAGTGAGGTTACATCCAGCGGGAACTGCATAATAAAAGGAGGAATGGCCAAAATTCAGTGGCATTATTTCATGAACATCTGTGCCGCTATCAAAGGTGAGGTCCCGTCCTGTTATCCCCAGGTCAAGAAAACCGCTTCCGACATAAACTGCAATGTCTCTGGGCCTCAGAAAGTAGAACTCTATCCGGTTTGCAGAATCGGTTATTACCAGTTCGCTGGAATATCTTTTGCAGGAGTAGCCTGATTCACTGACCAGACGAATTGCACCTTCACTGAGCGAGCCCTTATTGGGAATAGCTATTTTTAACATTGAACAGTTCCTTTACTGGTTTTCTACAAGTACTTATAAATATCTTCCAGAGTGAGATTACAGCAGATCATCATTACCTGTATATGGTATAATAGCTGGGAAATCTCCTCTGCGGTCTTCTCTTTTCCTTCATACTCTGCAGCCATCCATACCTCACCCGCCTCTTCGATAATTTTTTTCCCGATAAAATGTTTACCTTTTGCAAGCTCTTTTACGGTGCCGGATTGCGGATCATTTTGTTCTGCCTTTTTCTTTAATTCTTCAAATAATTCTTCGAATCTTTTCATATCTTCCTCATATTCGGTTTTTGGCATTAAATTAAATAATCTGTTCAGATAAAGTAAAGGGTGCAGGAATGCTCCTGACGGGTTCAGAGGCAATTTGGGCGCGAGAGTGAGGCGATGCTCTGCGTATTCGCTGTTTTACGCAGTTCAAAATATAACGGTATTTTTATAAATATTACTGTTCAAGCCTTTTGATTAAATCCATTCAAGTTTAGTGTCTGTCAGTGCACGGCCAGCATCACCAGTATTTATAGTTTCTTTCGGTTCAATCAGCATTACACAGCATTCTTTTTCACAAATGGTTTATGTTCAACCCCTTTGGGAACAACTATCATTTCTCCTTTATCTGGTACGATCAGTAAAAATACGAGAATGAGAACGAATACTCCATATTGTAACCCATTCAGTATTATTCGTTTATCAGATAAACACATACGAAGATATCCTGCATTCACGTGCAGCCTGCAATTAGTTTTCTTGTTTATTATTCACAGCTTTGTGGCTCAAGTATTAGTGCTTCTGAGCAATAGAACTTTGGTTTATTCACTGCCTATTAGCACTCTACCATTAAAATTCCTGCTTATGGGACTCAGTAATTGAAGTGTCAATTATAAGTTCACCATGTAATTCATTAAGATTAATTAAAAACAATTCCTTTTTAATTAATATGTAAATATTGTCTCCTGTGATACCTGGAATGTCACAAGAAACATCAAATGGGCATATGCAATTTGCTATAACATCTCCAATATTATCTTTCAATGTAAAATCGAGAGTATCAGCATTTTTGCTTACTAAAACAGTCAATTTCGCAGCACAATTAGCAATAATTCTATTACATAAAATACTAAGTATATGGCCTGACTCATTGTAAGACCACAGTAGTCTTTCAGCCTTACAATATTCTGGTGTATCAATAGCTCTTTTCGACAAATTAGTTTCAAGTTCAAACCCTCCACAATTGCTGCCTTTTACATTTTCAGCAACCGAAGTAGAGCTTTCTTTATCATTTATACCACAGGAAATTGTTAAAGCCACTGAACAAACAATAAAATTTAAATAATTTGGCATATCCCACTCCTTTATTAATCATTTTTGAATAAATATCTGAAATGTTCATTTCAGAATGATGATATTTGCCCCCCTTTGTCGTCCCCGATTATGAACAGCATTCGAAGGGCACCATTCATCACATGCAAAACACATTTCATAAGAATGAGCACCTGTCAGTTTTTCCATTAATGGGTTGCGGTACAGCCCAAGTGGCTGTGTTGGACAAGGCTGTAGGTGTTTTAGCTTACTATCGGCCGCTTTTGCCGATCCTCTATAAAATAACAATACCCTTTGCTCAAACCAATATGGTTGTTCATATAAACTACTTGATATTCACTTATATTGAAAACAGTTCTCATTGATCCTTATAAAGATGGCATATGAAACCTCGGTAATGGATTTAGAAACTAATAGAATAGTTTGTATGCAGCTTACACTCAGATTGTGAAAAGGCAGAAACTGCTTCGTGATGAATAGAGGCCCAGGGATTTTATTTGATCAAAGAAGCATTACATTATACAATTTTCCATTTTTATCTATTATGTAAACAATTCAGGGAGGGGATAATTATCTGAGCGCCATAGATCTATCAGAGCTTTATACGTGTATCATAAAGCAAATGGCTTGTTAACGCATTGATTTGGAAGGCTCTATATAAGATTATGATTTCGCTTGTTTTACAATTCTTTTATCAGTATTTTTCTTATTATATATTAACCATGCAGGTGCTCTTATTAATGGCATTTTTATTTAACACATAAATTTCAAAATAGCACATTTTACAAAGACGTCAACTTGTCGAGCCGGTAGGGTTTTGTCTGCTCTCCTCTTATCACTGACGGATAGTAGGAGTACATATTTTTCTTACAGGTAAGGTTTGTAGTTGGAAAAAAAAGCAGTAGCTGTACAAAATTTAATTTCCCGATACTTTTGTACTTTACAGTTATTGAAAGGCATGCACATGATAATTAATAGAATAGTTCTTTGTCTCATTTTTCCTGCTATCGCTTTTGCAGATCTAACTCTCTGGTACAACAAGGCTGCAAGTAAATTCGAGGAGGCCTTACCGATTGGAAATGGTCGTCTGGGAGGTATGGTATATGGAGTTGTAGATAAAGACAGGATCAGTTTGAATGAATCGACTGTCTGGAATATGTACCCGGGTAATAACAACAAGGCAGGAGCCGCCAACCGCCTTTCTCAAGCACGCCAGAAGATTTTTGAAAATGACGCTATCGGGGCATGCAACACTGTAAACGGGATGATCGGAGGCGGACAGGCAGCATTTCAACCGGTTGGAAATCTTTATATGGAATTTACCGGTCACAATACAACAGAATACCTTCGTGAACTCGATCTGAAAACAGCGATCTCTAGAACTACTTATTCATCGGGGGGAGTAACCTATACACGGGAGTATTTTGCCAGCTTTACAGATCAGGTAATAGTCGTCAGATTGACTGCAGATCAGCCCGGCAAAATATCCTGTGCGATTTCCATGGATTGCCCTCATGGTAACAAAAACTTTTCCACTTCAGGCAATGACTTGCTGCTGTTAAACACAACAGTCAATAATAGCGGCATCAAATTTCAGACCCGTGTAAAAGTCATGTCTGACGGTGGAACTGTTTCTGCCGCCAACAACAAAATAAACATCAATGAAGCAGATAACGCTACGGTTTTAATAGCTGTCGGTACAAATTTTAACAGCTACAATGATGTTACTGCCAACCCGGAAAGCCGTGCCCAAGCGTACATAAATAATGCAACTCTAAAAGCATACGATAAAATTCTTGCTGACCACCTGAGCTCCTATAAGGAACTTTTTGACAGAGTCGATATTAAACTTGGAACACCGACAAACGATTCCACTCTTACAACTGATGCACAGGTTCAGAGATTCGCGACATCCAATGATCCCCAGCTTGTTCGTCTTCATTATCTATTCGGGCGTTACCTGATGATTTCCTCTTCAAGAGGCGAATCTCAGCCAGCAAATCTGCAGGGAGTCTGGAACGAATCTGTAAATCCATCCTGGGGAAGTAAATACACCATAAATATCAATACAGAGATGAATTACTGGATGGTTGAATCGGCCAACCTTCAGGAGTGTCTTGATCCACTTGTGAGAAAGATTAAAGCGATGTCAGTACCGGGGAAAGAGACTGCCAGAGAGCACTGGGGTACTGATAAAGGCTGGGTGGCTCATCATAATACCGATTTATGGAACAGGACTGCCCCAATTGATGGAACCTGGGGGCACTGGCCGACTGGTGGCGCATGGCTGGCTACACATCTCTGGGAACACTACCTTTTTACTCTAGATAAAGATTTTCTGACCGATGCCTATTTGACCATAAAGGGGACAGCGGAGTTTTTTCTGGCTACGATGGTGGAAGAGCCCTTTTCGGGTAATAAATATCTGGGAACCTGCCCCAGCGCTTCACCTGAAAACAAACCTGGAGCCTGGAATTGCGATGTCAGCTTTGCACCCACAATGGATGTTCAAATCATTCGTGATATCCTGAACTATACAGTTGAAGCATCAAAAATACTGGATGTTGATTCTGATTTACGGACACAAGCTGAAGCTGCACTCAAAAGGCTGCCTCCTAATATGGTTGGAAAACATGATCAATTGCAGGAGTGGTTCATGGATTGGGATAACCCGACTGATCAGCACCGACATGTCTCCCATCTCTACGGATTATTTCCTTCTGCACAAATAACCGTAAGTGGCACTCCGAATCTGGCCAACGCCGCCAAAACCACGTTAACACAGCGAGGTGATATGGCTACCGGCTGGTCACTGGCGTGGAAAATGAATCTATGGGCCAGGCTTGAAGATGGCAATCATGCCTACAGACTGGTTCAGATGCTTCTTACGCCCGATCGTACCTACGCCAATCTTTTTGATGCTCATCCGCCATTTCAAATTGATGGTAACTTCGGCGCTGTTTCCGGTGTAAACGAAATGCTGCTTCAGAGCCATAATGATGAAATTAACTTTCTTCCAGCTCTTCCTGACAGATGGAGCACCGGATCATTAAGGGGGTTTTTGGCAAGAAAAGGATTTCTCATTGACACTGTAGTATGGAGCAACAAAACAGTGAGCAGAGCGGTTATCACTTCTAATGCTGGAAGTACCTGCAATGTTCGCCACAAGAGCAGCACGAATTCATTTGAAACAAAGACTGGAATGACCTATGTACTTGATGGCTCAATGAATATAACAGACAGTTACAAAAAAAATCAGACTGGTGTGAAACGGGTTTACCATGACAGCAGACTCAGCCGAAAAGAAACAGTCCTTCCAGGGGTGAGTGTTATTGGAAATGCCGGGAAAATTTGCATGCAAATGGACGGAGAAATGACAAATCTGTTTATTCAGGTGTACAATCTTTCTGGAAGAGTGGCTTATAGCTTCAATAAAACATCTGCTGCAGATATTAATGTGTATACACCACAGTTGAAAAGAGGAATTTATCTGGTGAAAGTTAGAAGCAGCAGTTTAGAACATTTTGAGAAGGTGAACGTTTTCTGAGCCGTTCATCCGGCACATTAACATGAACATCCATGGGGCAACACAATTCAGGATCTGGCCATTGGCACTTCGGCTGTTTCGCAGACCGTTCTACAACATATCGTGCAAAGGTTCCACCGTCCTGGCGCGTGGCTTAAAATTGGCCTCGAAAAATAATCTCAGGGCACAACAAGACTTTTCCAGATTTTGTCATTTTTGAGTAAAAAGCCTGGAAAAAGCGAATTTTGGGGATAATTGAGACGTATCTAAGGAGTTTAAATCTAGATTTAAGCTCGCAATAAAGAAAATGAGACTCTAAATCTGCAGCCCCTCTCTGAGTTGCTCTGCTGTATTTGGTTTCCGTTTCAAACAAAACCTTACCTTTTTCCCAGAAAGTTCCTGCTGTTAGCTGAAAACCCCGGTAATCACAGAAAGAATTGACCATATGTTTGCTGTTGTAATTGGTTAAACGAGCCCAGGCACCCGATGTGTAGAAACGTAAATTGTCACTGTGCTCATAAGTAGAGCGAAAGCCCAAGCCTGTTTCGTTATTCGCTTGCTCTGTGAGTTGATTGTAGTTTCTGTTGTAGATAATGACAATTTGAGGTGCAAGAGAAATTTTACCCCTGCGAAAGGGCATATTGAAGATGAAAAGAAATGCTGGAGGAATTTTTTTGGAATTTAGGCTGCCATACTCTGATTTGTTTATTAATGTAGTGAAAAATTCTGGAGAAAAGGAATTGTTGAGTAAGTGTAAACCGGTTTTTATCCCCAGCAGTGAAAAATTTGTAGCATTTGACCAGCCTATCCAAGCTGCACCCTGAAAGTTATCTGCAGCAAGGGAACGCTCGACAAGGTCAAGGGGACCGAGGTTTTCTACCGGTACTTTTCCTGCCTGTATATAAAATAAACCAGGATTCAATTGAATGTATGCCAGATGAAAAAAAGGACAGGAAAATGGTAGATAAGATTTTTCGGTAACAGTAACAGGATTATCGAGCGGATAATCTGCCTTATTAATTAGGCTCCAATCGTTTCCAAACTGGAATTGTAACATAAGCTTGTGGTTGATCTTTAAAAAGAAACCATAATAGATACCGATCTTGTTGGGGTTGTCGAAAAAATAATTATGATTCCTATTGCCAACATATGAATATTCCCATACCAAACTGTATTGGGCGAGTCCATAAGGAATGAAAACGGAATCTCTTTTTATATGTGCATTACTACAGATAATAATTAACGTTAGAATTAATACTGCACGCTCCATAATGACTATAGATTACAAAAGCTATGCCATTGCCAAAATCAGGGATAATCAAAATACCAATTACAGACAGTAAGCAAAAGTAAAGACACCATATGTTTTAAATATGATTTTAAAATTTAAAAGCATAATTCTTGATCTGTCAGATCCGTATCATGTCCGGATACCTGTGTAAACTCGTGCCATTCCCACTGAAGCTTCAACACAAAAAGGACTGGCCAGATGCACAAAGAAAATATAAAATCCACAGGCAACTTCTTAAGTCTGCATTTTGCAGCTCTATATAGAATTGTATTCTGCCCGGTTTAGTGAAGAAACACTGAGAGCGTCTATTTTATTGTCAAAATCGGAGGTGATGCAGTTTTAAAAGAGGATATGTATTCGGGTACATGGTCCGCTAAAGTGAATGTTGATCCTTTTTTTGGCAGATATCTCTGCGAGGAAATATGTATTTTAAATCTGAAAAAAAGAAATGAACCCAACTGCCGAATACAAACGGAACTTAATACCTCTCTGACTTAGCTCTATGAGGTTTCCGCAAAATATGAAAATTGAAACCAAAATGATTAAACCCCATTTGCCTGCAATCGAGTATTTTAATCATTTTTATAGCTGTTCTAATATCTCACACACATTGTTATAAAAAAGGTATTTATGGCATCGATAAGTTATGCAACCAGGGAAATCAGTGTAAAAATCGTTTATTATGGTCCTGGAATGAGCGGAAAGACCAGTAATCTTCAGCTAATTCACAAAACCGTACTACCGGAACATAGAAGTAAGCTTGTTTCAATTGCCACAGAAAATGAGAGAACTCTTTTTTTTGACTTTCTTCCTTTAGATCTGGGAAAAATAAAGGGATTCAAGGTTAAGCTTCAGCTTTATACGGTTCCCGGTCAGGTCTACTATAATGCCACCCGCAAACTAGTGCTTCGCGGGGTGGATGGCATAGTGTTCGTAGCAGACAGCACCCCCGATAAGATGGAAGAGAATTTGGAGAGCTTCAATAACCTTGAAGAAAACCTGATTGCATATAAGTACAACCTTGAAAGTGTCCCCCTTGTTATCCAATACAACAAAAGAGACATGGTAAATGCAGTTCCCATCGAAGTCTTGCAGAAGCGCATCAACAAACAGGACTTTAGGTGGACAGAAGCAATTGCAAATAAAGGTACAGGTGTTTTTGACACACTGAAACTGATCAGTGTGAAAGTTATTGAGGATATCAATAAAAAATATCTCCAAAGTTTTAGAAGGCAATCTTCACCACCAGACCGGCCAAATGCTCCACACTCAAATGTAGCGATCGCAGGAGGAATAAAGCCACCATCGGATCAAACTGCCTAACTTGACTATTGCTGTTACACAATAGAAATATCAATCGTTATTTTCTGTTGTTCAAACCCTTTTTATAATAAATCAATGCATTTACTTTTATCAGTAACCAGAAAGACTAGTCTCAAGGTTTAAATTTGAGCTCTTTTCGCTCACTAAAAATTACTTTTTAATTTTTCTGTACACATTTTGTACACGGAACAAATAAATAAAACAGCCATCTCAATTTTGGTCCATTTATATTTAGTTAGATTACTTATAAAGCAAACCGAAGGTGGTTATTATGTTTATGTTAAAAAAGGCAGTCGTTTTTTCCTTCATCACAGCCTTGTCTTTAACTCAGATTTTTGCCCAACCAGATCCCAATTTCCATATCTATCTGCTTTTTGGTCAATCCAATATGGCCGGCCCGTGTAATAATCAAAATGCAACAGCTCAGGCCAGAGATCCCCAACCTGCCGACTGCGATACCACCAGCAGGGTAAAAGTTCTTGCATGGGGTGATTGTAATGCAACCTCTTACCCCTGCGGATCGTTTAAGCTAGAAAGAACATACGATCAGTGGTATACCGCTTTCCCCCCTTATCATAACTGCCATGAAGGAATAGGACCTGCCGATTACTTTGGTAAAACACTTCTGGATTCTATCAGAGAGGATATAACAATCGGTTTTGTACCCTGCGCTCTGTCTGGTCAGAATATTAACGTATATGTAAAAGGAATGAATGCTACTATAGATGAACATACCAGGCCAACTAATGGCGCAATGAAAATCAGCAGCGGTGCGTATGAATGGATGGTAAAGCGTGCTAAAATTGCCCAGCAAACCGGTGTTATTAAAGGAATTCTGTTACACCAGGGCGAAGCTAACGCAGGTGATGGCGATGGCTGGGTCTCCAAAGTTAAAAACATCGTGGCTGATTTGAAAAATGATCTTGCTCTGGATGATATTCCCTTTATAGCAGGGGAACTGATTCAGGACCCTGCTGCCGACCAAGGTGCAAAAAGACTCAATCCCTACGTGAATAAACTTCCTGACCAGATTCCTAATTGCGCAGTGGCTTCCTCAGAAAGTTTTAAACTCCGAGCCGGGGACACCTGGAAACTTCATTTCGCCTGTGATGGTATTCGTGAATTTGGCAGACGTTATGCGGCTGAGTTTTTGAAGCTGGCAGATGCCAACTTTGTCCCCAGAAAAGCAGACAGCACAAAAGCTGTTTACCCATATGCTAAAATGAATAAGAAGACTGTGCACTCCACTGAAGGCGTGGTGCGTATCTATACTCTCGATGGTCACCTTCTACACACTTTCAATAAAATATCTACCCGTAATGCCATACGTTCTGTGAAAAATAAAGGTGTTTTTCTTGTTTCACGAAAGCTTGAAAATGGTAAAAACATTATTACACCTTTGGTAAGGGAATAGCCTAAAACCAGACCAGTTCATCACTTCAATTTTTTATTTTGATTGAATTTAAAGCCTGTAATTTTGCAGGCTTTTCTTATCTTGTGCCCAGATACAGGACCCCAGAGTTAATTTTTTGATCTGTTAGCGATTTACTTTCTGATCAGATAAAAAAATGATGTACTTATTGGAAACTTTTTAAAAGCAACACCTGAATTGTGAAGTATGCTGTCGATACGATTGTGATCAAACCCAAAATGTGTTACATAGCCGCTACAATCACATCGGAATTGCGATATACTTTTTCCAGACAACAAGGTAAACAGGTAATTAAAATAAAAGCACTTTCCATTCTCCAGCTCTTTGAGATCAAATGAATAAAAAATCGTTTTCATAAGAAACTTAAACAGCCCGATTAAACCGGTCTCCACAGGGACAGAAATCAACAGTGTCCCTTCAACATCAGTCAAGTTTATCAGATTAGTTATAGCGTTCTCTAAATTACCAACATGCTCCAGAGTTTCAAAACAGGTAACAAATTTAAATTTCTGCACAACAGTGTTCACCACGTTTAAATCGATAAAATTGAATTCGATATTCGGGTATCTTTGGCTGGCAATTAATAGATGATCTCTATTGTGATCAAGACCTTTTGCATGTGATATGTTATATTTGGAAACAATTTTATTAGTTACAAAACCGTTACTGCAACCGACATCGAGGTACGGTTCTATTATCTTGAAACCAGCGACAATTTTCATTATCTGTTTTAGTCGAATTATATGCGGTATGTTTTTCAGTTTTCTTTGTCTGTATGTCGAAGAATGGTCATATAGCGGCATTAGTTAACCTTAATAGATTATGATGCGTATTTTACAAACTTTTCATTTACCACTTCTAAGGGCACTTAGCCGCAATCTCCCCAGAGATGAAAGTTTAACGCGAAAAAAATCACCTCTGGGGTTGTCTTGAAGCCGCAGCAGTCTATAGGAGGAGTTTTTTGAAAAACACCAGGGTTCCAAGGCTGCGAAGAAGACCCGAGTAAAGGAGTCGTCCGATTCAGGATTAGTTTGAAATTATAGAATTAAAGATGGCTGATCGTCAATAGTAATCGTTTCTTTCTGCCAGGCACAATAATACTGGAAATAAGTAGTGTCCGGTTAATTTAACAAAAGATTACTGCATAAAATTATGCTTTTTTTTTTCGCGAAGCGCTTACCCTTTTCTGCCCAAAAGATCTATTCACCAATGCGGCTGGTTTCCCACCGTTTCCCCTGTTACATCGCTGGCATCCATAATCGCAATGAAAGCACCAGGATCTCTGTTCATAACAAGTGCCTTGAGAGAGGAAACATTGGATTTATTGACCACAGAATAGAGTACCGATTTTTCGCCCCCCTGAAAACCACCCTTACCATGAAGCAAGGTCACCCGCCATCTTTTACCATTATTTATATCTTTAAGGATCTCATTCCATTTACCGGAGATGATCATGACTACACGTCTTTTGGCCATTCCATGGAAAATCAAACTGGATATTTTTGCACTTACAACTATATAGACGATAGTAAGCAGAACGTTTTCCAGTGGAAATAACAGTAATGATATGAGCATAACCACCGAATTTATGACCATGCTTCCTACTCCAATCGATAACCCAAAAAGCTTGTGCAAAAGGGCACTGATTATCTCTGAGCCCCCCGCAGATCCGTAGGAGCTTAGTGTTATTGCCACTCCCACCCCGGAGATGCTTCCAGCCAGTGCTGCAGCCAGCAACTTGTCATCGAGCGGAAGCTTAATTTCCGGTAAAAACAGCATCGATGAATAGATCACTATTCCCCAGGCGGTGTACAGAATAAAACGGGTGCCCACAAATTTTAATGCTATTAAAAACACCGGAATATTCACCAGGAAATAAATAACAGCAAAAGGTAACGCTTGAAATTTATGATAAATAATCAGTGATAATCCTGTCAGACCACTGGAAAGAAATCCAAAAGGCAACAGTACAGCTTTTACTGCAAAAGCACACAATGCACTTCCCACAGCCAGTAAGAATGTATTATAGAGAAACTCTTTCATCTTCAGGAAATCCTGTTCACTTTTAAAATGTTTATGGGGCTCGCGCGAGAGTCGGTCTGCTTTTTAGGTACTAATTATACCTTATGGCTTTCAGATAAACCTTTAAATCCTACTAAATGTCTAAGCTCGACATCATTGCCTGACTATTGTAGCAACATATTGATCAATTCAACGGAATTATTGCAATAGTAGCCTTAACAGTTGATTAGATTACCTCTCATAATCAAGCCACCTATGCGAAAACCATGCCAAACGAAAAACAACTCTAATTCAATCGTAACAGCGATGTTGCTTATAAAGGATCAACTCTTTTTTATAACTGAATTAAATAGGTCAACTTTTGTTTAAGCCCATAAGAGCTTCAATATTCTCATGTAACTGCTTAGCGGTCTCGCGAATTATCAAAAATTAAAATAACAGATATCCATAAGAATGATGAATATCGAAGTTTCAGGATATTCAAAATTCTTCTTTTTTTTTTCAAGTTATGTTACTACTTACATCAGCCTGAGATGGATCTTCTCTGCTTGATGTCAAATACATAGTGACATCAGGCTGAGAGTTAATTGCGTACATGCCTGGTCCCTTTAATTCCATCTTCAATATTCAAGACACGACATTTCCTCTCCCCATGTCCCTCACTTTTCGACATCCGCCACCCTGTACCACTTCGCATCTATCTGATACTCATTGATTCTTTTGGTCAGCCATGCTCGATCAATTTCCAAGAGCTTTGAGGCTAAAGAGATGTTTCCGGCAGTTCTTCCCAGTGCATCTTCAATCGCTTTCTTCTCGGCCTGAGCTCTGATCTCTTTTAAACTAAGCATCTTTTGGGCCCGATTTTCTGCGACCGGTGATTCGGACTGAGAAAAAAATAGAAAAGCCTCCTCAATACGATTATTGGGTGAAAGCAGAATCGCTTTCTGGATTTTATTTTCCAGCTCCCTGACATTGCCCGGCCATTGATACGCAAGAAGCGCAGCATGAGCCTGAGGAGAAAGCTTTTTACGCTCAAGTCCAAACTGCTGACAGTAACGTTCTATAAAATATTCTGCAAGCACAATAATATCATAATCACGCAAGCGTAAAGGCGGTATAGTGACCGGTAAAACATTCAACCGGAAATAAAGATCCTGCCTGAACCTGGCCTCCTTCACAAAAGTTTCCAGATTACGATTTGTAGCCGCAACAATTCTGACATCCACACTGATAGGGTCATGTCCTCCAAGCCGTGTGATCTCCGATTCCTGCAGCACTCTCAAAAGCTTTACCTGCACATCCAAAGGCATCTCACCTATTTCATCCAGAAATACAGTACCACCATCAGTCACCTCAAAGAGTCCTGGTGTCCTTTTTACTGCCCCTGTAAAAGCACCCTTTTCATAACCGAACAGTTCCGATTCTATAAGGTTGGCTGGAATGGCTCCGCAGTTAATTGCTCTGAAAGGTTTGTCGCACCGAGTTGAATGTTGATGAATATAGCGGGCCATCAGCTCTTTGCCAGTCCCTGTCTCTCCAAATATCAGAACCGGTGCATTTGTAGGTGCAAATGTGTTTGCATGATTTATTACATTTTTCATGCTTTCGCTCTGGTAAACAAATCCGGGCACTCCACTGCTTTTATTTTCCTGAAGACGAGCTATTGTTCTGGCTTGATTCTGACGCTCCCTTGCGCTAAGCAGGATCTCTGAAAATAGCGGTGCCAACGCATCACAGAGCTCCTTGTCCGAGTTGTCAAATGGCTTTACCCCCTTCATCCTGTCAAGATAAAGAAATCCCAGAATACTCTCCCCTCCAGTAAGCTGAGTACAAATAATGGAAGAAACAGAATTGGTCTCCAGAGAATCAGTCTGACTTTGCAATTCTCTCCAATCGACATCATGCATGAGAACTGCCTTCTTTTCCTTCCTGGCCCATTCGATTGCCTTTGTAGAGAACCGGTCAGGTGAAGCGTTTGATGGAAATGTAGCGATAGTTGTGTGTTTATGAGTTGCCTCATCATAGTTTACAAGCCTGGACGCATCACAGGACAAGAGCCTCGCGACACTTACAACCAGCTCCTTTGAAAGATCCTGATCCCGGTTTCTGATCAAAGATGCCAGAACGCTTATTACATTGTATAATGGGTCGCTGTTAGAAGATAATGAACTCTGTTCAGCCGTCTCCCTGTATTTAAAGTTAAGATCTCCTATGGTGATAACATCATTATGAGAAAGCTTTAAGCTGCCTTTGACCTTTTTGTTATTTACCAATAAGCGAATTGAGGGTGAAAGCTGCTGAACAGCGTAAGCACCTTCTGTAAAAAGTAACTGCACAGCAAATGTGTCTGCGGGACGCATGTTCACAGGAATAGTACATTCTGAGCTGGAACCTATAGTAATTACCCGTTCTGTTAATCGAAACGTCCTTGAATCTTCACGGCAAAAAAGATTCATGCCCAATACTGCACCACTGCTTTCCATTAATGTAACCTTTCCTTTTGCTGTCCCTTTTCAATCTCCATAAAAATTTTTCTGAAGGGCAATACCTCAAGCCGCTCGCTTTTGATGAATTCGCCATCGGTTCCGGTAATCAATACCCTGTAGGTAGCAGCAGGCAACTCACACTGAATAACCGGTTTTCTGCTGCTGCTTTCTCCAATGAGCTTTCCATCTATGTAAATCAGACAATTCATATTTTTCACCCTGAAATGAACCTCTGAAGTCAAAGATGGAGTTTCTGATGGGCGATATCGGTATTGAATATCAACGTCTCCAGCGGAAACGGTGCCCAAAGGATATCGCATTATTTGTTGCTCAGAAAGTAGAAAGTTTGCATTCCCGGTGTTATAGAGTTTTTGTGGTTGATTCAGAAAGAATAAAAAGATCAGTAATAGAAAAACTACGGCAGATACAATCAGTGGAATAGCCAGTTTTGTTCTTATCCGTTTTTTTCCAGACTTCTCTGCAAAGCTGCTTATCATCTTGAGCGCATCTGGATCATCTGGTACTGCCTGAAGTGTTTCCAGACAGAGCCGGTAAGCCTCGTTATACCTGTGAAGATCCATCAATCTACACGCGGAATCAAGCAGTGTAGCGGGAATATTTCTACGTATGCTTCGATCAATTTCTGCAGTAAAGCACTCAAGCCCCCTGCTATTAACCTGTTTTTTCCATGCCTGATAAGCTTCACCGGCATGTGCAGGTCTCTTTAGCGGATCAGGATCTGTAAGCATCTTTAGTAGCGGGTAATGCTGATCATAGCCCAGAATATTATTAAGCACTATTCCCAGAGCATAACAGTCAGCCCTGAAGTAATCGATTTTTCTGTTATCTTTTTTCTCAAGTATTTCAGGTGCAATATACCCTTTTGTTCCCCTGATAGAATTGTTACCCATACTGTCTGCATCAATTTTTGTGGAAAAGCCAAAATCAATCAGAAAAACTCCTTCAGCAGCAGAGATCAGAATATTGGCAGGTTTTATATCCCGATGAGCATATCCACTGCCATGAATGGCACTTACCGCCTTTATCACCGCTTCAGCTATAGCCAGTCGAAGTTCGATGTTCTGGAATGCACCGATCGATTTTTGCAGATTAAGAGAACGGATCCATTGCATTACGATGCAAACATTTTCTTTCCATATAAGCACATCGTAAACCTGAGGTAAGCACGGAAGATTAAGCTGAGCCTGAGTTACGGCCTCTTGAAAATGACGGTTTCTATATTTTTTCCTGGAAAACGGAATCATCTTGATAACCACCTGACGATCAAGCTGCTTTTGCCTGGTCCGGTAGACGGTACTATAAGCACCTTTACCAATAATAACCGGTGTATCAAATCCTGGTGGAAGTTTCATGGAACCATTTTTCCGCTTTTTTTCTTTTCTGCAAGATCAATCCACTGCCATAATTCTGTATCAGAGGAATCAAAGAGAACCTCTGACTTCCAGATCCGAAGTGCCTCGGCATACTCTTTACGATGAAAATGGAGAATTCCCAGATTAAAAAGTAAATCTTTATCGGTTATATGATTAGAGCTAGCTACAGTGAACAGGGACTCGGCTTTCTGGATCAGACCAAAAGAGGAGAAAATTATTGCACTCAAATTGAGAGCTTCGGAACTAGACGGATCATAATCCAGTGCAAATGTAAGTGCAATAAGCGCAGACATGGTGTCTGCTGCTGAGAGTTTTTTTCTTCCATAAGTGATCCAGGCATCCTTAAGCAATGAATTGAGATAATCATGATTCTCGATAGAACGGGCGGCCTGGAGCTGAACCAGTGCCTGATGCCACAAAACTGTATCCTGGCTATTTGCATAAGACTTCTGAAGCAAAGCCTTACCCATACCCACACGCGCCTGGAAATCTCTGGGATTACGATGGAGTTGCTCGTTAAAAAAACCGATAGCCATATCATAATCACCCAGCTCAAGACTCTGGAAACCCCTCTTTACCGAGTTTTCACCACAGAAAATCAATAAAGTTGCCCCAAGTAATATCAAAATCCGGTAATTTCTATTCATCTCTTTTTCCTGAAATCTATCGAGTATTGCCAGTCAGTAATAAAGGCAACAGACCACTCCCTTATCTCTGCAGGACATGCTGTTGGAAGATTAGTCCACAACTTGTTTAGCTGCAATGAAAAAATAATATTTCCAGCCCGCCTGAATGTATGTCCCAGTGACACTGAGCCCTGAAGTTCAGTGTCAAATCGTCTCTTTGAAAAAGATGAACCTACCTTTTTCCCTAATCTGATTGTATCATTCGCCACACCTGTACCGGTAATCTGATAGTAGCTCAAATCGTCTGGATCTATCGCCATAAAAGAGGTGACCTCGTTTTTTTCAAATTCATTCCAGCGGTAAAAATCGCTGTAGATATCAAAACCCAGTCTGATACCAGGTTTAATATTCCATTTTTTCTTAAGTGGTATTTCTGCATTAATTGAAGGTTCAATACGGAAATGGCTCAAAGGCTGATGCAGTGTAATTGCAGTACTTCCGTTTCTTATCTTTTCGACATAGGACAGTCTGTAAAAGAAATCGCCATCGATAAGTCCACTGGTATCCAGAGGATTTCTTTTTTTTGTATCGGTGTAAAACAGAGGCAGTTTGCCTGGCTTCACTTCCGATGGATTGACATACACCACACAAGAGTAAACTGAAACATCTGGCAGGGGTTCATTTCTGGTGATAAAAAAGGAGAAATTTAGTGATGGAGAGAAACTTACCTTAGCAGAGCGGTCAAGATCCAGTATTAACGAAAGAAAACCTTGCTGGTAGTCGTAATCTTTTTTTTTTAGGGCGAGGTTGTAAGCACCGACAGAAAAGAGACTATTTGTGGCCATAAAGCTATACACCAGTCCGTGAATCCACCTTTCCATGCGATAGCTATCGTAATTATAAACACTTCGTAGTTCAACACCCAGTCGCTCTGCCAGATTATCCAGCCGAAGGTATGCGCCACCTTCGATGCAAAGAGAATCAAAGGTGGAAGGAGCAGACATGACAGATATATCGGTGTTTTTCCTCAGTTGAAAAATAGTACCCACAGAGAAATCCGGTAATCTTGCAGGTAAATTGGCAAATTGCACATTGGTGGATAAGCGGTAAAAACCAAAAACTGCATCTATTGCGCGATCTTGTGGCGAGTGCGGGTGGATCCAAAAGGAAGAATCGGACAGAAATATTTTTTCACGTTCACCTTTGAGATAAAAACCGGTGTTTAAAGAGGGAGTTATCTGCACTTTTCTCGTGAAAGGAACTTCACCCAGTTCTTCGGAAACTTTCATGGCTGCCTCATCAGCACCCAAAATTACATAAATGGAATAGCGCTGCCTTAGCAGCTCTTTTCGCAAAGTCTCAGTGCTTATTTCCAAAGCAGACCGGTTTACAGCAAGAGCACTGTCCAGATCCCCTTTCTTTACAAAGAGCTCTGCCCACAGATAAAAAAGACTATCACGAGGCAATCCCTGTTCATAAGCTAAAAAATAGGAAATAAGAGATTCTTCATAACGCTCTATTTTTATAAAGCTGTCAGCTTCAGCCAGATATCGGCTCTTTTGGACCCCATTGATAGAAATCTGCTCTGCATAGCCTGTCAGGGAAAGAGTAAATAACAGAAGTACCAAAAAGAAAGGATTTATGTGAAACCTGATTTCCATTTTATATCTGCAGTATTCTGGCTTTATTTTGACTTTTCACGTAATCGTTTCTGCTATGATAAAGCTCATTACCGTTGCTTACCAGCAGCACAGGCAAAAACACATCCGTAAGACCATAGCAGCAAACTAATCAGCTATCGTATCTTATTAATAAACAAGCCCCTATTCTTAATAATCACAGATGTGCTTTTCTTATTCAACATTAATGATGGAAAATACCTTCCGGAAAGGGTAAACATTTTCTGTTCATCCCTGCCAAAAAGAGTTCCATGTTTTTTAAAATTGCGGCTTATTTTTATTGATGAAGCAGGAGAGAAAGTTACACTTTGCAGAATTTGCGAGTATGCAGCTCCTTTGGTTTTTAAATCCAGAGTATCACCTACTGCATAAAGTTCATAACCGCCCCGGTATCTGGCTACGAATATTATGTACTCTGCCCAACTGCTGTTGATGTTATCCAGAGAGAAGAATTGAGCAAAAGCCTGCGGAGCCCATACTTCATCAACAGTGCTGTTTTCAGAGGAGTCCAGAGCCAGAATAGTACCCCAGGGATCTTCCCATTCCTGTGTGGTAGAAAGGTACATCAGAAAATGAAATTTTGTCCAGTATGGTTCGGTAGTACCGGAATCAATCTGATGTCTGACAATTGAGAGATAGGTCTGTCCACTGGAATTAAGATCAAAGAAAACATCCTGTGAGTCTGAAGTGTTAATCGCATACCAGTTTTCCGGCAACATTATTGTGTAGCCCAATCTACTATTTGTATGGGGAGTCTGTGCATCAGCAGAAAAGACAAACACAAGAAACAGCAAAATGAGAGAATGAATACCAAAATGGTAAGCATTGGAATTGTACATGTTTTGATCTCCAGGTTTTACAGACAGACTGTGTGAAATTCTGGGAAAAGTAACATAATGCCATAATCAGGGCTTTCGATTTTCAATTTCTGCCTTTTTACTGGCGATCTTTTTTTCAATTTCAGCTCTTTTGGATTCCAGCTCAGCTTTTTTAGATTCGATACGTGCTCTGATATCATCCTGAACTTTATCCAGTTCCGTTTTATGTCCCTTTTTATATTCATCGATCTTTTGCAGGGCTACTTTTATTCTGGCATCGGCCTGGTCTTTTTTAAGTTTAATAATCTCTTTTATTCTTAGCTGCAATTCCTGGGAACTCAGGCTATCGGTATCAAGCGCCCGGATCTCTTTTTCAACCGCATTAATTTTTTTTTGAGCATCCTCTATCTTACATTGAATTTCCTGAGGTAATCTGGCTAACTCATCAGCAACGCTTTGCGCCCACTGAGAGCGCATCTGTTCGATTTTCGCCAGGATCTGCTGCTGATCAGATGCTGAGTTTTCCTGCGCACTGATAACCGTGCTGCATAAAATGATTATAATTGATAAATACTTCATAGGAGCTCCAGGTAAAGATTATACTTCCAGTAAAAGTATTTCAACGCTTAACCTTTTTTCCACAAATCAGAGACGTAAATGGGAAAGTAGCAAAAAGAATGCCCGCACTATAAATCTTTGAAATAATTATAATTAGATAAATTGTAACACTTAAGGATAATATAAGCTATAGTCATTTCACTACAACAATGGTTTTTCTCAGCACCTCAATTTTCAGGTTCAGCATAGCTAACTGTTTGACTCTTAATTAGTTAGTGCATTTATTTTTTTGATGAGTCTTATTCACTACAGTTTAGCGTTACCAAATACTTTAAAAAAAGGGATCAGCTTAAGCTGATCCCCTTTACCCTAGCTGGAAGCACAAAACAATGGGTAATTATTCGTCGGTTTTTTCTTTAGCCGCGATTTCTGCTTTTTTCTCTGCTATTCTTTTCTCGATCTCAGCTCGTTTTGTCTCTAGTTCTGCCTTTTTCGCTTCGATACGTGCTCTTACATTTGCATGGGCCGCTTCGATTTCAGCTCTGTGAGCGCTCTTATATTCGTCTATTTTTTCCATAGCCTGCTTAATACGAGCATCAGCATCGGCCTTTTTGTTGGCTATGAGTTCATGGATTTTAGCTCTGAGTTCTTCGGGAGAGAGGCTGTCCACTTTAATCGCTTGAATCTGTCTTCCAAGTGCATCTGCCTTGTCTTTTGCATCTTTGCACCTTCTCTGAACATCTTCAGGAAGATCTGCCAGCTCATCACTGATTTTCTCTGACCACCCTGAACGCTCCTTCATCATTTTCTCTTTTGCTTTTTCTCTGGATTGAGTAGAAGATGAATCCTGAGCTATAGTACTCACTGCAAAAATTGAAACTGCAATTACTGCTAACAACTTAGTCATAAAACCCCCTAATTTAAATTAAAAATGATCTCTTTTGTTCTAAAATTTTAGATCAATATGTATTTTCATTACGTAAGGAGATTAAGCAGTAACTGTGCCAAACGGAATAACTCTTTGAATTATTAGCGGTTAGGAAATACTTGCTGATTCAGCAGTATATTCGAACTGAAGCGGTTTCACTGCAGCAACTGCATTTGAACTATAAATCAGTTTTATGGATTTGTCTTGTAATATATTAAATTTCAATCTATTACAGTGATGAGATGCTGGTTGTAGTCAAAAAGCAACAGCTATGCAGGGTTTTAAGGAGTCATGGCACAGGTGAATGAGAGCGAATTTGAGGAGAAAAAGTTAAAGCTGGCGCCAGCCTTAAGCAGAAAAAACCTCAGGCAGCTACTGCTGTAGCTTCTTCAGAAAGATCAACTCTTATATGAAGAGCATCGGCCATGATGGATAGATCGTGCATAACCGGACAGGTAATGCAGGGGTAATCTTTATCAAGATTTCTGCATCTCCACATCATGCAAAATTCACCATTGCTGAGTTTGAGGTTAATACATTCCGGTTCTCTTTTGATATCCATTCATCCCTCCTGTATTGTCTATCAAATATGACTGCATGAGATATGCCAACATGGAAAGACTTACCTGATAACAGGACTCAGCCCCTCAATTCTTTATCAATTTGTCAGGTTCACTGTGACCTGGAAGAAGAGAGCCAAAGTGAAGGAAGGTGAATATAAATCATGAGTGAGTAAAGAGGAACTTCCGAAATTATCTGCTCAGTGAAACTGCTTGCTTTTTACCCGTTCACTTTCGGGAATAATGCTATCAGATTCAAATACAGTTGCTTGCCATTGCCAGCCAGGATCCTTCATTTTACCAGGGCAATTCTCCTTGATCATCTCCATAATTTCAGAATCGAATGTGGCACTGTGAACTGAGGTAACCACCCGAATATGTTCCAGAGTAAGCCCTTGCACGCCACTGAGATCTGAGTGTTGAAGGTATGCTCCCTTGAGGCGGACATTTGTAAGATCGGCATTTTTGAGGTTTGCGTTTTTTAAATATGCAGATTCCAGAGAGGCACCACTGAGGTTTGCATTGGAAAGATTAGCACCTCTAAGATCCGCTGATTCAAGACTGGCATTAGCCAGATCTGCACCACTCAGATCAACCCCCTTAAGATCACAACCTCGAAGATCAACTCCGGCAAGATCTTTTTTCCCTAAAAAGACAGCATCTTTGACCTTTAGCGATTTTGTGCTTTTTTTTCGTTTGCCACTTCTTTCCAACAATTTCTGACTGTCTACTTCTACAGTTTTCTGCCTCTTGAACTGTGCATCGCTATATCTGGCCCTCAGCTCATATTCACTCATGCATTCCGTTTTCTTTCCGTTGATATAACCATAGACCAGTTTGGCTGGTGACTTACCATCTTTTTGAAAATCCTGCATCATCGAATCCAGACACAGATACATTGGCAAGTTCTGCTCAGTTGAATCATTAAAAGCAAAGATAGAATATATGAAAAGTACTGATGTTATAATCTGCATTAGGACCTCCATTTTAATTACCGGATTAGATCAATATATTAGGTGCACCCATTTTAAAAGTAGTTCATTTTCTATTAATCTCATTACAACAGTACCATTTTTTTCCTCTACTTTTGTTACCCGTGCACACTCTTCAAGGGTACTACATTGAATGATAAATCTCTTTATATGTCAAAGCAACTTTTTTCATATCGTACCTTTTGATGGTTTCCAGACCATTGAGGCAAAAGTGGTTTCTGAGGTTTTCATCCTCAATCAGTGCAATGATACACTTTGCAATATCAGCATCTTTGCAACAGAATCCATCCACTCCATCAGTAATAATCTCCTTTGCGCCGGCATTTCTTGATGCCACCACTGCAGTTGCACAGGCCATAGCCTCAAGAACTGGTACCCCAAAACCCTCATAGGAACTCACCTGACAAAAAATCCAGTGCCGGCGGTACTGATGGACAAGTTCGTGCTCATGGAGTTTTGGTTTATAAATAATGTTTTTGCCTGAACAATCCTGGGGTCCGATAACGGTTAAAGTGCAATCAGGATACCTGGGCAAGATAGATTCTTGGAATATCCTGACCAGAAGATTCCCGCGTTTCCTTCCTCGCATACCACCTACGAAAAGTATTGACGGATGAGTTGTTCTGACAGATGGCTCCGGGCTGAACAGGTGCAGCGGAACTCCACAGTGAACAACTGTCTTTACCAGAGGCAAAGACCTGGTGGTATTTACTGAAATCCCGATCAGCTTTCCTTTCTTCAAACAGGAGATCCATTCAAACAAATAAAAAAGAGCCTGGTAAAGAAAACGTGACAGAGTTGCAGCATGTATGGCTTCCTGAAGTGCAGATCCATAAAAGGTACGAACCCTTTTAATGTTTCTTCCACACAGATAATCATCACCATGATAATGCATGACATCGAAATCATCGCTCTTTATCGATCTGAATTTCAATGCAGGAATAAATTTACGCAACAAAGGCTGATTGCTATCCCATGTAAATCGGCGACTCTTATAGAGGCCTCCCTCCGGAGCAGGACTGAAACTGAAACAGGTCACCTCAAAACCCATCTCAACCAGGGCGTTGGCCAGATAATGGACCTGAATGGACACTCCATTTGGCTGGTCGGATGGTAGTTGTTTGTTAAAGAAAGCAATTTTCATCAACTCTGTTTCACTCTCCTGAACCTTATAAAACCATATATCAGTGCAGCCATGACCACAAATGGTGAAATTAACACAGAAACAAACTCAGCGGTAAACCTTATACTGAGCAAGTTTGACAGCCCAGAGCGCCGTAAAGCAAGTATACTGGTAAGGGAAAAATGAAATAACGCCAACCACTTTTTTCTGACCGGAAAAAACAAGGTAATAGCACAAATAAAAAGCGCAAAAAGCTGTACCGAAACAGAAGGAGTCAAGGGGGAACCGATGTGTTTGCGATACATCTGAGGATGTTTTAAATATAGCAACGGATCAAACCTTCTATTCCAGCAGTTTTTCAGCAAATCCCAGCGTTCCCAGTGCCTAAACCGATGACTAACTCTGATTTTGGGACAATACTGAATCGAGCCCCCCTTCTCCAACACAGAGAACGCCAGATCAGCATCTTCTCTTTGAACAGAGAAACGCAGATCAAACCCCCCCGCCTCCAGAAAAACCTTTTTGCGGTAAAAAATATTGTTTGTTCTCATTGCAGGTTTCTCCAGCCGCTTCGACTCTTTATGCATCCCTAAGCCGCAAGAGTTTTTCTCCACAGTGGTATAGCCCTCCACTGCAGAACAATTTTTATGTCTCTCAAGATAATCAAGCCCCTCAGAGATCCAATCCTCACAGGGCGTGCAGTCATCATCGGTGAATGCGATAATTTCTCCTCTGGATGCAGATACTCCCAGATTCCTTTTGGCACTTATACTTTTGTCATCCAAAAAAAACCAGATGACCTTTTTATATCTGCTTTTAAAAGCTCCCGGATTATAATCGCATACCACTATTGTTTCGTAACACGTTTTCTCCACATCCTGCTTCTGCAGTGCATCCAGGGTCTCACAGATCATCTGTGGTCTGTGAGAGGCAACAATAACGCTAAGTTTAGTTTTTTGTTTAAAAAGCATATAACAATAATATCAACTGCTCAAAAGGTCTGCAACTCCCTAATTAAATTTTGCTATATTATGAATATGTTTATAACGTGTTAATCACTTCACTTGGATAACAAAGAATGGAGTCAGTGATGAGATGGTTTTTTTTAGTTGCCGGATTTTTATTTGTAAGCATTTCCAGCACCCTGGCCGGAGATATGGTGTTAACCCTCGATGATGGAAGGGAAGCGATTTTGCATGAAGATAATACTTGGGGATTTGCACATTTCTCTGTAACCGATGGCAGCGAGGAAGACCTTTATATTTCTCTGGATAATGGCAAAACGATCTGTTTAAAAACAGACTACACCTGGGACTACTCTAAAGGGAAACCACAACAGAAAAAATCGGTAAAAGAGTTGCCTTCAGTTTATGCAAATGGTTCTGCCACCAAACCAACTTTGGATCAGGCAGTCCAGACTGCGATTGCCCAGGCCATAGAACGGGTTAACGCCAAACTTCTGCCATACGCTAAGAAATCCAAATTAACATCCAAATATCTTACTGCCTGTATAAAAAATGAGCTTGGGCCAAGTGGAGCAGAAACCAGTTATAAACCTGGCTGGACCGCTCAGGCAAAAGTCTCCCTCACCAATGTTCAGGTGAAAAACATTATTGATTGTGTTGCCACACAGATCGAAATGGCAGACCAGGAAGCTGCGAAATAGCTTGGGGGAGGATACTAAAATCTGAAATCAGAAATAGGAAATAAGGATAATAAGAACAACAACCCATAAAGTTATAAAATAGTGTGCCTGCAGTCCGAAGTGTCTTAGCGAAGGACTGGTTTTTCAATTCTGATAAAAATTGATGTCATAAAAAGAAAAACTTAACGCTCCTTTGCCACGCTTGTCCTCAATAGGGCAGTAATTTTTGAAGCCTGTTGGGGAAAGTTTATTGGAATTATTGAATATTTTGAGTACCAGATCTGATTTGTTTGAAAGGTTATTGTACTACGGCAGATAAAAATAAATTTCCCAGGAACAACCAGTACCGATCTGCTGGATTCGGCAAAGAGATTGAATGATATTTTTTTCCCTGTGGTCCTATTTATGAGGCTTATCTCATAATTGTAGTTTTTAGGGGCAGTTACGGTGAAAATGGAAAAATTATCATTATAGCTTTTTTCCGATATTGAAGCAAATGCGGCATCGACTTGGACCATGGGATCAAAGAATACTCCTTTCCAGTCAGACCCGAATTGATCGGCTAAATAAGCGATTGTTTTAATCTTGACCAGAGAGTTCTCTGTATGCACTTTAGCCGCACAACGTTCTGTTCCCTCCAGAAATGATTTAAAATCTTTGTTTAGCCTTTCTGCAGGAGTATGCAGCCAGAGAATGTGCTTCTCTATCTCTTTTTTCCATAATGCATGGTCTGCGAATTTGGACCTGTAGGCATCTGGGGCTTCTGAGGAAGGTGCGATTTTAAGTAGGGTTTCGGTAAAAATTTTCAACGCCTCATCATAATTGCCAACCAGTTCGGCTTTATTGGCTTTTTTTAGATTCCCAGACTGGTTAAACAGATCACACGAAATGAAGAAAATCATTAGCATTATGGGTAGCAGTTTTTTCATAATCAAACACTCCAAACAAATTTAATGACTTCAATTATCGTTAATCGTAATATATAAAAGAAATTGTTGAATATCACAGTTTTAGAAAGGAAATTTATTGCTTTTCTAAAATCCCTGGGCTTTAAAAAATGAGGAAAAACTAAATCAGCATCTCAAACTATCCTCGAACTATATTAGCAATACCTCATCAAAAAACAGGTCCGCTAATTGCTTATAGATCTACAAGCGGTTCTTTAATAACTGATGTGTGAATTATCTCGCCACAGGGGAATTTTTACTAAATCAAACTTAATTTCGAGTTTGTTTCTGTGAGTTGTTTTTTCAAGCAGCAGTTTGTTTTGCGTTATACTGAATACATTCGATATGAAGGGAGAGATGATGAAGGCAAAAACT
Organism: Fibrobacterota bacterium; assembly: GCA_023412475.1. Classification (GTDB taxonomy): domain Bacteria; phylum Fibrobacterota; class Chitinivibrionia; order Chitinivibrionales; family Chitinispirillaceae; genus JAAYPC01. The sequence goes on along the minus strand of JAEYNR010000031.1, from coordinate 30,574 downwards.
GCAGAGAAAGCTGAACAGCGAGTTAAATCAGGAGTCTCGTTGTTTACCGATTTTGATATTTATCTTTTTAAGCAAGGCAATCATTTCAGGCTGTTTGAAAAATTGGGCTCGCATCCTATGACAGTCGAAGGGGTAAGCGGAACTTACTTTGCAGTTTGGGCCCCAAATGCCAAAAAGGTATCAGTTGTAGGCGATTTCAACTACTGGAACACGCAGACTCACCCTCTGTTTTCCCGGTGGGACAGCTCTGGAATCTTTGAAGGATTCATTCCGGGTATCGGAATCGGTGCTCTCTACAAATTTAATATTGAATCTAATGCTAATGGATACAAGGCTAACCGTGGAGATCCTTTTGCCCTATACTGGGAAGAGCCTCCAAAGACCTCCCCCGTCGTTTGGAACCTCGATTATGAGTGGCAAGATGATGAGTGGATGAAAAATCGTAAAAAAAACAACTCCTTAAGCTCTCCTATCTCCATTTATGAACTTCATATCGGTTCCTGGCGAAGAAAAGCTGAAGAAGACAACCGATCTCTCACCTATAGGGAAATGGGACCTGAGTTAGCCGATTATATCAAAAAGCAAGGATTTACCCATGTAGAATTTCTCCCTGTCATGGAACATCCCTTCTACGGATCCTGGGGATATCAGACAACAGGCTATTTTGCACCCACCAGCCGCTATGGTTCTCCACAGGATTTCATGTTTCTTATCGATTATCTTCACCAGCAGGGAATCGGGGTTATCCTAGACTGGGTACCATCTCATTTCCCCGGTGATGAACATGGGCTTGCCTATTATGATGGCACCTGTGTTTATGAACACGCAGACCCTAAGAAAGGCTTTCACCCTGACTGGAAAAGCTTCATCTTCAATTATGGCCGAAACGAAGTCCAGGCATTTTTAATGAGCAGCGCTATTTTCTGGCTCGAAAAATATCATGCCGATGGCTTACGCGTCGATGCTGTCGCATCCATGCTATATCTCGATTATTCCAGAAATGAGGGTGAATGGATACCCAACTGCTTTGGTGGAAGAGAGAATCTGGAGGCCATTGCATTTCTGAAAAAATTTAACGAAGAGGTCTATAAGGCTTTCCCCGACGTTCAAACCATTGCCGAAGAATCGACTGCCTGGCCCATGGTCTCAAGACCTACATACGTGGGAGGTCTGGGTTTCGGTATGAAATGGAACATGGGTTGGATGCATGATGTGACCACCTATATGAGCAAAGATCCTGTTTACAGAAAACACCATCACGGTGAACTTACTTTCAGTATGCTTTATGCGTTTACCGAAAACTATGTACTGCCTCTCTCTCACGATGAAGTGGTTCATGGCAAAGGTTCATTGGTAAACAAGATGCCTGGCGATGACTGGCAAAAACTGGCTAACCTCAGACTTATTCTTGCATACGAATTTGTGCATCCAGGTAAAAAGCTTCTCTTTATGGGAGGTGAAATTGCACAATGGGACGAATGGAACCATGATTACAGCCTCCAATGGCATCTTACTCAATGGGAACGCCACAGTGGAGTTCAAAAATTGGTTGCGGATCTCAACGCTCTTTACCGCAACACCCCCTCACTTTATGAATATGACTTCAATCCAAAAGGATTTGAGTGGATCGATTGCAATGACTGGGAAAACAGCATTCTAACCTTTATTCGAAAGGGCAGTAACCCAGATGATATAGTTCTGGTTGGCTGTAATTTTACTCCTGTTCCCCGTCAGGCCTACAGAGTCGGCGTCCCTATTTCTGGTTATTGGGAAGAGATCCTTAACAGTGATGCTACCGAATATGGAGGAAGTGGAAGTGGAAATGCAGGTGGAATGGCTTCTGAAGCAGTCTCCTGGCATGGAAAAAACAACTCAATTCTGATCACTTTACCCCCTCTGGCTGCAGTGGTCTTTAAACTCCGTCCTAACCAGCAAAATCAGTAAGAAAATCAAATCCCCTCTCAATACAGAGGGGATTTTTTCATCTTGTTTGGATATTTTTTTCCGCCTTTCCACCGTACTTAGGTATTAAGAAAGGCGAAAATTAATTCTGATTTAATATTGTTTTGATATTAACTCTTATCTTTTCTGACTAGGTATTATAACGTTATTTTTCCTGCTCCCGCGAACAGTGAAAAGAAGCCATGCAACACCTTTTTAACTTTTTGGTGTTTTAAGTATTTTGGCGATTTATATTGGATAAGACTGAAACTCAGATGCCGGATTAATAGATGCAAAAACCGGATAAGTTTTTCCATTCACCGCAAGAGAGGTTCGCCTCCTGATGGGTTATAGTATAATTAAAAAGACATTACCATTGTTTAGAGGAATTCGTTTCTTCTGTTTTTCCATATTTCTCTTCATTATATTGGCACAGAAAACATATCCACTCAATTCCTCACCTGGACTGGTTGTGCTGCCTTTCGCCGTTGATTCTAATCTTATTGAAGTCAGAAACAGTTTTACCGACCATCTAATTCAAAAGCTTAAAGACACCGGACACAACGCCATAGGAACCCGTTATCTTAGCAGTGTTTTAAAAATGGGATCCTGCGATAGCGATGAATGCATGAAAAGAATAGCCTCTCTGGTAGGAGCCAGATATGTGATTTTTGGCTCTATTAAAGGAGACACCAACTCATACAAGCTTTCCGTCAATTTTAAAGATCTCCTGGAGAGCAAAGAACTCTTAACTATCAATCGTCTGTTAAATGGTGCACAAACTTCCATATATTACGTCGATGAACTCACTCAACTAATCTTGAAGAGCCTCAACGGAGATGATTCTTTATCTTCGCCAGATACCGACTCTTCAGGTTTACCATCTTTAAAAACAGTGCAGGATCTGACTGCTGATTCTGTAATATCAGAGATCCAGCCACAATCAATGGCTCACTTCTCCAACACCACTATTTCTGCAAAATCTGACTCAACTGTCACTGATACTGCAGATTCATCTTTAGCAAAAACCGCTTTGGCTGATAGTACGGAAAATGAAATTACAGTAAATACAACTCTTGAGCTGGAGTCTGATACAAATCTGATGTCTGAAGAAAATGTATCTGCAATAAAACCGGAACAGAATCAGGAAATAAATATCGAAAGCTCACAGCCTGAGAATATTGCAGGTTCAACGATACCTATACCTGCTGAAGTTTATATTCCTCCCATGAAAGCCAAAAAATCTTTATTTAAGCCACTCCCCAAACGACTGGATCAGCAGTTTTTCCGTGGAACCAGGCTGCTGGTATTTGGCAATACAGCCCTTGTCGGGATGATAGGTGGACTAGTAATGAATGACCGAATTAAAAAGGGGCTGGACAAAGAGACACAACTTTACCAGCGACATAAAAATGCGGACAAAGAGCATTTAACTTCAACATTCGAAAGTTATAAGAGACAAACAGAAAAAACCGACAGTGACTCCAGAATCCGAAATGCACTCTATGCTGTTTCCGGTCTCTGTGCAGTTGGTTTTTCCATTTCACTCTTTTTCTGACAAATGGGATTTACTGGTAGGTTAACATGATAATCAGACTGAAAAGTATAGCTTTCCGCTTCACAGCGTTTTCTTTTCTATTATTGATTGTATTGTCAGTACTTCACTGCAATATGAGAGGCGGAGATATACTGGGTATGCGGGAAATCGAAACATCTGTCTCAATAATGGCAGATTCTTACTGGAGTGATTTTAATTTTACCGATTCAACCGGCATGATTCGCTGCTCGGTAGCTGTCGATTTTTTAAACTACACTTTAAAAGCCGGATATCATCCCGATTCACTAATTATAAATTACACCAGTGAATACCCGAATCTAACTCTTGCCGGAGTCAAAATCTTCAAGAATATTTATTATCAACTTACAATAGTAACCGTGACTGGCGACAGTCTCACAGATACCGGTTCAATAATCACTCCACCGGGTATTCCACCAAGAGTTGTTGAAAGTCTCCAAGCCAACTCTGATTATTCGGGTGTATACTTAGAATGGCAGACCAGCCAATCTTCATCCGGATACATTATTTACCGAAAGGAAATTTCCGGCAGTACCTTTGATAGTATAGCAGTAACCGAAGCCGCAAATTACTTTGATGCCCTGCAGTCTTTTGCAAGGTACAATTACACGGTCAGAGCCCGTAATGAATTCGGTATAAGCAGGTCTGCAACACCTGTCACTGGCTTTAAGATCATAAATCTTGCTCCTCCAAAGTCTCTGGTTGCTTCAAAAGGCAAACATTACAGTCAGATCAAGCTGGCCTGGAGCCCAAACAGCGCTTCGAAGTCCAGTTGTATTTTCAGGGCAGACAGTGCAAAAGGTCCCTATGTGGAAATCGCATCTGCAGTAAGCGACAGTTTTTATGTAGATACTGTAAAGGCTAACACCTTTTATTTCTACAAGGTGTCTTCACAGGACCTCAATGGAAGTTGCGGTCCGGCAAGTGCATATGATTCCGGCTTCGCCATAGGGTTTCTCGAAGCTCCGGAAATTTCTGATATTTCAGAAGGCCACTACGAAAACAAGATCTTTATTTATTGGAACAGTGTTGATGAGGCTCTGGCGTATCGGGTTTATCGTTCGGAAGATATTAACGGAGAATACAAAGAAATCACTACCACCAGTGATACTTTCTATGTAGATTATGTAAATTCCACCCGAAATTTTTACTACGAGATATCTACCATAAGCCCCGACAGTCAGGAGGGGCCACGCTCACTTTTCAAAGCAGGATATGTCACTAAATTCGATCCACCAGAACTGAAAGTTAATAGAGATTCAAGATCCTGCATTTTACTTTACTGGGATACGATACCGGGTGTTTCCCATTATAAAATTTACAGAACCATCCATCTGGATTCACAGGCCATATTGATTGATTCAACACAGGAGGACCGCTACTGCGATCCTGTGTCTCCAGGAATAATCTGGATTTACTTGATGAGTGCTGTCAATCAGTATGGAGTTGAAAGCAGATTCGGCAACGCTTTTGTGGCCGAAGGCCCAGATCTCAAAGAACCGGAAAAACTGAGCGCATCACAAGGAACTTTCCAGGCTTACGTAGCCCTGAGCTGGAGCCCAGTTCCCGGTGCAACCGGATATCATCTGTACCGCGCCACTAACAAAAGTGCTTCCGCACTGGTTTCTTCTAAAATTATCGATACTCTCTACATCGACTCTTCTGCTGCAGATACTAGTTATTACCGTGTCTGTGCCATGGATTCTTCCGGAGCAGAAGGTTATTTCAGTGAACTTGTAACCGGTTATCCTGCTGCACTGGAACAGGTTAAAAACCTCACTGGTTCAGCAGACATACCATATACACTTCAACTGACCTGGGATGCAGTAACGGTAGCCGAAAGCTACATCGTTTACCGCTCCTCTAACGCTCTTTCCGGTCCATACATAGCAGTTGACACAGTTTACGAACCGGTTTACGCAGATTCTACACAATTTAGCGCCTACTACACTGTAGCGGTAAAATATCGCTCCCGTACAGGCAAAAAAGCTGAACCTGTTTTAGCCAAAAAGATGGCCCCCCCAACTGGACTAAATTCCCAGTTGGAAAACAATAACCTGAAACTGATGTGGAATAAGACTATGGGAGCCTCCTCCTATAATATTTTCAAATCCCTTGACAGTGTAAGTTATGTGTTGCTAAAAAATGTAAAAGATACCATCTATTACGATTCCTCACTAACTGAAGGTACTAGCCATTACAAAGTTACATCGGTAAGTATAAACGGAGAAACACAGGAATTCTCATATACAAATATCAAATATAAAAATGGAGTGCAGAATTTTACAGTTACAGTCGTTTCTGACACTCTGAAATTGCAGTGGTCAAAAGTTACTGATGCCGACGTTTACATGATCTTCTGTACTGATCCGCAAGGATATTCAATTATCAGGGATCCAATAACCGACACTTTCGCAAATTTCTCCTTTAGCGAATCGGGAACCTACTCTTTCAGAGTGTTGGCTATGGTTCTCGGATATACAACTCCTTATAGCGAAGAAAAAAGCGGGCATATTATTGCCAGACCGCTACAGCCGAATCTGACTGATGCGCTAAGCCAGACAGGCAGTATTACCTTAACCTGGGAATCCAACCCAAGCGGTGAAGAAGCTGACGGATATGTAATTTTCAGATCTACGGAATCTGCTACCGGATATATTGCTATAGATACCATCACAGAAACTACTTACACCGATACTCCTCCAGCAGTTAACATTTTTTATTATTACAAAATCGCAGGATTTAATCAGTCGGGAGTGGGAGAAAAAAGCAATTTTTTATATGAACAGGCACTGTCGCTTCCTGCACCGAAGACATTATCGGCCAGCAATTATCTTTACGGTACCCATATAGCACTCTCCTGGTCCAAGGTAGATGGTGCAGAGAAGTATATAATTGGCAGGGCATCAGGCTATTCTTCTCTACTGACAATCATTGATACCTGCTCAGACACCTTCTACAACGATTCTGTTGCAACATTGTACACTACCTATTATGCAATCTTTGCCATAAAAGGCACAGATACCAGTAGCTGGAGTACCCGAATGGGTGGAATAAGATTACCTCCACCATCCAGTCTTTCAGCATCAGGCTCTCAGCTTTACATCAGTTTGACCTGGTATAATACGGGTAATGCACCGAAATTCTACGTCTACAGATCTGATTCAAATACGGGTCCCTTTCAGCAGATTGACAGTGCAACCACCGTACAGTATATGGATTCGGTACAGAACAGCAAGACTTATTATTACAGAGTGTCCAGCGTCAACCTCAACGAAAGTGAACTCAGTACAGCGACTGTTTCTGCAAAGTTAAGTCCACCGTATCCACCAGGGTCGATCAGTGCAACACAAGGAACTCACGAAGACACTATAGTGGTTTCCTGGCAGGAAAGTTACGGAGCAAATGAATACGAGCTATATCGTTCTACAACCAGCTCATTCGATTACCTCGTTCTTGCAGGGACTACAACAGATACTTTCTTTTCTGATACGGTATCATCCGACTCATTGTACTATTACAAGGCAAAAGCAATCGGTTATGGCGGTGAAAGTGTTTTATCTTCGTATACAACGGGATACCGGATACCATACAATGTTCCCCAGGCCCCGACCGGTCTGCAATCCTCGTATTCATCAAGTTATATAGTGCTTTACTGGAATGCTCCTGATTTTAAGATGACACCATTTTCAGGCTATGTTATCCACAGGGCAGATGCGCAAGATGGTCCATTTTCAGTTCTGGATTCTACAAGCGGTACCAGTTTTTATGACTATGCAGAGAAAAGCTACCCAAATCAATACTGGTACTATGTAACATCTTACAACCACCGTGGGGAGAGTGTGCCATCAGATACGGTTTTCAATTCCAGACGGTAAAATGAAGTTTTTTTGCTCCACACAAAGGTTTCGGACTTCCTCCCTGATTTGATCAATGTGCTTCCCCATCAGGGGGAGACGCTTATTGTTTTTTCCCCATATCAGTAATTTCATTGTTTTAACCAGCCAGTCCTTTTTTAAAGCATCTTCTTATAGATACGTTTAATGGCTACATAAAACGTATCCTGGCAGAGCCTCAACTTCAGATTTGCTCATCCGGCTTTCGTGAAAACATAAAAAGGTTCCCCTGATTTAAATGTTTTTGATAAAAATCAGTTTGTCGAGATATTGTTTCGCAGTCAAACAGATTCGATATAATCTGCCATTAAGTGCCTGTTTTCTTTATATACATCAGATTTATCAGCTCCATTAAGTGGTTTTCATTTTTAAACCACGTCTGATTTGAGCAAATCAACATTTTAAGAGAGTAATATATTGTTTTTAGCAAGCAGTATATTGTTTTTAGCAAGCAATTTATCGTTATTAGTAAGCAGCATATGTTTTTTTATAATTGTAGAGACGTCCGGCCGGACGTCTGTACTTATTTGCCATAAAGTTACGTAAGTGCAGGGGAAATGTACTGATTTGCCATAAATTTATGTGGTAGTGCAGGGGAAATGTAGTAATTTGCCATAAAGTTACGTAAGTGCAGGGGAAATGTAGTAATTGGCCATAAAGTTATGTCAGTTGCCATCGCAACAAAAACACCACCAACAGCCGAAATGGTTATTCTGCAAAGACTCTTAAAAGTAGCCCGAGTGGAAATTTTCCGCACTGCCTGCAGCAAACAGATCCAATTGCTTAATAAAAAAAGGCGGCTTAATCCGGTCTGATTAAACCACCTTTTTTCAAATCATTATATCACAGCGCACAGGTTTATTTTGTCAAATATACCATCTGATTAAAAGAAAAGTCACCGGCCCTGAAAGCAACCACATAGGAGCCGGCCGCAGAAGCCATCTGACTGCGACTAATTGAATAGGTGCCTGCATCCTGCTTCTTACCAATAATTTGAGAATGCAACCGGCCGTTAACATCGTAAAGTTTCAGAGAAACCTGTCCGGCTTTGGGTAATTTATAGGTAATTACACCAGCACTCGACACTTTGCAGGAGTAACCATTTTTTATGCTGCGTGCAGGTTTTTTCATTGAACCTAGAGCATGGCCCGGGTTATCGGTTTCTGGTGCATCCCAGAGTTTTTGGAGCATTGTAAGTTTCCTTGAATCGGTACCTGACCATGTACCCCATCCGGACTTGTTTGAAATCGGGTCGTAGGGAGACTTAAATATTCCATAGGTATCGGCAGATTCGGGGTTAATAGACCAGTAAAAAGAATCGTAAATACCTTCCTTTATCAGGTAATCGATAAAAGCCCGCTGCCACTGTTCCTCGGAATTTGTGCTTGTCAAATAACTGTAGCGTTTCTGATGGCGCGACTCAGATTTTGCTGGCCAATCCAAATTTCCTCCGAACTCCCCAATACATATTGCATATCCCTGAGCTTTAAGATAGCCGAAATGCTCGTGCCAACCTGGTATCAGGTTTTCGGGCTTGATTACTATCTGACATTTTGTATCACCAAAATCATTTTCTATCATCCCTGCGCACTCGGGCTGTGCATCCAGATCTGCGAACATGGGTTGAGTACAAACTGAGGGGCCGTAGCAGTGAGGTGAGTATACCAGCTTGCTTTTGGGCATTTTTGGTGGCTTTTTACCTGCTTCATAAAGGTTTTCACCCCAGTTAACGTTTGTGGCCTTATCCCCATGAGGGCTATCTTCAAAGGTATCCGGGGTACCATCCTGATTGCCATTGCTGCCACCGATTCCCTGTGCAAAGATAAGAATATTAGGATTAACTGAGCTGATCGCCTCATAAGCCAGATCAATTAAATTAGTCCAATCTTCCCAACTATAGTCAAAGGGTTCATTAAATATATCGATACCCATGATATTATCTGCACCGATTTCCTTTCCCAGGCCAGCCAGTGTCTTCAGATCTGCTAACCATTTGTCCACATCATAAGCCTGGATACGGGTAACAGTACTGGGGTTATTGGTGGCTGCACAGGAGCAGTCCTCTCGTTTATACTCGTATTCCTCACGATTTGCATCCGCATAGGGTGGTCGGGCATCTATACGTCCGGCTCTCCATCCAACATAATTAGAACAGGAGTGCATATCCAGCAGAACATAAAGACCGGCATCTGCGCAAGCCTTGACGACTTCTTTCAATGCAGTAAAAGCCCCCTGAACACGCACAGATTCGGTATTCTTAAGATTAGGGTCTTTACCCTGTGAGTCATTGTCATCAAGAGTCTGCGGTGAAACAGGCATCCTTATAGAGTTAAATCCCAGATTCTTTATTTCTGTTGCATCACTGGCAAGTGTACGGGTACTTGATGACCAGAACACGTTTCCCATGTATATCTCCATTGGGGCACCACTTGGATTTTTTTCATCGGAAGCCTCTTCATGTCTTCCTTCAAGCCCAAACCATGATCCACCTTTGACCCTGAAGGGTGTACCATTTAGAGTGATATGACCTTTGGAATCAACAGCCCATTCGTTAGCAGCCTGGATAGCAGTGTTAATCAGCAAAGATGAAGCTAACGTTATCATAATTGCTATGTTTCTTTTTTTATTCATTGTTAAAACCTCCCTGCGTTTAAAAAATTTTCAGCATTATCTCAGTAAACATTGTATGACAGAAATGATTTTAACCTAAATCGAAAGACTTGTCACTGTCGTTCTTTAAACGCATTGGCTCCTGTGCAAAGCCACCGTTTAAAGACCGCATTCTTTGACGTAATCTACTTCGCCGCCTTGTTATTTCTGAAGCTTTCGAAAGCTTGAACACATCACCCTTTGGATATGCCCGAGCTTTGGAAAACCCCTGGCTTCTCAAGGCAGACTGTGCATCTCATCGTCAATTAATCGCCACGAAATCAGGTTTAAGTATTACCTGTCATTAACAACGATCTAATGCCACACACACAACCGTAATTTAATGATAAATAAATTTAAAAAGTTTTTTTTATTTAGAAAACAAAGACAATTAATAGAGAAAATGATTTTATGAAAATTTTGTTATGATGAGATAAAAGATGAAGCGCTTCATGCATTGATTTTTGCAGTAATTTTAGGTTCATAGGAACAAAAACAGTTAAAAGAGTAAATGATTTTATGAACTTTTTTCCATATTAAGACATAAGATAAATCGTTTAACGAGTTGACTTCTGAAGTAATAATATTGATGTTGTGAATTAAATAACAATTAATAAAGTAGAAGATTTTTTTTAAAATGGTACATAATAAGGCATAAGATAAACTTTTTCAGATTTGACTTCTGAAGTAATAAAACTGGTATGTGGCAGAAATTTTGAAAATTGCTTATTCAAGTCAGTAATTTTTTTTATGCTGTGTTCATCCTGCCTTTTGCAGACAAGTTTTTACGGCTAGCCGGTTATTGGACACTTGGCGGGCTGATTCTTCAAAGGGTATATAAAGGAGGTGGCATAAACTTTATCGCGCAGAAAAAAAACATGTATTTAAACAGATTGACAGAGCTTGTTGTTTTCAAAGGGGAGGGTTATGGTACTCTTAGAAAGGAACAATGTATTCTCAAGTGTCAGCATGCGATACTGCTACTTTGCAGTTATAATACACTGGTAAATCTTATTCTCTGATAATCTTTAATATCTCTTCCAGTTCATTTTTAATTTCACTGCGAGTGATTTCTCCAGTCAAAGACAGATCCAGTTGCAACTGAAAGGCAGATATTTTTTCTGCAGGTGCTATTGTGGTTTCCTGGGGAGGAGATTGTTTTGGAGTTTTTTCAGGAGGTGCTTTTTGCAACTCAGAAAGCTTTTTCCTTGCACCAGAAATGGTAAACTTTTCGTCATAGAGCAGGTGTTTAATGTTTTTAATCAGTGTTATGTCTTTTTCCCGGTACGCTCTGTTTCCTGCCCGGTTTTTTTTTGGCCGCAGTTGTGGAAATTCACTTTCCCAGTAACGCAGCACGTGAGGTTCCAGGGAGGTAAATCGACAGACTTCACTGATTGAATAGTAAGCTTTTTTGGGTATATCCATGATGGCCCAGTCCCTTGGCAGAATCTGTATTCATTTATACTTATAAAAAAAACAGGCATTATAACGGAAATTACCACTACATCTACTAACCAGCAGGCCCCTCCGATTTAAGCTACCGTGTAGCTTATCGTTCCCTTTCTTTACACCATCTCAATACCATTCAGTCTTCAACTCCCGCAGCATCAGCTCTTTAGCCATCATCTTGGCATCCTTCCCCTCAAATAGTAAGCTGTAAACAGCAGCGGTAATCGGCATCTCAATTCCCAGTTTTTCAGCAAGCTGATGAACTGAGCGGGTAGTTGCCACACCCTCAGCAACCATCGTCATTTTTGATAAAGCCTCCTGCAGATTCAGTCCGGAAGCTATCAGTTCGCCCATTTTACGGTTTCTGCTGTGTTTGCTGATACAGGTTGTAATCAGATCCCCTATTCCAGCCAATCCGGAAAAAGTGCTCTCCTGTGCGCCAATTTTTCGACCAAGCCGCATCATCTCTGCAATGCCCCTGGTCATTATTGCACCTTTGGTATTATCACCACAGCCCAAGCCATCACTTATTCCTGCAGCCAGAGCAATAACATTTTTTACACTTCCGGCCAGCTCCACACCTCTAATGTCACTATTGGTATAGATACGAAACGTTTCAGTAGAGAAATTTTCCTGAATCTGCAGTGCCAGCTCTCTATTTTCAGATGCTGCAACAACTGTGGAAGGAATATTTCTGGAAACCTCCTCAGCATGAGATGGCCCTGAGAGAACCAGCAACTTATCGGAAGTAATCTGGGGCAGCTCTTCAAGCAAAACATCTGTCATTAGCTTTAAAGTATCGGTTTCTATTCCTTTGGCAACAATCACCCATCCCTGGACACTGCTGATCTCTTCTACTGAGCACAACTGTACGACACGCTGCATAGTTGATCGCATTGTCTGAGAGGGTACTGCACAGATAATAAATTCACAGTCCTTTACAGCAGCAGTAATATCATTGACAATCTCAACTTCATCGGGAATCTGTATTCCCGGCAGCTTTACCGGATGTTCCCGCTTCTGTTGCAACATCTCAGCGTCTTTGGAATCAAACTCCCACATGCAAATCTGATGTCCACGTTTATGCAGCAATACAGTAAGAGCAATAGCCCAGCTCCCTGCACCTAAAATTCCTATTCTCACCCTTCCTCCTCTGTAGCTCCTCCATCAGGCATTATCCCAAACTGATGAACTTCGAAATTTTTCTGTTTTTTTATTGGACGGAATTCCAACGTCAATGGGCACCCTTCAAAATCATATGTCTCATAGATCTTGTTGGATAGAAAACGAATATAACCAGGAGAGATCTCATTGGGGTTAGTAACAAAGAACCTGAATAGAGGATATGGTGCACCGATCTGTCGCGCTCCCAGAAATCGCACAGGATTTTCCGGAATTGCAGGATGAGGATGAGCTCTTATCCAGCTAAAAACCTGATTTTCGAATTCTGATGAAGGAACCCGCAACTCCATTCTTTCCTTTATTTTAATAGCACGCTCAATTACCATGTTAACCCGCTGTCCGGTCAGCGCAGAAATTGAGAGCATCGGAATCCATCTTAATTCCATGAATTCCCTGCGAGTTTCTTCCACAAGCTCATCAAAAGTCCTGTGATCCTTCTCCTTGAGATCCCATTTATTCCAGCACAAAAGCACGCCCTTGTGCATCTCAATGATTTTTTTTAAGATCCGAAGATCTTGAACCCCGATCAGCTCATTCACATCAATCATCAATACACAGACATCGCATCGCTCTATGCTGCTAAGAGCCCGCAAATTGGAATAGTATTCCATATCCTGCTTCACACGAGCACGTTTGCGAAGCCCTGCAGTATCGATTAGGGTGACTTCACGGCCATTATAGTCAAGCTTGGTATCGATCGCATCTCTGGTGGTACCCGGCTTATCATCCACTATCATCCGTTTTTGCCCTAGAAGCTTATTTACCAGAGATGACTTTCCGGCATTTGGACGACCGAGTATCGTTAGTCTCAAATCCGGCTCCACTTCCTCAACTGGCTCCGATGGCTCTCTGGAAATTATTTCCAGCACCTGATCAAGAAGATCTGCTACCCCGTTTCCATGAAGTGCAGAGATGGGATGAGGAGTGCCAATACCCAGCGACCAAAATCTATCCAGATCAAAAATTATAGAAGATGACTCTGCCTTGTTCACCACCAGAATGACCCGCTCAGAAATCCTTTTAAGCTGCTTTGCCACAAGAAGATCCAGATCGGTAGGACCGGTACCTGCATCTACCATAAAAAGCACCATATCGGATTCTTTTATCGCTATGTTTACCTGATCATGAATTGCTTCCGGCATTGCATCGTGAACATTGGGAATAAGCCCTCCAGTGTCCACAATCAGAAAAGGCACCCCACTCCATTGAGCAGAATAATAGTTTCTATCTCTTGTAACTCCAGAAAAATCATCAACAACTGCGATTCTTTTACCGATAATCCGGTTGAAAAGACTTGACTTGCCTACATTAGGCCTTCCAACAATTGAAACGACCGGTTTTAATAGCACGGCCAGAAACCCTCCCGCTTTAGTACTAACAAAAGGTAACTACTCAGTTAGTTCTGCCAGTAGTTACGAAATCCCAAAACTCAAGCACCAATCTTAAACAAATCCTAATAACTAAGAACGTTAAAAAGGGCAAACAAGTCCATTATGAAATACTTTAGCTACCTTAAAACACTCTTATTTCTGTTTAGGGTTTAAGAATTGTGATTTGGAATTTCATTCTGATTTGAAATTATTAGGCTACCAGTTCATTGTTTTTTTCCGATTAGATAACTGCCGTAGTTACAACAAAAGTTACTTTTTTTTTAAGGCGTTGTCAACATTTAAGTTACGCTGATCAGATCAAGAGCTGCTCAACATCTTAGGATTAAAGATCTTAGATTTGAGAAATTAAACTTAAGGTGAAGATAATATCTAACCGGAAAAAACAAGAACTAATATTAAACAAAGAATCGGAATAAAAATAGCTTCTCATTAATGTGGAGCCTAACAGTCACCCGGACTGTCGCCAAATGATAGTAGTACGTCAAGCCAAAAATCCCCTAGTTAAAGGGGAGACTTCCGACCGGCAAGCACGAAATCCGAAACAAGAACAGAAAAACAAAAAAGTGGAAACTTTCCTACAATCTGCCCAGTCTCTCCTGAGCATTCTTTGCCCACCAGGACTGAGGATTGCGTTTTATATATTCAGTAAATCCATTCTGAGCAACCTGTCGCATGTTTAATTTCGAAGCGATTTGTCCAATATTGTAGTAAACCATTGGTGATGCCTCTTTTCTGCTGACAATCACCTCCAAAAAACGAAGTGCCTCGGAGAGTTCACCTTTTTGGTAAAAAAGGATACTGCTGGCCCAGAGCTGCTGATCACTGCATGATTCTATCCCCTCTTTGACCTTCTCCTCAGCTTCGGACAACTGTTTTTGATATTCCTCTTTTTTCAAATTGAATATCTGATAAGATACTGGAGTATAAATTTCGTTCTTACCGGGAGCTATCTCATGCTCAAACCACTGCTTGATCTCTTTTTTAAGGATTCTGTATCCTTTATATTCCGAAGTCATCCAGGTAATGTAATCTTTAACCAGTTGGCTCTTTAAAGCTGTGCTCGAGCGAATATTTTTATTCTCTGCAAGCTGATTATAGGTGGTAAGCAGATAACGACTTTCATCTACATCCAGGCGATACTCGATTATGCCTGCTGCAATGGAAGCCATAGCATTATTTCCATAAGCATTCAGAGGTACAATCAGAATATTGTTTTCCCAGTCATAAAGAGCATTCCCGACACCAGGGGCCAGAAGAACCTGTGGTTTGCCAAAGATCGTCACCCGATCATTGTAAAAAATTTTAGGATCAAACTCCAGAATCCGCTCAAAGCACTCGCTGATTGTCTGAAACGTCAAATACTTACTTTCTTCTAATATAAGCGGATTGCACTCACAGTGACACCGTCTTGAAGACAGCCTGACAAGATCCCTGATCTTTTCCAGCTCTTTTTGTACCTTGCTTTGAATTTCCAGTGGAGAAATTTCCTGATGCTGCTTCTTTATTTTTTTAATCTCTTCATCAGCTTTCTCTATACTCTGCTCATAATCAAGAAGCAAAATAAAACTGGCTGTTATCCGATCACCAACCTTCTTAACCTCCAGCATGCCTTCCCGTTCCTTTATGGAACCAAGTAAAGAATTATACCACTGAACCTCTTTCTGAATCCGTTTTTCTCTCTCTACATGAGAGCGTTTCTGCTCAACTGTTAAAAATGCCCCGTTTGAAATAGCTTTCTTTACCCTTAGACTCTCCAGTGTCAAATTGTCTATCTCATCGAGAAGATCCAGAAATTTAATATGCTGTCCACCCGAAGCAGATCTTTCCAGAAAAGATTGCAAAAGGTCCTTTCTTTCCTGCTGATATGTTCGAATTTCCTGCTCTGTTTTACGGATACCTATTTTTGAAGTCTCTATTTTTTTTTGCAGCAGCTCCTCTTTATCTCCCTTGAGAATCTTGCAGACAAGAATGGAGATCCAGTTTGACACCGTAAGAATCTGAACAGGAACTCTCTCCTTTGGGTATCCGGTAATCGCAGAAACACAGCTTTGCCGATCAGGACAAAGCTCGGGTGTGATCCCGAAATCAATCAGATGCTGCTCCTTTTCAAGAAATGCCTCTAGATCCTCTCCATTTCTTATTACCTCGCAAACCGCCCCAACAACCATTTCCCAGAAGGGGCTGTAAATAGTGCCAAGAAGCACGGCATTCTCGCTATCCTGCATTATTTTGCTTACCAGCTCTGCAAACTTCTCTGTATATTTCATCGTCTTTCCCGACTAACTGTTAATTTTGCCGATCTCGTAATATCCACCACTGGAACGGTAATATGAAAAAACTCGCAAAAGAAGTGGATAAAAGAATGAATCCGGTACTGTCAGCGAATCCATCGACCGGTAAATCCCGGGTGAAGTAACCTTGCCCATACTATCAGATAACAAGAAGACTGATTCCGAATAGTATGATCTCAAGTAAAATCTTCTTACCTTATCTTTAATAATAAAACAATCAGTATCATTGACAGTAGACACTGACCCAAATATCTTTGCAGTAAACAGATCTGCAGTCTCGGCTGTATTGTTTGGTTCCTGTTCATGTGCATAAGTGTAAAAACTAAAAAGTTTTGCTGGTGCAATGAGACTATACCGTGTATTACCCAAGAATGGACTCGATGGGATCAGCTCAAGGGTATCTTTTGATGATGATAAAATGTAATAGTGATCAAAGAAAGAAGGCGAGAAATGAAACGATATCACCTGAGAATCTTCAATTGGCGATGAAAATGCGATTTTTATCGATGAATAAGGCGAGATTGTATCTAAGGAGCAAAGGAATATTTCCTGGCTTTTCACTGGTGGTTCAGATGGAACTACACAGCTTAAAAGCAATAGAGTGGCAATTATTATTATATTTTCAGTACGCATTCCGGGGCCGAAACTTTTTAGTCAGTTGATCTAACCTTAATTGAACAAGTGTTTCATTATTATAAACCCTTTCTCACTTACTGGCAACAGTTAATCTGGTTTGCGGGGTTGTTGTTGAACTACAAAAAGAATCTGATCGTTGTCTGCGGGCCAACCGCTTCTGGAAAAACCACCTTGGGTGTGCAAATCGCTCTCCAGGTGAAAGGGGAAATCATCTCCGCAGATTCGCGTCAGGTATATCGCGCAATGGATATCGGTACTGGAAAAGACCTTAAAGAATACCAGACTTCCAAGGGCCTGGTCCCATATCATCTCATTGATGTCGCAGATCCTGCAGATATTTATACATTGTATCACTACCAGAACGACTTTTTTAAAGTATTTAATCAGATTGTATCCAGAAAACAAATGCCGGTTGTGGTTGGTGGCACAGGTCTATACATCGAAGCAGTACTAAAAAATTACCAAATCCCTGCAATTCCGGAAAATACCCCACTTAGGGCAGAACTGATGACACAGCAGAAGGACGATCTTGAAAAGAAGCTGCTCCAATTAAACAAACTACTTTACGAAAAAACCGACCTTAGCAGTAAAAAGCGGATAATCCGGGCTCTTGAAGTGGCTATGAGCGGACAGAGTTTTACTTCTGAACAACATCAGAATCCAAAAATAACTCCTCTGGTATTGTGCACAAGATGGGAAAGGGCAAAACTGAGACAACGTATCGACACAAGACTTGAAGCGCGCCTGAAAGAGGGAATGATCGATGAAGTTAGAAAATTGCTGCATTCTGGAATCCCCAGAGAGCGGTTTGCATTATTTGGAATGGAATACAAACACATTGCACTTTTTATCGATGGTGAAGTGGACTATGAGACTATGGTGTCGCGTCTGCGCCAAAACATCCATCAACTGGCTAAACGCCAGGAGACCTGGTTTAGAGGAATGGAAAGAAGAGGGATTGAGATAAACTGGGTTGAGGAGGCGAAGATCGAGATCGCCATGAAGATAATTGGAGAAAAAATAACGAATATCAAATGTTGAATTTAAAAAGAAATTTTCCTCTCCCAGTACTCCTCCATCACTTTAATATCCGCAGGAGACCATAGAATTTTCCCGCAATCATTGCGATTAAAAAAGCTCACCTGCGCGTGCTCTATAGCAACCGGCTCGCCCTGATTAATACTGCAAACAAATGGAATCAGCTTTATAAATATCCATGGATAACGGTATGAAACCGCCTCCAATTGTTTTACAATATTTATCTCCACCGTAAGCTCTTCACGAATTTCACGCTTGAGGGCCTGTTCTGCAGTCTCTCCAGAGTGAACCTTCCCTCCGGGAAACTCCCAGAGGCCGGCATTTGACTGATTAATCCCGCGCTGCGCCGCTAAAATCATACCTTTTTCTTCTATTATGGCGCAGACAACAGGAATTTCTTCTTCGTTTATCACCAGGTATCCCGGTTATAGGTGAAAATTTCTCCAGGTGCTGGATAATGTACATTTTGAAAGCCCTGGCTTCGAATGCCATCTCTAAGAGGCATGGCCTGATCCTGCTCTCCGTGCACCAGAAAAATATGCTTTAAACGCTGGGGGGAGTTAATTCCTACATAATCCAGCAAATTTCGCCTGTCCGCATGAGCACTGAATGCATCGAGTACCTTCACTTTACTTCTTACCTGGTGCTCTTCACCAAATATTTTCACCGTCCTGTTGCCATCTATGATTTTTCTGGCCAACGTCTCTTTTGCAGCATAACCTACAAACAGAATAAGATTTCTGGGATTTTCAATATTGTTTCTGAGGTGATGAAGAATTCTGCCCCCTTCAGCCATCCCAGAACCGGAGATAATAACATGAGGGTATGCCATAAAATTCAACCTCTTAGATCCTTCCACATCATGCACATATGTAAGCCTTTGAAATCCAAACGGATCTTTGTCATAACTCAGGAAGACCCGGTTGGTCTCCCGATCCAGATAATTGGGGTATGATCGGAAAATTTCAGTCGCATTACAAGCCAGAGGACTGTCTACAAAGATTGGAAGATCCGGAATACGGTTGTGGTTAAACAATTTGTGAAGCACATAAACCATAATCTGGGTTCTTCCTACAGCAAAGCAAGGAATAATTATCTTCCCCCCACCCGCTGCGGTTTCCCGTATTGCCAGAGCAACATCTTCTTCGACATTATCATACAGTCCATGAAAACGGTTACCGTAGGTGCTTTCCATGACCAGAAGATCAAGCTCCCGAAGCACATTGGGATCATGCGTCAAAGGCATATTGGGTCGGCCTATATCACCGGTCAGCCCCAGCTTGTATGCCCGTCCCTGCTCATTAATCTCCAGGTGAACACTTGCAGAACCTAAAATATGGCCAGCATCACGAAACATCACCCTGATCCCCTGGCCCAATTCAAACTCTTTATCATATTCGACGGAATTAAAAAGCCCCAGAGTCTTTTCCACATCCTGAATATTATATAAAGGTTGCAGTTCAGGTTGGTGACTACGGCGCCGGATAATGTTTACGAATTCTAAATCTTTTTCCTGAAGATATGCAGAGTCACGAAGCATTATTTTGCACAGATCAATTGTGGCCGGGGTTGCATATATCGGTCCTTTGTACCCCTTCTTTACCAGATTTGGAAGATTACCGCTATGATCAATATGGGCATGACTCAGCACTACTGAATCCAGCGACTGTGGGTCAAAAGTGAAATTCTGATTTTTTTCATAGGATTCCTGACGTCTGCCCTGAAATAAACCACATTCAAAAAGAATTTTCTTGCCATTTACCGAAATAAGCGTATGGGATCCGGTAACCGTCTGCGCGCCTCCACAAAATTGAATCTGCATAAACATGTCCTTAGATAATGGTAAACACGTATCGAAGATATTATACAATGTTTAGATGGAAAACTCAATCCTTCGCGAGAACGCTTCAGATTGGGAACAGATATTGTGGCGTGGACGTTTTTTGGAGCCAAAGGAGAGGAAAGAACGGCTGACGTTTAGGATTAGAGGCTAATTCATAGCGAAAAAGAAAGGTTTTATAGTCAGAACACCTGATCTCAAAGATCAGGTGTCCTGTTAAATGCTGAGATGAGAGAAAAGTTTTCAAAAGACCCGAGAAACTCCTGATGTAATCCCCCGGTTTTCTGTCTGTCTTTATTGCCACCACTTTCCGCCACCTTTTTTTAAATGAGTTTTTAACTATCCATAATCAGCCACTATTGATTCTGATTCTTCGTTTAGATATTTTTTTCCAGTCCACCTTACTTAGGTACTAATGAAGGTGGAATTAATATTTGGTTAGATATTGTTTTGATATACTTTTTCTATTTTTTTTAATTTTTTCGACGATATAACTGCGGAGTAGTTACTTATTTTTTTTAACAAGATTCACTTTTTCCCTACAGGACTAATCATGAATAACCATCTATCCTTCCCTGGATAGTCTATCCGGACGGTTTCAAAGACATGCTGCTAAAAGTAACTGATGAATGTGGTAAGATTCCTATATATATAATGGAAAACGGTGCGGCCTACCCAGACACCATTTCTGAAGAATCAATGGTGCACGACCCTCAGCTTGTTGAATATTACCGAAGTTATATCCGGGCCCTGCATGAGGCAATTCAGCAGGGTGTCGATGTAAAGGGATATTTTGCCTGGTCTCTTCTTGATAATTTCGAATGGGAAGAGGGGTATTCTAAACGTTTTGGAATTATCTATGTAGATTTTAAGACTCAGAAAAGAATAATTAAAGATTCGGGGAAATTCTACTCAAAGGTGATAAGAGATAACGGGTGTTGAGAGTAGAGGGTTCAAGGTTCGGCGTTGCAACGCTAAACCCCTGAGATGGGAAAAAATCGAATTACGAATGTCGAATTTCGGAAATCGAAATGCGTTCTCTAAAGCAGTGGGATTTATCAATGAACTCCTGACCGACCTTCGAACCCGTAGCTCCCAGCTTTTGTCGCTCTTTCTGAGATCGATCTTTTTTTCTTTACTTCGATATTCATTATTCGAAATTCGAGATTTATTATCTTCTAACCATTCCCCCTAGTTCTTAGGATTCCACGATTGGGCTGTAGTCATGATCAGTGCAATAAAAACCATCATCCCTACACCCAGAGAGACCTGCTGTCTGGAGTCAAAGGTACGCTTTATCAGTTTTGTTTTTTCTTTCTTCTGCTCACCCGAATCTATAGCCACCTGATCTGGATCAGGCAGCCTGTCAGTAACCGCCATACTGGCGGAGGTATCAATAGCCGCTGCACTAGCAGCAGTCGTATCGGCAACCGTCACAGTGGCAGACGTATCAGCAACCAAC
Organism: Fibrobacterota bacterium; assembly: GCA_023412475.1. Classification (GTDB taxonomy): domain Bacteria; phylum Fibrobacterota; class Chitinivibrionia; order Chitinivibrionales; family Chitinispirillaceae; genus JAAYPC01. The sequence continues at coordinate 9,223 of JAEYNR010000031.1, read as the reverse complement.
GAATCCGCAGATGCGCTCGCAACAGCCTCAGCCATGAGCATTGCGCAAAAAAATAGCACTAAAAGAATCGTTTGCAGTTTTTTCATCAGTTTAATCAAGCAGTTTAGCCAGAATGGAGTTAATCTCCTTTGGGTTGCCGGCACCTTTTGTGGCCCTCATTGTCTGTCCAACAAAGAAACTGATCAGTTTTTTGTTACCGGATTTATAACGCTCTACTTCCTCAGGATTTGCATCCAGCACTTTTTGGATTGCACTCTCCAGAGCATTTGAGTCCGATACCTGTCTAAGTCCCTGTTGATCGATAATCTCTACCGGCTCCTTGTCCTCTGCGTGCATCAGATCAATCACCTTCCTGGCAGCTTTAGCACTCACAGTTCCATCCTGAACCAGTTTAAGTAACGAGGCCAGTCTTGAAGGGGTAATTCGCAGTTGAGAAATGGATATTTTCTGATCATTAATGATTCTCAATATATCGGTCATTATCCAGTTAGCCACCTGGCGGGCATCGCTGAAAATACTAACAGTCTCTTCAAAGTAATCGGCCAGCGCTCTCTCTACGGTAAGCAGTTCTGCGGCATTAGCGGTTATTTCATATTGCTGTTCGAAGCGAGCTCTTCTGACAGCCGGAAGCTCAGGGAGAGTTTCTTTGAGTGAATCAATGAATTTTTGTTCAACCACAAGCGGCATCAGATCAGGCTCAGGGAAATACCGGTAATCATGAGCATCCTCTTTTGAGCGCATGGGGATAGAGCGGTTGGTTGAAGGATCCCAAAGGTAGGTTTGTTGGATGATTTTCCCCCCGGACCTCAAGACTTCTTCCTGACGCCGTGCTTCATATTCCAAAGCCTTCTCCAGCCCCCTGAGAGTGTTCATATTTTTAATTTCTATCTTGGTCCCAAGCTTTGTCTCCCCTTTGGGACGCAAAGAGATGTTGGCATCACAGCGCATAGATCCCTCCTCCAGATTGCAGTCACAAATCTGAAGATATTCTAGGATCTGCTTTATTCCGGCGAAATATTCATAAGCCTCTCTTGGAGAACGCATATCGGGTTCGCTGACAATTTCAATAAGAGGAGTACCGCACCTGTTGACATCAAACAGAGAATCAACATCCTGATCATGAATCAGTTTACCAGCATCCTCTTCAATGTGTATACGGGTGACCCCAACGCTTTTTTTGACTCCATCGACATCAATAATAATCTCACCCTTGCCACATATTGGCATGTCGTACTGAGAGATCTGATATCCTTTGGGCAGATCCGGATAGAAATAGTTCTTGCGGGCAAAGATTGAGCGGGTATTGATGCCGCAGCCTATAGCCAGCCCCATCCGTACGGCCATTTCAACTGCGCGACGGTTAAGCACAGGAAGTGCTCCGGGAAGGCCCAGACATACCGGACATCCATTTGTATTAGGTGCATCGCCAAATCTTGATCTGCAGTTACAGAAAAGCTTTGTGTTTGTTAATAATTGTGCATGTATCTCAAGCCCTATAACTATTTCATATTCCACCAGAGAATCCTCCTGTAAAAAGGCGCATTAAAAATGCATTTCTACCGCTTTATTTTTCCACAACACTATATTTGAGACCAGCTTGATCTAAAGAATCCGATGCAAATTTCAAAGCTTCCTCTCTGGAGGAAAAAGAACCTATACGGACTCTGTAAAACACCTGTTCACCCGGTTTTGCCTCAACCATTGTTACATCTTTAAATTCTTTACTGAGTTTTTTATGAAGATTTCTGGCATTCTCTGCAGATCCGAATGCACCAATCTGTAGAGTATAAAGTCCCAGTGAGGAACCCAAAGAGTTTAGTTCAGAAGAAAGATCTTTTTTCCCTAGAGAACCAGACCGCAAAGAGGCAGAATCGGCTGAAAGCTCCAGCAGATCCTTTTCCAGCAGATTCTTCTGATAAGGTCTAAGCTGTTCACTGAACTCTTTTACCTTCTCACTCATCCCGAGCTTTGATGCACATTCGAGTTTACCTGCCAGAGAAGCTATTGTCCAGTAGTGCTTTGGATCAGGCTTTCCACTCTTCATAAATAGGCTCATAGCATCCTTATAATTACTTTTTTTGACCTGCAGAAGCCCCAGGTAATAATTGGCCATACTGGAGAATTTATCACCATATTCCAGAGACAAAGTATGCCATAATGACTGTGCGGCATCATTGTCACCAGCCGCCATGGAGGCTAAGGCCCATTTGTGTCGAAAAAGGGGTAAGCTTTTTTTTTTAGCTGCCTGTCGATAGTTCTCTACCGACACAGAATAATCCTTACGGGCATAACTGTAATCACCCAGCCTGGCAAAAGCGAGTACTTTGAGCGAATCAGCCGTTTTTTCTGACCTGGTAATTTCTGTATATAGTCGAATCGCAGTCGAACATGGAGCAACTTCTGCGTAAGAGAACCGGCTATTCAAATCTGCAGGATTTTTGCGGTATGCAGCCTCAAGTGCTTTTACGTTTTTTCCTGCCCCAGCACTTTCAATGGCAGCGTTTAGCTCAAAAGCTTTTACAAACAGGATTAATGCCAGCAGGATGACTGCACTGGTAACAAAGCAGGGTCTGTAGTTTTTATCCATCACTGTTCTCCAGTGGCCTTGTCCTCATTTTCCTGATGATTTAAAGATTGCAACTGTTCATTTTTACGATCCAATTCAGCCTGAAGCCGCTCAAGCTCGTTTCTATTACTGGTCAGTTCCTCTTCCAGAGTACTAGCCTCTTTTCTTTTCATACCAAGAAGGCGTTTCTGAACCACAAAATAGTAGAGCGCCACCCATAAGCCTATCAGAAGCCCAGCCCCAAAAGCCCCAGCCACATATATATATACAGGAATAGGAGGTGTCTGGTACGCCAGAATACGTGCAGGAACCATAATTTTGAAGGGCTCCTGAGTGAATGTAAAGATCAGAACCCAAGCCACCATAAACGCAGCTACAAATAAAACACTCCATTTCAGGAATCTCATCTTTTATATCCTTTCACAAATAAGGGTCATTCCGCTGCTTTTTGCCGCTCGTACCTTAAAAATCATTCCTGCCTCTGCATCTTCGCAAGAAAGCAGAAGCCGTTTACATCCCTGATCCATACCCATCCATAACTTATCCTTTTTCTCCTGACGACCACTAGCCAGCATATGAAGCTCTTTGCCAACAAAGCCCTCATAAATTGAACGTGTAATTGCGGTCTGTTGCTCTACTAATGCTTTTAACCGATCCAGCTTTACCTCTTTTGGAACATCGTCGGCCATCTCTGCAGCTTTTGTTCCCTCCCTTACTGAATAGGCAAACATGAATGCAGTAGTAAAACAGGCCTCTTTTACAATATTAAGGGTCTCTTCAAATTCTTCAGTTTTCTCAGATGGGAAACCTACAATTATATCGGTAGTAATATCTGCTTCAGGAATATACTTGCGGATCATCTCAATTAAGGAGCGATAATGCGAAGAAGTATACCTGCGGTTCATCAGCGCTAAAATCCTGTCAGAACCAGCCTGAAACGGCATATGAAGATGTTTGCAGATTTTTGGTATCTCTGCAATGGTTCTAATCAGTTTTTCGCTACAATCTTTAGGGTGAGAAGTGGTAAATCGAATCCGCTGGAGTCCATCTATGGAAGCAACCTTCCGTAGAAGATCTGCAAAATCGCTCCCCTCATCATTATAAGAGTTCACATTCTGGCCAAGAAGATTTATCTCCTTTATACCTTCAGAAACCCGCCTGATTATCGATTTTTCAATCACTTTCACAGGTATAGATTTTTCTTCACCCCTCACATAGGGTACAATGCAGTAAGAGCAGTAATTGTTGCACCCGCGCATCACGGCCAAAAAGTCACTAATTTCACTCTTTTTAATAAGAGTGGTATGCAGAGCATTTTGCCTGGGATAATACTGATCAACAATCATCTCCATCGAATCAACCGCTTTTGCCCCGATCACCAGATCCACCCCCGGAATCTCATCCCGAAGAGAATCGCCCAGTCTTTGTGCCATGCAGCCAATAACCCACAGAGCGGCCCCCTTTTTTTTAAGTCGCGTAAATCCGTAAATACGCGTCTTTGCTTTCTGTTCAGCATTTTCCCTTACACTGCAGGTGTTCACTATAATCAGATCGGCATTTTCGATACTGTTGCTGCTAAAAAAGCCGCGAGCTACAAGCAATCGTTGCAGATCATCCGAATCTGCCACATTCATCTGGCATCCGAAGGTCTGAAAGAAAAAAGAAGGCATAGGTTTTTAACTGATATGGTAAGTTTTTATAGATTCATATTATAAGAAAATACTGGTAACTAAGCTACTACAAAATAAAAACAAGATAGCCTCAAATCGGGAAAAATATAATACTCCGGCAATTAATGCTAAGCTATAAAATAACTTCAGCTACGCCTCTGTAAGATCCCTTTTTCGTTTTAAAAACACCTGCCTGACAATCTCGTGTAGTCAATTTTCTGTCTGTTGCAATTTTGCTGTCATTGCCGTTTTTGCTTTTTTTTCGTTGTTCAACTATTTCGAAATCAAAACAACGGTTCCAGCAATAATTAAAATAGCTCCGATTGTAGTTTTTAAAGTCAGTGTTTCTCCTAAAAACACCACAGATAAAGCTATTGTCAGGGCTATGCTGAGTTTGTCCACAGGCGCTACCTGTGATACATTCCCCAGTTGAAGGGCTTTAAAATAAAACAGCCATGATAAGCCTGTCGCGAATCCCGAAACTATAAGAAAAATGATATTCTGCTTCGATAATGAGCCAATTCCTTTTGCTTCTCCTCTTGCCAGTACAATTGCCCAAATCATTATGAGTACAACAATCGTCCGTATTGCTGTTGCAAGATTTGAATTGATATTCGACACACCCAATTTTGCAAAGATGGCTGTAAGGGAAGCGAAAAAAGCTGATATTATTGCGTAAATCCACCACATAACTGTAAAAACTTATTATTTAAAAAAGATGCTCAAATTTGTAATAAAAATACACTGTCTCCTTTTAATGGTCCATAGTCAAAATCATAGATATAACCTAAATCAAACGATTGGATAGAAGTTCAAACAGGTATAAATAAGAGTAAGCACGAAATAAGAAATTCGAAAAAGAATGGGAAGCAGGAGAGAGTTAGATTAAAAAGAGAAAGATGCGCACGCATTAACTGCATGCGCATCCGCTTTTTACTATTTACCCATTCCAGGATAAGGTCGTGCCTGTTTCATATAAAGGACAAGTTCGCCATCAGGATCATCGATTGGTTGATCGAATTTAAATTCTGTATCCATGGCATACCATGCTCCTGGAACATTACCATAAATAGGCTGAAAGAACTTGTGTATTGCCTCAAGGGCAATTCCCAACTGGTATGTCTGCTTGTTGGTCAGAACAGTTTCCTGGCCTTTAGGTAGTATATTGGAGTGTCCATGGAAGACAATAGGCCTGCCTGAGGAGTAGTAATGGTAGACAAACACATCTGAAGACACACCGGCACCAGGCAGAACCACCGATTCACCACCATACTGTACATTAACGTAGAAAGCCGGTTCCAATCCGGACAAATCATATGGATTTGCAGTAATAGCCACTCCCGTAGCCTCTTCATTGGGAAATGATTGATGTACTAGCAGCGCCATTCCTACGGTTTCATGTCCAATTTTGCGGTAACTTCTTTCTTCATAAGCCCGGAAAAACCATACACTGGCCCATACCTCACGGACTGCATCAAGTATAGATTCGGTGTTATGAGGATCGCCGCTTTTTGAAGTATAAAGACCTGCACCGGTAAAGCCATCCAAATCTTCGGCATTTGTACTCGAGCGAAAACGCATCCGGATACCTGAATATTCTTTTTGCAGCTTTGTCATAAGCATTCTGGTAAATGCAGTGTCTACCGGTGCTCTCATTATCATTTTTCGCAACCTGGCAAGACTGTCATCCCGAATACTTGGATTATGTATAAAACCGGTATCTGCCAGCATTTTTTCTACACTTTCCAGAAACCCATTTTGCTGCATAAACTGGTGATAATAATAAACGGGTATTGCGAACCCTTTGGGATAAGGGACTTTTGTGCTATCCATGTGAGGGAAAGCACCATAATGGCTGGCTTTACCTCCAAATGCAGGTATTGCCGAATCTATGGCTTCAGTGAAACTTAATCTGGGATAACTCAAAATTTCTTTGATATCACGCAAATCTCTTACATCCAGATTCATATTTGCGATTTGAACCTGTGCAGGGCTGTTATTGTCCCACCACTTATCTGCTTCCTCAACAGAAACCTCGGTTATCGAATATCTTTCAGGTCCTACCACCAGTTTTACCCATTTACCTTCAAACTTCCGCAGTTTACTGTCGGTGTAGGCATCACTTAAACTCATATTAGGGGTACCACGGTTTTGAGACAAAACGTTAATATGAGAAAGTGGTGTCTGAAACATCTGTGTAATAATTCCACTTGTTACAGAGATGTCATTTGGAACTTCATCAAGAACAACAATATCCCGAAAACTAACGTACTTGCCTCCTTCGAGTTCCTTTGCAGTAACAAAAACCAGTTTTCCCATACTGGTTCCATAGTTGAGGGGCTGGTAATCGATACCCTCGTAAAGTTCATCTGTGGTAATGATCTTGACCGAATCAGGAAGATCTTTGGCTACATTTTCCACCAGTTGAGAAGTAGGATGGAAGTAAAGAGAATCCCCGAAATAGGCACTGGAAGCTATTTTTTGATAAGCCAGGTTAATCATTTCGGCCGATGCATTGTCATAGGGTGCGATTTCGTAAGCCCACACTCCCGGTCCTTCATAATAGGTTACAGCACCAAGAATAAAGCGACGATTTATACTGCTGTATTCTGTCACGTTAAACTGACCCAGATCAGGCACAAGCAGCTTACCTTTACCGGAGAGATTGGCGTAGGCAAACTCATGGTGAATTTTATATTTTTTACAGTTCTGGAAATAAAGCTTTACAGCATCATTATCCCAGTCATCAATAACGGTTTTCACTGATACCGCACCAGGAATACTGGCGTTTAAAGGTGGTGAAGCAAGGGTCAGGAAATCATCTTTGCACCCGATTTTACCTGAACTGTCCGGTTCTGTTCCCGAAATGACACAGGACCAGCTAACTGGCCCTTCAGGTCCCGAAGGTCCTGACGGATTTTCAACCGGGTCATCACTGCAGAAAAGATGCAGTGAAATAGAGATCACCCCTAAAAAAGTCATCAGGGATGATATAATTTTATAATTACCTCTTATTGACATATGTATTCATCCTTGTATCATTATTTTACTTAACGACAGACTCTGTCAGCACCACATGTCTTGCCATCAGGACAATACCCATTGCATGAGATCAGGCCCGGAATCTGCAGATAACGCATCTCTTCCGATTCAATAATAAGATTTACATTACCAGCTTTGTTTTTAAAGGTTGCTCTGCGATAAATTATAAGTCTGGGAAAACCAGCTACACCGTATGATTTCAATTTATCCAATATTTTTGCAGATATGGTATAGGAACCATCATCATCGGTTTCTCCCACTATTCTGGCTTTAGTTCCTCCATGGTAGGAGATATCGATTTCAAAAAATATGGAAGCATGTCCCAGTTTTGATTTCTCCCATTCCAGGGTTATCTCCGTGCTATCTTCATAACGTATCGTATCATTTTTTAATTCTATTGGAGCGATACCTTTACCTGTAATGGTAAACGGGTTTATTTCAGAGTTGCCTGCAACAGAAAAAGTGATCTGCGCACCATCATCAAAGGGAGGAAATACCATCTCTTCAATAGGCATATAAGGGGTGCGATCGCCTAAAGAAAAAGTGGTCGTGTTTTCAGTGGTTTTAATTCCATCTACAGTAATCTCGCCTATATCCATACGTTTCGGTTCAGCTTTACAAGTGTTTTCACCGACACATACTTTACCTATACCACAGGGATCTTCACAATAATGTTGACGCGGCTCAATCAAATAGCAGTCACCATCTGTCATAACTGTGTCCCAGCTCATATTTGAAAGAGCTGGACCATCTGCGGCAGCGCCCACGATATTAACACTACTACTAATTATATTGCCCTCTTCATCTATGTCTTTTCTAAGAGTGACTTTAAAGTTTCCAACCCACTCAGGATCTTCAGGACCATCTGGACCTTCCACTGTTGTTGGGTTATTCCCATTATCATCGCAGGATAGAGAAACGAAAAACAAGGAAAACGAAACCAGAACAACAAATGCACATGAAAATGCCGTTTTTAAAGACACAGTTACCCTCCTGCTTATAAAAACATCTAATAATTTAAAAAAAAACATTCAGCTATTTGCCATATTACAATATATAATATCTATCAGGAAAAAGGATCTAAATATCATAACAGGAAAGAAATAACTACACAAAAAGCCGGAACATCTTGAATAGGAAAATTGTATTATCAGAGCCAATCAGACTAAATACTGTATCTGAATTGACTCTGAGAGAATTTTTTCTAATTTGATATTCTATACTGAATATTCATTTCTTCCTGTTAGCGACTTTTATGGATTAAGAGCAAAACAGTAAAATCCGCCATAGCCGCCACCATTTCCGATGGTCTTAACCCCCACAGTTCCACCCAATGTATTGAAATCAAGATCAATACCTGCTTCGCAACCAGTCACGCAAAAGCCGGAAATCCAGTGTCCCATACCCATACCGAAACCTACACTGCCACCCCCTTCTTCACGAAAGCCATCCTGGGGCCATGAAAATCCTGCACGTGGCATACTGTTGGCAGTAGTAGATGTCCAGTCTTCGCAGGTGAAATTGTCACCACTGCAGGCACCGGTCAGAAAGCCACCTCCACCACCAAAGCCTCCACCACCAAAGCCACCACCACCAAAGCCACCGCCATCAAAGCCACCGCCATCACCGGAGCTATTATTGACGAAGAGTTTGCCATCTTCTCCACTTCCGGTGATAGTGAGATGATTATCGACTGCCGTGGTCGGGTTTAGTGGGTCAGGATATTTGTTAGGAACACCATCCTCATTTGGAAGATCATTCTTTATTGCAGAGTGTGCGTTTTTAGGCCGTGAATTAATTAGTTCACTGACATCATTAGCAAGCAGTCTGCCTCTGCGGTCATACCATGGCCCGTTACCAACACGTTCTATTGCATTAACCTGCTTTCCATCCGGTCCCTTGTTTGCACTTAAAAATGCTCTCCACCCTTTAACTTTGGAGCCAG
>JAEYNR010000048.1 GCA_023412475.1 Fibrobacterota bacterium | reverse complement strand
TTTGGCCCCCTAGGGACGGAGGAAAATAAGTGACGTTATAAAAGTTCCTCCGTCCCTAAACTCCAGACCAAGAATGGGAATCTGCGAACTCAAAATGAAAACCATTGCTCCTTATCGGCTTTGATCGTAAAAATGGATTTGGGTATCTAAAATTTTCGGTAGTGACAAAATCGAAGACCATTCGGATATACAGGGCCTGTTTTTTCTGACCTTTTTAAACTTTGAATGTTTTTTGGAGGTGAAGAAAGTAATAGGCTTTAAGGAAAAGGGGATCAAAAATTAGCCCAGATTTAGCCCCTTAGGGACGGAGGAAAGTAAGTGATGTTAGAAAAGTTCCTCCGTCCCTAAACTCCAGAGAAGACTCTCTTTGACAAAAAGCTCACACCATATCAGCATGAATGCGAATATTAAACAATACCACCATCTCCCCTCTTGGTGAAACAGTCTTAAAATGCTCCAGAAGCGACTTGGCACTTCCTCTGAGAAACTCCTCATATAACTTGGTCATCTCACGTGCAATCACCACCTGAATGTCTCCCAGTATTTCGTCTATCTCACCCAGCACCTTAACAATACGGTGCGGCGTTTCATAGAAAATCACAGTACGGTGCTCTGATTTCAATGATTCAAATAACTTTCGTCTCTGAGAGCTTTTATGTGGAAGAAAATTCTCAAACACAAACCGGTCGGTAGGAAGACCACTACAAACCAGTGCTGCCACCAAAGCTGAAGACCCCGGAATGGGAATCACAGAAATCTGCTCTTTAACTGCTGCACGAACCAGATTGAATGCCGGATCGGCTATCCCTGGAGTCCCGGCATCACTTATCAATGCCATCGTCTCACCTTTTTTAAGACGTTCCACAAGTAAAGGTGTCATTTTTTCCTTATTGAAATCATGATAGGTGCAAACAGGGGTGGTAATTCCAAAATTGGTCAAAAGCTTCTTTGAAACGCGAGTGTCTTCTGCAAGAATGAGCTCCACCTCACTAAGAGTTTTTACTGCGCGGAATGTCATATCTCCCAGGTTCCCTATTGGAGTCGCAACTATGTATAAAGACATAATTAATATCCCTCAAGTTTAGCGATACGGATAATTTTTGTTATTTTTTTCTGCCGATTTTTTGCTATCAGCTTGGCGTAATAGGTTCCATTTGCTATTCTTGCTCCATCACGATCTCTTCCATTCCATTTTATTTCCTGGTAGCCAATAAGCGATGGAAAAGACCAGGATTGAACAGGCTTTCCACTAACCGTATAAATGGTAAGAGTAACATTATCAGCAACATCGGTAAGAAGAAAGGCAAATTTGACATTTCTTATGGAACCATTGGGCATTTGCTGAGCTGTAAACGGATTGGGATGACAAGCCAGAAACCGGATTGAAAGTTCCTCTCCAGGCTGATAAGTAACAGTCCTGGTTGCACTGTTTCCGGCCAGATCCATGGCTGTAATCTGGAGAGAATCTATTTTGTGTTGCACCTGAGGATAAGCGGTTATGGAGAGATTTTCAAGTGCATCGGATTGCTCCACTGATGATATCCGGTCAGGGTCCATTGCTTTACCGTTTAGAAGCACGCTGACCGATTGCGGATCAATTCCCGATTCATCAGAGATAAAGATCGAAAATGGTTTGTCTTTAGCCGCGTAATCGGTAAAATTCAAGCTCCTTCCTGCAACTGTGACCTGGATATCGGGTGGCTTTAGATCTTTCATGTTCGCAAGTGCAAGGGGACCACTTGAAGTACTTTTCGTTTGAATAGAGCTGGCCGAAGTCATAACACTCCCGCTGCTTTTCCAGGCTTTAATAATCGAATCGTAAGCCATCACAGCAAACTTATAACCATCTGTGTCATTTTGACTGGCAGTATCAACATTAAAAGACCAGATCAGGGTGTCTGTGGCATTCGCTTCTGCTCTGCTAAACAGAGAAAACTGAACTGCTTGATTCTTGCAGACAAGGGAAGCCCATTGAGAACTGTTTTTTAGCGGAGTTGGTTCCTTTATTTTTTCTGTAAATATGAATGTTCTCTGTTTCTGCTTTTTTACTTGTGCAGGAACCACCGTTACTGAGTTGCATTCAGTTTTCAGAGTATCTTGTGGTGTACTCAGGTCTTCGAAGTTTATGCTGGTATATCCGCTGAGCCTGTTATTATTATGATCCTGTTCGGCAAAGCTCTCCTGATAATTAATCCATCCGCTGAAACAGAGTTTGCCCTGAGTATCTGGAAGTGCAAAGGAGAACCCGCGGGCTTTCCCAGGTGCCAGAGAATCGGAACAAGACAATGTTAAAATAGTATCATCAATTCTGCTATCGGTATTCCAGAAGAAATGAATATGAAAAGGTGGAGAAGTGGCATTTCCGGAATTCAGAACTGTGGAATTGATTCTCAGGGAATCATTTATCCATTGTATGTTGAGCGAATCATCTGTGAAAAGCAGATCCGGTCGTCCTCTTATGTTAAAGCTGAAAAGCTTACTTTCTCTGGATTTAAGAGGTGTCATAACCCTGAAATAAAGCAGAAGTTTTTCAGAGAGGTTGCCTTTTAATGTCAGTGGAACTTTCTGAGAAGATACCCATCTGTTATTATCAGCAGAAATCATTCGGATACCTGTGAATGAATGATCTTTGCTGGTTGTGGCTCCCAGATCATACATGCAATATACATTAGCCGGTAGCATTGAAGAATCGAGAGATAATTTACAGTTAATAAGAACACTGTCTCCGAAAAACGGATTCTGTGGGGAGATCTGTATATCGTATACCAGGATGCTGTCTTTACTGAAAGTGAGCCATCCGCGCACTTCGGTGGAATCGTTCCAGGCATAGGCTCTCACAGTTCCTGCGGCAGAGGCGATATTGCTCTTTACAGGATAAGTTGCAGAAAAACGACCATCGGTTATGGGATCAATAGACTGAAACCATTCTTCCATGTCGGTACTTACCGTTATCTTGATGTTACCGCTTTTGACGGGAGCTGTATTACAGTGAAGTTTCAGACTGTCAGTATCTTTAAGTGATGCATTGTTCAGAGCCATATCAAGAGTATCAGCAGTGAGTTTCCATGGAAGTGCCGGATCGCCCAGAAGATTGTATTGTCGGACAAGGGGCAGATACTGAGAGCTGTATCTTACTAACATGCTCATTTCACAGAAATCTATCAATTCACCGATCGTCTCGACCTGGCCATCAAATGCAGTCTCCAGCATCAGCTTGTTCATTATCAGGTTTCCCCTCATGGAAGTATAGGCAGACGCGCCATAAAATCCGATACAGCCATTTGGGCCATTTCTCAAGAATTCTTCACCAAGGGAGCGGTAGAAAACACTTTCAAAAAAACCGGTCAGACAGGTGAAACTGAATACCATAGGAAGATGTCCGGATTTGCCCCACTGGCCGTTGTAAAGTCTATTGAGATCTTTATAGCCGAAAAAGTTATTATCTGACCAGATGTTTCCTCCGCCATGTCCATTAAAATTGATCATGAATACACCGGCATTGATTTTATCTGCTATAATTTTTGATGCAGTGGAGCCATCTTTGTAAAACAGTGATCCAGAATCAGCTTCTATACGGGTGATATTCATTTTCTGACGGATTATTTCTCTTGTTGATTCTTCATTGAATTTGCTAAATTCAGCTTCTCCGCCACCTAACAGAAGCATATTGTCACGCCAGAACCCTCTTTGAGGTGTTTTGATGTAACGAACTGTTTTTTCCACCATAAACCGCATCTGGTTGCGATCCTGAGCCGGAAAACGTCCCACATAAAGATCCGGAAAATTATCATTTCCCCAAACAGTGGCAAAATAGCTGTCATCAGCAGCCGGTCCCCATCCCGGAATTCTACTTAGTCGGGTAGGGATGATGTTTCTGCTTCGGTTTTTCTTGTCCAGATCATGGGAGGTGTCTCCACCTAAAAGAAGATAGCGTGGCGGATTCGATCCTGATATGGTAAAGAGGTATCGAATGAAGGCTCTGATACTTTCGGGATCACGGATCCCACCTGAAAAGTAGTTGTATATGTCATCAATTTTAACAAATGCAGTAGAAAGGCCCCGGCTGTTATGGAGCTGCAGCAATGGTTCCAGCTCTGTTTTGAATGAGTCAACACTAATTACAATATATTGGTATCCGGCAAGCTTATCCCAGTCAGTTCTGATAGTGTCAGGAATCATTAGTGAAGGCTTGAGCCGGCGTGATCTGGTCTGGGCAAGATAGGTGGTGTTATGGTTGACACTATCCTGAAATGCAATGGTGTGTATATTGCGCTGGTTGCCGCTTCCCTTGAATACAGATAATTTGGTAAAAAACCGGTTCTGGTTTATATCCCACAATTCAAGCTGATCGCTGGTAAAACCACTGAGCTGATACTCCACCAGAGTACCGATTCCATCAGTGCTGTTTTTAAATTCTATGTGATCATCAACTGACTGATAATTGCGGTCATATTCAAGTCTGATCCAGTTTAATGCAGATCGATCGATGTAGCCTCGTGATGGGCATAGGAAACTGATCACATTTAAGCCAGATTTGAGCTGTGTCACAGAAAATGTATCACTGGTGAAAAGATAATTCCTTTGGCCATCCCAGGTTGCCACGTTGTTATTTCCGACAGGATTATTATTAAGCAGTATTCTAACCTGGTGATCATTATTTACACTGTCCAGGCTGGAAAGTCCGGTAAAAGAGATCTGCATTCTGGCCAGACCAGAAGCTGCCGGAGATGGAACGGTTATCTGATAGGTTGTTAATTCCTCTTCACCAACAAATCCCCAGTACCAGTTGTCCAAAGATGTGTCTGCATCGGGCGGGTCAAACAGCTCTTCTATGGGCATCTCCTCGGCATTACCAAGGTATCTGATATCTGTATCTACTTCAAAATGAACTGTGTCATAGAATTGGACAGCTTTTTTCAGATCTGAATTGGCATAATCGGTAAGACTCTTCTGGCGTTCTCCGGAGATTTCGGCAACCCTGGAACCGGCGGTTTTCCCCCAGGTAAGCCAGTAAACATTAGTGTTGCTGAATTGTTCATATTTGCTGAATTTACCTCTAAGATGCCGGCCATAAAACAACAGAAAATCATCTGAGGAGAGATTGCTTCTCTGAGAGTTAGAGATGTAAATAGGTACCTCTTTGCCTCTGTTAAAAAGACGGAATGTTCTTGAAGATATTTGGTCAATATTGATCCCCATCGAAATGAGATTCGATGAGGAAATACTGTAGATCCCGTCTTCAGAGACTTCGATTCTGATTCCATTTGAAAAAGGTAACTTCTCTATGGATGTTTTCTCTTTTGGAAGAGAAATGTTGATTGGAGCTCTGATTATACCGTTTCTAACTGAAAAATCATCAGACCGCGCACCATTGAATAGAGCTCTGTTATAACCGATAGTTATGGTCCCGTGCAGTGGGTAAGATCTCTTGAAATTTTTCAGATTAAAGTTGCACCATTGCAGAGGTGTTTTGCCTATGAAAGATCTGGAGATCTTTTTTACCTGAATGGATTCCGATGTACCTGTTAAGGTAGCAGATAAGAGGGCATCTGCATTAAATTCACCAGGATCTGGATAAGCAAAGTAATATTGTAACTCAGAACTTTCTTCTTGCAGAACTGTAAAGTCAACAGTTATTTCATTATCACGAACCGATTTAATGCCGTATCGAATTCCTGATGCATCAGAATTTTGAATAACAAGCATGAATACTAGCAGAACTGATGCTAAAAAGACTTCAGAAAATAGATATGTTTTATGGAACATCGAAGTACCCGACTTTCAGGGAGTGGCAGTCAGAGCTTCTGAGAAAGAAGGCATAAAACCAGCGGCCCCTGTCTATAATATCTGTTGGAAAGCAGGTTTTGAAAATTGCTGGTCTATCGGTCTGAGGATAAGCATGCTGCTCTTTTCCGGTAAGGTTTTTTTGTAGTGAATCTTTCCAGATTTTGCAATAAGAAAGCAACCCCCCGAAATGAATATCAGAAAACCAGCTTATACATCCGGTATTTAAATCAAGACTCAATAATGATGATTGCTGAACCAGACACAGTGTGCAGGGCTCTGATGTATCACTGGAAAACCCTGATTTATCGATCGCAAAAACCCGGTAGTAAACCTGATTTCTCTCTATGCTTGAAAGGGGGAAAGATGCAGGATCAAGGTTGTCGTAAAAGTTAAATGTGTCAGGTGGAATGTTCTCTGAAAGCACACTGTAAAAGGAGTCTGCTTCAAACATTCTCAGTAATGTATAAGATTGAACAACAGAAGATTCGGTCTGTGGCATGGCCCAGTTGATATGGATCGCTTCCTTAAAACTATTGGAGATGCCCAGATTAACCGTTTGGATCGTGGGTTTGGGTAAAGAAGAATGGGGGGCAACAACTGGTGTGCAGAACTGATGTATAAGAATAGTGACTAAAAAGGTTACCCGGAAGAATGCTGATTTTAATATTCCCACCCCTGATCCTCACGATACGATTGTAGTATAAGACAGGCAGCTAAACGGTCAATGGCTGCTTTGTCTTTTCGCATCTTTTTTTTCCTGAATCTCATCAGTTCTGCTGCTCTTTTTGAGGAATAACTCTCATCAACAAAATTGACCGGAAGTTTTGAACTGATCTGTAGTTTCTCTGCAAAAGACCGAACTTCATTAGACATTACAGTTTCTGCATCATTGAAGTCAAGGGGAAGGCCGATCACCAGTGCTTCAGGCTTTTCCTGTTTAATAAGGGAGAGGATAGCAGCAATTAAATCCGGGTTTTTTCTGCGGTCTATGGTGGTCAGTCCTCTGATAGCCAGACCCTGTTCATCGGTAACCGCGACTCCTACCCGACGAAGGCCATAATCAATGCCCATTAGCTTCATCTAAAGCCTTTGTCCATTCCATCAGTATCTCCAGCGTTGAAAAATTTGCATTGCTGGATTTTGGCTTGCGATTGAGGATAAATCGGAAATTGCCTTCCTTAAGGTTCAAAATCATGAAAACAGCTTCTTTTCCAATAATTTCCTGAGCTGTAGCAGCATAGATAATTCGGCCATTTAGAAAATAGATCAGACCAAACGGGCGATCCGTTTCGATAAGCAGACAACCGGTTTTACTTCCAATCTCGATGAATTGCAACACTTCCAGAAGATTACCATCAGCAATATTACCCTGCAGGGCAGAAGATTGTGTGCTTTTTTGCGCACTCTTATCCGATAATATCAGGGGAGTAACCAGTTTAAAGATGTCTCTATCAGAGAAGTTAAGATCCAAAAATACAGTGTTCGAGAATATTCTTCCAGGGCGCATTGCAGCAGGATCGGGGGTGTTGTAAACGATACACAAGATCTTCTTTGCATTTGCAATGCCGCTGAAAAGTCTCTCCATATAAGAAACGATGTTGCGCTCAAATTTCCAGTCAATGATCAGAAGGTCGAATGTTTTGCTTTGAGTAATGTTTCTTATTGATAAGGGGTCTTTTACTACTGAAATTTCAAACCCGATTTCTGCAAAACAGCGCTCTAAAGTAGTGGTGGTATCGGTGAGTGTATATTGAATGGTCTTATTTGCCTTGGCAACGATGAGCAAATTTTTTTGAATGGCATTGTCTTCTGGTTTTATGTTTCGCTTTTTTCTTAGGATTGAAAGAATTACCAGCAAAAGCGTGACTAATAGGGCTAAAATGAGCAACACTACACCGAAAAAAAGAACATCGCTGACAAGTAACGATTCGGGAGCATCGATAATTTTTCCGTTCCTTTTTTCAATCCATCCGACCGTATCAGCATACGCTACCTTGCACCAGGTGTCACCTTCACCTACAAGAGGGAATACATCTCCCTTTTTAGCCATTCCAAGAATAGGTGCATCTGGACTTAGATAAAGGAGAACTCTTGTAGGGCCAAAAGTGACCTGGAAATGCTTTATATCAAGATCTTCTATATCCTGTTTGGGTGGTAGATTATTTAGAAAATTTTGCTGGCTGAACCAGTTTCTACGTTTGGAATCCCGTTTAGGCTTCTCTTCTTCTTTTTTTTCTGCTTTTGAAGAAGGTTTTGGTGCTTGTGAATCTGATGGCTTTTGGGTTGATGTTGGCTTCTGTTCAGTTTTAAGGGCAATTTCTGGTGTTGTTGATTGAGGGGTATCCAAAGCAGCGATGGTAGCCTGTGAGCTGTCAGGGGTACTCTGGGTGTCTGTGGTTGGGATAGATGAATCAGCCGCACTGCTTTGAGCAGATGCGGCCTGAGTTCCAGGCTTCTGAGTCTGTGCTTGTTGGATCCATCCAACGGCATTTTTAAAACGTATTCGCAGCCAGGCATCTCTGGTTTCTACAACAGTATAAGCTTCCCCTTTCTGTGCCAGTCCAATAAACCTGGAGCTGGTAGTGGGTGCCAGATAAACTTTTGCAAAAAAATCACTGATCTCAACCTCATGTTCTTGAGCAAATTTGAAAGAAAAAAGAACCAGAATGAGTCCAGTGATTCGCCAGCAGCTAAATTTCATAGTCAAAATAAAACCGTTTATACCTCTTCTGTTGCTTTAACGTTTGTGACCCTCATATAAACAAAAGCTCCGGTACCACCAACCAACAACAGAAGAAATAGAAAGCTGAAAACAGGGAAGCCTTTTTTACCTTGAACAATCTTTCCTGTTTGATTTTCAATCCATCCACTTACTGAATCGACCAAAACGTTATGCCAGGATGTTCCTTCGCCAATTATTTCCAGGCGTTCACCAACCATCACTTGTTTAATGATTTCTGACTTGGGATCCAATGCCTTATATACATTGGCATAAGGATTTTTTACTTCAAAATACTTTGTGCTTTCATTTTTTTCCTGGGCATTTGTTGAGGAAAAAAGAATCAATGTGGAAAGCAGAACCAGAACTAGTGAAAGTTTACCCGATCTCATGAAGAGCGCCTCCTTTTAAATTTATTAAGCACGACATTACTGATCAGATTATTAAAACGGTTTAATTGACTATCGGATTCAAATACAATTTTTATCTTAAGATACCACAATTTCAGCTCAGGAACAAAAATATTATTTCTAAGACGAAATGCATCTTTTTCGGTCGTAACTAAACCATGAGAATATAATTTGTGGATAGATTCAATATCATATCGTGAAAAGCGATGATGATCAGGAAAGATTATTTTTTTTACTGGATATACACCCTGAGTGTTAAGAAGCTGGAAAAAACGATGTGGACGGGCAATTCCGCAAAAGGCCACAGGCTCTCTGAATGGTGGCTCCACCTGCTGCTCCCCGGTAAATGCATTCACCCAACACTCCACGCTCTGCACTGCAATAAAAATCGCTTTATCCTTAAAAAGTTCACTTAAATCTGAAGCAGTATCTTTCAATTTTGAGAGCCGATCTTCTGAGCCGGTAAGCACCAGAGCATTCGCCCGATTCAAAGACTCAATCGGCTCACGAAGATAACCGGCCGGCATCAGCTTCTCTGAAAGTATGCTCTCATTGAGACAGACAATATCCAGATCCCTTCTCAATTTGCGATGCTGAAAACCATCATCAAGAAGCAATACCGTATTGGAAGGAGCCTGTTGCTGAAGCTTTTGAGCACTTCGCACCCTTTGGGAACTAATCGCCAGAAATGATTGCGGAATATTGGCATGTAACATCGCCGGTTCATCACCAATCAACTGCCAGTCTGCTTTTCCATACGGAAGAACAATTTGATCTTTTCTCGACGCTCTTCGGTATCCTCTTGAAAGGAATGCTATATTAAACTGCTGAGATACAAGATATCGTGCTATTTGCATGGTAAGAGGGGTCTTTCCGGTTCCTCCAGCTCTGATCCCTCCAACACTGATAACCGGAAACCCGGATCTATACAAAAACTCTGGATTATGTTCAAAACTTGAATTGCGCCTTTTTATGGCTGCACCATAGATTTTTGAAAGTAATCTTATGCAAATTGAGCCGCTGAGCCATCCTGGTAAAGGGGTTTGTATCTCCGGGTTCATTTTGCGAGCCTATTCTTCCGCAAAACCGCTCTCAGCACCCGTGGATGACCGGAGAGATCCTTTGTTA
The DNA here is from genome assembly GCA_023412475.1 of Fibrobacterota bacterium. GTDB lineage: Bacteria > Fibrobacterota > Chitinivibrionia > Chitinivibrionales > Chitinispirillaceae > JAAYPC01. The sequence goes on along the minus strand of JAEYNR010000048.1, from coordinate 127,226 downwards.
TATCGAGATCTTCCCAGCCGGCACTCCTGAACACTTCCATTACTGAATCCTTTTGATTGTATCCGATTTCACAGTACAATCTTCCATTTTTCTTTAATACTTTTCCGGCATCCGAGGCCAGTTTTCGATAAAAGTAAAGACCATCCTTGCCTCCATAGAGTGCCAGGTGAGGTTCAAAGTCTTTTACTTCCGGATCCAGCACATTCATCTCATCGATAGAGATATATGGTGGATTACTGACCAAAAAATCGAATTCTGCGGATTTCAAGGCAGAAAGAAGATCTGAGCAGAGCAGTTGAACCGCTGTTGTTATGTTCTGCTTTGCCACTTTCAGGGTTTCAAAAGAGATATCTATTCCCAATGCTCTCCATTGAGGCCGCTCTTCTGTAAGAACAGTTGAGATGATCCCGGAACCGACTCCTATATCCACAAAAAAAGCTTCTTCTTGCTTTTCGTTTAAAAGTACTTGCTCGACCAGAATTTCAGTGTCAGGTCTTGGAATCAGCGTACTTCCGGATACTTTGAACTCTCTGGAATAAAAAAAAGATTTTCCCAGAATATAGGCAAGTGGTTCTCCCTTAAGACGGCGTTTCAATATATGGAACAATTGGTCTTTTTGAAATTCGGTGAGGGGTCGATCCGATGAAAGGAATAACTCGGATCGGGAACAGTTAAAGATAAACTGCAGCATCTCTTCAGATTGTGGCTGAGCAAAACAGCCAAGAGGAGCTGAAAGTTCTTTCCTGAGCAAAGAGAGTGCTTCCTGTATAGTCATAGACATCTCTATAGCTAGCCGGTGTGGAGGCATCTGGCTTACATGCCGGATTGCTGAATTCGTTCGTTGAGTTCGGCTATTGACAGCGAATCAATGAGCTCCTGCAGATCACCATCCATGACTCTGTCCAGGCTGTAGAGAGTAAGATTTATGCGGTGATCAGTGACCCGGTTTTGCGGGAAATTGTAGGTACGGATTTTGGCACTGCGATCGCCAGTGCTGACCATGCTTTTTCTGGCAGCAGACTCTTCTGCTTCGATTTCTGCCAGCTTTTTTTCGTATAAACGGGTCTGAAGAACCTTCAGTGCTTTTGCCTTATTCTTAAGCTGTGATTTTTCATCCTGGCAGGTCACCGTTATTCCTGTGGGGATGTGTACTATCCTGACTGCGGAATAAGTAGTATTGACCGACTGGCCACCAGGACCACTTGAACAATAAAGATCAATTCTTAAATCGTTTTGGTTGATATCGATCTCAAATTCGTCTGCTTCCGGAAATACTACCACCGATGCGGCTGAGGTATGTATTCTGCCCTGAGCCTCAGTTTGAGGGACTCTTTGCACCCGATGAACACCGGATTCATACTTTAATTCGCCGTAGGCATTTTCGCCTTTTACCAGAAAGATAATCTCCTTGATGGCATTAAGGTCACCGTAGCTGGAGCTTAGGATTTCGTAATTCCAGTTTTTCTGCTCTATGAAATGAGTATACATCCGATATAGATCAGCGCCGAAAATACCAGCTTCGGTTCCTCCGGTTCCAGCCCGTATTTCAATTATTGCGTTCTTCAGATCTTTGAGATCACGGGGAACCAGAAGCCGTTTTACCTGCTGCTCCAGCCCCGGAAGCTGCTCTTCATTGGTATGGAGCTCTTCCTGGGCAAGTTCAAGAAGTTCAGGGTCCGACTCACTGCTAAGCAGTTGAGTGGCATCCTCAATCGACTTTACTATCTCCACGAATTTTTTTAAAATTGGAACATTCTTATGGATGTTATTGTATTCTCTTCCAAATTTTTCCATTTTCGATGGATCAGAGACAACTTCGGATGATGCAAGCATCTGCTCCAGTTCATCGTGCCGTCTGAACACTGCTTCTACTTTGTCCTGCATTGTCATATTGCTGCCTTCAGTGCAAGGGAAGCCACTTCCATCTGCTTTTCATCTGGCTCTCTGGTTGTAATTTTCTGAAGCCACAAGCCCGGTTTAATCATAAGATTAACCAGAGCTACATGCTGGTATCGATCAGAGAGTTTCAAAACTTCATACGACGTTCCTCCAACCAGCGGAATAAGCATAATGTGTAGGAGAAAACGGCTGAAAACATTGGGAAATGGTCCTATAAACTGAATAAATAATGCATCAATAATTGAAAACAGAAAAACACAGACAATGCCAACCAAAAGAAGAAAACTGGTGCCACATCGTGGATGAACTGTGGAGTAGCTGGCCATGTTTTTTATATTGAGATCTTTTCCATCCTCAAAGGTGAAAATGGCCTTGTGTTCTGCTCCATGATATTCGAAAAGTCTGCGGATATCTTTAAGAAAACTGATTGAAACCATATATATCAACAGTAAAACAATGCGCAGAGACCCTGCAAGAGTATTAAAAAGTAGTGCAGACTCTTCGGGAATAAAGCGAGAGAAAATCCACATCGGTGCAAACATGAACAACCCCATTGCAAATAGAAGCGAAATAAGAAGGGTTATGACTGTATAAAATTTCTCTTTAAGATTATTAAATTTTGAAGGGGAATCGTTTTGCGATTTATCTCTGTCCTCCAGAATGTCAGCCGAGCGGGATAGTGCTCTGTAACCAAGAGCCATCGATTCAAACAGATTAACCGCTCCTCTTATAATCGGTCTGCCTAAAATTTTGTACTTCCTGCATACCGATGAAAACGGAAACTGCTCGATTATTACTTCGTTGTCGCCTTTTCTTACAGCCCAGGACACTTTCTCCTTCCCACGCATCATAACACCTTCAAGTATGGCTTGTCCACCAACAGTATTTTTTTTGGCCATTAGAGAAGCCATATTTGCTGGAATTTGCAAAAGCCAGCTAAGATATGTCTTGAATTTCATCTGAATTCCTTATTTAATAGAGAGTAGTTTTTAAACGGGTGCCCCCGGGTGATAAATTCTGTAAGCTTTTTAATCATAATTAAAGTTGAAAAGCGAATCACTCTATAGGGTTCTTCGTTTCAGGTTTGGCCGATCTGTGTGTACTGGTATAAAAAAGGGACAGAAGGGTATAGACCACTTCTGTCCCGAAAAACTGCAACCAGAAATGGTTTCTTACGATTCCTTTTTAAAATTCTGATAACGTTTGCGGAACCGATCGACTCTACCGGCACTATCGATAAGTTTCTGTTTGCCGGTATAGAAAGGATGACATTCACTGCAAATATCGATGTGGCGGCTGCCTACTGTAGCTTTGGTCTCAATCTTGTTGCCACAGGAGCAGGTGAATGTAACTGATTCGTACTTGGGATGAATCTTTTCTCTCATTATTTTTTCCTTCGTAGAAAATAGCAATTTTTTTGGAATTTCATAAAATAGCACTCTGGCATGATCGTGGTCAAGCAGAAATCCTATCTGCATTTATTCCTCTGATTAAATTGGCCTGTAAATTAGTACGATTTTACCCACAGAGTATTATCAAAAATTATACCAGACTGACTCCCTGTTTTTTTAGTTCTGCTCGCGATGTATCTTTTTACTGGTTGAACAATAAAGTCCCGGGAGGCTTATGGCAGGACACATAATTCTTGCATTAATCACACTTTTTGTGATCTTTATCCTGTTTCTGGTGATCAGCAGAACCATTAACAATATGATCAACCTTCTAATAAAAGTACACTACCTCCTGGAAAAAGAACTGGAGCTTAAAAGGGAAGCTCTTGAGGTGAGGCTAATATTAATGGAAGGTAATAAGTCACAAAAAGAGCTCAAAGCCGAATAGAAGCTTAAAAAAAATGAAAAAGCAAAAAGGAAAGATTTTCGTATTTTCTGCCCCCTCAGGTGCAGGTAAAACCACAATTCTTGACAAACTTAAAGCAACCGTTCCAAATCTGGTTTATTCAATCTCTGCAACTACCAGAAAACCCCGCACAGGTGAAATCAACGGGAAGCACTACTTTTTTATGCCTGTCGAAGAGTTTAAAAGAAAGGTAGACCAGAATTCTTTTGCAGAATGGGCCGTGGTTCATGATAACTATTATGGAACCCCGCGCAGTTTCATCGATTCCACAGTTGAGCAAGGCTCACACATAATAATGGACATCGATGTTTTCGGAAAAAAACAATTCGATAAGTTATATCCTGAAGCAGTAGGGGTTTTAATTATCCCACCCAGTATCGAAGAGCTTGAGAAGAGACTTCGGGGAAGAAAAAGCGATGATGATGAAGACATCAGAGTGCGGCTCAAAAATGCCTCTGTCGAGATCGATTTCGCTTCGACTCAGGGAAAATACGAGTACACAGTCATCAATGATGACCTCACAAAAACTGTAGATGATGTGATTAAGATAGTGACGTCAGAAATAAATAGACTATCGTCTCATAGGAAATAACGGGTTTCGGATTTAATTCCATTTTTTTTTCTTATTTCGAATTTCGTGCTTATTTTTTTTTGCATAATAATTAAGTGTTTTTTTTCGATGTATATAGCCGGAGCGTTACAATTATTTTTACTCTGATACCAAACAATGAATTGCTTTAATTTCTGGATTGTCCTATGAACATGCTCAAAAACAAAGCCACTGACACCATTCCAGCCAGAATCGGTCATTATAAAATTCTGGGTAAAATTGGAAAAGGCGGGATGGGGGATATCTACAAGGCCTCTCAGGAGCCGCTTAACAGAATTGTGGCCTTAAAGGTCCTTCCACCAAATATGTCCAGAGATGATGAGTTTTCCAGACGCTTCGAAATTGAAGCTAAAGCCATCTCCCTTCTTCAGCATCAGAATATAGTAAGCATTTTTGAATACGGTGAGCAAGACGGCCTGCAATATTTTGCCATGCAGTATGTTGATGGAACCGATCTGGGAAGATATATTGCAGAAAACAAAATGCTTCCTTTGACCGAAATAATCGACCTGTCAAAACAGATCTGTCGTGGGCTGCGCTATGCTCACAATTGCAATATCATTCACCGGGATATTAAACCCCAGAATGTGCTTCTGGAAAAAAACGGTGTCGCACGCCTGAGTGATTTCGGGATAGCTAAAATCTTCTCCGGAACCAATATCACAATGACCGGCTCTGCTGTGGGCACTCCTGAGTATATGTCTCCGGAACAGGCTCAGGGAAAAGCTCTGGATGTCCAAACCGATATCTACTCATTAGGTGTGGTGATGTATGAGATGGTTACCAGACACCCCCCATTTACCGGAAATAATCCCATGGCTGTCGCTTACAAACAGGTTCATGAGCTTCCTGTGCCTCCTTCCACGAAACGGAAAGATACACCCAAGCGTCTGGAATTAATCATCCTTAAGGCGCTGAAAAAAGAGAAGCGAGACCGTTACGCGACAGTTGAAGAGATGCTTGATCATCTTGATTCTGTTGATTTTGATGAAAAAGTAGGTGCTTCCACTGCCCGTCAGAGTTCAACAACCAGCTCGTCTTTAAGAAAAAAAACGGATGATTTCGATCGGCGAATAACCGACCGCAGAAACACAGGTAAAACTGGCAGCTATCCGCTGTTTTCTATCAGATACTGGACCGAAATGGTAAAAATGCAGTGGCCCACCTGGCTTATGATTGCAGCTATTGGCGCAATACTGCTCAATCACATTTTGAATCATCCTTAAAAGAGATGGGAACCGCCATGAATCCAGATCTCAATACTCACCAAAAAGGGAATCTGGGAGAGGAACTGGCCGCACAGCACCTTTTAAAAGAAGGTTACACTATCATCTGCCGGAAATTCCGATCAAAAACAGGTGAAATTGACTGCATTGCCAAAGATCCTAGTGGAATTTTGGTTTTTGTAGAAGTCAAATCCTGCAGAAACTCTTCCTGCGGTAATCCTCTTTTTTGGGTTACACCTTCAAAACAGCGGACTCTTGCCCGCGTTGCACTCCAATACATCACCGAGCACCATATATGTGGAACCCCCTGCCGTTTTGATGTCATTTCAATTATTGGGGATAAGATTGATCATGTGAAAAATGCGTTTCTGGTGAAATAGAGTGTGTTAAGAGTGCTCCATCAAGGGTAAGCGAATGTGAGTGAAAACTTATCATCTGCTACGGATTCCAGGATACCCTGATCTGTCTGATGAGTAATTTGGGTTGAATTGTAATTCTGGACTAAGCTATTTTTAACAACGAAATCGGAACTCTTTTATGGATGATTCTTCCGTCATCATCAGGACTTCAGGCCGTATTTTTGCATGACAATTGTTTTTCTTTCTTACCTTAATCGCACTCAATGGCAGCGGAGTCAATCGCGAAAACATCTGTAGTTTCTGCAAAAAAAGTCTGTAATAAAAATGGAAACCGTGAATCTAAAGAATGAATTCGATTATTAAACGAAAAATTGAGCAGGCAAATCCCTTATGGTAAAAGTAATCTTAACAGTATCAATATTATTTATTATTTCTCTATCAGAAGCAGCAGATTCAGGGAGCTGGGATCTTCAAAGGTGCATTGATCATTGCTTGGAAAACAATCTTCAGATGAAAAGATTGAAGCTGGACCGCTCTGGTTCTGATTTGTCTCTTCAGGCGGCAAAAGCAGCACAGCATCCCAGTGTAAGTGGTGGTGTCAGTTATTCCCTGTCGCCCGAATTTGATGGTAAAAGGGAATCTCAAGGTGTCAGTTATTCTGCAAATGCAAGGTGGACTGTTTTTGAGGGTACTGCAATCCGTACCGATATAAAAATGAAACAGTTAGAGATTCAGAAAAACGACGAATCGATAAAGGCGCAAGAGATTAGCCTTATCCAGAGTATAACAAATACCTATCTTCAGGTCTTTTATGCAAAGGAGGCTTTACAGAGTTCAATTATCGCCCGCGATGCATCTATGGTACAACGGGACAGAACTAAAGAGCTGCTATCAGTGGGTGCAGCCACTAAAATCGATCTTGTCAAAATGGAAGCATCTCTGGCAACAGATGAATATAATGTGGTAATAGCAGTAAACAACCTTAAACAAAAGCAACGCGCATTAAACTCACTGCTGGAGTTGCCTGTTGATTCAATAATAGCTCTCAGCTTCCCAGACCTCTCTGATACTATTCAATTAGAACCAATTCCTGAGATTCAGCAGATCTACTCTGCTGCACTTGAAAAGATGCCGGGAGTTGCAAACAGTCAACTGAGCAGAGAGATCGCAGCCTTGGGAATAAAGAAGGCTATGGCCGGATATTTCCCTTCACTTAGCCTTAGTGCCGGACTTTCGACTGGCAATGACTTTGAGACCCCTTTTGTGGATCAAGTTACCGACAGAGCCGATCTGCGGTTCGGTGCCAGTCTTAGTATCCCAATCTATGACAGACGACAAACTAAAACGAATCTGGAAAAAGCTAAAATCAGTGCTAAACAGGCAGAACTGTCATTACTGGAAGAGCAGAAAAGTTTGCTGGAAGAGGTTCAGGATGTGTTCTATAATGCGGAAGCTGCCAGAAGTAAATTAATGGCAGCACAGGTGCAGTATGAGAGAGCATTGCAAAGCTATGAAATAGCCCAGGAACAGTTTAAACTGGGCATGATAAACTCCACAGATCTGTTAATCGAAAAAAATGCCTGGCTGGTGTCCCTGAGAGAACAACTGGAATCAAAAATCAATGCATTGATGACCATGCAGATGATTAATATCTATATGGGAATACCAGTCCAGATATAACCTAAAGAGAGGATCAGGAATATGATTCGTCATAAATTGGTGCTGCTGCTAATATCGCTTTTATTAATAATAGCCGCATTGACCTTTTTTCTTTTAAAAGGAAGAAATTCGGAAAAACCGGTATTCTTTGAGACTGCTGCAGTCAGCAAAGGTACGGTAGCTCTGACTATCTCTGCAACCGGAACTGTTGAGCCTATTGACAAAGTAGAAGTGGGTACACAGGTTTCGGGGGTAGTAAAAAAGATCCATGCCGATTTCAATTCTACGGTACACAAAGGACAGTTGCTTGCAGAACTGGATCAAACCACCTTGCAAGCCGCACTGGATCTCAACAATGTGGCTCTTAAGAGTGCACAGATCGAGTATGCTTTTCTTAAACAGAAATTCGAACGGACAAGTAAACTGTTTGAAAAGGGCATGGTCAGTCAACAGGAGATCGATCAGGCCACCTACGAGTATGAACGGGCAAAAAACAGTGTGGAGAGAGCATTATCAGAAGTGAAAAAAGCAAAACTTAATCTCAGTTATGCTACTATCTATTCACCAATAAATGGTACTGTTCTGTCCAGATCGGTCGATGAAGGCCAGACTGTGGCAGCCAGCCTCAATGCCCCGACATTGTTTACAATCGCTCAGGATATGCTTCAAATGGAAGTGTATGCTGCTGTGGATGAAGCCGATATCGGGCAGGTAAAACAGGGGCAGAGGGTGATCTTTACCGTTGATGCTTTCCCTGAAGATACCTTTCATGGAAATGTCTCGCAGGTCAGGCTCGAACCTGTCGTTACCTCCAATGTGGTTACCTACACTGTAACAGTACTTGCCAGGAATCCGGATTTGAAACTGATGCCTGGAATGACCGCCACTATCACAGTCTTTTTAAAAGAAGTCAATGATGTGTTGACTATTCCTGCCAGAGCACTCAGATTCATGCCTGATGAAAATCTGTTAAAAAAAGTGGATTGGCAAGCAGGACAAAATAAAAGTAGAAAAATTGACACTGATTCAACAAAGAAAATGCATTCTTCCATATCTGGGGACAGCAGTATAGCAAAATCTTCCACTACTTCCACTATGAGAAAAAAGAAATCAAATCGCCAAATGCAGCCGCGCAAAGACCGGCCTTCTGTTTGGATAAAAAGGGGAGAAACTATTCATCCGGTTCATATAAAGGCCGGCTTGTCTGATCTGGTAAATGTAGAGGTGATTGAAGGATTGAAAGAGGGTGATGAGGTAATTCTTTCTGTAAGAAATGAATCACTTAACAAGCAAAAGGGGGATGCGGGCTCTGTTAATCCGTTCATGCCTCAACGCCGCCCAAGAGGATCTGGCCGTATACGATAGTGAGGAGGGGACAATGGTTAAAGCCATTATTAAAATAGATCAAATATGCCGTGATTTCTCAGTGGGAAGCGAAACCGTGCGAGCCCTTAAAGGTGTTGATATCACAATCAATCCAGGTGAGTTTGTCACTATTATGGGTACCAGTGGCTCCGGCAAATCAACTTTACTCAATATTCTGGGATGTCTTGATAGGCCCACCAGAGGAGAATACTATCTCGACGGGACTGCGGTTTCCAGCATGAACCGCAATCAACTGGCTGTTATGCGGAATCGTAAAATCGGTTTTATTTTCCAATCATATAACCTGCTTTCCAGAACAACTGCTCTGGAAAATGTTGAGTTGCCTCTTTTTTATAATCCAGAAATAAGCAACGATGAAAGGTGCAGGCGGGCAGAAGTTGCCTTGGATGCTGTAGGATTGAAAGATCGTCGTTTTCATAAACCCAACCAGCTCTCAGGAGGACAGCAGCAGCGTGTAGCAATTGCCAGAGCTCTTGTTAATGATCCTGTAGTTCTGCTGGCTGATGAGGCTACCGGAAACCTTGACACAAGAACTTCGTACGAGATAATGGCTTTGTTTCAGGATCTCAATAAAAAGGGCCGCACTATTGTCTTTGTTACTCATGAAGCGGATATTGCGATGTTTAGTTCACGCAGTATACGTCTGAGGGATGGAAAGATAATCTCGGACCGTAAAATTGAAAAGGTGGCTTCTGCAGCAGAGGCACTTGCAGGACTTCCAAAGGACGAAGAAATCTGAAAACTTCAGGATAAATATGAACACAATTCGTTTGATACTGTTGGCACTTAAAGCGATTGGAAGAAACAAGTTCCGCATGTTTCTGACCATGCTGGGTATTATAATCGGTGTAGGGTCGGTAATTACAATGCTTGCTATCGGGCAGGGCTCCAAACAGAGCATTCAGAATGAAATCGGAAAGATGGGCTCGAATATGCTCATGATAAACCGTGGCTCTTATCGACAAGGTGCAGCACGCGGTGGAGCAGGCTCAGCCCAGACTCTGACTCTCGATGATGTGGAAGCTATCAGAAGTCAATGCAAGCTTATCAAGGCAGTCTCTCCTACGGTTTCCAGTGGTGGACAGGTGATTGTTGCTGCAAATAACTGGTATACACAGATTCATGGGGTGGACACAGGGTATTTCCAGATTCGTGAACTGACCATTGAGTCGGGTGATAAATTCACTTCCAGAGACATTCTTATCTCTGCAAAGGTCTGTGTTCTTGGGAAAACTGTGGTAGAAAACCTTTTTCCTGGTGGTGAAGATCCGATAGGGAAAAATATCCGGTTTAAAAATATCCCTTTCAAAGTAATAGGAGTGCTGGCATCAAAGGGGCAGACCTCTTTTGGACAGGATCAGGATGACATAGTAATCGCACCCTTTACTACTGTACAGAAAAGAATCCTGGGTGGTACCAGAATCAACTCTATTTATGCGTCAACTCACAATGAAAAGGACGCCGACGCAGCAAAGGCGGAAATCGAAGCGGTCCTCAGGGCACAGCATAGATTGAGTGAATTTGATGAAAATGATTTTTCTATCGGATCTCAGCAGGAACTGTTGACAGCAATCAGTTCCACCAGTCGTCTTTTAACCGTACTTCTGGCTTCTATAGCAGGAATTTCTCTTCTGGTGGGAGGGATAGGTATCATGAATATCATGTATGTTTCGGTCACCGAACGAACCCGGGAGATCGGGCTGCGGATGGCAGTAGGGGCAAGAGGTATCGATATAATGATGCAATTTCTTATCGAAGCAATTATCGTAAGTGTGACCGGTGGTCTGGTGGGTCTGGCACTGGGAGTAGCTTCCAGTTATGCTGTCGGGCAGATTCTTAAATGGCCTATACTGGTAACATTTAACTCTGTAATTTTGTCCAGTCTGGTATGTGCTTTTACCGGCATATTTTTTGGTTGGTATCCTGCAATAAAGGCTTCAAAACTGGATCCTATCGAAGCCCTTCGATACGAGTAGAGACGCGCCCTGCTGGCCGTCTCTATCATGGATACTGAATTTACACCTAAAAGCCGTTTGATCCTGTAGGGATCACATATTTGTAAAAGTGAATATCAACAGATTTTATAGTTATCCGATCAACTTCGACATCTTCCCATGATAAAGAATCGCCACCTCTCTTTTTGCTCTGGTCATGGAAAACATAAAGCAGTCAAGTACTACCGCCACAAGCGGTAGCTTGATTAAGCGGCAAAGCCGCGAAAGCAAGAAGGCACGACAGTGCCTTTACGAGACATCTGGCTCCACTGGCTTAGCCAGTGGTTCCTGAAAGCCAGAAATGAACGTTCGCGACGGTCATTTTGTTTTTCAATTACTTTATCTTCTTCGTTTTGGAATGGGATATCATTTTCTGCGTTGAGACCCGCAATAATTACAGTATCAATGATCTGGAAAATGTCATTTCCGAAGAGCAAGGGAAAAAACAAATGACAATAGAAGAATTTACCGGTATAACCAAAGCACTTTCCGACCAGCATCGAGTGAGAGCTTTTATGGCGCTTCTGCGCGGCGAGTTATGCGCTTGTCAAATTATAGAACTGCTTTCGCTTGCACCTTCCACCGTTTCAAAACACATGTCAATTTTAGTAACCGCAGGATTGGTAGAGAGCCGTAAAGATAGTCGGTGGGTGTATTACCGACTTGCTGATTCGATTAATAAAAAAGAAACACGTGAAATTATAGAGATGACGATTTCACTACTTCAGCATGATCATATTATTAACGAAGATGATAATAGGATGAAGATAATTATTTCGGATGGACTGGTATATTTGCAGTCCCAATAGCAGCATCAATTGGAGTCCCACTTTATATCCGGGTAGAAACTGCGATTCCTATTGGCCTGGCGCTGATGCAAAAAGGAATGAGTCTTGGAGCGGTCATCGCATTAATTATTGGCGGGGCTGGGATGGCGATACCGGAAATGGCAATGCTCGCGAGTATCTTTAAAAAAAGACTCGTTGCGGGCATTATAGCAGTGATTTGGATTACTGCAGTTGTCGGGGGATATCTGTTCAATATGCTTTAAACTGAATATCAGTATTTCTGAAGGAAAGGTAATCTGATGAAAGACATGAATGAGAACCAAATCAAACAAACCGTCTGGAAAATTATGCAAAAGTAGCTACAGCATCTGGTTGTGGTCCAACCTGCTGTAGTAAATCCTATTTCATTGTGTAATGTTGCTTTAATGAGAGCATTGTTTTCTCTGATTACCTTTTCAATAACTTCCTTAAAAAAGCAGATTACACAGTGTTCAGCTCCATCCAGGCTTTTGCAGTAGAGGGAAGGAGATATGACTGGTTTGTCCCGCAGGGACAATATATTTATAGAAAACGAAGCCCGGAAATTAATTCCTTGTCTCATGGGAACAAAATATTGGTATGCGTTATTTACGTTATGCATTACGTATGTATCGTCCCCGGGGGCTGGGGATGTTTTTTTGGGGGTAGCCTTTTCTATAAATATTTCGTCTTTAAAGGGACGATGAATCCATTTTGTTTATATTTGTTCCATTATCATTCCATAGGAAATATCGGATATTGATATCGATAACGATAACGACAACGACAACGATAAAGGATAAAGGATAAAGGATAACAGGTACTGAAATAAACAGACCATGGGTAGTCCACAGAGGCAAAACACCACCAAACAACCACCGACCATCTCTTGCGTCCAGGCTCCCGGGACCACACAGCAGGCAGCACTATTGGCAGAAGTCCGGGAATGGGTCAATAAAAGAGGCTTTTTTATAAATCAGCCACTCAAAATTAAATCCTGAGTTTCCAAAACAGCTTCCTCAAAGGTCCATTTTTTAAGATCAGCTTTAAAAAAAATTACGCATGCGGTATAAAAAGCTCCTTTAAAGGCTGACTTTTTTGTGCCAGGCTTTTAAAAAATTGTCGTATGCATATTAAAAATCGCATTCAAAGGCCCATTTATCAAGAACAGCGCCCCAAAAACTTGTCACATGCTTAAAAAATAATCGTTTCAAAGGCCTTTTTTTCTAAACGGGCCGCCAAAAAATTGTCGCATGCATAAAAAAAATATGCCTTCACTTTGAACTTTTTCGCATTCAGTATAGCAAAAAACGAAATCAAAGGGCCGAAAAACGAAATTAAAGGGCCGTTTATTCCTATTCAGTAAAGCAAAAAACGCATTTGGCCGGTCAAAAATGTGCAATCGGCTTCTTTTTTGATCTCATTCAGTAAAGTAAAAGTCTCACATAATACTCCAAAAGCATCTTGAGCGGCTCCATTTTGCCGATCAGTATATTAAAATCCCGCGTTAGCATTCCAGAATTTTGTTTCAAAGGGTGTTTTTTCACACATACTCCCCAAAAACAGATCTGGCCTGTCGAAAAAAAACTATTATTTACTATTTTTGGCCGCTGATTTAGAAATAAAGTCTGCTTGATGTGGGATTTTTAAAGCTGAGCTGAGATTATGAGCTCTCCTGAAGTTTTTAAAGCCATACCGATTTTTTCCAGATTCGCTTTTAATTTGCTTATGACAAACTCCGGGATTTCAATTTCCCGACCAGGTTCTATATAGTGGTATGATGTCCCTTCATCACGCACCGCAGAATATGGAATTATAAGTTTCCCTGCTGGAATTTCATTGTCAAGTACTCCGGCTCCACCACAAGCGATAAATTTTGTGTATCAATGCGCAATTGCTTCATCCATGAAACCTGCCAGGGGAGCTCCTGCATAAGGATGAAAAAACGCTATCTTTTTGTTATTGTAAATTATTTCGTAAATATGGTTTTCACCTGTTTCACTGTGTAATGTTGCTTTAATGACAGCATCGTTTTCTCTGATTACCTTTTCAATAACTTCTTTAAAAAAGCAGATAACACAGTGTTCAGCTCCATCCAGGCTTTTGCAGTAGTGGGAAGGAGATATTACTGGTTTTGAATCTGAATCAAACTCAATGATCGGATACATTTGCAGCTATTTTCTTTCTGTGCTTAATCTATTCAATAGCGATTAACAGAGACTCAGTTTTATACGCGAAGCATTTGTCCTTACTCTTTCTTCCTGGTTAATAACTTAACCCTTCCTCAGCTTCTCTCCAGAAGCTTCTTCTTAAGCTCCTTGTAATTATCAGTATAATATGCCGGAAGCTGGCTTTCCCGGATGTCATATCCATAACTGCTCTTGCTGAGAATAATTATGGGAGGTGATTGGACTCTTTTATAAACAGCTCTCTGTATACTGCCCACAACCCACTCCAGATCATCTACAAATGCCTTCGGATCATCGAGACCATATCTCTTCAGAAGCGTTTCGGGAATTGATAACTTTTGGCAAAGTTCTCCATCAAGGTACCATCTGATAATTGCTTCTGCCCCGATTTTCTTATAATCGGTAAACATGCGTATAAGTGCGTCGTGATAACCCCATTTCATTGGGTCAATTTGATTTTCTTTAAGCTCTGCAGAAGGCGCTACTTTAAATTGGTAAGATTCATCTGGAATCAAAGCCCACGGGATTACCTCTTCTGAAAACACCTCTCTGTTAAGAAACGAGGCCATCTCAAAGACTTCAGTCTTAAGAAGATCTCCCAATGGCGCAATTGCTCCATTTACATCACCATAGAGCGTAGTATAACCAAGTGCAATCTCCACCTTGTTTCCATTGCAGGGCATTACACCGTTAAGAATCCCTGCTGCATTGGAAAGAATGCTGGTGCCTCTGATCTTTGCCTGTATGTTTTCCAGGTGTAACTCTGCGGGGTTGAAACTATCAAGAAGCTTGTTATTAACAGTTACCATCTCTTCTATTGGAATGGAATGCATGGTAATACCCAGTTTAGAAGTCAGGTTAGCTGCAATTTCTTTTGTAATTTCACTGTTATATTTTGCAGGCAGGTTGAAGGCCACAATACGATGGCTTCCTACAGCCTGACTTATAAGACAGGCGGTCAGCGCCGAATCTATACCTCCGCTAACTCCCACAATATATGGAAATCTATCATTTCCCATGATCTCATCCATCCCCCGGATTCCTTCAATAAGCGCAAGGTATTTGGTTTTGATCGTAACCATAGGTTCTCTTTTTACCGGTTTTAGAGCTGTGGCTGTGTCGTTTATCATCAGTTCTTCAGTAAATAGTTCACTGCAGGTCTTTACTACTTCAGCTTTTTCATTGTAAATAGTGGAATCACCATCAAAAACGACAATGTTTTTTCCATTATTCTGCACTCCGGTACAATTTACATAATAAAAGGGAACGAATCTGCCGGCATCATTGCAGCTTTCCTCAATCCTCTTGTTGCGGGCCTTGTTTTTACCATGAGTCCACGGGCTGGATGATATGTTGAAGATGAACTGGGAGCCATTCTCAATAAGGTGTTTAGAAATGTTAAGTGGTTTTCCTTTATACCGATAATCATTGAACCATAAGTCTTCACAGATCTCAACCCCGAAACAGATAATTTGACCATTGATTGTGGTTTGAAACGGCTGCAAAAGATCTTCTAGCTGTGTGTTGGTGTCGTGGGCATACTCTGTAAGAGAGTAAAAGTAGCGATTATCATCGAAAATACGGTAACTGGGAAGAAGACTCTTGATAATTACCCCATCTGGAAGGTCTCCTGGGCGGCGGAGTGGTTTACCGTTATGAAAGGCAAACCCTGCATTGTATTTGCGCGTTCTTCCATCCTTGTTTTTCTTGGATTTATCAACAAGAATGTTCCCATAAACAATGATGATATTTTCTGAAAGTTCACATATACGATTATTGAAAGCAGCAAGGTAATTACACCAGTCATCTTCTGTCCAGCGGTCTGCCAATAGATAACCTCCGACACACATCTCGGGAAATGCAATAATCTGGCATCCCTTTTCTCGTGCTTCATCTATTAACTGTTTCATTTTCTCGAAGTTTTTCCAGGCTTGCCCTGCAATAACCCTCATCTGAGCGAGTGCTATCTTCATAGTAATAATTCCCTGATCTGAATAATTTGTAACTACTCAAGTTTCTAATCAATATAAAAACAGTGCTTATAATTTCTGATCTATTTGGATAATTTAGTGCTACTCTATTCTATCCTCTGTTTATAGTGCTGCTCTGAAGTTTGAGTTTAAAAAATCAATGCATACGATTTATGAAAAAACGGATAATCTGCGCATGATCACCAAAAAAGTTACTCTCCAGTTCCTCAAGACGATGCAGCGGACACCAGAACACCTCTTCTGCCACATTCTGCTCTGCAAGCCCGGGAAGAGTTCTGACTGCAAGCTCGATCATAAATACATGCGTTATCACTCTTGCCCGCAAATCTCTTGCCGGGTGATCAAAGACCTGACTCATTTTAATGCACCCGGAAAGCTGCTCATTATCGGTCACAAATCCTGTAACGCTTTTTAATTCCCGTAAAGCTGTCTGCTCAATAGTCTCATCCTGGCTTATAAATCCTCCGGGTAGCGAATACCTGCCTTTGCCTGGATTAGATTTGCGCTTAATTATCAGTACATGCCCAAGTGCCACAAGTACGGTTTCGGCTGTAACAAAAGTCGGTGTGAATGGGACATTGTTCCATTTCTGACGAAAATCCTGCACGAACCGATACTCTTCAAGAAGATCGCGGAAATGGGCAGTGTTTATCCATTTGTTGAGTTCATCGTAAACTGCCGGGCTAACCAGGTTTTTTATAGTAGCAATGCACCCTTCAAAACAGGCTTTTCGAATGGTTGTTGAGCTCACTCCATTGGCTTGAGTGGGGAGATGCTCAAGATTCCATTGTGGAAAATAACTCAGATAAAACGATGTTTCATCCTTGAAGTGACCCACAATCGCTATTGTGGCATCTTTACCGGTTATTGATGTTACCTGTTTTTGTACACGGATCAACCAGTCATTAAAGTTGTAAGCCGAATCAGCTACAAAGCAGAATGTGTAATTTGAAGAATCAACATTTGACAGCGATAATCGCACGAAATTTTCTCTGGTTAAGCAGTTCCATGGGTTCCGGAGACTCACTGGACTGTTGTGCGAACCCATGACAATTATTATATGTTTTGCAATAGATGCCGCGTGCCGGAACAGCTTCTCATGGCCAAGATGAAATGGTTGAAAACGCCCGATAAGCACTGCATAGTCAAAATCAGTCTTGCTTTTTTCATTCATCTTTCAAAAGCTTCCTCTTCAGGGGAAATAAAAATACCCTTTTGCACCTTTTTGTTCAAAGTCATTTCTGATCACCGGTTCTTTTCGTTCCTGTTAAGTGTACTTATCAAAGCTTTGAGCGAGGCAAATGCGATATCTGTATCTGTGCCGATTCCGCAGACACGCTTACTGTCACTATTCTCTATCTGTATATATGCCACCGCTTTAGCCTCTGAGCCCTCTTCAAGACTGTGCTCATTAAATGTTACTATTTTAAATCCTGTTCCGCAAACATTAAGAGCCTGGGTGAGTGCATCGATAAGACCGTTTCCAGAACCTTTAATTTCAAAAGTACTGTCATAACTACGAAAAATAGCTTTAATCCTCACGTTCCGGGGAGATTCATCTTTAAGCACACCTGGTTCTATACTGAAACGGTCAATTCCAAAGGGGCCCTCCACATTTATAAATTCTTTATTGATACATTGAAAAACTTCTTCATGTGTCATTTCTTCACCCTTTTGATCTGTTGCCATCTGAATGAAAGCACCTATCTCAGGCTGAATTTCTCTTGGAATCTGCAAACCGTAGAAGTGTCTGAGAATGTAGGCTGTACCACCTTTTCCAGATTGGCTGTTGATACGTATTACCGATTCATAATCTCTGCCTATATCTTCGGGATCAATTGGAAGATATGGTATGTTCCATCGTCCACCTTTCTGTTTGTAGCTTGCCAATCCCTTGCTGATTGCATCCTGGTGCGAGCCGGAAAAGGCAGTAAACACAAGCTCACCTGAATATGGATGTCTGGGTGAAACCGGTAAACCGGTACACTCACTGTAAACCGATTCTATTTTAGAAAGGTCCGAAAAGAAGAGGCCCGGATCGATTCCCTGTGCATAACAGTTCAATGCCAGTGTTATAATATCAGCATTACCAGTACGTTCACCGTTTCCATAAAGAGTCCCTTCCACTCTTTGGGCTCCGGCAAGCTGAGCCAGTTCTGCGGCTGCCACAGCACATCCCCGGTCATTGTGCGTGTGAACACTTAAGATTGCATGCTTCGAGAAGTTAACATTTCTGCTCATGTATTCGATCTGGTCGGCAAAAACATTAGGAGTACTTACTTCGACTGTTGAAGGGAGATTAATTATAATTTTCTGTTTCTCATCTGGAGCCCAGGCCTCTATAACCGCATTGCAAATATCACTGGCAAAGGAATGTTCGGTTTGGGAGAAACTTTCCGGAGAATATTCAAGCGTGATGTCACAATTGGTTGCTGAAGCCTTGTCCCGCACCATCTTTACACCATCGACTGCCAGTGCTATGATCTGCTGAGGAGTTTTATTAAATACTATCTCCCGCTGTGCCGGTGAAGTTGAATTGTAGAGATGAATGATGCAGCTTCTGGATTCATTTATCGCCTC
This sequence comes from Fibrobacterota bacterium, assembly GCA_023412475.1. Classification (GTDB taxonomy): domain Bacteria; phylum Fibrobacterota; class Chitinivibrionia; order Chitinivibrionales; family Chitinispirillaceae; genus JAAYPC01. Next base: position 108,670 of record JAEYNR010000048.1, on the reverse strand, counting down.
AAATGTTTTGTCAATAAGATGTTTTCTTGCCTGGGTCAATACCTGTATAGTCACATCATCAGGAATATAGCCTTCATTTATCAGTGTTCTGGTAAAATCGAAATCGGTTTTTGATGCCGAGGGAAAACTTATTTCAATCTCCTTGAAACCAATCTCAAGAAGCATCTTGAAAAATGAGATCTTTTGAGCTGGGTTCATAGGATTTCTCAAAGCCTGATTTCCATCGCGAAGATCGACTGAGCACCACGCAGGTGCCTTTTCTATCCTTTTTGAAGGCCATGAACGATAAGGAAAATCGATTGGCGGAAATGATTCATATTTTCTCATAGTCTTTTCTCCGATGAATAAAAATTAAAAAGGCCCGCTTTTTGAGCGGGCCTTGTAAAAATGGTTATTTTTCAAATGCTTAGGTTTTCCGCTCGTGAGTCATAGAAATAGCGATAGTAGATATAGGCTTAGGGAAAGCAGGTAGAGTGCGGCAGTTTTTGTGCTGGTTTTTGCAATGATCTTATCTTCTGATACTGTTGTTTTCATAATTTGATTCCGTTATATGCATTATAAATTCTGCGTAATCTGACTGTCAAAGAATTTATCGGCAGATAAGCTAATGTGGTTTAGCTTGCTATTCAATCAAGCGTTGTCGTTTTTTGTTTCTTAATTCGATACCGATATCGACCACGACAACGATATCGATTTAAAGAGGGAATATGAGTGTCTCAAGGTAGGTTAAATTTTCAATTGAGGTGGTTTTCTTTTCCTGTTCCTTTTTCGAATTTCGTGCTTATCCTTATTTGAATCTGCCGGTCCGTACATGACATCCTACTTATAGGAAAACCGGCTTTATTTTTGCTCTTAGCAGTTCACTCCCAAAACTGTTTATTTAAAATCGAAAGAGTGGTATGAATACAAAAATCAAAAACCCGCATGATAGATTCTTCAAGGAGTTTTTTGGCAGAAAAGCTATTCTGCGTAGTCTTTATACTGAATATCTTATACATCTGATAAGTTATCGAATCGATATTAACACGATAGAACTTTTTCAGAACGATTCGGTTAATGAGCAGTTTGAGGAGCGGCTTTCCGATCTGGTTTTAATAGCCAGGTTGGAAGACTCCGAGTATCACGTTTTAATTCTTCTTGAGCACAAAAGCACCAGAGACCCTGATGTTGGTAAAAAGCTTGATGATTACATGTATATCCTAAGACAACGTTACGCAAAGATGCACCCTGAGCACAAAAAAGAGATAAGGGTTATCACGGTAGTGGTTTATCACGGCCTGGATGAGCGGGAGATCCCTCAGAACACCGCATCCATTTACGACCCGATTGATAATGACTACCGATATGTGCAGACTTTTCAGTTCGAGGTTTTTAACATTTCCACTATTGCTGATGACCAGATAAAAGGAATCGCTCTGTTAAGAATCGGTCTTTACGTGCTTAAATACATTCAAAGAGAGGAACTTCTGACCAAAATCGATAACATACTCGAAATCTTTAAAGAGCTGCCGGGTGATCAGATTGAGGTTAATCTGGATATCGTGGGAAGATATATAGAAAATGCTGCGATTTCGCAAATACGCCATCAGGTAGTCAGCAAAATTATCAACTGGTTTAATCTGGGGGAGCGAAAAGTGTCTAGAATACTTGAAATACTGCAAAGACAGGGTTTTGAAAAAGGTATGGAAAAGGGAATAGAGAAGGGGAAAATAATAGGTGAAGAAACGGGGGAGAAAAAAGGTTTTGAAAAGGGCAGATTAGATATAGCACAGAGGATGATTATAAGGGGAATCAACACTAAGCTAATTCAGGAAATAACATCTTTGCCAATTGAACGATTAACGCAGATCAGAGAAAAAATTGATTTGGCGAGAAAACAACTTCAACAGGACATAAAAATCCGGGAGATCCAAAAAACAACAGACTTGTCAATGGATATTCTTGAAAACTTAAAAAGACTAAATAATGAGTGAACCAGATTCATAGTTCCTTGTAACTACCCGTCTATCTAATCGGCAAAATCTGCAACAAAATCCCACAGCACAAAATTTTAAATTATAGCTTTAAGTTTTCAAATTGGCCTTGTTGCCATTTTCCGTTCTTGTTTGAGATTTGATAATTGATTATTGAGATTTGTTTAAGATTTGGGTTTTGAGATTCAGGATTTGACATTCAGACCAATCGTTATCGCTATCGTCCTTTTTCTTTTTAAATTCGATATCGATACCGACCACGATATCGATTTGAAGAGAGGAATAAGAGTGCCTGCTACTTTTTTTTATGTAGCAGTATCGATTTAACTGTGCTTCCGGCGGATATCTTACACACATAGGTACCAGTAGCCACTGATCTGCCCCTGTGATCTTTTCCATCCCAGCCAATAACCGATGATTCAAACTGATCGGACTGCACAAGGGTTCTGATCTGTTTTCCAGTGAGATCAAAAACCGCTGCTTCTATTCTCTGATTCGGGGCTGAAATAATGTTTATCTCAGTTTTATGTACAAAGGGATTGGGATGTGCTGAGAGCTTCAGAAAATTTTTACGGGTTGATGGTTTTGCCGATGATACAAATGGTTTGCCGGCTGCAAACAACAAAAGAGGTTTGTCTGCATCCTTGATTCCCAGAGCCGTCTGTATGGAGCTTCGTTCTGTGTCGGTTAAGCCTCCACAATAATGGCCCTGAATATTCATCGAAGTAGCCTGAAGAAGTGCGCTTGATCCACAATAACCTGCTTCCAGAAGTCTTTCGCGTGAAGTTGAATCGCCGCAGAAAACGAAGTAAACCGGTGCACTCTGAGAAATCCGGGATACAGCGCTTCTGAGCTGAGTTCTACGGTCTTCACTGATCAATTGTTCGAGGCGGTGATCCCGCGTGCTATCTTCACCTGAGAGCTGCCGCATATGGTATCTGTCCACCGATCCGGATCTGACAATGTAAATACGACCGTTAAGATAGTACTTTGCATTCCATGAGGCTACACTCAGCCCAGCCTTGGAGCCTATGCTGTGTGGCGTACATCCGTAGGCTGCCCAGGCTAACTGTGAGATCTGTTCCAGTGCCAACTCATCATTGCTGAAGGCATCGCCGAAAATCGGCTCCCTCATGGCATCCTCAAGTATTACACTGCCATTAACCGATGGAGCTGGAAGACTATTATCAGATGAAACTGCAGCCAGATTAGTTTTAAAACCACTGGCTGAGGAAATCTTTCCATAACAGTTGACCAGATGTACGTTTGCAGATAGATTCCAGGATTCATTCGCGTTTTCGTATCCACTATCCTTAGGACAACAGGCCGGTTTCTCCGATGTGTTTCCAAGAAATGGTACTGCTGCCAGATGAGCCCAGTGTAATGCCGCGCCTGCATCCTCGGCTAAACCGGCCGGATCGGTTGCTACGCCAATTTCAAATGCCAACTGGGATTCCGAGAGTTTGTTACCGCTGGTCTGGAGTGTCAGTTTATGTGAAACGGGATCGTAATTGAAAACTCCATCAGGAGTAGCAGTATAGATAAAACGTGAAGCACCCATGAGTGGTGGTCTTGATGCTGCCCAGAGAACATTTGCCAATATCTGCTGGTCCAGTGCACCGCTGTAACCACTATGGGTCGAAACCCTGGAGTTGAGACATTTCTCTACTGAATGAAGGCCAGTTGTCGGGGATGGAAGTTCAATATCGGATGCTGCTGCTTTTAAAGTGCGAGACCAGCCATTTTTTGTCAACATGGATGTACCGGCCAATAGCATCATTTTACCGAATGAGCGCCGTTTCATATTAACCTCCAGAGAGTTTTATTGTTCTGCGCAGCTTAAATACTTGTGCAAAGTAGCATTTATTTCCTGGATATTTGATACTCAGCTTTTAGAAAGTTGTCGTATGCATACAAAAAAGCTCCTTTAAAGGCTCGTTCTTTGTGCCGGGCTTTCAAAAAGTTGTCGCATGCATATAAAAAATCTCATTCAAAGGCCCATTTTTCAAGATCAGCGCCCCAAAAACTTGTCACATGCCTAAAAAATAACGGCTTCAAAGGCCGTTTTTTCTAAATCAGCCGGCCAAAAATTGTCGCATGCAGAAAAAAAACATGCCTTCACTTTAAATTTTTTCGCATTCAGTTGAGCAAAAAACGAATGCCGAAAAACGAAATCAAAGGGCCCTTTTTTCCCATTCAGTAGAGCAAAAAACGCATTTGGCCGGTCAAAAAACGCAATCACTTTGTTTTTTGTTCGCATTCAGTATAGTAAAAGTCTCGCATAACATACCAAATGCATCTTGAGCGGCTCCCATTTCACGATCAGTAGATTAAAACCCCAATAAGCATTCCAGTATTATGCTTCAAAGGGTGTTTTTTCACATCGCTTTCCAAAAACGGGTCTGGTTTATAGAAAAAAGGCTATTATTTCCAGTTTCAGACCACTGACAGTGAAAAACTACCCGCTGGTTACGTTTTTTTTAATCTCAGGACTCAAGATCTGAACGCTTATCCGAATTTTTTTCTTCTGCTATTAATATAGGTTGATTTTGTAGGCATAAAAAGTTCAGAACCGGCCAGGGTTATATAGGGTGATAAGGCCACCTCATTCATTACAGGGCAATTAATTCAACCCATAATAACTCATTTAGGAGTATCTTATTCTTAAAAGAGGTAATAAAAAGGGTGATACAATGAATAAAAGTTTAAAAAAGGTTTCTGCAAAAGGACTGATTCTGCATTTTGCCGTCTGCTGTTTCTTCATTAATCATGCAGATGCTCAGCTATCTTATGAAAATTACGAGATGGTCTGGTCAGATGAATTCGAAGGAAGCGGTTTGCCCGATCCCGGTAACTGGGGATACGAAAAAGGTTATGTCCGCAATAATGAGCTTCAATATTATACCGAAAAACGGCTTGAAAATACCAGAATGGAAGATGGAAATCTTATAATTGAAGCCCGCAGAGATAATTGGAATGGAAACGAATATACTTCAGCAAGTCTATATACCCGTGGTAAAAGAGAATTCCAATACGGGATATTCGAGATCAGGGCTAAGATTGATGTTCGCAAGGGTTCATGGCCGGCATTCTGGACTCTGGGGGTTTCTGAAGAGTGGCCAGGCAATGGTGAAGTGGATATAATGGAATACTACAATGGAAAACTTCATGCAAATGTGGCCTGGGGAACCAACACCCGCTGGGAAGCGAAATGGAGTTCGCAGACCAAAACAGTTGACAGTGAATTTGCAAAAGATTTTCATATCTGGATAATGCACTGGACAGAAGAAAAGATAGATCTTTACGTGGATGACTTTTTACAGAATACCACAGATCTAGATACAACTATTAATGGAAATCTTGCCAGACTGCGAAACCCCTTTCATCAGAAAGCCTATATAATGATAAATCAGGCAATAGGCAGCAATGGGGGAGACCCGTCAGGCACCACATTTCCGATTCAGTACATAATTGATTATGTACGGGTCTATCAGGAAGTTGCCGATACCATAGCTCCTTCAATAGCAGATGCAATTGCTTCGGTAAATGGAACAGTATCCATACTTTTTTCCGAAGACCTGGAGAAAAAAAGTGCTGAAACAGTTTCCAATTATTCTGTTGATAATAGTAGCGCAACAATAACCGCAGCAAAACTGCAAAATGATAACCGCACAGTCCTGCTCACTGTTTCAGGCATATCAAACAGTAAAAAAATTAATCTGACAGTCAAAAATATCAAAGATGATGCAGAGCCTGCCAACTCTCTTTCCCAAACAACAAAAACAGTTGGTGTAGGGCCGGAAAGCAGTAAACTTACAGGCAAACTGATCGGCAGTGGCAAACCATACCAGGAAAACAGCAGTGTCCAGTATAAGGCTGCTGTCGATGGAAACACTTCAACTTATGCAGACTGTGAAGGTGATGTGGTATGGGTCGGTTATGATTTCGGGGAAGGCAAAGGGGTGGTCATTACTTATGTGCGGTATTATCCAAGAGAAGGGTATGAGGAGCGGATGGCAGGACGCAGTTTTGAAGTCTCTTCTGATAGTGTCAAATGGGAGAAGCTGTGCACCATTAAACAGACTCCTGCAGCAAAGGCCTTTACCAGTATGGCAGTTGTTAATTCTAAGCCGGTGCGATTTGTCAGATATAATGGAACAGGTAGTTATCTGAATGTGAGCGAAATTGAATTTCTGGGATATCCGGCCCAAACCGCCAAGATCTGTTATGGAGCAAGATCTCAAAAGAATAGTAGTAATTTTCTATCAAAAGGACCTGTTCAGTATACTTTGTATACAGTTTCCGGACGCATTGTGGAAAGAAAACTTATTTCAGGCTGGAGTGCTGTGAAATTGGTAAATGATCTTAATAGTGGAAGACTCAGAAATCATTTAAATGGTGTGTATCTGGTTGAGTTAAGAGATGATTATGGGCACAAGATGATGTTTAAGGGGATTGTGGACAGATGACTACTGCTCCGGTAATTAAATGTCAAATATAAATTAATTGGAATAAGCACGACATTCGAAAAAAGAACAAGAAAAGAACAGGAGATAGGTAAAAGGGCGGTAGTGATAAGCTAAGCTACCTTTTAATAGACTCTTGTTCCTGTTTAGAATTTCGGATTTTAACAATTGAAATTTGTTTAAGATTTAAGAATCGTGATTTGGAATTTTATCTGTTTGGAATTGTAAGTTCCTGCTATTTTGATAACTGAGTAATAATTAATTGACGGAATAATGGTATCATAGAAATAGCAAAAACCAAGACATCTCATGTTTGAAATTGTCAACACACTGGTGGTCTCCAGGTTAAACCCGTTTCACAATCAATATGACTTAATCGAAAGTCTCCTGCATCCAGTTCAAGTAAGCCAAACACAATAGGCAGACCATGCCGCCTTGGGCCTATGGAACCGGGATTAAAGACCGTATACCCGTTACCGCTTCCGATAAAAGGTACATGAGAGTGTCCGCATACGATAAGTGACGCAGCTTCTGCTTTTACTTTGCGGGCAACTTGTGGTTGCAGTTTTGGTCCATAAAGCCCCACGTGCAACGTTAAAATCCGGAGAATGAGCCGCTCTTTCGAAATGATTTCCAGCACCAGTTCATCTGGCAAAGACGGGAGTCTCTGGTCAATATTGCCACGTACTGGATAAACCGGACTGATTGCAGCAAGTTGGTCCAGTACGCTTAGCTCGCCGATATCTCCTGCATGCAGGATTGCATCAGGTTGTAAAGTGGCAATTATCTCTGTTGCACGAACATGAGGAGTCGAATGGGTGTCGGATACAATGGCAAGGCGTAACGAGCCATCTTCCCGAACCTGCACCTGTTTTAGTTCCCGGATACCTGAGCGGTGATTTGGCTTAGAAAAGTACATTTTTCTTATTAGTAGTTCTTTGTGTCAGAATATGGTTTTTTATAATGGATTGTTTCTGTAAGTATTGCTCTTCTTGCTTTATTACGTGATAACCTGTAAAAAAACAAGAAGAGCTTTTGTAAGGAGGGCAGTAATTTTGCTATTCTGCCTAAGGTATTAGAACTTAAAGCCAGCACCTAAATTGATCCAGCTCAGACCACCACCTTCTTCAAAAGTCACGAAAAACTTTTCTGTAGGATAAAATTTAGCTCCTATAAGCTCCCGGAATTTAAATCCGCCAACGCTTGGGGAACTAAGCCCTAAATCTTTAAGATCGCTAGCCCAACCAATATGCCACCCCATGGCAAGTCCTGCATATGGATCCAGTTTACTGCGGATCGGTATCTTATTACTGAGTACTTTAAGGTTAAAGGGGTGAAATGCTGCTCTGGCTACGATCGGTACATAATTATATCTCCAATCCGGATCGTGTCCATAACCCTGATAACCTGTGGCAATACTAGCAGAAATTGCGTCGTTTATACCGTATTCACCAATTACAAAAAAACCCAACCAGCCGATACCCAACCCAGCGCTGATATTGAAATCACCTTTTTCGAAGCAACTTCCTTCTGATGATGCCCAGTTCTGTGCGTAGATTGATGAGGAAAAAACGATACAAAATAAAAGAGCAAATAAACGTTTCACAGCGTAATGCCTCCTGAAAATATGTGATAAGAAAATGTGCAACAAATAATTATAACTACTCTGCTATCTATTCGAAGAAAATATCATGTAATAATATCTAATCAGAAGTAATCCCCGCCTCCCTTAGTACCTAAAGTACGGTGGGCAGGCCCGCCTCCCTTAGTACCTAAAGTACGGTGGGCAGGTTAAGAATATCTAAACAAAGAATCGGAAATGAAAAACACTTTTTTCTTCAAGCTTATCTGATTAGATATTCTATTTCTAATTTTACCCCATTCTGTCTGATTGTTTTTATCTGATTAATTCTGATTCTATTCTTATTGTTTATAGTTTTTTACAGATATATGTTCAAAGGGCTGAGTAGTAACAAATAATTTTACATGAAAATAAAAGAATTGCAATGATAACGAGTAAAAAATCCTTAATACATTAAAGTATGCCCATGCACGATAATAGGATAAAAAACCTGTATTCCCAATGAAGACAGGTACTTACTTTTTATTTCTCGAGTGTTATAAAAAATGGATCTCATCATGGTACAACACATTTGTTTAGAGAATGTTACAAAATCTCAATCACAGTGATCAGCGTTGTAACAATTAATACAAGTAGAAATGTGATCAAGCTGGTATCAGCTTTGCACATTTTTTGCAACCGCATTAAGACAGGTTTCCCCTAAAGGGTAATCCCAAAAAAACTTTCGATTCATAAGGAAATTCTTTGATCAACAAATTATCCGAAACTATATTAATAATGTTCACCAAAAAAGTGAACAAGGCCGTTGCGGCAATGGTAGACTTTACTCCTAAAACTATCTCTTATATGCTGCGAATTAATAAATGTTGGAGGTTACTGATGATATCAAGGAAGTTTGTTGTTCGAGAAGAACATGGGATTCATGTAAGACCAGCGGCAAAAATAGTGGAGAAATGTCAGCAGTATAATTCAAAAATAAAAATCTCCTATGGACCCAGTGAGGCTGATGGTTGTTCAATTCTTCAGCTTCTCTTGCTGGCAGCCAAAAAAGGGGAGCTGATCGAAGTAATCGCAGATGGAAGTGATGAAGAAACCGCAATCGAAGAGCTATCAGAGATCTTTGAAAACGGCTCAGGTATATAATTTTGTCACATTAGACAACAGGTATAAAAAGCTCTTTGAAGTATAACTGAATTGAATAAACACTTTGGTCAAAAACGGTTGAGTATCATCGGGAAAGGATGAATTCTATGAGCCTTCAAAAGTATCGCTTCGAAACACTGGCCCTTCATGCAGGGCAAAGCGTGGATGCAACCTGCTCACGGGGAGTGCCTGTTTACCGAACCAGTTCATATCTGTTTAAAAGCACCGAACACGCGGCAAATCTGTTCGCTTTAAAAGAGCTGGGTAACATCTACACCCGTCTTCAAAATCCTACAACCGACATATTGGAGCAGAGAGTTACTCAATTGGAGGGTGGAGCTGCGTCGGTGGCATTGGCATCTGGTACATCGGCCATTTTTTATACTATTATAACGTTAGCTCAATCCGGTGATGAAATAGTATCTGCTAACAATCTGTATGGTGGCACTTACACTCAGTTCGATTCAATTCTTCCAAAGTTCGGTATAAATGTTAAATTTGTCGATTCCAAAAATACAGAAAACTTTCAGAAAGCGATTACCAATCGAACCAGGGCACTTTACATTGAGACAATCGGTAACCCGGTGCTCGATTATACAGATGTCAAAGCTGTTGCAGAAATCGCACATCGTAATGGCCTGCCTCTGATTGTTGATGGTACCTTTACTACTCCATATTTACTTTGCACCATTGAGCTTGGTGCAGATATCGTAATAAATTCGCTGACCAAATGGCTGGGAGGACACGGAGCGGCAATCGGGGGGATCATAACCGATGCTGGAAAGTTTGACTGGAAAGCCGGGAATCATCCTCTGTTTACAGAACCAGACAGCAATTATCATGGTTTACGCTGGGCGATGGATTTGCCTCAACAACTTTCTCCGATCGCTTTTGCTTTACGGGTACGCACTGTTCCTCTTCGAAATCTTGGCGCTGCTATTTCACCTGACAATTCCTGGATCTTTCTGCAGGGAATCGAGACACTGCCAGTTCGTATGGTAAAACATTCAGAGAATGCCATGAAAATCGCTCAACATCTGAAAAATCACTCAAAAGTCTCCTGGGTTCGCTATCCTGGTCTTGAAGGTGATCCTTCATATAAAACCGCAAGTAAATACCTGAAAAACGGTTTCGGAGGGATGGTAGTTTTTGGTGTAAAGGGTGGATACGATCCGGCTGTAAAAATCATCGATTCAATTCAGCTTTTCTCGCATTTAGCTAATGTCGGTGATGCGAAAAGCCTGATTCTGCATCCAGCCAGCACCTCTCACAGCCAGCTTACTGAAAAGCAGCAAATGGAAAGCGGTCTTACCCCTGATCTGATACGATTATCAATAGGGCTTGAACATCCCGATGATCTGATCAATGCTCTTGATGAAGCTTTGGAAGCTGTTTGATTTCTGGACTTTTCCCATTACCAGTAGTACTTCGTAGAAATAATTTTCCTGCTGCCTGACGAGGAATCCTCTTCGGCAGCAGGTATCATGTTTCAGCAATAAGTTTTCCTGTTTATCGGTACAGATTATTACAAACCTGTTTGCCTTTTCAATTTGAAATCTCTTTCCCATTTCTCATTTGAGATTTTGTGTTTCGGATTTCCCCCCCCCAGTCTTTCCTGCTGTGGTAGTTGTTTGAAGTTCAAATTATATTATAGGACAAAAATAAAACAGATGAGCAGTTTGGAGGAGTAATGGGAAAAAAACTATTAATCCTGCTCTTTTTTTCGATAATTTTTCCAGTTTTTGCACTGGATGCTCTTCCAATGTATCTGGATGCCGGCTGTGAACATGGTGGAATACCTAAAAGTTATGCCTCCGGGCTTTCGGATTTATTAACCGCATCGATTGGAGGGGCAGAGGTTATTCCAATAAATTGTACAGAAGTAAAAAGTGGAACCGATGCTGCTGAGCTTAAACTTGTTCGGAAGTTAAAAGAAGGAGATCACTATTGATTTCATATTCAAGTGGGCTGACGATAGAGCTCACTCCATAAAGGGTTATTCTGATCAAAAAGTAATAAATCAGAAATCCCGAACAGAAATGACCAGCGTGGAGATAGGCAAGTATTGCAAAAGATTCAAAGACCGATAAAAAAGAATGGAAAGCTATGGAACATTTACGAGGAATTAATGTAGGTGGTTGGCTAAGTCAGATAGATGCTATCAAGGAGAAAGATCCGGATAATTTTCCCGGTATTGATGCGCATATAGAATCATTTATTACTGAAGAAGATTTTCTTCAGGTGAAAGAATGGGGCTTCAACCATGTGCGTGTTCCGATAGACTATTACATCTTTTTTGATGAGAATGGCAATCCTTATGAATATCGGCTACGCTATTTGGACCAGGCTCTGCGATGGGCTCATAATACAGAACTTTCCATAATTATAGATCTGCATGAATGTCCAGGGCACGATTTCGCAGAATCCGATAATGTTGCGATCCAGAACCTCTTTGTAGATCCCTCTTATTTGAAAAAAACCGAAAAAATCTGGGCTTGCCTTTCTGAACGCTATAGCGACAATGATCATATTTTTTATGAGGTGCTTAACGAACCGGTAGCTCCCAATGCAGAAATATGGAATAATATTAAAGATAAACTGTGTAAAAACATCCGCAGGTATGCTTCGAAGATACCGATAATTGTAGGTTCAAATATGTGGAACAGTCCATCTGCTTATTTTCAAATGAATCCGGTAGACCTGGATAATATGATTTACTGTTTCCATTTCTATGAGCCGCTCCTCTTTACTCATCAGTTTGCTCCCTGGATAAGAGAACCAGAGATAAGAGAAAAACGGGAATATCCTGGTGATTATGGAAAAGGTTTGGCCCGTAAATATGGGACTGCATCGGCAGGTATCTGGAACAGGGATCGCTTTGTCGAGGAAATCGCACCTGTTAAGAAGTTTGGAGAGAAATATGGTGCACCAGTAATATGCAATGAATTCGGAGTCTTTGCACTGGTTCCTATGCAGTTACAATTGCGGTGGATAGATGATCTTTTGTCAGTTTGCAAAGAAATGGATATCGGTTTCAGTTACTGGAATTATAAGAATCTTGATTTTGGGATAATATCCAGAGGCGAAAGCCTTCACAGCAAACTTGAACAATACGATAACCCACAAAGGATAAACAAACAGTTGTTATCTATTCTTCAGAAATACTGATATAAGTGTTAAGATATGCTGTTAAGGGTTAACTATGGTTATCAGCCTTTGATCTGGCCGTTGATTCATATAACTTAATTTAATCCAATCTGCATTTCTGGCCCTGCTATCTAACCGGAACTCATCGAGAGTACCATAAAAATAACCCGGTACACCATCCTGAATATTGGAAGCATCATAGAGACTTCGGCCGATCTCATCACTTGCTTCACCCGATACTGCACGGTATTCAGGTATCGAATTTTCGAGAATTCCATTTATGTAAAGTGAGTTGCTCCCTTCACCCCAACTCCAGTAAACAAAATACCAGACATAACCGAAAAAGTTTGGTGTTATACTTGCCAGATATTCTCCACCTTCCGTATCCTCCAGCTTGGTTATCAGCTTTCCAGCGACTCCGATATCACTACCACTAAAGAAATCCACCCCCTGAAGACTAAGGGTAAAATTATAGTCATCCTTAATTTTCTTACCCCAGATTCCCTGTGTCTTTGAGGTGAACTGATCGATGTTCATGCCCGGTCTGAACCAGCAGGAGATTGATCCGCTGGGACGATCAGGAAGATCTTCGATTCGGAAAAAACTACTGAAACCATCGAAACTACGGGCACGTCCAATGACACCCTCACTGGTATCAAATGAGCCACTGTCAATTCCATTATAGTGATTTAAGGCAGCATTATCAAGATTTCCATTAAAATGGTAACATCCTAAAAAACCAAAGGAAGAATCAAATACAGTGAGGAGGTTAGGTAACACATTGTTACGGTTTCCACCGAGCATAGTTATGGTTTGCTTGTCACTGTTGCCATAAACTGTGTCCAGCGATACCCAGATACTGGCGAATTTTTTGGTGATATCCCATTGCTCGATCTCAAAACGGAGCTGCTTATTCTGAGAATCAATAAATATACAGTCGCTTCCGTCGATATTACTGAAGTCGAAATTGCTTTCTGATAGTCTGATCAACACTGGAAAGTTATATACATTCTCTTTGATGTCAGCACCTGAAGAGGTGGTATTCAAAGAAATAGTACATCTTTTACTCCAGCCGGCAAATGGAATCGACACTGTTTGGGCTGACGAAAAATGTACACTGTCAATTTTGCATGGAATCCAATCATCGTTGTCAGACGTTATCAATAAATCAAACCTGCCATCAGGCAGATCGTTGAGAGCAAATGATCCATCGGTGGAAACAGGTACACAGCGATCAAGCCCGTAAATCAGAAGATATCTCTTTAAGGATGAGTCGGTAACCTGACCTGCATTCCCCTGCAGGCTTGCATAAGATTTCAATGTGTCATTAAGGGAAATTGTCGAAGTAGATTGGTCGGAAACTTCAACTCTGATAGAGATCACAGATGATTCCCGGTCATTTACTTCAATTATGTAATCGCCTTCACCGATCGAGTCGATAGTGAAGAAACCCGAATCATCTGTCATTGTTTCAACAATTCTGGGATTAGGAGATGAGAAGGAGTCTGAAGTGAAATCGGCCAGATAATCTATCGGACAACATACCACCGGAACACCTGCAGCCCGCTTGCCATCACTTGTGTAGATTACTGCTGCGACTTTGGCGTTACCGGTATCTGATGTGCCACCAGCATGATCTGGGGAACAACTGATAAACAGCACTACACAGCTAAGCAGTAGAAGAATCAGATTGCTCATGCTGTGCCTGTATCCTTGGTATTTATAGAGTGAAGATCTTCGCTGACCGGAAAAAGAGAGATGCTCATTTGATAGATTCTGCTGCTTTTATTGTCATTATTAACAATAAATTTAACCCTGTCCTTAAATGCCTCGATTTCTGTAGTGAGCAGTTCGTAAGCTTCGGGAGATATCCCCATGGTGATTCCGGATATGTGTCTGTTGTTCCTGTCGATAGTATCCAGAGCAATTTTAGATTGATCAAGCATATTGCGGGTAAAGTTTTTTATAGCCAGTGATGACACTGAGTCATCGGCGACAATGGCAGAAGAGGTTTGTTTGAATCTGCCATTTTCAAGTCTCTCCACCAGCTTCAGCTTAAGAAGGAGGTTTACGGCAGCTTTTGCATGGAAGGCTTCGATTTTAGGTTTGAGCACAGAAGCCATCAAATCATAATTATCCTTAAAATCACATAAACAGATCAGCTCTCTTATTACAGGCGTGTACCATTTGGAATAAAAGTCATACTGATTCGCATTAAGTACCGACTCTCTTATACCACTGATCATTGATCTTAGTACCGCGTAATACTCCTGTTTTTCCACCGATGTTTTGGCCTGATTGAAAAGCACCAGATTATAGAAGAATTTTTTCTCTCTGGGTGAAAGTCCCAGAGCTTTAGCGAACCGTTCGGTCATCTGAGGGGTAAGATTTCTCTGGCCATCGATGACGTGCTTAAGAAAAGATGGTGAATTGATACCTAATTTCTGAGAAAAATAGCGATAGGAGAAATAACTTGCAGTTTTCTTTTTATTCTGATAGTATTCTGATAGAAATTTTCTGTAATCAATAAAATTAAATACGCTTAACATGATTTAAATATAGACAAAACGTTTGAATTGAGTCTTGAATAATAATTAGGATTATACGTTTTGTGTACACGACTTGTGTACCTTTTTTGTTCCTATGCTCAGCATAGCTCCTGCAAATTTGGTTTTGAGAAAATAACAGACTATTGTAATATAAGCATTAAAAGATCCTACTGGCAGGAAAAAAGTCAAAGAGGAAATTGGCAGAATTTAGAGGAGGATGAATTCAATGCTCCTCCTCTTTATTTTCGATTTCTATGAGGGTGTAGTCCTCAGATTGCAGACAATCATAGATTTCATCGCTGATCTGTTCGTCGGGGGTTTCCCAGGTGTGGATATCATCAATTTTTCCCTGATATTCCAGAAAATCTATAACTGGCTGGATTTTATGGCCTTTATAGATGATATGTTTTCCATAATCCTCATCACTTTCAGCTACCTCTTCAATACTGATATTTTCAGCAAACTCGAAAACTGCAGTAACGGTAAGTACCAGTTTCATTTAAACCTCCTTCTATAGCGGAAAAAAGAATCCTGGGTCAGCTTTTTTGTCCTGTTGTAAACTGTTCTTTTTTAGCTTGTTTTTTAGCCTGGCAGTCTGGACAGAGAGCTCCCTGATAGTTAGGAAAGTGGGGAGGAGTCTGAAAAGGCTGATACCAGTAACCATTTAATTTTATCTTGCCGCAAACAACACATTCGGGCAGATATACTTCACTACTCATATTCGGGCTCCTTGCTTGGTAAGTGTAACCTCTTGAATTACTAGGAGAATCAAAGAATGTGCCAGAAAAACGCTGTGATATGTTACGTGCTTACCAAATAAAAGATTACCTCTAAGCACTCTCCAACAAATGATACCGAATAGCGTTGCTGGAAGAATTTGCCAAACGGTATATCTTTTCAACTGAAACGTAATCATATGCACCGTTTTTAATCGAAAGCCGAAAATCCTCTTGGCGCTCCAGTTCACCTATCAATATCAGCGGAGCTGGTATCGGGTGGTTTTGCCGCAAACCTAAAAGAACCTCTCCAAGTCCGGCAATCCTACTGCTCATCAATACTAATTGAGGTTTGAATTCTCTGATAAAATCCAGAAATGAGTGTAGATCACGAGCTATCCTGGTAATAATTTCAAAGCCGGTATGGCTCAGCTCCGTCATATACCTCTCTATCAGAGATTCATCACTTTCGTAAATAACTACCATTACTTTTGTCATATAAAAAATCACCTGTAAAAAGAGTGAAAGCACATGTTTTCAGTTTTGATAGATCTGCAAAGTGAATGCCATGATGAAATTGCCCCTTTTTGTCGCTTTTATAATGTGAGTGCATTATTTATGTTAGGAATTATTCTACTGTTGGCCGCAAAAACTAAAAAAAGAAGGAGACAAAACGGTGCGTATTCTATTAAATGTGGGGATTATGGCAGGGATCATCTACCTTATCGGCCAGCTTCTGCCTGCAGTACATATTAAAAAACCATCAACCGCAATCTGGGTCGCCATCATCTACAGTCTTCTGAATTTTCTGCTGGGATGGCTATTTGTATTTTTCACCTTTCCACTGGTCCTTCTTACTCTTGGGCTGTTTAAATTTATAATCAATGCCTTTTTTCTGTGGCTGACCGATAAACTGATTGAAGATTTCCGGATTGATGGCTTTGGATGGACTCTGCTTACCGCTTTACTTATTTCTTTAGGTACCTCTGCAGTGCATACCTTTTTACGTTTTTAGTCTTCAGGCTCTGTTCCCTATAATATTTCATGGCCTCAGCAATCAGTTTCCTGATATCCTGGATACGGTTTTCGGTGGAAGGGTGAGTGCTGAGGAATTCAGGAACCGATTGGCCACCCTGTTTTTCCATGCGTTGCCAAAACCCCACCGCTTCTCGGGGATCATAACCTGCCATGGCCATGAAAATCAACCCAAGCCGGTCTGCCTCTGATTCCTGAATGCGACTGTATGGAAGAAGCACTCCGACCTGGGTTCCAACTCCAAATGCAATAAGCGCTAACTGCTGGGTAAGTTGGGGCTGCTCCGATAAAGCCTCAGATAGTGCCATACCTCCCAACTGAACAAGCAGTAACTGACTCATCCTCTCATTTCCATGCCTTGCTACCGCATGCGCTATCTCATGGCCCAAAACTACCGCCAGACCATTGGCATCTTCACATACCGGCAAAATCCCTGTCAGTACCGCAGTCTTACCTCCTGGCATGGCAAAGGCGTTAACCGAGCTGTCCTGCACAAGATTAAATTCCCACTGAAATCCCTCCAGCAGTTCCAGATTATTTTCTGCTCTGAAATACTGTTCGACTGAACGCTGAATCCTTTTTCCTACAGTGGAAACCATTCTTGCTTCTTCAGTTCCTCTGACTATCTGATTTTCATCAAGAAACTGCTCGTATGACTGAAAGCTCAAGGCCAGCATTTGTGATTGAGGTATAAGGTTTAATTGACGCCTTCCACTGACAGGCACCGGTGAACACTGAGTAAAGAGAAATAATGTGATAGTGGCCAGGATAACAACAGTTTTCATATAAACCTCTGATTTATATGAAAAGAGCGAAAGATATGCCATTATGTGGGAAAAAAAGTAACTACCCAACTGTCTATTCCTAAAAGCGTATTAATGACTACTCAGGAAAAAATCCAAATCTCAATTCTTAAATCCTAAACAAATTCCAAAATCCTAAATTCTAAATATCAATAAGAGCGTTTCAAGTAACTAAAGTGTTTCAATTTTGGGGATTTCGAAACTATCGGGGAAAATAGTTGAGTAGTAACAAAATCTTTACGATTTTCTTGAGTTAGCCTGGGTTTTAACCAAAGATCTGAGAACCTCTGCCACACTCCATGCCTGGGCTATACAACCACGGGGAGTAAAAGGATCTTGTGCATCGAAAATTTCACTTACAGAACCTATGCAGCCATCCGAAAGGTGAGAATCAAAGCTTTTTAGAAATTCTCCAGCTTTTTCCTGCTTTCCTGGGTGAAGTTTAAGCCAAGCATCGATAAAAGGACCTATCAGCCATGCCCAGACTGTCCCCTGATGATAAGCGGCATCTCTGGCCCGAAGATCTCCAAAGTATTTTGGTTTGAAATGCGGATGTTCCCTCGAAAGAGTCCTCAGCCCAAAGGGAGTCAGAAGCTTTTCGGATACGACTTTAATAACCGCTTCCCATCTCGATTTGTCTAAAACCGGATAATCTAAAGAGATTGCAAGAATCTGATTTGGTCTGCAGGAGCAATCTGAACCCTGATCACCATCAATAACATCGTAAAGGTAATTGAGCTTCTCATTCCAGAACCGTTCATTAAAGGATTTGTACACTTTTGCAGAAAGTTTTTCCAACTCTATTGCGAAAGAGTCTCCCTTCTCCTCCCTCATCCATTTTTCCATTAACTTTAAAGCATTATACCACAAAGCATTTATCTCTACCGCTTTTCCATCCCGGGGTGTAACTACCCAGTCCTGCACTTTCGCATCCATCCAGGTTAACTGCAGCCCCGCCTGCCCCTGCCTCATTAAACCATCGGCAGGATCTGCACCGATACCAAAAAGAGTTCCTAAAACATGTATATCTATAATCTCTGTCAGTATATCCAGAAGAGAATTGAGAGTAAATCTGTCATTAGTGTATTGTAAATAGCGGTTCAGAGCATGAAAGAACCACAAAGTGGCATCGGCAGTATTATATCTGCCCACCTTTTCTCCTTCTGGGAACAGGTTTGGAATAAGCCCCTCATGGATATAGCGTGCAAATGTTCGCAAGATCCATCCTGCCTCAGTAAATCTGCCGGTAACAAGAGCAAGCCCCTCGAGGCTGATCATGGTGTCGCGGCCCCAGTCAGTAAACCAATGATAACCGGCAATGACTGAGCGGAGTTCATCACCTGAAGCATGACTCCTGATTATATCCGGTGAACGACCCACTGGAGAAATTATAAACTGATCTGCTGCTATTACTAGCTCGCAAGCAATGCCTTCCTGCGCTTTTGCCGATGCAAGGCCGATAAGCTTTTCTCTTCTCTCTATTTCCTTTTTTAATGCAGTTTCTGCATTCATTGCAAGCACGTTTTCTACAGGTTCACAAGACGCGGTCATGGTGAAAGGATTACCAGAGTCTATTCTGGCAGAAATGGTACCAGGAGTCCAAAGAGAACCCACCGCATCATAGCCCCGGTCTGCCTCAGTGAAGTGGTGAATGTCTTTAGTCTCTCCTCCGTCAAGAGTGAAACTTGTCTTTTTCCCGCTGATAAAGAGGTTGAGTTTGGGGAAAAGCGGATCAGCATATATCTGGTAATAAAAGTGGTGGGCAATCAGGTAATAGTCATCCTTTTGAGCTTTCTTCAGAGAAGAATCATGCTTGCGAAAATCAATAGATGGCCGAAGGTTGATAGTGAGCTCTTCACCATGAATCACCCTGTAGGAGATATGGACTGTGTTTTGCAGATGAGGCATGAAAATTTGTTTTTCCATCAGTGTGCCACCGATTTTATAACTCCATACAGGAAGTCCCCATTCGAGCCGGAATTCGCTGAGATAGGAGGCACCATGAACTGTAATATCGGTCAGATGCGTCTGGTCACAGGAGATACAAACCTGGGTCGAATCAGACAGAAGCAGATGCTCGATCAGGTGGTTCAATAAAACCACCCTTCCCAGAGGTGAAGGAAGTGCGGCGGTAAGCAAGGCATGATACCGGCGGGTCAGTGCCCCCGCAAGAGTTCCCGACGCGTATCCGCCTAATCCATTGGTCACCAGCCATTCTTTATCAAGAAGGTAGTTTTGTGGCTGTTGGGCAGACCACAGAATCTTACGCACAGGTATTTGCAATTGACACCTCCTTTAGATCTGCGCCTTTTTGTCGGGAAGAGGTATTCCCATTTCAATTGAGGTGTGAGGTTTGCCGACAATCACTTTATTATCACTCGATTCATCCTTTGTCACTTTTGAGGTGGATTTTTCAGAATGCATGAAAATCCATATAGTATAGATACCCAGTGCAGTACCCAGTGGAACACATATCAGATTCAGACAACCAAGAATCAGTATCATCATCTGAGCCCAGCGCCTGCTTTTAATGGTCCCCAGGGCAGCAATGACTCCACAAATTGCAAAGAGCAATAAAAAGGCACCTACAACAGCAAATATTACCAACTGAGTATTGGCTGAACTCTCTTTACCTGTAAAAAAACCTCTGCTAAACAGAACTGCATAAATGGCGCTGAAAACCAGTGTGTAAAGAATGCTGATAGCAATATGTAGCGCTCCCAGAAGTTCGGTTTCTTTGTGCATAAAAAAAGGCCTCCTGGGAACAGGTTAGCAGAACCTTTTCGAGAACTTTCGAGAATAATAAAGAGCAAGTGGCTGGCCATTTTTTTCAGGAGAAACGTCTTCTTAGCTGCATTAAATTCTCCAGAATCCCGGGGAAAAGATGCGCCACCAATCCGCCTAACTGTCCCCGCAAACCCATATAAACCACCCTTGGTTCTTTGTAGGATGCGTAAATTATCCGGCGGGCCACCTGTTCAGGTGTATACCTGAATTTGTTGGCAGATGAAAAGTGAGAGCGTTTTCCGAGGCAGTTGCTGAAAAAATCACTTTTGGTTAAACCCGGATAAACAGTAATCACCCTGATCCGTTTCTCCCTGAGCTCCAACCGCATTGCATCAGACAAACTGTCCAGAGCCATTTTTGTGGCCCGGTAACCGCCATTACTTCTGGTGGCAATACGGGTAACCATGGATGATACATTAATAATAATTCCCCCACCGCTTCGATACATCAGAGGTAAAGTTTTTTGAGTCATGTAAAGGGGCCCGAAAAGATTGACGCTGAAAGCGGTGTGTAAATCATCTGCAGATATTTCCTGTATATTTGATATGAGTCCAACGCCGGCATTATTGACCAGAATGTCTATAATGCCAAACCGTTTCTCTGCCCTTGCCAAAAGAGCTTCAACCTGCAAAGGATCGCAGATATCGGCGCTAACCGCCATCGCTCTGTCCTCTCCGATACATTGCACCAGCTTATTTAACCTCTCCAGAGAACGTGCAGTCAAAACCACTCTGGCGCCCTCAGCCGCAAATGCCCTGGCCGTGGCTGCACCAATACCCCTGGATGCTCCGGTAATTAACACCGTAGTCCCGAAAAGATCCATTGACTATTCTCCCCAAAAAAAGAATGCAGTATGCTTTTTTTTGTCAAAACGCAAATGAAATGCCACCCTCCTTCGCAGCGGACTGCTTCGGAGGGCGGGGCCACCTTAATTCGCAGCGGACAGCTTCGGAGGGCGGGGCCACCTTAATACTCAGCGGACAGCTTCGGAGT
Organism: Fibrobacterota bacterium; assembly: GCA_023412475.1. GTDB lineage: Bacteria > Fibrobacterota > Chitinivibrionia > Chitinivibrionales > Chitinispirillaceae > JAAYPC01. The sequence goes on along the minus strand of JAEYNR010000048.1, from coordinate 87,476 downwards.
TCCTAAGATAGAAGTCAAATGCTTTTTTGTAAATAATAAGCTAACAGGTAAAAACCATGATTTGTATGGTTTTTATTATTTAAGAGCTCTTTGAAATCTCCAGTAAAATTGCCAGAAAACTTTCATAAATGTATCTTTAAGTAACAGGAACTGGTGATCCCGCATTCTGTGGTAAAGCCACTTTGGACCCTTTTTCTGTTCTCTTTTTTGCATGGCGACCAGAAACCGATGCATTAGAACCAGCACTCTGGAACCTACGACTTCTTGTTTCCGCGTGAATCGGACTTCATAACACTTTAGAAACCCAAAACTACACGTGAATCGGACTTCTAAACACTTTAGAAACTAAAACTACGCGTGAATCGGACTTCTAAACACTTTAGAAACCCAAAACTACGCGTGAATCAGGACTTCTAAACACTTTAGAAGACCAAAACTACGCGTGAATCAGGACTTCTAAACACTTTAGATGACCAAACTACGCGTGAACCAGGACTTCTAAACACTTTAGATGACCAAACTACGCGTGAACCAAGACTTCTAAACACTTTAGATGTGCCAATATATGCGTAAGTAAAATGAATCATTGAGAATGGCAGTGGATGCAAAATGGTGGATCCAGTGCTATTTTGTGCGGCATGGATACTCGAAGGCAGTTCTACAAATCCCCTGTTGGACCAGAACTGTCTGGCAGGTTCTTTTTCCTGTCAAACAGCCCTGAAATGTCGCTTCCCTTGAAAATCCAGGCTTGTACAAATCCGCGAAACTCCACTGTGATATATGGTTCTACGGTGTCAGGGAAAGGAAGTGAAGTCTCTGATACTCCCATACGGTTAAAAATGTAATAATCGTTGTTGTTATAAGTAAAGTTGTGACAGGTATCCATTTTAATAATTTTAACGGGTGGCTTTCTCATAAGCCAGCCTCCCTGATAATTAGTATACAATTTGATGCTGTCGCAATCCTTTCCTTCCTGCCTGTACCGATCGAAAATCTTTGATCCTGCGATTGCGACTTCTTCGCCCCAGCCCATCCACCAGGGATTAAGAATCCCTTTTGAAGGTGACAACATGTATTCTTTCGGATAATTAAGCCACCACGGTCGAAAAGAGGCAAATAATGGGGAAAAAGGATACATCTCAATAAAAACAGCCAGAAGAATTGCTCCATACAGTGAGAAACGACGTGTTGCGGAAAGAGAAACTGTCCAGGCTACCAGATTACAAGCAGTAATAAGTATGAAAAGAAAAAGGAAAAGATTAAGATAACGCGCAGAAACCGGAACCAGCATTATCCCGTACAGAAAAGGAACGGTCAGAATTACGATTTGTACGGTATCAAAGCACCACGAGTTGATGTCTCGGTTTTTTTGGGATATGTTCCTTGTAGCTAAAATAATGGCAGTCACAAGCCATATTGTCGGAATTGAAACGAAAAAAGAGGCATAAGCCCAACCGACATATTGTATTATATGTCCGATCTTAGAAAAAGAATTGAAATGAATGGCGCATTCGTTAAAGAAATGGGTCGGGACATATCTTCCGGAAATGACCGGGTAAGCAGGATACAGCAGGGCTTTTACCAGGAGTGCAGAAACGACACCGGCAATGGTTGTTACTAAAAGAAGAACACTAGACACTTGAGAAATTCTGGTCTTCAGTAGCGAAACGGACAAGCAGGCCCCACAGCTTAGTTTTCTGAATGGAAGAGCACAGCATGCAGAAAGAAGACCGAAAAGTATGGCCAATCCTGCCACTAATATTGGCAATCCAACAAGTGAAATGAACAAATTGTTTTCGGCCACAATAATCGAAACATGATTCCTTATAAACGGCCAGAAGGCTGCAAAAAAAGGACTGAGGATATTTATTGGATTATATGAGGGCATTTTCCCACCTCTTAAAATCAAAAGAAGCAGAAATGAAAACACGAACACCCCTGAAGCATATAATGAGGCCGCGGCACCTGCTTTAAATGCTGCAAGCATCGACTCAAAACGCTTCTTTTGCGCTCTTGTTTCACTTATGCCTGCAACAATGATGACAATCCATAAAAAAGGTGAGGCGATCATTTTTTCCTGTGAAGCCAAAGACATCAGAACTACACTTGCAAATACTTTCTTCCGGTTTTTCTGTGATAAGCCTTCCAGCAGAATAAAGACAGCCAGCGTCCCCAGTAGCATGGAAAATGCATCATAATTAAATGTTTTCAATGCCAGCATACAGACCGGAAACAATACGGCTGTACAGAAGAGGAAAAGGGCATTTCCATGACTTCTCTTAACACTGCCAATGCGTATCAATGATTTCACGCATTGCCAGACAAGAAAAACTGATGCAATCCAATGCATTAATTTAGCAATCACTATCAGTATGTCTTTGGAAAATCCAGCTATACAAGATATAACAGCAATGGGTAAACCTATTACAATATAGGTAGTGCGGAAAAATCCACCTACATTCCATAGAATCATCTGGTCTTTCAAAATGTTGACTGGCTCGAAAGCAATGTATGTTTCATCATAAGTAAGGATATGCGTCATATCATCAATCGAGAAAAACAGTATTGGTGTAATAACCATCAACACTGTCAAGATTTTCATCAAGGAAAATCCTGATATTTTCCCCTGATAGCAGATAGCACAAAGGACGATTCCCAGGAAAACCGCTTCTAAAACACTGGTGGGTTGAATCATAGGTAGATTTTAATGTAATAGAGTTTCAGGGTCAAGGAGCTATTCTTTTCTGATTCACATAACAAAAGAATCGTGCAGGATCATTTAAAGTTATTGAAATTGTTGATACCACATGGTTTTTTAATCGACAACTGTTTGTTTAGCGGATATGTAAAGCCTGCGGAATAAAACAACCAGCTCTTTCATTTGATAATTAGCATTGATTCCGCTTGGGTTGGGAAGTACCCATAGCACTGAATCTCCAATTTTCTCCGGCTGCATGCCAATGGCTGCTTTTTTATTGCCAGAAGCCACCCGGTACGCTCCAACCCCCAATATGGCTACCCCTTTGGGAGTCGTTCTTTTAACCTTCTCTTCTAATAACCTGAATCCATCTCTGAGTTCCTCTCTACCTAGCTCTGCGGCCGTTGCAGTAGCACGGGCCACCAGATTGGTAATCCCTACCCCCATCGATGGCAACAGGTTCTCTTCAAAAGGGGAGAGGATTCGTGGTGTAAATCCTGATAGATGCAGTAGTGGCCAGAAACGGTTTCCGGGACGGGCGAAATGGTGCCCAACAGCAGCACTGTATAGTCCCGGATTGATTCCACAGAAAAGTATGTCGAGATTTCTGGCAATTATGTCCGGTACGGTCTTTCCCGCTGAATCTTCTATCACTTTTCTATCTGGTTTCCACGGTTTTTCAGGCATATCGGTCCTGACTTTTTTCGCCTTATTTGTCAGTAATACACAGACTTCATTCATTTTGGGGGAAACAATAAGTATTTTTTCTGTTTCAAAAGAACACAGCAGGAAAAAATAATATGAATTTCATTGAAGAATTGCGCTGGCGTGGAATGATCCACGATACTACCCCCGGAATCGAAGAAAAATTGCTACAGGGCTCAACTGCCGGATATGCCGGATTTGACCCCACAGCCACATCACTCCATATCGGTCATCTTATCCCAATAATGCTTTTAATGCATTTTCAACGATGCGGCCACAAACCCATTGCCCTGGTCGGGGGTGCAACCGGAATGATCGGTGATCCTTCAGGAAAATCGGAAGAAAGAAAACTACTCTCCAGTGAAAAAGTCGCTTTCAATCAGGAATGTATTAAGAGGCAGTTGGAGAAATTTCTCGATTTCTCCGGTAGTAATGCTGCAGAAATTGTAAATAATTATACTTGGTTTAAGGGTATTGGTTATCTTGAGTTTTTGCGGGATGTAGGCAAATACCTGACTGTTAATTACATGGTTTCAAAGGATTCTGTTAAGAGCCGCTGGGAAAATGGGATCTCTTATACTGAGTTTAGCTACCAGCTTCTTCAAGCCTATGATTTCTGCTGGCTCTATACCCATAAAAACTGCATTCTTCAAATAGGTGGATCGGATCAATGGGGCAATATCACTTCCGGAACAGAACTGGTTCGTCGCAAGGAATCCGGTGAAGCATACGCGCTGACCTGTCCTCTGCTTACCAGGGCTGATGGGAAGAAATTTGGAAAAACAGAAGGCGGGGAGAGTGTCTGGCTTGATCCAAAACTGACTTCCCCTTATAAATTTTACCAGTACTGGCTTAATGTCACCGATGAGGATGCTCCCCGTTTGCTTAGAATCTTTACTTTGATGTCACAAAATGAGATTTTTAACATTGAGCAGGAACACAGATCAGCTCCTCACGAACGGGCAATGCAGAAAGCTTTGGCAAAAGATATAACCACACGGGTGCATTCACACGATGATTATCTGAGAGCCATCGAAGCATCAGAGATTTTATTTGGTAAAGGAACTGCAGAAATGCTGCGACATCTCTCTGAGCAGGATTTCCTCTCCATTTTCGAGGGAGTCCCTAAAACCGGCATAAACCGCGCTGAGCTTGAAGCCGGGATAACTGCCCTGGATATAGCTTCAGTTAAAACAGGGCTGTTTTCATCCAAAGGTGAAGCCAGACGGATGATCTCTCAGGGCGGTTTGTCAATTAATAAGGAGAAAATAACCGATCCGGCAACTCTCATCAATCCATCATTTCTGATTAACGGCAAATATATTATGCTTCAGAAAGGGAAGAAAGGCTACTTTATTGTTAAGACCGACTAATTATCCAGTATCTTCACCCATTTACAACATTCAATTGCACAGCACTGCAATGTGCACCAGATCCTCTTTGTCATCAGAATCTCTGATGCAATATTTTGATACTGATTTTTATATACAAGACAACCAACCGGAAGGATATGCCTGATGCGGTCGATACTTCGATTATCAGTAATGATTTTTTGTTTAGCTGCTTTTACAGTTCCGGCTGATTATGATACAGTTATTCAGATAATTGCCGGAGCAGAGACTCATGGGATGCTTGAGGCTTGTGACTGCTACCAGGATCCCGGTGGCGGTCTACTCAAACGTTCTTCAATCATCAAATCGACAGGAAAAAAGGACAGTTTTCTTCTGCTGGATGCCGGAGGGTTTTCTGCAGGTGGAATATATGATTCCTATTCTGAGGGAAGGGCAGGCGATTCACTTCGCACTATTCTTACGATCAGGGGAATGGCTGCAATGGGCTATGATGCTGCAGCTTTAGGTGATGAAGAGTTGCAATACGGTGGCGCATGGATTATTAAACAGGCTAAAGCTGCCGGTCTTCCACTTGTGTCTGCAAATCTTTTTACTAAAAAAGGAAAACCACTTGCCTCTACTTACGTCCTGATAAAAAAAGGAGACAAAACATTCGCAGTTACCGGCTTGACCACAAATGAAAAACTATTCTCTTTAGATACTACCGTTACTATTGGTGATCCATGTAAATCTCTTTCCAAGATCTGGCAGGAGATGGTTGAGCATTCTGATTACCAGATCATCCTTTCTCATCTGGGACAGGAAAAATCCGAAGAATTGGCTGATTCATTTCCCAAATGCGACCTAATTGTTAATGGTCACCGAAAATCAGACCAGAATCCTGTTCTGTTAACTGGCAAAGCGCCACTGATGCAGTTTGGATTTCAGGGAAAAAGCCTCTCCTTTGCAGAACTGGTTCTCAGGGGGGAAAAGCTTGAAATTAACAGAACGAAATGGCTGCATGTAGGTCCGCAGATACCAGATGACAGTTCAATGGTTTCATTTCTTCAGGCAGAAAAGGTAGAATCCAGACCGGTATATGATCTATACATTATGAGTCAGTGTCCTTACGGGATTCAGGCTCTGAGCTCTTTTGTTGAATTTGTAAAAATGTTCAAAAAAATTGATTGGAACATCCAGTTCATAGGAAGTGTGAACAATAATACTGCATTAAGCTCGCTTCATGGCAAAGAGGAAATGGAAGATGAACAGATCTGGCTGTCAGTAAAGCAGAATTATCCGGAGAGGTGGCTGGAGTTTCTGGAACAACGAAGCAAATCATTTATTCCCACCGCATCCATACTGCAGAAGATGAAAATTGATATGGAGAAGATTCAGAGGTGGGTTGCATTGAATGGACATAAAGAGCTGGCATCCCATTATCGAAGATCATCCAGACTTGATATCAAAGCTTCGCCTACTTTACTGCTTAATAATACTCCCTTGGAAATGCAGATAACCAGAGATCGATTGGCTAAATTTCAATGTGATAAGATAGATGGTTCACCCGCTGAATGCAGAAAGCTTCCGGAATGCTTTGAAGACAGAGACTGCAAAAAGAAGGGCAAAATCGGGCGATGCACAGAGGGGAGAATGTGTGTATTTCAGGATGCTGTGCCGTTTACATTTACAATCTTAATAGCAGATTCCACCTTTCAGCACCCCGAAAGTGTGATTGTAGCAACAACAGAGGAGCTGTTTCCCGGAGTAAAAGTTAATGTCGTTACTCTGAGCTCTGCAGAAGGAAAGCAGATTGTAAGTAAATTCAATCCCAATGCTCTTCCATTCTACCTCTTTTCTAAGGAAGTAAAGCAGGCCTACAATTTTACTTCTGTGGAGAGCGGTCTGGTTGAAAAAAACGGAAGTTTTATCTTTAAAGATGGCATAGTCAGCAGGAATTATCTGATAAAACGCATCCAGAAAAAGGGGGAGATGACTCTTTTTATCGATCCCTTTTTTCCACAAATTCGATCTATTGTGGGGAGTTTTCTGTCTGATTCAACGATATCACAAAACAGCACTGTTCTGCCAGCAATTTTTCATGACCCTTCAGCATCAATGCGGGGGACTGAGCAGTGGTTTCGGATGGAAGAAGCTGCGCGGTGGTTGGCTGTGTTAAAAATAGATGCACAAAAATATCCCCGGTATCTAAAAGAATATGGAAAATCACCGGCTAGTTCTTTCTGGCCGGAGATCTGCAAGAAGGCCGGACTGAGTGCCGAATCCGTTTCCATGCATGCCGTCGATGAGATGAACGAAATGGTAAGTCTCTGGGAGTTGTTGAAAAATATTCAGGTAAATGACCCTGTGACACTATTGGTTGAGAATAAAGAACTGGTAAAGCTTCATAGTGAAAAGGAATTGGAAACGTTTCTGCAGAATAGAAAAAAATAGAGCTTCTGTTTAATAATCCGGCAATAAAATGTGCATAAGAGAACTGGTATTTTTCCGTTAGTTGCCGAAGCATTGGTACCTAAATCAGACGATTTTTTTTGGCGTGAATCGTCTGATTTAGCTAATAGAAGCTCAAATTTTAAGCAGAATTACTGAGTGATAAATTTTACCGTGCCCAGAATCGATTCATCTCTGGAATCTACTATATACACCCGCCAATCTCCTTGTAACCCCAGAGGTATCGATTTGGAACTGTATGTACGAAAATTTCCCGAATTAATCTTTAAGGAAACTGTACTCATAAGCTCGTCCTTCCAAAACCATCGATGCTGGATCTCTTCAGGACCAGATGCGCCCTTTATCTGAGTAAAGCAGAACAGACGACGAACTTCTGAAGGAAATGTGTCGCCCATGTTTTCTGGTTCAAGATCATTTACATTCAGAGCAACCGCAGCTCTGCTGATGGTAAGTTTTGATTTTTGTGCGGGAACTTCTTTTTGTTTAGGTGCTTCTGCTTTTACAGGTGCTTCTGCTTTTACAGGTGCTTCTGCTTTTGCAGGTACTGCTGCTTTTGCAGGTACTGCTTTGGGCTGAACGGTTGAGTCCTGAGGAGTCTGAGCAAATGACGCTGATACGATAAAAAGAGACAGTGTCAGTGCAGCTATGGTATGCATAAGTTGCTCCTGTTAAAGGGTTCTACAGAATCATTTCTTGATATGAGCATTCAAAATGCTACTGCCAGCTATTAATTGTTTGTTTTTTCTACTCAATCATATCATACACTATATGTGAGGAAAAAAACAGGATAATTCTTTAAAACTTAAATCAACCTCTTCTATAACCGGATATAGATAGGTAAGATCGTTTGCATGAAAAACTCAGTTTAGGGTAGGGAAATGGAGAAAATTCAGTTTGCGATTCCTTTTTCTTAATCCATAAAGCAGATTGATTTAAAATAATATAGGTATATCAGTTTAAGAAGGCTATGTATTTATACTTTGCTTCATTGAAAATAAAAATAATACATAAATTACACTCCCTTAGTCGTTGTCAATCAAATCAAATCGAAATCGTTGTCGTGGTCGATATCGAATCAAAATAAAAAAGAGTCGATAGAGATAACGATTCATCATACCCCTATACCGATCTAAAACAAACTGTTCAGGGAGTGAACTGCTGATATAAAAAGTTCCTCACTTGTTCCGAATTTCTGCTCCTGTTCCTGTTTCGAATTTCGTGCTTCGGCTTTTGAATTTCCCCTAAGGTCTTTCTTAACCCATCATCTTCCAATTATTTTAAAAGAGTCTCAAATATTTGAATGTCAGCACTTCAGAAAGGGCTTCAAAATGGATATTGATCTCACCAATCAGGAGTTGCGTGTACTGGGGTCTCTGATCGAAAAAGAGATAACTACCCCTGAATACTATCCCCTGAGTTTAAATGCATTAATGGCTGCATGCAATCAGAAATCAAATCGCGAGCCTGTTATGAATCTTACTGAAGAAGAGGTCTCAGAAGCACTGTTGTCATTGCGGGACAAGAAGCTGGCGTGGCAGCTTTCTACTGCTGGAGGCAGAGTGCCCAAATTTGAACATAATATCAGAAGCCTATTTACTTTTTCCAAAGCTGAGACTGCTGTTCTTTGTGTGCTAATGCTCAGAGGTGCCCAGACTGGTGGCGAGATAAAGGGGAGAGCTGAGCGGATGTACTCGTTTTCAAATCTTCAGGAAGTTGAGGAAACACTCAAAGAGCTGTCATCGCGTGAGGATGGGCCTTTTGTTAAGGAGCTTCCACGTCAGCCAGGAAAGAAAGAACCCCGATTTATCCATCTGTTTTCAACCATGATTATTGACTCGTTAGAAGTATCAGCTCCTAATAGTGCAGAAGCTACGGTGCCAAAAAACACCACTGCAGATCGCTTGTCAGATCTTGAACAGGAAGTGAAACAGTTGCGGGAGGAGTTGAGTTTGTTGAAGAATGAGTTCAATGAGCTCAAGGGTCAACTTGAGTAGGCAGAGTTTGTGAATATAGAGCCTGTCACAGTTTTAGAAGCCTAAAAAAAAAACAAAACGGAAGCGGCTAAAAAAATAACGAGCTGAGAGCCATTTAATAATATGTTTAGCTCGTTTTTGCCTTTTATATTTTCAGGTTTGTTAATCTCAATATTATAGAAAGTATAACAGGTAGCACTGAATATAGCATTACCACAAGAGATCAGAAACTCTTTTTTGAAGTACTTGCCCCTTCTAACATAAACTTATATAGGATTCTGGGAAAACAGGCCAAAGCCGTTAGTTGCAACTTAGGAAGAACAATGCAACGAAACAAAGGGAGAGGTGTTACCGCTAACTACTTTAGGCCATTTGGTCGCTTAAAAAATGCCAGTTTTGAGGCAAGCTCTACACAATGGCAATGGAATCGAACCCGAATTAGATCAAACCTGAATTGTCCAGATCAGGCTAAAAAGAGATGACCTTTTCGATATAGCTGCAATATGATTTTACAATGAGCTCTCCTGCCATTACAGAAAGCCAAATGCCGGCTCCCAGAAATGGCCCAAAGGGGATATGGCGATCAGGATCAAGTTTTTTCAAGACAATTAGCGCTATACCAATAACGGATCCGAAAAAAGCACCGAAAACAATACTCATCAGAGAAAATTTTGCCCCGAAGATTGCTCCGGTTGCTGCCATAAGTTTGACATCACCAAATCCCATGGCATCGCCTTTTTTTAGTATTGCAGTTCCAAGCCATCCTATCAGATAAAGAGTACCTCCACTAATTAGTATTCCCACCAGAGACTGAGCGGGGGTAATTTCACCAGGGAGAAATGAGATAAGAAGGCCACAAGCAATTAAAGGCAAAGTGAATCTGTCCGGGATGATGTAATGTTTTATATCTATAACTGCTACCGGAACCATAAGCAGCAGGAGCAGATATTGCAGTATTAAGGGTGGAAAACTGGACCAGCTAAGGTTGGAAATGTCTTTTTTAAACAGAGTAAAACATATTAAAAAAGAGCAAAACGCGGTTATAAGTTCGATAAGGGGATAAACCCATGAGATAGTCTTTTTACAATTACTGCATTTGCCGCCTAAAAAAAGGAAACTTATTACAGGGATATTTTCCCAGGGTTTGATTCTTTTACCACAGGAAGTACAATGAGATGGCGGCCAGAGAATAGATTCATCACGGGGAATCCTCCAGATCAATACATTAAAAAATGATCCCAGTACCAGCCCCAGGCATATACTGAACAGACAAATCAAAAACGTTAGCTCCGGTTAAAATTCCAGTTCACTTTGGTTTCTATTGTAGCACGGTTGGTTTAACTTTTTCAACCCTGTTTTTTACTTTTTCGTTGTAATTTGGATCTATGAGTTTTCTCAAGTGATTGCGGGTTTTGGCTAATTCTGTAAGTCTCATGGTCGTGGGAAGGCTCTTGAAGGTGCGGTAAACACCTGATTTATTAAAATTGGCTTCTGTTTGATTGAAAGTGGAAATGGAGAGACACACTATCCAGGCAAGTAAAACAGTCTTTAAGAAACCCAGTATAGCTCCAAGCAATCTATCCAGCCATCCTAGCAATGTTAGATGGACTATTTTTTTAATCAGCCATCCAAGAGTAAGAAATGAAAGAACAATCACTATGTACAGAATGGTAAAAGATAATGCATTTCTTATGTATGAAGGCAGCTTAATGAATTGAATCAGAACAGAAAAGTCATTATAGTAAAAAAATGCCCCCAGAAAGCCGCCTATCATAGCTGCAAGCCGGATTACTTCGCCAATAAAACCGCGTTTAATTCCAATAGTAACAAATATCAGAGCAAAGACTGAAAAGACGATATCAAGAGTATGCATAAAACATTTTCCTGGTAAAGCTCTGATAAACAGGGAAGATAAAAATAAAGCTTGTCAGGGGCTGATAAAAACTGGCACTGGGGGAATAGCGATTCACAGAAAAATAGGCGGGTTACCCCGCCGGATTTATCACAGTATAATTATTCTTCTTCCAGTATACCAACCACATGCTTGTCTTCGATTATAAAGACTTTGCTGTTACCCTTTTTGTAGATCCACTTTTCCTGCAGGGCCCATGGCTGCTGAACTCTTTCGATGATAGGAGGTTCACCTAAAAGAAAGAACAATGTTTCCTGCTTTATACCTATTTCGAAACGGCCATCATAGATGCAGGATTTATCCAATTCCGGAAGATCGGGATGAGCTTGAACATAGGCATCAATTTGAGTCTGATCTGGTTTGATAAGTTCCTGAGAGCCGCAACCGGCAAGAACTATGCAGGTAGCAAAGATCCACTTAAGCGTTTTGAAGTTCATTTTCAAACTCCTCTTCAGTTGAGAAAATTTTTACTAATTTGTTAAGCCCTACAACTTCAAGCACATCACGCACATATTCGTTTGGTTCGATAAGAACCAGATTTCCGCCTTTTTTCTTAAGAGTATTGTGACAATAAATTAACACATTCAATGCTCCACTGTCCAAATAAGTCACTTGTGCCAGATTCATGGCAATAAAGAAACTGTTTTTCTCCAGTAATGTGTTGATATAGGACTTTAACACAATCGAATCCTTAAGTCGGTCGATCTTACCAACAATATCAATGATATGATACTGCTTCTTTTCCCTTCCGCCAATATCCATTTCTTTTGCCCCTGCATGGATTAATTTCAGAAAAAACGGGTAGTTTCGTATAATATAATATTAATGATGTCATTTTGAAATAGAGAGAGTGACAGTTGTCCTAAAAAAATTTACTACTCACGCTATATAATCGAAAAAAAACACATTTAACTAATACCTAATTAAAAAAATAAAAATAATATCAAAACAATGTCTAATCAGATATCAAAACCAAGAATCGGCAGTTGAGGAGCTATGTTTGTAATAAGGCTCATCTGATCAGATAATCTGTCTCGCCTGTTTCTGATTTCTTACACAAAAAAAGAAGAATCGCTGGCAGATAAGGCTGATAAAGTTCGGCTAAGAGAGAACATATACACTGTTGCGTCCCTTTTTTTTGCCCTCCAGTAACGCACTTTCTAGTCGTTTTAGAAAACCATTTGAGGTATCTTCTTTGCTGCTTTGTCCAACTGAAAGAGTAATGGTTACCCCACCGGATAACCCTTCAAGGCGCTTTGTCCGCTCATGAACATTGTTACGCAACCTTTCTGCCAGCTCCATTGCCTCCCTCTTATTAGTATTGGGCAGAATTAGCAGGAAACGGTCACCTGAGTATCGACTAAGGATATCTACATTGCGAATCGTCTTTTTTATGATTTTTACGATAACTGTAAGAACCTGATCGCCCATTTTATGGGTTAGCAGATCATTAATTCTGCGAAATTCATCGATATCCAGAAGTATTGCCGACAGTGCATGCTTATATCTTTTGGACCTTAAAATCTCTTCCTTGAGTTTTTCCAGATGGTATCCAGGGGTGTACACTCTCTCAATCCATTCTTCTGGTTTGCTTACCGTTTTTTCAACTGGCTTTTCCAGGGTTTTAAAGAGAACTTCCTGGGCTGCGTTCTGCTGAGCGAAATAGTCCATGGCAGCGATCTGGATTCCTACAGTGCGGCCCAGCTTCTGCTCCATACCTTTCTTGTTTTCTAAGATATGACGCCAGTGGATTATAGCCTCCCGGCTTGAAAGTGCCTTGCCGGTAAGCTTTTGTAAAAGCATTCCGAAGGGGTTTGGCTGGCTGGAACGCAATTCTATAAAGATCTGCTTTATCAGATCCAGTGAGTCTTGATCTTGCTGCAGGGGAGCCTGGATTAGTTCCTTGTACCCTTCAAACGGCATTTCATTATTCATATTTAAGCGCTTTATAAAATAAATCCGAATTATACTTATTCATAAATAATTGATTACTAATCTCCTTATCAATGAAATTAATCATTATTACCCCTTTTTGCTGTTCCTTTTTAAAATACCTCTGCAAATTAAGGGCCCTTTTGCTCAAAAAGAGCGCTCATTAAATTTGCTTAAGGGAAATGTTCTATTCTGAATTTATAAAATTGCAACAACTTCAATAGTATGGTGTTATTCTTTATAGAGTCATGATATATTTTTACGTTAGCTAAGCCAAAAAACAGGAGTGTCAATATGAGCCTATTTGAAATCAAATGTCCAATGTGTAAAGGTACTCTATGGATCGACCCTTCAACATTAAAAGTTGTTGATCATAAATCTGCAGACCAGCCCAAAGCCAGTCTCGAGCAATTTTTACAGGCTCGAAAGAAAGGTGTCGCCTGGGATGATAAATTCCAAAAAGCCAAAGAGGAGGAAGCCAGAAGAAAAGCCGAAATAGAAATGAAATTTAAAAAAGCTAAAGAAGAAGATGATGGTTCGGTTGAACCATTTAAATCACCTTTTGATTGGGATTAAGGAGTTAACTAATAATATGAAAGGAATTGCTATCTTGACTATTCTTTGTGCAGCACTCTCCTGTGCATCCGATTATACGGATGGCCTGTTTGGAGAAATAAATACTTCCAAAGGGAAAATCGTCGTCTCCTTTGAGTTCCAGAAAGCTCCTCTGACTGTAGCCAATTTCGTAGGGTTGGCAGAGGGCACTATCAAATCATCCAAAGGAAATGAAAAATTCTATGATGGGCTGAAGTTTCACCGGGTAGTGCCAGAATTTGTTATTCAGGGGGGAGACCCCAGAGGAAATGGCACCGGAGGTCCCGGGTATTCTTTCCCCGATGAATTTCATCCAGAGCTTAAACACGTTGCTCCGGGAATTCTCTCCATGGCAAATGCCGGACCAAATACAAATGGAAGTCAGTTTTTTATCACCCTTGCTGCTACACCTCACCTTGACAACCGCCATTCAGTCTTTGGCAAAGTGATTGAGGGTATGGATGTTGTAAATAAAATTACTGCTAATGATACCATAAAATCGGTGAAAATTGTCAGGGTAGGCAAGGATGCAAAAAACTTCAAATCTGATCAGGAAAGTTTTGACTCAATGATAAAAAAAATAAACGAAAAAAAGGAAGCCTTTTATAAAGACCTCCTCTCAAAAGCAGTTACTTCCGGCTACGGACTCAAATACGTTGTGCAAAAAGAAGGAAATGGAGAAAAACCGACTCAGGGTTCAAGTATAAAAGTTCATTATACAGGAATGCTCACCGATGGAACAAAATTCGATAGCTCCAGAGATCGCAATGAACCTTTTGAATTCGAAGTCGGTGTAGGAATGGTTATCAAAGGATGGGATCTGGGCCTGCTGGATATGTCCAAAGGAGAACGCAGATTTTTGATCATACCACCAGAGCTAGGTTATGGAGCCCGCGGAGCAGGTGGGGTTATTCCTCCCAATGCAACCCTCATCTTTGATGTGGAATTGCTCGATTTTTAATCATTTGGTATTATCCAGGTAATTATTGTTTCTTTCTATTTTTACAAAGCAGACTGGCAGCTCTCAGAGCTGCCTTGAGGCTTTCCTCAGAAGCAGAGCCCTTGCCAGCCAGATCATAGCCAGTCCCATGCCCAACCGAGGTCCTGATAATAGGTAAACCTACAGTGATATTGACTCCATGTTCAAAATCCATGCTCTTCAAAGCAACAAATCCATGGTCATGAAGCATTGATACTATACCATCAAATTCTCCTCTGAAAGCCCGCATAAAAACGGTGTCTGGAGGGTAGGGGCCCGATACATTAATCCCCTCTTCTGAAGCATGTTTAATTGCCGGACTGATATGAATTATCTCTTCATCTCCAAAAAGACCATTTTCTCCCGCATGAGGGTTTAAGCCTCCAACCGCTATTCGGGGAAAAGAAATACCTAAACCCTTCATAGCTTCGTTTAGAAGACGAATGTTTTTTACTATCCTCTGCTCTGAAATCAGACTGATCGCCTCCTTTAATGAACAATGGGTAGTAACATGAGCAACGCCTACATTGCCTAAAAGAAAAAGCATAGAGTAATCGCTGGTTTTAGTTCTTTGTGCAAACATTTCGGTGTGACCCGGAAAATTTAAACCTGCCATCCGCAGCGATTCTTTATTTATGGGATTTGTAACCACCGCATCCACCCGTTTGGCTATTGCCAGATCAATAGCTTTCTGTATGTAAAGAAAGGAGGCTTTTCCACAAAGCGGTTGAGCAGCTCCCAGCTTGTACTGCTCAGAAGAGAGGATCTTTAAATCCAGCACATTAATGGCAGATTCCCGGTAATCTTCTACATTTGATACTGAGTGAAAAACTGGATTAATTTTAAGAAGCCGGGCTGCATTCTTAAGAACAGCCAGATCTCCTACCACTACCACAGGGTAAATGTTTTCTGCCGAGTTTAGTGCTTTAATGGTTATCTCAGGGCCGATTCCTGCCGGATCTCCAGTTGTTAGTGCAAAAACCATAAATTCAGGACTCTCAGATTAAAGGGTGAAAGAAGCACGAAATTCGAAAAACGGAATTCGAAATATGAAAAGGAATAGATAAATGGGAACGATTTTTATTTTGGATTTAAGAATGTGATTTGGAGTTTCCTTCTGATTAGTATTATTAAGTCATTTTTTTGCCATCAGATACCTGAATAGTCACAAAGTATTGATCAATACTAAACCTTTTTGGAGAAAATACCGATATAAAAGATATGGAAGAGATAAAAAACTATATGATTTTTAAGGCTACACAGTTATACAAGGAGATCTATCCTTGCAGATCGAAAACTGAGCTGGGAGATTGCTTTACTACCGAAGGAAATCTGGTGCTCTTCTGGTTTAACACTTCCGATGAAAGCACACATGTGCTTACTTCTTCTATTGAGGTGATTTAAGCCGCTTCTATTTTTCCTTTTTTCGCAGTACATTAGCAATATTTTCCAATCCCTTGTCTTTGCTTATGGCTGCGGCCTGGTTTTCCCGTTGAATCCGGTCATAGATCTCTTCCCGGTTCACTGTAACGTTTCTGGGAGCCTCAATGCCCAGCTTGACATGTCTTCCGTCAAGATCAACTATTTTAATAGTGATGTTATCTCCGATACGGATAGTTTCACCCAGTTTTCTAGTTAAGACCAGCATCGTTACTCTTTTCTCAGAATGGGTTCCTGCGTGCTATAGCGCTCATCATCGATAATGATCTGTTTACCGATTTTTTTCTCACGGTTTATTATCACCGGTCCGACAAAATTTGACGTGGATTCCAAAGGATTTTCCCGTATGGTTACAATGACATAGAGAAGTATGTTTTCTGGCTTGTCGATTGAAAGGTCTTCCAGATGCTCTTTTGCAATGTTTGGTGAATAATCTGGTGCAAATAGCAGTGGATTAATGATGGCAAACCGAAGTCGGGATCCATCAACGCAAACCAACCATTCAAAAGGTGCATACTCCGGTATCGTAACTACTACAAAATCTTTATTCTTTTCAAATCCCGGTATCCCGGATGGAAAATTTATAATATCAGCTTTGGAATAAACTAGGTCCTTGAAAAAATCACCCATAAAAATAACGGCTCCCAAAGATTTGGTGAATTCATATTACAGGAAAATGGTTTATCGGCTCGCAATTAGTCAAGGATGATTTAAGTAATTAGAAATTTAGGACTCAAGCTTCAAAAACAAGCTCAAATCCCAAATCCCAAAAACTAAAATCTTATACCTTAAATCTCATATCTTAAATTCTGCTCACCTCACCCTTGCAACAGACTAAGGATGCTTTGTGGAGCCGAGTTGGCCTGCGCCAGCATTGCTGTGGCAGATTGCTCCAGAATCTGATTTCGGGTAAATGTGCTGGTTTCAAGAGCAAAATCAGAGTCTCGAATTACCGATTCTGCAGCCTGCATATTGGTTTCCTGATTTTCCTGATTCACCAGTGCATGCTCCAGACGGTTGGTCATGGCTCCCAGTGTGGCACGCAATTCGTTTACGCTACGCAAGGCTTCATCCAGAGATGAAATAGCGGTAGTGGAATCAACCTGGGTGGTAACATTTAAACTGGCAGTATCGACTCCCAGCGAACCGGTCGTCATTGGTTCAATCTGATATTGGATAGTATCTGTTGCACTGTCGCTATTGGGACCAATATGTAATACACCACCTGGTGCAGTACCCCAGGGTGCAACACCATTGAGAAGAGGTTGACTGTTATATTGAGTCCCTGAGACGATTCTGTCAATTTCAACCTGCAGTTCACCTACTTCGATCTGGATATATCCTCTTTCGACAGATGTCAAAGTGTCGTTGGCCGATTGAATAGACAACTCTCGCATCCTCTGAAGCATTGACTCGACTTCAATCAGTGCTCCTTCTGCAATATTTAACAGAGCGATTCCATCCTGAATATTTCGGGCTCCCATATTCAGTCCACGAACCTGGGTTCGCAGTTGTTCGGAAACGCTCAGGCCGGCTGCATCATCTGCTGCACGGTTAATGCGCATTCCAGTAGATAATCTTTCCAGCGATTTCTGAACGCTCCTGTTTGACTGGCGCAGCGAATTGCCGGTAACCATTGCTGGTACGTTATGGTTGATACGAGGCATAATGTCCTCCTGTAAATTTGGTGCTTCCTTGCAGATGGTTTGAGCCCCAACTGCCTCTCCGTGTCATCCTGACGTTTTCAGCTTCCTTGCGTGTTTTTTCTTTATTTTGCAAGATGTATGCCAAAAAAAAACTGTTTTTTTTACGTTTTCAAGCTATTCACAATTAATCAACAGGCAATTTTTTCCTTCAACTAGAGATAATTTACCAGTGATGGCTGTATAAGCCTCGATGAAGCCTTAAGAGCAGCATTGTAAACATTTTCTGTTAAAAGAAACTTGCTTATGGTTCCTGCCATCTCTGCATCAACCAGTTCAGACTGCAAAGCTGTAGTCTCAGTAAACTGAGCTTCATTACGGACCATAGTTGTTTCAAAACGGTTTATTCTTGCACCGTTTTTACTCTGTGCAGCCAGTATTGTGTTAAAAACGCTGTCTATCTCTTTAATCGCCGATTCGATTCCGGCATGATCGCTGCGAAGAAGATTCTGGCCAAAGCGGATCATGGTACCAATCAGATTATTTCCGCTGTTATTATCGTTAGTCAGCTCATCAGCAGTAATATTTATCTGCATGGTAATACTGCCCTCTATTGTACGTTCAATAGCACCCCAACTGGAGATGGGGCTGCCGTAAATGTCTTTACCCTGTGCCAGACAGTCAAAATTTAACCTGACTTGAGAAATGTCGTATGCCGGTGTGCCCGGGGTAACATCCAGCAGAAGATCAGCCGAAAGGACGGTGAGATTACCTGTTTGGTAGTCAACCTCATAATCTACACCCTCCACAAACGAAGTTCCCGCTATTTGCAGTTCAAAGGTTCCCGGAATAATATTTTTAACCGGTGTATCATCAAAACCGTTGAATAACTGTACAGTCGAACCTACAGCTACAGTTGAGCTGTCAAAATATGCCATCCGGTAGTTTGAGTAATCTTCAACTGTATCAGTTTGGGAGCTGATAAGCTGCAGGGGAGCAATTTTGGTCTGGTTTCCACTGAATACATATTCTCCTTTGTAATTGGTGTCGATCAGTGAGACCATTTGGCGAAGAAGCTGCTCTGACTCTTTATTTAAGTATTTTCTTTCTGTATCACCGATGGTATCAGAGGAACCCTGGATAGCCAGCTCACGTGCACGCTGCATAAGTGTATTCATACTTTCCATGGCAGTTCCGGTAACATTCATGAAAGCCAGACCATCATTGATATTCTTTTTGAACTGTTCGTATTCCCGTAACTTTGTTTGAAGTTTCAATGCATTCGCAACATCGACCGGTTCATCGGATGGGCGCATCAGTCTCCTTCCGGTAGCAAGCTGCTCCTGAAGGTCACATAGATCAGAGTAGCGGTTATTGAGTACGTATTGCATCGACCGGTTAAGCTGATTCATAGTTACGCGCATATATACCTCCTTAAAGTAGGATCACATGTTCAAGAGTGTATCCAGCATCTTGTCTGATGTAGAAATGAGTCTTGCAGCAGCCTGGAAGGTGTGCTGAAATCTTATAAGATCTGCCATTTCTTCGTCCAGTGACACTCCTGCTATGGCATCCTGATGGGTTTCATATTGACTTACCAGAAATGTTCTGGTCTGCAGATTTGAATCCGCTTCGTTTCGGCTCAAACCCAGTCTTCCTATCATTGAACTGTAATATTCAGCAAAACTGGAAGTTCCATTACCATGAACATCATTGTTCATGGTTAATTCACTGCGCAGATTGGCAATAACTAATGCGGTACTGTTATCTCCAGGACCTGCAAAACCACCTGAACGGTAATTAAAGTCAATCTGAAGATCATCGCTGTCATATCCACCATGAAGCATCTGAATAGTACCATTCACATAGTCGATATGGTAATCAGAGCCTTCAACGAGAGGCGTTGTGTTGGTGGAAACCATCACAGTACCTTTGAGAATGTTTGCTGCTTTCACCAGAGGAAGAGCTGAAGGGTCACGGTAAAGCTGAACAGGAAGACTCCCAAAATCATGACTTCCTGCGGAAAGAGAATTCTGACTTGCAGGATGAGTCTCACCGCCGGATGCTGCTGCAATGTTATTCACATCTGTGAGAATGGAGGCGCTCAGTTGAATACTGGATGCTCCGGTAAGATCGGGATCAAAAAAGTTAATACCTGTAAAACCTTTCAGATTATATCCTCTGCTGTGAAGGTCATTAACTTTTTCCACCAGACCATTGGCTAAGGTGTCAAGCTGCTTCTGGTACTCAGGAATAACCTTGTCTCTTGATTCTAAAAGACCCTTGATCAGTCCACCTTGAGGCTTGAAATTGTTTTTAGAATTGGAAAAGCGAATGCCGGTCTCCATAATAGTGGTTCCATCAGAAAGCCTGGTAGAAGTAGAAGTGGTCTCCAGCTCCTGATAAAAAACCGGCGATACAACGATATTTCCGGAAGTAGTGATAGTAATTTGACCGGAATCGTTCTCTACTACTGAAACGTCAATGATCTTGGAGAGATCTTTTAGCAAAAGATCTCTCCTGTCGCGGCTGTCATTGGCGTTTTGGTTGTTTAATTCAACAGTTCCTATTTCCATGTTAAGATTGTGAAGTTCTTTGCATATTTCATTGATTTTGTTAACCTGCTGCTGTATTTCTTCATTTCTGGTCTGGCGTAAGTTCGCCAGTTCTCCGGACACATTGTGGAATACATCGATAAGTATCTCTGCATTTGTTCTGACCATGGTTCTGGCAGATATGTCTGAGGGGTTGTTTGCCAGATTTTGCCAACTGTCAAAAAACTGATCTACAAAATGGATAACTCCCGTATCACTTGGTTCTGTAAAGATATTTTCAATGGACTCCAGAGTACTGTCCAATTCTTCATAATAACCGACCTGATGATTCTGCCGTCGTATCTGCTCGTCAATAAACACATTGCGCATACGTTCAATGTTGACGACTTCTACCCCTATTCCCATCTGGCCGTATGCCGAATCATAACGATAATCCGGTTGCAGATTAAGACGCTTTCGGGAGTACCCTTCGACATTCGCATTGGAGATGTTCTGGCCTGCAACATCCATCGCCAGTTGCGAGGCAAATATTGCCCTGGTTCCAACATTTAAAACAGACAGTAAACTCATAATAATCTCCGTCTAAATTACTTTGTTAATCAGATTACGGTTTGCGGTAATAACTGTCGATTTACCTTTTCCACTGTACTGATTAGTTTTGGAGGGCGATTGAAACATCATTATATTGCTGTTAATAAAAGAAATTCCCTCCTGCAGCAGAATACTGTTGGATGTGTTAATTTTAGAAAGTACTCTGATCTGATCCTTGAGCTTCAACTGAAATGTTGATAATCGTGTACACCACTGCTGCGGTATTCTCTGAAGTAAGGAATCCATCTTTGGAATTTCTTCTTTTATTTCTAGTAAACTGGCAAGTTCAGAAGTACATTTTATTCGTTTCTCCTCAAGTCTGGCAATCTGGTTTACCTGTTTATCGTGAATCGAAGTACAAGACTCAATAGTGTCCAGATTCTGCGCTTTAAGGGCTTTATTCAGAGCATTAGCGGTCTGTAGCAGATCCTGGTGAAGGTCAACTTCGCTTTTAAAAATCTCAGCCAATTGATCCAGTAACTTTTCCATAATCAATCCTTCCCTGAAAAATGCTCCCTGAGACGGAGAACTGAATCTACATAGTTTTGAGTTTCTGAATATGGGGGGATGCCATTATATTTTTTTACCGCTGCAGGACCCGCATTATAGGATGCCAGAGCAAGTTTTACATCGCCATCGAACTGGTCCAGCATTTTTCTGAAATACTTTACACCACCATTGATATTTTCCCTGGGGTTAAAAGAGTGTGTAACTCCCATCTCTTTAGCTGTAGGATCCATTAGCTGCATCAATCCCTTGGCACCAGCTCTGGAGATGGCATATGGGTTGCCCGCGGACTCTTGGGCAATGATCGCAAACACGAGATCCTTATCAACACTGTATCTTTTAGCTGCATCAGAAACCAGAAAGTCCCATTTTTTTGCTCTGGAAACTCCTGATTCGTTTTTAAGCGAAGCATTCGCAGGCACAAATGAGTTATCTAAAAGCCCAAAATCTCTGCTTCCCAGGTTCTTAAGCTGTGTTAGTGAGCCATAATCACTCTGTTTACCCATAAGCTCTTTAAAAATCAGGTCAGAAAGTCCTAGCGAAGAATGATTGCTTAACAAATTTGCATATTCATCATCAAGCATCCCTGTGTACACCTTTTCTGCCATACTCGTGGGAATAAGTGGATTATCACCAACGGTTTTGCGCATGGCCTGAAGCATCATCGATGAGAAGAGTGCTTCAAATTCATTGGCTACTTTCTTGATCTGCTCCGTTGTGTGTGCGGATCCGGTAGTAACTGCCTTGGTGTACATAGATTGAAGTCCCCTTTCGGCTCGCAAGTGCACGCAATCGGTGTGCCACAGCGATAACTATCCTAAAAACCAGGAAGTTAGGAATAAATGGAAAACAAGGAACTAGGAAAAATCTGCCTGTTAGAGGAAAAAGTGACTACTCAGCAGAGCTCTGGTCTCTGATTGTATGGAGGTTAAAGAGGGGTAAAGATGCATTAAATGACACACTATGCTCATCTTATAAGCTTACAGATGGAAGCATTGTGTTGCACTCCACCCCCGCCCGTCACGATGCTTTTTTTCTGGTAAGTGTCTTACAAAGGGGGCCAGATTCAGTAGTAGGATATAACTCTCAAAATGAGGTACGGTTTTCACTAGGGATCACTTTTTCCTCTTTATTGTTGAATTGCAGTGTATCTTTGCGAGGTGGGAGCGTACCGGTAAGTCCGAGGAAGCCCTGTTCATCTATTTGTTTGTGCATGAATAGATTGTTGGCTATTACAGTTAGTCTTTTTCCCATGAAGTTGGTTTTATGAAAAGGAGTTAGTTTGGAAGGCATGGCCAGGACTGCAGCTAACCTTGCTGCTTCGTTTCTGGAAAGCTCTGAGGCGCTCTTTTTAAAGTAGTGCTGGCTGGCCGCTTCACAGCCAAATATGTTTTTTCCCCACTGAGCGTAATTGAGATAGAGTTCCAGAATACGCTCTTTTCCCAGATAGTGCTCTAATAGAAGGGCAAAACCCAGTTCCTTGGCTTTGCGTTTAAAGCTTTTTTCTCCATCAAGGAAAAAATTCTTGGCCACTTGCTGGGTCAGGGTACTGGCACCCCGTTTAAATCGTCCCTGCGACTTGTTGAACTCCGATGCCTGAGCGATGGCTTCCAGATCAATACCCGGATGAGTGTAAAAACCATCATCTTCAGCGGCAATTACCGCTTTTTGCAGATATGGTGAAATTGAGTCAAGTGGTATGAAAATTTGAGTTAGAGAATCGGATAAGCCCTGGATTGAGAGCTGCTGCCGGTAACTGGACATGAAGACCGATTCATTGGGGTTTAAATTTTTCAGGACCTTCACCTTTTTTATTGGAGCTAAAGCCAGGTGGTAGCCTTTATAAATAAGGACCGTTCCTGCTATTGAAAACACCACCGAATAGGTCAGCAGCAGTCCGGTAATTACAACCAGAATTATTTTAAAAATACTGAAACAGAGCTTCAAAGGGTCAATTCGCATGAGTTATAATCCTGGTGTGATTTGATCCGGAATACATCTATTAAAACATACAGAAGCAACGCGGCTTGGCAGTAAGACTTGCTCACAGGGCATCCTTTATACGGAACTCAAATTCAAATCCTTTGAGCTGGTCGATCAGTTCTGCAAATTCTTCGATAGTTAACCTGGTATTTTCTATTAATAGTGCCTTATGGTATTTGGTATCCAGCTCGCCGTAATGAGATTCGATACGTCCACAGAGACTTTTTTTCTCAATTAGTTTTTTGTTGATAACGTTGGAGTGATATTTTTGATTGATTCCCTTTTTAATTTTTTCTTTAAGCAGGAGTTCAGCATATTCGACATCTGCATCAAAAGAGGACATTTGGCTAAAAGTATAACCGGGTGAATTATTCTCAGTAGATTCTATTGCTTCAGAAATCAAGCCGGTCGGTGTGGGGAAAGAGGCGATTTTGAAGTGGTACTCTTTATTAAATTCATCTTTTATAAAAAAATCATAACCCTCAAGCAGGGTATTCCGTATAAAGACATCGCTATTCGTCTTCATCATATGTAACTCCTTTTGCGACGTATTTTTGCGGTTAAATAGATTTATATAATTATTCTATAATAATATATGTTTTGATCTGCAGAAAAAGAAGAATAGAGGTTTCTTTAACGTATTTTAGCTGGTTGTGACTACTGTATCTGTTTCTGGTAGTTACGAAATCCCAAAACTCATTGATCAAAAATAAGCACGAAATTCGAAATTTGAAATCTTCTGGAACGGAAAATGGGAAAAAGAACTCACGATAGACTTCAGCTATGCTGAAACAACTTTTATTGCTGTTTAGAGTTTAAGATTTTGTGATTTGGAATGAGCAGCTTCAGTTAGTTGTTTCTTTGAATGACTGTGTAAAGACAGCTTTAACAGTCATGCCGGTCAGTGTGCCATTTGCTGATATGTTCTGCATGTGACTTCAGGTATGCTCCATCTTTATAATAAAAATCGTAAAAATCAAGATCCAGATGATGTGCCTGCAGGTAGATAAAGCAGAAAATCGATGGAATAGTGCCTGGAAATTTCCCGAATGTGTCGAAAATGTATTGTGCCTGCAAACTGACACACTGGCGAAACTTTTCATCATGGATTTGTGTAGAGGAGCGTACTTCGGAAGAATTTATCCAGGGACCGGGTGTTTGCTTATGGAATGGTCCTCCCGGGCCGAATTTACGTTCACATACAGCTTCGACAGCTTCCCGCATATCATGGTAATGTGGAGGGCAGTATCCTTCCATTACACCGGGTAAACCAGTAATATTGGGGTAGGGCCAATTACTGGAAGTATCATATCGAAAGCCCAGGCCCTCAACACCTGGTGACCCGCTTGCTCCAAGGACACTGAATGCATCCAGACCGTTAAACATCCAACCGCCAAGTCCCATTGACTGTAAAGCCAGAGTGCCAGCATAACAACTGCTTGATAGTTCTGCGGTTAATTCGCAGAGAGACCACTGCTCTAGGAAAGTTAACGGCCAGGTATTCTCAGGGTTTACCATGGAGTGGAAATGTGCTATTCCGGGGATCGGGCGCTTATGAATATCATCATAGATTACCTTACCATTTTGCAGCATATAGCAAAGGTTTAAGAGCAGATGCTCAGAGAGATTACCTACCGGAATGACTAGAAATGTACCCGGATGATTAACAACCCAGGTATTATGAGGTTCGGCATAGGGGATTTCTGGGGGTAAAGAGAGTCGTTGGTTACTGATTTTAATGGTTTTTTTATTGATGTTATCTATCAGATCTGTGAGTTCGAGAGTTCCGTTTTTTTGTCGTTCAGAGATGCTTTCTGCATCCCGGTTGTTTAGTGCATATACTCCGCTATCATCGGTGAAAAAAGTCATACTGGTATGAAAACCGGCTGAGCTGGGAAAGGAGCGTCCGGATGCACTTGCTGGATAATTTGGAAGATATGGTGCATAATGCTGGGCTCTGTAGATCATGTGATGCCAACTGGTGTTAGAGGCACATGCAACTAATAGTAGATTTTTCTCAAGTTCGGAAAGTGGAAGCATGGCATGTTTGGATTTAAAGGCAAAAACACCATCTGGGATTTGAGCTCCTCTAAAAAATCTGCGCGATCTTCTTCCAAAAATTGCCTCAAAAAGAGGAAAAATAGTTGCATCGGTTAATCCTGGTGGAACTTTTTGCTGATTCATAGATTTTCCTTTTGTGCAGTTCAAATTTAGATTGTTGTCTTTCTGCAATAATCAGACCTGAAAATTTTGTTTGTTGGAACTTGAAAAGTGGTTTAGTTGTTGCAACTTTTTTTTGCTGAAGGCATTCGGGATTATCTTGTCGGGGGGGCTGGGGTTTTGGGATGAAACGGTTTTTTCTCTCATTAAAGGAATATTACAGAATATGTTTCTGGGGGTTAATAGGGGCATTTGGTAAACCGTTTTATGCAAAAGAAATAGTAGAGCAGATGAATCATGCAGGTCCTGGTACTTTGGTGATTGCATTAATCACCACCTTTGTAGTAGGGATGGCACTTTCTATTCAAGTGCTTAACCAGTTTGAAGGGCTGGGGCTGGAAAGTGAAGTAGGAAGAGTAATCGGGGTATCGGTTATACGCGAAATCAGCCCAATCACTCTGGCGTTAGTATTTGCCGGAAGAGTAGGCGCTGGGATAAGCGCTGAACTTGCCGCAATGGTTCAAAGAGAACAAATTGATACATTGAGGGCTTTTGGAGTAAGTCCCATAAAAAAACTGGTTACACCCCGGATTTTAAGCTCTCTGATCATGCTTCCTTCATTAACTTTTATTGGGGATTTTGCAGCCATAATAGGAGGATTTCTTATCACCACCGTTCAATATCATTCTGATCCGGAACTTTACTGGAGCTCTATTCGTGCTATTATGGACCTGAAAAAT
Source organism: Fibrobacterota bacterium (assembly GCA_023412475.1). Lineage (GTDB taxonomy): Bacteria > Fibrobacterota > Chitinivibrionia > Chitinivibrionales > Chitinispirillaceae > JAAYPC01. The sequence goes on along the minus strand of JAEYNR010000048.1, from coordinate 61,261 downwards.
ACCGTGTTTGGGGTAAGTAAACCGTTTGTGTTCGGATATCTTATTGCCACAATCAGTTGTCATGTAGGGATGAGGTCCCAGGGGGGGAGTCTGGGGCTAAAGAATGCTGCAACTAAAAGTTATGTACTGTCTACGGTTACGGTTATGGTCACTGATTTTTTAATAACAAAGGTGATCTGGATATTTTTCCCTTAGGATGATGATGATTACTTTTAAGGATGTCTGGTTTTGGCATGAAGCCCGCCCGGTTATTAAGGGAGCTAACTTTAATATTAATACAGATGAAAAGGTTGCAATTCTGGGACCGAGTGGCTCAGGGAAAACCACAATCTTAAAACTGATTCTGGGTCTTTTGGTTGCAGATAGCGGGCAGGTGCTTTTCGATGGAGTTGATCTGGCATCTTTAAGGGAAAGTAAACTGGATACAGTGCGGCTTAAGTTCAGTATTGTGTTTCAGGAAGGGGCTCTGTTTGATTCTCTTTCGGTAAGGGAAAATGTGGCATTTTATTTCAGGGAACATGCCCGATACAGTTTTTCACAGATAGAGGAACAGGTCAGAATGCTTTTAAAAACTGTTGATCTGGAGACAGAAGCAGATTTGATGCCCGAGCAGCTCAGTGGCGGAATGAAACGCAGAGTGGCGATTGCCAGATCACTGGCAGTCTCCGGGGCCTTGATGAATCTCTATGATGAGCCCACAAGCGGCCTTGATCCAGTTAATGCAGGAATTATCCGCAACCTGATCTCTGAGGCTGCCAAAGGTGGCAAGGGCTTTATCATTGTTACCCATGAGATCTTTGATGCTCTTTCGCTGGCATCCAGATTCATGTTCCTCAAAGATGGGCAGATCCTTTTTGATGGTGGCAGAGATGCTTTCCTGCACTCACAGGTCCCTCAGCTTCTGCAGTTTTTAAATCCTTATCGCTATCTTCTAAACAAATTATAAATGAAAGTCGCAAACTTATGAAAGAGCCTACACGTCATATACTTTCCTGGTCTGAGTTGAAGCTGGCTGTTTTTATTACTGTGGTTATAGTGCTGGTGGTTTTTACCATCTTCTTTTCCGGGCTGGTCACTTCTATCTTTCGCCAGCACTTCTCTCTCTTTATCACCATCTCCGATGTGGGAGGTTTAAAAGTCGGTGCCCCAGTATGGCTTCAGGGGGTTACTGTGGGTAAAGTAAGCAGAATCGATGTATTATCGAAAAGCCAGGTAGTGGTGGTAGAGATCGACAAAAAATACCAGCCGTTTCTATATGAGGATGCCTACGCTGAGGTGAAAGCGGTGGGGCTGCTTGGCAGTAAGTATGTGGAGCTTGTCAGGGGAACTAAAGACAAGGGACCGGTTGATGTGAAAAAGAAAATAAGGGGCAGTCTGGTTGATCCGCTTAAAACAATGGATGAGAATCTAAGTAGAACAATTGAGCAGATTTCTGTGCTCATAAACCGGATCAATCATGGAGATGGAACTGCCGGAGCATTAATAAATGATTCAACATTAGCCGCCGATATAAAAGGGACTATGAATAATATTCGTGCATTGATTGAGGAGATCAGGAAAAATCCCAAGGACTTTTTTAAGGTGGAGATATTTTAGGCTTATTTGCGGAGGCCTTGGTATTATTCTGTGGTATCCCTCGTATCTGTCCTACATACAACTTGTCTTATAGGGTCCGTCCTATCGTGTCCGTAGCTTGCGTTGCCCCTCTGGGGGGGGGGGCTAAATCTGACCTTAACCTGAGATGTGTTTAGAGACGCCCGGCCGCTGCCCGGCCGCATGTACAGAACGCCCAGCCGGACGTCTACGGATCTATGATCCTCGGATCCGTTTCCTTTCGATGTAAGAACAGACGTTTTTCACCGAATCAAGATTTTCCGGTATCAGCTCATCATCTTTAACCTCGATCTGGAAAGAATGCTGTATGAAGTTTACCAGTTCCAGAATACCGGTGGAATCGATAATCCCTTTTTCCATGAAAGAATCGGTGTTTGAGAAGTTCACTGAAGCGGAATTCATTAGAAAGTTTTTGTTGATAAAATCTTTTATGGATGATTCCAGATTGACACTGAGATCAGACATAAATTCCTCTTTTGCTGTAAGTTAAAAAACAAGGTCTTACTAAGATATTTCATCAAAGAGCATGCCCGTTTCTACAATTATAATCTGTTAAGATAATGCAGATAGTCGCTGTTAGCCTTAAGCCATCGTCTTATTACTGCTTTGCCTAAGAATTTCATAAAAAAGGGATAGAAGGATTGAAAGGTGAAAAGGGAATGATTTTTAAGGTTATTTATAAGGTCGTTGATGGCATTTGGATAGGAGTAAAAGGACTTAAAACAGTTAAGCATTCCTTGTTGAAGTTCTACGGGAGACATGTTACGGGGTTTGAATACCACATGTAATCCATCATAGTAGCTCCAGTTTTTGTGCAACAATCTTCCCTCCCGCTCAAACTCCTCATAGACATCGGTTCCGGGAAGAGGGGTTAGAATACTGTATTGAGCATAGCTGAGCGCATTTTGTTTGCAGAATTTTGGAGTTGAGAAGAAAATCTCTTTATTATCCGGATCGTTGCCCAGCATAAACATCCCATGAACCTGGATTCCATTATTCTGAAAAGTTTTTATGCTTTGTATAATATCATTGGTATTTTGTTTTTTTTTCATATTTTCCAGACTGGCTTGATTTATGGATTCAAGTCCGATGAAGACGATTCTACAACCTGCGCGATACATTTTTTTTACCAGTTGAATGTCCTTAGCTGCATCGGCTCTGACCTGTGCACTCCAGTATTGGTTAAACCGGTATTTTATAATCTGGTCCAGAAGCGCATGTGTTCTGGAAGGGATAGCGGCGAAGTTGTCATCTACAAAGAAGATCCACTTTTTTTTCAACCGTGAAATCTCATCTATTACTCTTTGAATGCTTTGAATGCGGTAATTTCTTCCAAACATTTTAGTTACAGAACAGAAGTTGCAGTGGTAGGGACATCCCCGGGAAGTCATTATAGGCCAGATGGTCATTTTCTCGTGGTTTTTTAATAATGAGAAATCGGCTAAAGGGATGGAATCCAGATCATTGAGGGGGGTTCCTTTTATCAGGGAATCTCTGTTTTGCCCATTGAGTACAGATAAAAACACCGATTCTGCTTCACCGGTGACTACCTGGTTAAAATCTGGTCCCGGATCGGAGGGCAGCATGGAAGCGTGTATTCCACCAATGACTGCGTGTGAAGGAAGGCCGGTTTGTTTGCGGATTTGATGATAGACTTTGGCGATTTGTTTTCCTTTTTCGATTGTAGCGGTAATGCAACTAAGGCAGAGAATGTCGGCATTTTGCAATTCTGTGGGGTAGACATGACGTTTGAGGATATTCTCATTGAGGATAGACACCCGGTAGCCTTCTTTTTTGGCCATAGTAGCCAGTTGAATTGTGCCAAGCAGGGGGATGTTCATAAATTTGGCAAATATGTTATGGGGTGCGCCCATTGGCTCAACAAAGAGTACTTCTTTCATTTGTCATTCTCCGTTTTTACGATTATAGTATAGAAGAACTTCGCAATCTTTGTACCATCTTTTTTATAAAGCACGAAATTGGAAATACGAAATACGAAACAAGAACAGGAAATTGGAAAAAGAACTTAATTATAGACTTTAGCTACGTTGAAACTCTCTTATTCCTGTTTGGAATTTGTTTAAGAATTTCCTTCCGATTAGAAAACTGAGCAATAATTGCCGGAATAAAAGGGGTTGGAACAGGACTTGCGCTGCTCTCCGTTGAAGGGACAGTTTAGTTATTCACCCTATTATTTGAGAGTCTTCTATGTTGGAGCAGGATGGGAGAAAGCGGGTTGAGATTGAAAATATAAAGCCTTCGGTTGATGGAGGTTTTGCGGTAAAACGGATAGAGGGGGAGATGCTTAAGGTATCGGCAGATCTTCTGTGTGACAGTCATGATTCGATCGGAGCCGAGGTGCTTTACAAAAAGAGCACTGAAAATGATTGGAGCAGCTCCCCGATGCATCTGGTGAATAATGATCGTTGGGAGAGTAGTTTTCATCTGGCAGAGGCGGGAATCTACTGTTATACGGTAAGGGCCTGGGTGGATCATTTCCAGTCCTGGCAGCATAACCTGGTAAAAAAATTCAGTGCTTCTCAGGACATCTCTGTAGAGTTACAGATTGGTGAACAATTTCTGAAGGAAGCTTCAGGCAGAGTACCCTCTTCGCTTTCAGAATCTTTGCAAGCCAGAGCGCAGACTATAGTGTTGGGGACTGATCTGGCCAAAGCAGTTCTTTTAGCTACCGATAAAGAGGTTACTGCACTTCTTAGAGCCTATCCGGATCGGAGTCTGGCTCGGACTTCCCCTGTTCAATACCAGGTCATTGTAGAAAGGAAAAGAGCACTTTACAGTAGCTGGTATGAGGTCTTTCCCAGATCTTGCAGCGCTCGCGAAGGAGTGAGTGGCACTTTAAGAGATTGCGAAAAGCGTTTACCTTTAATTTCCGAGATGGGCTTTGATGTGCTGTATCTTCCTCCGGTTCACCCGATCGGCTTAATTAACCGCAAAGGAAAAAATAATTCACTTGAAACAAGTGAGGGGGATCCGGGAAGTCCCTGGGCCATCGGTTCTGAATATGGAGGGCACAAGTCGATAGAGCCTTCATTGGGTACTGTCGAAGATTTTATTGATCTGATAAATGCCGCGACCTCCTACGGTATAGAAATAGCAATGGATTTGGCATTTCAGTGCTCTCCTGATCATCCGTATGTCAAATCAAACCCGGAATGGTTCAAAACCCGTCCCGACGGTACTATTCAATATGCAGAGAACCCTCCTAAAAAATATCAGGATATAATACCGTTTGATTTTGAAACAGATGCATGGAGGGAGCTTTGGGACGAACTCAAATCTGTAGTGTTTTTCTGGTTGGAAAAGGGAATCCGGATTTTTCGGGTAGACAATCCTCATACAAAGCCTTTCGGTTTTTGGCAATGGCTTATTGCAGAAGTGCGTGAAAGATACCCTGATGTCATTTTTCTCTCAGAAGCTTTTACCCGGCCTAAAGTAATGCATAGGCTGGCAAAGCTTGGATTTTCCCAATCCTATACCTATTTCACCTGGCGAAATACCAAACAGGAGCTTATCGAGTATTTTGAAGAGCTTTCCCATAGCGAAAAATCCGAATATTTTCGTCCAAACCTCTGGCCAACCACTCCCGATATTCTCCCCCAGTATCTTCAGTTTGGTGATGAGCGTGCATTTGCGGTGCGGTTAGTGCTGGCGGCCACTCTGTCATCAAGTTATGGAATTTATGGCCCCTCATTTGAATTGGCTGTTAATGAAGCACCCTCAGGGAGGGAGGAGTTTCTGAATTCTGAGAAATATGAGATTAAGCACTGGGATTGGACTAAGGGGGAGAAACTTCGAAAAATGATAACGGCTCTCAATAGTATCCGTCAAAATAACCCAGCACTTCAGGATTTCAGAAATACACAATTTTACCCGGTGGATAATGATTATTTGCTCTTCTATGTAAAGGCTACCGCAGATCTGTCCAATGTTGTTGCGGTAATTGTAAATATAGATCCGTTTAACCCTCAGACCGGGAAAGTCCATTTCCCTCTGAAAGCTTTAGGTATAGGCTCAGAAGAGTCTTATCTGTTGCAGGATCAACTTGGTGAAGAGCGTTTTATCTGGAGCGGAGCCCAGAATTTTATCACTGTAGATCCATTGAGGGCACCTGCATTCGTCTTTAACCTGCATAAACAGTTTAATAAAGAGAGTTCTTTTGATTACTATTGATTTAATTACCAGGGGAATCATCAGATCATGAGCGGTGAAAGAAAAATTTATGCTCCGGGTGAAGCTTACGTTGAAGAGGATTACCTTTGGTATAAGGATGCAATTATCTATGAGGTTCATGTGCGGGCCTACCGGGACAATAACGGCGATGGTATCGGTGATTTTAAAGGCCTCATAGAGAAAATTGATTATCTGCAAGGCTTGGGGGTTACGGCAATCTGGCTTTTACCCTTTTACCCATCACCACTTAAAGATGATGGGTACGATATCTCCGATTATCTCAATGTAAATGAAGACTATGGAACTCTGCGTGATTTTCGGGAGCTTTTGAGGGCTGCTCACAAAAGGGGAATAAGAGTAATTGTGGAGCTGGTCCTGAATCACACTTCCTCGGAGCATATCTGGTTTCAGCGATCGCGCAGGGCCAGAAGCGGCACTCGTTTAAGAGACATGTATGTGTGGAGTGACCATCCTGATAAATATAGGGAGGCTAGAATCATATTTAAAGATTTTGAGTCTTCTAACTGGAGTTGGGACCCGGTGGGCAAGGCATATTATTGGCACCGGTTTTATTCGCATCAGCCTGATCTTAATTTCGAAAATCCGGTGGTTGAGAAAGCATTATTCAGGGCTATTGATTTCTGGTTTTCTATGGGTGTTGATGGTTTAAGGCTGGATGCGGTTCCTTATCTTTTCGAAAAGGAGGGGACCAATTGTGAAAATCTGCCAGAAACTCACATGTTTTTGCGTAAGCTGAGGGCACATGTGGATTCTCGTTTTCGCAACAAAATGCTTTTAGCCGAGGCGAATCAGTGGCCTGAGGATGCGGTTGCATATTTTGGAGATGGTGATGAGTGTCATATGGCATTTCATTTCCCGTTAATGCCACGTATGTTTATGGCAATCCAGATGGAGGACAGTTTCCCTATAATAGATATTTTGAAATCTTCTCCCACTATACCACAAAACTGTCAATGGGCAACGTTTCTGAGAAACCATGATGAATTGACTCTTGAAATGGTGACTGACGAGGAGCGGGATTATATGTATAGAGTCTATGCCAGGGATACCCGCGCCAAGATCAATCTGGGCATAAGAAGAAGACTGGCTCCTCTTCTCTCCAATGACCGGCGTAAAATCGAGCTCATGAACATTCTTCTTTTCTCTTTGCCTGGAACCCCCATTGTTTACTATGGCGATGAGATAGGAATGGGGGATAATTTTTATCTGGGGGACCGTAACGGGGTCAGAACTCCTATGCAATGGGCACCCGATCGTAATGCCGGCTTCTCTGATGCGAACCCGCAACGGCTTTTTCTTCCGGTTATTATTGATTCTGAGTATCATTACGAAACGGTAAATGTGCGCAACCAAATCGGGAGTTTCTCTTCTCTTCTGTGGTGGATGCGCAGCATTATTGCAATGCGAAGAAGATATCGGGCTTTTTCCAGGGGAGACCTGGATATATTGGCATGTGATAACCCTAAAATACTGGCTTTTTGCCGTTACTACGAAGATGAAATCATACTGGTGGCAGTTAATTTATCCCGTTATAGTCAGATGGTTCATATTGATATGCCTCAGTATAGTGGACTTATTCCAGAAGAGATGTTTGGAAAATCCATTTTTCCTATTGTGAAAGAAACCCCTTACATGCTGACATTCGGACCATACGATTTTTACTGGCTTTTACTGGGAAAAAACAAAGAGGAAATCGGGATCGTTGAGGAGCGGATACCGGCTATGAAACTAAAGAACAATTGGGAATCCATTTTTACAGGTAAAGCGCGTCAAGTTCTGGAAGAGAAGCTTTTGGCGCGATATCTCATGCAGAGCCGCTGGTTTGCATCAAAGAGCAGAAAGATCAGAAAAACCAGTATAATCGAGGATTTCAGACTTAATAATGATGTCACCGGTTCACATCTTTTGATTGTGAGGGTGGCATTTACCGAGGGGGCAGAGGAAAATTACCTGGTACCGGTCTCATTTGAAAATAAGATTACTTCCGGTGGATTGTCTGAACAATATCCTCTGGCGGTAATTGCTGAACTGGTGATCGATGAGCAGGAAGGTGTTCTTTACGATGGAATGTATAATGAAACGTTGCGTAATCTGCTTTTTTCCATAATTAATGGAAGAAAAAGGGTAAAGGGAATTAATGGAGAGCTGGCAGGGATTGCTGGCAGAAATTTGAAATCAATTGTAGAGACTCTTCCTGAGGTACTGGTCAGCCATCCTTTGAAAGTTGAGCAGAGCAACACTTCTATAGTCTTTGGTGAAGCTCTATTTCTGAAGTTGTATCGCAAGCTTGAAGAGGGGCCTAATCCTGAGCTGGAGATTTTGCAGTTTCTCTCAGATGAGGTTCAGTTTAATAATATTCCGCCCTTTGCAGGGGCGATAGAGTATAGATTCAAACGAACAGAGCCCCAGACAGTGGCTCTTTTGCAGGGATATGTAGAAAACAGTGGAAATGCCTGGAGCTACTCACTGGGAGTGGTTGCCAGATTCTTTGAGCAGGTTCTTGCCGATGAGGCGGGGATGGAAAAACTGCAGCAATCTTTTCCTCCATTATTTATGGTGGATATTGCCGATGTTCCTCCTGTTATCAGAGATAGAGTCGGGGAGCTTTATCTGCAGATGGTTTCGATAATGGGAAAAAGATCTGCACAAATGCATAAAGCTTTAAGTCTTTCTCTGAACAACCCTCAGTTTGATACGGAATCATTTTCTCAGCTCTACCAGCGCTCACTTTATCAGTCTATGCAGGGGCTTGTGCAGCGGACCTTTCAATCGCTGGATAAACATCTTCAGGCAATACCGGAAAATTACCAGCCATTAGTTCAAAGTGTGCTGGGAAATAAAAAGAAAATTCTGGAAACTATGAGAAAAATCGTGCAGCGCAAAATCACCTCCACCAAAATAAGAATTCATGGTGATTATCATTTGGGACAACTGCTTTACACTGGTAAAGATTTTGTCATCATGGATTTTGAGGGAGAGCCAGCACGTCCGATAAGTGAGAGGAAACTGAAGCGATCACCTTTTAAAGATGTTGCCGGAATGATCCGCTCATTTCACTATGCCACCTACGGCACTCTTTTTTTGAATCCGACGTTCCGTGACGCAGATATCCCGCAGCTGGAGAGCTGGATAATTCCACTCTACAGCTATATCAGTGGCGTTTTTCTGAACTCTTATCTGATGGAAGCCGGTGACGCTTCGTTTATTCCGCGTGATCAGGAGCAGATAACCACGTTGCTGCAAATATTTCTTTTAGAAAAGGCTGTATATGAGTTAGGTTACGAGATCAATAACAGGCCTGAATGGGTGGTTATTCCTCTTCAGGGAATACAAAGTTTATTATCCGAGAAGAAATAAACAGCGCGCGTGCGAATTAACTATTTAGATACCGATAAGAGGGATAAATGAAAATTGGTTCAATTTATCAGGGCAGTGGAAAATGTTGCTTCACCGTGTGGGCACCGGAAAGAAACGATGTTACATTGAGAATTGTTTCTCCAGCGGAGCGGCTTATTCCCATGAAAAAGATCACCGGGGGTTACTGGCATTTATCGGATGTGGATGTCAGTCCGGGAGACCGTTATTATTACCGGCTGGATGATAAACTGGATCGTCCTGATCCTGGGTCCAACTATCAGCCGGAGAATGTTCACGGACCTTCGGAGGTTGTTGATCACAGCTCCTACAGTTGGAACGATTCGCAGTGGAATGGCATCGCACTGGAAAAGATGATCATATATGAGTTGCATACTGGAACATTTTCGAAAGCAGGAACTCTCAATGGGATCATTGAAAAATTGGATCATCTTTTGGATTTGGGCATAACAGCTATAGAACTGATGCCGTTGGCTCAATTCCCTGGTGATCGAAACTGGGGTTATGATGGGGCATACCCATTTGCAGTGCAGTCTTCTTATGGTGGGCCTGCTGCATTAAAGCAACTGGTTGACAGGTGTCACTGCAGGGGACTATCGGTAATTTTAGATGTCGTATATAACCATCTGGGGCCTGAGGGGACCTATGTGCTTGACTATGGAGCTTATTTTACAAATCAATACAGTACTCCATGGGGTGATGCGGTTAATTTTGATGGACCCTGGAGTGATGGTGTAAGGAACTTTTTTATTCAAAATGCCATGTATTGGTTTGAAAACTACCATATTGATGCATTGCGTCTGGATGCGGTTCAGGGCATCTATGATTTTGGGGCCAAACATATTCTTCAGGAACTCGCAGAAAATACAGAACAGCTTTCAGTAGCAGGTCGTAAACGATATCTTATTGCAGAGAGCGATTTGGATGATGTGCGGGTGATTACGCCTTTAAATCAAAACGGTTATGGAATCGATGCACAGTGGCATGATGATTTTCATCATTCGTTGCATGCCATGTTGACCGGAGATAAAAAGAGTTATTATGCAGATTTCGGAGAACTGTCGCAGTTGGAAAAGGCATACCGGGATGGATTTGTATACAGCTGGACCTATTCTGAGAACCGGAAAAGACATCATGGCAGCTCTTCTGCTCATATCCCCGGAAAGCAGTTGGTAGTGTGTCTTCAAAACCATGATCAGATTGGTAACCGTCTTCTGGGAGAGCGGCTTTCGATGATGATCTCTTTTGAGGCACTTAAGCTGGCTGCCGGTGCTCTGTTGACATCTCCCTATATCCCTCTTCTTTTCATGGGTGAGGAGTTTGCTGCTGACACTCCTTTTCAATATTTCATAAGTCATTATGACCCGGATCTGGTGGAGGCTGTACGTGAAGGCCGGGCCAGGGAATTTGCTCAGATGCATCAGGGAAACCAGTCTCCTGATCCGCAGGATCCACAGACTTTCAACAGGTGTAAGCTTGACTGGGAGTGCAAAGAGACTCCGAAGCATCAGATGATTTGGCAATATTACCGACAACTAATAAATCTCAGGAAAACTGTTCCGGCACTTAAATATCTCGAAAAGAAAAATATGGAGATAACTGGTTTGCAGAAGGAAAATGTGCTTATTCTGAACCGCTGGCATGAAAGCAGTTCTATCTGTGCTATTATGAATCTTAGTGACAGATCTGTTAATCTGTATCTGGATAAAATACAATATCCCTGCAGAAAGTTGATTGACTCTTCAGAGAAACGGTGGGCAGGAGAGGGTAGTTTTATGCCGCAGGAGATTTTTAGTAAAAAAGAGCACCAACTTAACCCTTACTGCTTTGTGCTTTACGAAAATATTTGAGCTTTCCGTTAAGAACTCACCAGTTCTCTCTCTTTAGTTTCCTGTACCTGGGGTAGAACCAGTGGTTTTCGTTTTTTTCGGAATTTGCTTACGTAAATAGCACTCAATACATAGAGCAATAACATGAACAGGGTAATATTGATTGGAGAGTGTAGAAAACGTTTATATCCGAAAAAAGTTTCGCAAATATAAGTAATTAGAGATATCAGTGGTATGTGCAGAAGGTATGGGTAGAAGGAGCTTTTCCCGATATTTCGGATAAAGGAGAGGCCCAGGATTGCGGAGATCAGGCCCTGCTCATTTGCTACAACGTAAAGCAGTATGAAATAAAATGGTAATACATAAACATGGTAAGCCAGATATGAGTTGAGTGAAGAATCGGTGGTGCGAAGACCCAGGAGGTAATAAATTGATACCAGTGAAACGATAGTTAAAAGATCGCATAATAGGGCAGTATAGATGGAACGGGGCCTGTTAGATAATTGATAAAAACGGGCCAGTAACATTCCGGTTAAGAATTCAAAAAAGCGTATTGGTGCGAATACATGAAAAAAATGATAAAGATCTGATGGTGTGCCCAGTGCTCCGAAAAATAAACCCCATAGAAGCGGGGGCAGGCAGGAGAGAAAAGAGAATAGAAGAAGAACTCTTTTACTTTTAATGGAAGCTACAAGTTTCAGTATCGGACCAAACAAAAGATAGCAAAGAAAAAATGCGGACAGGGCCCATGATGGAGTGTTTAGAGTGTAGCTGGAAAAAGGGAAAAAAGAGTACAAAAGTGAGAGATGCAGCAGTGCTGAATAGATAAGTTTTGTCAGATCCAGGTTCCCCTTGGCATTACAGCGGATGGCAAAAATTATTACCATCATCAATGTAGTGATAGCATGGAGAGGGAAGAGCTCGGAGAAACGTTTGCGCAGAAATGGAATTGCTTTGAAATTCTGAGAGTGAGAGGCAAATTTAATGGTAAAAATGAAACCGCCCAGCAAAAAGAAGATACTGGCGTGGAAAGCAGGACCTTTTATCAATCTGAAAAGCCATGCCGGAGCGCCGTTAAGATCGTTTAATCCTCCTATCCCTTCAAGATGAAGTAAAACGATATTAATTGATGCTAACAGCCGCAACCCATCGATGGAGCGGAAATATTTGGGAGTTGTTTTAATTGAGTTTTCTGCGTTCATTAAAATTTAGTTATAGATAAATAAGTAAATTACGTGGCTATGCGGTTTTAAATCGTATACTCTTCTTTATGTATTGTAATCTCATTTACTCCGGTATCCGTCCCCCGTTATTCGTTGTCCGGGTATCCCATCCCCCCCGTTATCCGTTATTCTTCATTCTCCATTCGATATTTCCCACTCTCTCCTTTGTAGAAAGAACTGAACTCAACTTTTTCTTCTGGCAGAGGCTCTTCCCAAGCGGTCATTAATTGCTCTTCCCAGGCCTTCATCGGGCACTTTTTCTGCAATGATCAGATCCAGCCCAGCCGAATCCAGCCTTCGCAGTGCTGCAAAGAGGTTACATGCAGCTTCATTTAGATTTCCTGTTTTGGATAATATTTCTATTGCTGCGTAATTACCGGTCAATTCGCCTTTCAGGGATAACAGGCCAACTTTCATATTGTTATGGCAAGATACAGTATCCGTACTGAATCGCAAGGGAGTTGATGGTGCATAATGTCTCAGAGATCGTCCGGGAGATGCATTTTTATAATCGGTAGTATCGGGGATAATCACTTTGCCGATCTCTTTCTGAATCGATTCGAGACCCAGACCGCCCGGGCGTAAAAGAACAGGATCATCATTTATAAAAGAAATAATAGTAGATTCCACACCGACACTGCAACTGCCTCCATCCAGGATCATATCTATATAACTGCCAAGCTGTTCTGAGACATGGGCGGCGCAGGTGGGGCTGATTGATCCGAATTTGTTGGCACTGGGGGCGGCTATCGGTTTGCCGCTAAGAGATATCATGGAACGAGCTGTGTCGTTATCTGGCATACGAATACCTACACCGGAAAGTCCTGATGTTACGATGTCCGGGATAATCTCTTTTTTTGGCAGAATTAAAGTTAATGGTCCTGGCCAGAATTTTTCAATTAACAAAGCGGCTCTGGGGGGAATTGATTTAACTACTTCGTTTATTTGAGCGTGTTCTGCGATATGGACGATAAGCGGGTCTAGTCTAGGACGCTGCTTTGCTTCAAAGATCCGTGCTACAGCAGTTGGATTGGTTGCATCAGCACCTAATCCATATACTGTTTCGGTGGGGAAGGCGACTATTCCACCTTTACTGATAATCGCAGCAGCTTCAGAGATTTGTTTATTTAAAAAGTCGATCATGAGCGATTCATAATACCGGATGCATTTTATTGACCCGGCAGTCTGTCCTCCATTTTTACAAAGTGTTTTTTTTGAGGGCCGATATAGATCTGGCGGGGGCGATAGATTTTGCCACCCTGTGTATCTGCAGTTTCTTTCCAGTGCGCAATCCAGCCTGGCAAACGGCCAATGGCGAACATAACAGTCAGCATATTGGTTGGAATACCAATAGCGCGGTAGAGAATGCCGGTATAGAAGTCAATATTAGGATATAATTTTCGTGATATGAAGTATTCGTCTTTTAAGGCGATTTCTTCAATTTTTTGTGCAATTTCCAGTAATGGATCATTAATATTCAGATATGGCAGCAATGAATCACAGAGCTCTTTAGCCAATTTTGCGCGTGGATCGTAATTTTTATATACTGCATGCCCAAATCCCATCAGCCGGAAAGAGGATGACTTGTCTTTTGCCAGTCTGATGTATTTGTCAACATTGCCATCATCGTCTTTAATTTTCTGTAGCATTTCTATAACTGCCTGGTTTGCTCCGCCGTGCAACTCTCCCCATAGTGCACTAATTCCTGCAGAAATAGCAGCATAGAGGTTTCCACGTGCACTGGCAACAAGTCTTACTGCTGAAGTGGAGGCATTCTGCTCGTGATCTGCATGTAAAATGAGCAGTTTGTTGAGTGCAGAAACCACAATCGGATCTGGGTTATAGGCTTTCACTGGTGATGAAAACATCATGTTCAGGAAATTAGCACAATAACTTAGATCCTCTCTTGGGTAGATAATTAGTTCTCCACGGGATTTTTTAAAAGAATATGCAGCAATGGTGCGTACCTTGGATATGAGGCGTGCAGCAGTAATTTTAAAATTAGGATCATCTTCCATTATATGAGGATAAAATGAGAATAGTGATGTGACCATTGCCGAGAGGATGGACATGGGATGGGAGTTAGGTGGAAACCCGGTGAAAAAATGCTGCATGTCTTCATGGATTAAGGAGTGTTCATTAAGATAATTGCTGAATTGCAGTAATTCTTCTTGGGTTGGCAGTTTTCCATGGACTAACAGGTAAGCGACTTCGACGAATGTGCAGTTTCGGGCAAGGCTATCGATATCGTAACCCCGGTACATCAATAAGCCTCGTTCTCCATCGACATAGGTTATGTAGCTTTGGCATACCGCAGTGTTAGCCATCCCGTTATCATAGCTGACAAAACCGGTGAGCTCTTTGAGTTTGGAGATATTAATACCGGGAACGCCTGCGCAGGCTTGAACCACTGGCAATTTAGTTTCCTGGGCTCCTGTAACTAGCCTAACTTCACTGATAGTTTCCAGTGGCTTGTTTATTATCAATGTGTCCATATTTACTCCGGATTTCTGTTTTATTGAGAATTCCTAAAAAAAAGACTGGCTGGCACCTTAAAAAAGCCCAAGTCAGTCTTTTTCATAAAGATATCCCAAAAACGTCATCCGCAATTGTTTTAATAATTATCCAGAACCGTTCTGAATCGGGTTAAAAATAACAGAAAATCATAATATTGTCAATGTAGATATTTTCATTTTTACAGTGGCATTTGTTTTGCTTTTTGGTTGCAGTACTTAGTATTCGATTTTTAACAAATTTTAAAAAAAGGAGAGTCGTTATGGAGAACAGGTCATTTAACCTTATCAAAGCCACTGCGCCTTTTGAACTGCCACCTCTTCCATATTCTTATAATTCACTGGAACCTTATATTTCTGAGAAAACCATATCATTTCATCATGACAAGCATCATCAAAAATACATTACTACCACAAATGAGTTAATCAGGGGAACTGAATTCGAGAAATTCAACCTTGAGGAGATAATTAAGGCAACTGCAGGAAATGCGGTTTCGACTAAGCTGTTTAATAATGCTGCTCAAAGTTGGAACCATTGGTTTTACTGGAATTGTATGAAACCTGATGGAGGTAGGGTTCCTAAAGGCAAAATCAAGGAAGCAATTGACTCATCTTTTGGAAGCTACGACAATTTTGCCAAAGAGTTTTCCACCATGGCTAATGATCAGTTTGGCAGCGGTTATGCCTGGCTGGTCATGAATGGAGACAAACTTATGGTGGCTAAAACATCGAATGCAGATAACCCGATTGCTCATAACCAGAAGCCGATTCTGGCAATTGATGTGTGGGAGCACGCCTACTATCTGGATTATCAGAATAAACGCCAGGACCACGTGATGGCTTTCATTAATAACTGTATTGATTGGGAGTTCGCCGAATTCAATCTTAAGTGATTTTTGTGGAGTTGTGGTTTTGAAAAAATCGAATCACACATTTAGGTCAATAGGGGGGCCTCTATCCCCCTGGAAAACTTGAAAAACAATTGTTGATAATGCTGCAAACTGACTTATTGTTAAAAAAAAAACTCATTCGCAACAAAAAGCTTAACTACAAGGGCGTTTCTCCTGTTTTGCGGTAAGTCAAGGCAGTATTTCACTCACCAGCCGCAAATTACGGAATTAAATAATGCCCCCGTTTGCCCGGGGGAAACTTTGATACTTAATTTTTTAAGTTGTTGTTTTTCCTTCGTCCCCAACTGCCAACCGCCTCCCTTTCTATAAGTGATTGCCAAATCCGTTTGCTTAAAAAAAACCAAATGGTATATTCTTACCAATTTTAAAGGAAAACAAAGCTGTTTGGAATGAAAAAATCAGAGAAAACCCGGGAATTTATTTTAGAAAAGTGTGCACCTGTATTTAATCAGAAAGGTTATATTGGTACTTCCTTTTCAGATCTTGAAAATGCAACCGGTTTAACCAAGGGGTGTATTTATGGACTTTTCCGAAATAAAGAGGAACTGGCAGTTGCCTGCTTTGATTATGCCCGTTCACTCATACATGGGCGGATGAATTCTGAGGCCAAAAAAAAAGACAATGCAATCGAAAAACTCCAGGCAATCTTTGATATGTACCGGACATTTCCTGAGTTCTGGCCGGTTAAAGGTGGCTGCCCAATTCTAAATACCTCTATTGAGGCCGATGACACTAACCCTGAGCTTCAGAAAAGAGTTGTAAATGCTCTGGAGATTTGGCGACGTTATTTCGCTTCCATAATTACCAGAGGGATGAGAAATGGAGAAATTCGGCCTGATGCCAATCCAAACGTTACTGCGACTCTCTTTATTGCATTGCTGGAGGGGGCGACCATGATGTCCAAAGCGTATAATGACAGTTCAAGTCTGGGAATCGTTCTGGACAAGATTGATGAAATGATTGAACGACTGCAATTTAAAAAGTAAAAAAGCATATATCGTTTTATTATACCAGAATGGTATAAAGCAAATGGAAGGAGTTGGTGATGATAACAGGCAGAGTAGTAGTGACTGGCCTTGGTGCTGTTACCCCAATTGGCAATTATCTTAAAGATTACTGGGCAGCGCTCCAGCAGGGTCTCAACGGAGCAGGACCTATCACAAAAATGGATGCTTCCAGATACAGAACCAGATTCGCTTGCGAAGTAAAGGATTTCCAGCCATCTGAATATATGGATTTAAAAGAGATAAAATCCTTGGATCTATATTCACAGTATGCTGTTGCTGCTGCTTCTCAGGCTGTTGAGCAGGCAGGAGTTAAAGGGGTGATAAAAGACCCTTACAGAGCCGGAGTCATTTTTGCCTCCGGAGTTGGTGGCCTCTTGACATTGCAGGATGAAGTCATTCAGTATACAAAAAATGATTTTAAACCGCGTTTTTCACCACATATGATAACCAAGATGATTTCTAATATCGCTGCCGGTGTTCTTGGGATCAGATTCGATTTACGAGGCCCAAACTATGGAACTGTTTCAGCCTGCGCATCTTCATCACATGCTTTAAGTGATGCTTTTAATCTTATAAGGCTTCGCAGGGCAGATCTGTTTATAGTAGGGGGGGCTGAGGCATCGATTAACCCTGTAGGTTTAGGCGGATTCAGTTGTATGAGAGCTCTTTCAGAGAACAACGATAATCCCCAGATTGCATCAAGGCCATTTGATAGAGACCGTGATGGGTTTGTGTTGGGAGAAGGGGCAGGGGCATTGATATTAGAGTCTCTGGAACATGCGCAGTCCCGTAACGCACCTATTTTTGCTGAGCTTGTCGGTTGTGGTATGACTGCAGATGCTTTCCATGCAACACTGCCACATCCGGAAGGCAGATCAATATTTCAGGCTATGGCCGGGGCTTTGGATGATGCCGGAGTATCTTCCGAAGAGGTCGATTATGTGAACTTGCATGGAACTTCCACACCCGCAGGTGATCCTCCAGAACTCTCCGCAGTGCAGAAGTTGTTTCAAAACAGCCTTGGAAAGTTGCATGTGAGTGCAACCAAATCCATGACAGGGCATATGCTGGGGGCTGCAGGGGCGATTGAAGCTGTTGCTACAGTACTTTCCATAAAAGAAGGTATAATTCCGCCTACCATTAATACTACCAATCTGGATCCTGATATCGAGGTTAAAGTTGATCTTACCCTTGGTAAGGCTGTGAAAAAGGAGGTTAAAATGGCAATGAGCAACAATTTCGGTTTTGGTGGTCAGAATGCAAGCCTGCTTTTCAAGAAATTTGAAGGCTAATAGTCTGCTTTAAATTTTTCTAAATGCATCTTATAACAGTCAAGGATCACCTTGACTGTTTTTTTAGTGCGCCATGTCTGGAGCGAGTTCTTATTGTGCAAGTGCATAACGGGTATCCTCGACGACGAACCAACTGAAAGTGATTAATAATTCCCTGTTGAAAAGATGCCATCCTCTTTGTTATAATTATAAAACGAATTCCCGCATGTATGTTAAACCAAAGAGGAGTTTTCAATGAAAATCATTTCAACACTTGTTTTATTATTGGTGATGGTACTTTCCGGATGTATGTATGTTCCCGCGGGGCTTAGCCCATCGATAGAGCCATTACGGGACAAAAATTATAAAACCACAAAATCAGTTCAGGGCAAACAGACTTCGATCAGCCTCTTTCAGATGGTTCCTCTGTCAAAACCGGATTACAACGCAGCCATAAGAGAGGCATTAAAGGGAGAGCCTCAGGGAAGTTCGCTGGTTAATGTCCGAACCTATTACAGATCAATTTATCTTCTGGTATTATCGGTACATACCCTGGTAGTTGAAGGAGATGTTATAAACAAATAAAGTGACTGACTCTTCAGCAGCCGCCACTCCCTGTAGCATCAGCTTGAATAAGTGTTCGCTCTTCGAAACCCTTTAGTTCTCGCTGGAGAAAAAGCAGTTTACGGCCACGTGATGCATTCAGGATAATATCCAGCAAGTGGTCTCCGTTAATGTCTGTGAGGTATGGGTCTCCAATCATACGTTTTCCGGCCCATGGTGTCCAAAAACAATATCGTCAGCAATCTTCACTGTATCTCCGGAATGCATCACAGCATAAATTCTTGAAGTCATGGTAACTTTCGCACCCTGTGATGTTCCGAATTCATCGATACGGAAGAGCTGTTTAAGACGTTTTTCAGTTTCGGGAACGGAAAAACAATATGTTACTACAGAATGAATTGTTCCGTATCCACCTTCCAATTCCCTGTTTACCTGTGCACTATCAATGGATAGTATGATTGGCGAATGATAGCCTGTTGGTATTTTTCCTTTTTTAACTTCTTCATGCGGCAGAGCTGAATATACAAATGCAGATTGATCGTCAGTATTATTTAATTGAAGGTGAACGCGAAGTACTTTTCCTGTGCAGTAGTCGTCTGTAGTAAACCTCAGGCTGGGATCAAGGCTAACCTGCTTCCAGTAACCGCTGTTATTATCGATGAATAAAGCGAATACTGTATGGTTTGGATGGAAGTAATCCGATTTGATATCAAGCAGCTTTAAGTAAAGATGCTGGTCTTTGGTGGTAACACTGTCCTGAAGATAGGCACGCACAACATCATTAAAATAAAGCTCAATGAGTTGATCGCGCGCATCTAAATGTGAATTTGTTTCGACATCAGGATCGATAAATGATTTCGGCTCAAAAAACATTGGTTTAACTTCGAGTGATTTGAGTCCTGTGGTATCACTGCTAAGGGTCGATGAATCTAAAAGGCTGGAAATTTTCAGTACCAGTTTTTCTGAAAGATCTGTGACCGAATCGAGCTCACACTCTGCCCAGAACATAAGGGGATAGATACATGGAGGAATCTCATTGCTGAATTTTACACTGATTCTACTAAGCTCATCAATGATTTCCTTGCTCGTGTACCTTTGTTCCTGTTGATCATAGCTTTCGCTTATGGATTCCTGATTTAGTTTTCTTTTATATAACCTGTCGGCCATAAGCAGATCAAGCAACTCCGGTGCTTTTTTACAGAGCTCTCGTGAATGAATCACTGATCTGAGAGTTGAAATGAAATCAGATTCTGCATCTTCGATACTTTTAATACTTCGAATCATTTGTTTGAACTCAGGCAATTCGGAAAACTTGAGCAGAGATTGAATCAATGATGGAGAAAGGGTATAGAGATGTTTTTCCCCTTCACCAACTATATCTACATATCCGTCAACCTTTTCTATATATGTGTTTACCATCAGTTTGCCATTAAGAAAACTGACGGACATCTGGTCAAAAGTAATAATGGAATCTTTGATCAGAAGTTGGCGCAAACGGGGAAATGTCAGTGTGGAATCGTCAAATGTAAGATAGTCATTGACATACAAATCTGAAAAATCATCGGTTGTATCATCTACCAATTCTGGCGTGCTGTATTGCTCGTCTGCGAGTACACTTTCATTATTGACGGATTTTTCAATCTGATCAGGATTTTGCTGCGTACCTGGAAACTGACTTGATGGGTCGGCTTTGTTGCAGTAACACAGGAAAGAACAGAAAATACCCACGGTAAGCGTAATGTATGTTATCAGAATGTATGAATGCTTCACTTATATCTCCCGAAAGGATAAACGATACTTGATACTTGTTAAAACAGTTCACAAGGAGAGACGTATGCAATAAGGGCAGCAAGCTCTCAGGCGGCCAAGAGAACGCGACAAAAAATGCAAAAAAGGATGCTTATTTTCCAGAAAAATAGTTTGAATAGTTTTATCCGGCTAAAACAAGCACTGCTTACCCAAACACTTTGATACTGCCAAAAACTCCATCATAGCCAGACTTGATCTTTACTTTTCCAGATCTGAGCCGTTCTATCCCATCAGCCACCCGGCTATCAGTTTTTCGCATCTGATCAATGGGAATATCCAGAAGAATATTAAATTCAGGTCCGCACTTTTCTAATAAACTTTCGTAATATTGCGATACCTTTTTGCTGTTGGCACCGACCTGTAGGATCTCTGAGAGAATGTTTTTTAGCGGGGTAACCGAATGGAAGATCTGCTTTTCAGAAAATTTACCCTGCTTAGAGCTATGTGCGAGCTCATCTACACGGTTCAAAACTCCGACAGTCACTTTTTTACCACACACCGGGCAGATCTCCTTATGTTTCCTGGTCTCCTGTGGCTCCCAGCATATATCACACTTGCGATGACCGTCCAGATGATATTTCCCTTCCTCCGGAAAATATTCTACAGTACCGATGAAACCTTTATCTTTACTTTTCAATGAATCCATAATTGCGGAGTAACTGAGCTCAGTATCAAAAAGATTCGCTTCACGTCCCAGGTTTTCCGGAGAATGAGCATCGGAATTGCTGACCAGTGCATATTTATTAAGGATCCTGCATTGACGATTCATTGCAGGATCGGAAGATAGACCTGTCTCAACTGCAAAAATGTGATCTGAGAGATCACCATAACACTCCTCTATAGAATCAAATCCTGATCTTGATCCTAAAACC
The DNA here is from genome assembly GCA_023412475.1 of Fibrobacterota bacterium. Lineage (GTDB taxonomy): Bacteria > Fibrobacterota > Chitinivibrionia > Chitinivibrionales > Chitinispirillaceae > JAAYPC01. Next base: position 40,061 of record JAEYNR010000048.1, on the reverse strand, counting down.
GAAAACCATGGAGTCCATATATGGGCCGGTATCAGCACCGCATCAGAATCTGCGCAAAGGACAATTTCCAGAAGATTCCGTGAATCAAGCCCCAGGATTGGTCGTCCATCAGAGGAGATATTGCCGATTTTGCCAAGAGCTTTTTGGATTTTTGCCATAGAAGAAAATGAGGGAGCATAAATCAGGTTGTGCACCTTTCTGACTCTGCCATTTTTCTTGTAGATACAACTTATCTCTGAACAAAGCATAAAATGAATCGGGTTACCATATCTGGCAGCTTCATTGTGTACCAGATTTTTTTTCAGCCGGAAAAGTCCGTTTTGTGCAGGAGTCAGTTTTTCTTTAAGTTCATCAAGCCATTTAGGGTGCACGGAATCACCTGTTCCAACAACCGTAAGCCCCTTTTTTCTTCCCCACAGATCAAGCATCTCAGGTGTTAATTGGGAGCTGGTAGCCAGTGAATACCTGGAATGAATGTGTAAATCGGCGATAAATTTCATTATTAATCCTGTTCTGTTGCACTACAGAGAACTACACCGGTGTAGTAGGCTTTTAATATTTCTTCAAATGACTGGTTGTCAGTGGCTCTGCCTATAGCTCCCATCTGGCACATTCCCACACCATGGCCATATCCGGTTCCGCTTATAAGTACCTCTTTTGAATCTTGTGAAACTATTTTAAAATTTGCACTTCGCAAAATTGATTTTTCCGGAGTATCGCGTCTTATAATAAAGCGCAACCGGTCTCCACCCATATCGAAAGTCCAGTTATGCCCAGAAAAAGCCAAGAGCTTGACTCTGCCACAGTAGAAAGATTCTTTAATAGTAAGTTCTTTAACAGTACCCTGACGAACTTTCTCAGGATACGCTTTTAAAAGATTATTACGGATCTGATCAAAAAAAATACGGCTTGTCCATTTCTCCTGCCAGTGGAACCTGGGAGATATTCGGCAATAAGGTTGACCGGATGGATCCAGATCGCTTACGGATCTTAAATAGCTGCTGTATGGCTTCTCCCATACATCTTCAATGTTTGCAGTTTTTCCACCACAGGTGGAGTGGTAATAGGCATTAATGAGGCTGTCCTTACATACCATTACCAGGTCTTCTGTCAGTTTGATTGCCAGATCCGATTCTCGGTATTCAGGGTCAGCACCACCATAGACCTGATCCTGGACCGTTGCGGTCATGTCAAAAGAGGCATTTTTGCGTTCCTGCATGCGTTTATAGGTGTAGGTTCTTGCAGCTACAGCCTGTGCCTTAAGGGCTTCAATCAGACTTTCAGGGCGTTTCCCAATCTCCAGAGGAACTACACCTCTCAGATATTGTTCGACATCGAGATGGTTAGCTATTGAGAAACTGCCTTTTCGCTCTACGAATAGAACCAGATTCCCTCTGTACAGTGTTTTGTTGAGCATGATAAGATCTTCGGCACCAAAGGTAAAAAGAGTACAGGGGCACGATATCTCTCTGACTCCACTAGAACCATTAAAAAAAAATCTCCCATCCTTTGAGCTTCGCACAGAAAACTTTTGTGCTGTGATTCCAATATTTTTAGTGGATGTCTTCAGATAGATTTTCTTGCTGGTGGAAAATGATGCTTCAGAAATGTTTCTTTCCAGGGCGATTCGCACTTTCCTTTTGGCTACTTTGTGCCGTGGGTACCACCTATGAGGTACAGATGAATCCCTGGGGTTAATGACCAAGGAGCCGGTGTCGGCAGTTGAATCAAATGCAGAACTGAAATCGATTTTAATTGCTGCACTGTCATCCAAAGAAGATGAACTGTCCACTGCTTCTGTTTCTGTTGCCTGAGTTTGAGTAGCAGTATCGGTCTTAGGTTCAGAGACAGAAGCAGCGGAAGAGGAGGTTGGTGGGTTGTACTTAATGAGTCTTAGATTTGGAGTACAACGATAAAGAATGCAGAAAAAAACTGCTGCTATAAAAGTGAATTTATGCAGTCTGAGATTTGTCACGAGACGAATTTTTCAGTTTTTTCAGTTTATTGCTGATCATGGTTTTTTGTAAAGCCGAAACATGATCTACTATCATTAACCCATTAAGATGATCGGTCTCATGCTGAAGAGCTCTGGCCAGAAGTCCTTCTGCATTCTCTATGACAAATTCTTCCCCTTTTTCATTCAAGGCTCTCACACTGACTCTGAGAGAACGATTTACAGAAAGAGTAATACCCGGAATACTCAGACAGCCCTCATCTGCACACTCTTTCTCCTCTGAATGATTGAAAAGAACCGGATTGATAAGCACAATGGGAGCTTCTTCTCCTCCGGTGACATCTATCATGACCAGTTGAACCGATTCCCCAACCTGAGGAGCTGCCAAACCGGCCCCATCCTCAGCTTTAAGAGTTACCACCATTTCCTCAATCAGTTTTTCTAAAGCGGCATCGAATTTTTTAACCGGTTCTGCGACTTTGCGTAAAACCGGATCACCATATAGTCGAACTTCAAGCACTACTACTTTTTCTCCTTATCAGATTTCTCAATATCTTTCTCTTTATCATTTATTACGGTTGAAACAGCGGATTTGGTAAATTCTACTACCGTATTTTCGCCTATTTTTACCATTACAGTATTCTCTTTTATATTTCCGACAACACCTAAAATACCAGCAGCGGTTAACACCTTATCACCCTTTTTAATGTTTTTCAACATTTCCACACGTTCTTTCTGTTTTTTCTGCTCCGGACGAATCATAAAGAAGTAGATGATTACAAACATGAAAGCAAGCATTGGAAGAAGGCTTCCAAAGCCACCACTTGGAGCTGTTTGTTGCGTTTGCTGGCTGAAAACAGAGACAGCGTTCACCAGATGTAAGGCGACTACAGTAATAAGAAGATGAAATTTCATATTAATCCTTTCCGGATAATTTGTATTAAAGATAATGGCTAAAAATAAGTACAGTAGATGATGAAGTCAACCAGAGTGCTTAATTTATTAATAGCTTATTTTGAGTGAATTGACCCTGCCTGTTCGGGGGGCAGGGTTCAGGGGTTCAGAGGTTAGGAGGTTCAGAAATCTTATTAGCTCTGAAAGAGCGTCTTATAATAGTATGGTGTACGAACGGGTATGGTGTACGGACCCGGGCATGATGTGCGGGCCCGGGTATGATGTGCGGGCCCGGGTATGATGTGCGGACCCGGGTATGATGATGTTGCAGGCCAGGGTGAATGAAAAACAAAAACATTTTCCGGAAGCCCTGTAAGGGCGCATTATTTCAACACCGGGCAACACCCAGTTTTGTTCAGAGATAGGAGGGTTTGACGGGTTTGTAGTAGAGACGTCCGGCTGGACGACTATGCAATTAAAGATTTCCTAACCCGATTAGAGGTTCTTCGATATTTGATATTTGATATTTGATATTTGATATTTGATATTTGATATTTGATATTTGATATTTGATATTTATTCCAGTTCAGGGGTCTTCGGGTTCGGAGTTCAAAGACATATATCCCTGAATATATTTTAGTTCTTTATGGAAACCATCTATTTTGCAAAATGGATACTTTTGGACTCCGGTGAATTGCTTCTAAACGGTGCTATTTCCGTTTCAGAAAGCCATATCAGCTCAGTGGGGTCCAGAAGCAAAGTTCGAAGAGGGCAAAAGGACCGGATAGTGAATCTTGGTGATGCCCTTATTCTCCCCGGTTTCATAAATATGCATACCCATCTTGAGGACAGTGTTTTACGTGGTGCTCAAAAAAATCCAGACGAGACTTTTACTACTTGGGATATAAAAAATCGTGCCAGGACCCGTCAGGCATCACCGGATGCAGTAAAAACCTCAATAAAACTAAAAATTCGGGAATTGTTGGCCCAAGGGATAACCACAGTGGTTGATAATTCCCGCCTCGGCTATTCATACGATATTCTTAAGGATGAGCCCATAAGGTCCTTTGTAATAAGTGAAATCAATGTTGATGATCCGACAAAGGAATCCGAAATTCTTGAAAAACTGATTAATTCTATTCCGCCATCAACTTCAAAGGTTAAAACAGGGATAGGACCTCATGGAATCTATTCCTTATCAAAAACTGCTCATCAGAGATTACTAACAATTGTTGAAAAAAAGGATCTTCTATGGACTTCTCATATAGCCGAGAGTGCAGATGAGCTGCAGGCATTTTCTGAACGGAGAGGCGATCTTTATTTTCAGCTTACCCGCAAGCAGCCCTGGCCATATAGTGATGCTTCCATGGGGTCAATGAATTATGCTCTGCAAAATGATCTGATTCCAGATCGTGGAATCTGTATTCATTGCAATTATGTGAATGGCAGTGAATTGGAATCTTTGGCCAGAAAAAACGCACCAGTGGTGATCTGCCATAGCTATACGCAGGAATTGGGGCACAAGGGCTTTCCGCTGGATGTTGCCAGAAACAGAGATGTTCTTATCTGCCTGGGCATAGAAGGAATTGCGGCACCTGGTTTTATGAGCCTGTTTGATGAATTGTTCTGGCTCAAAAAAGCATACCCCCATATCAGTGCATCAGAGATGCTCAAATGGGTAACTATTAATCCTGCCAAAGCCTTGAGAATGGAGCAGCAGATTGGATCTTTGCAGCAGGGGAAACTGGCAGATATCATTGCTGTGAGATTTGCATACGACACTTCAGAAGATCCTCTGGAGGAGCTGCTTATGGCAGATCCTGAAATAATTGCAGTGATAGTTAATGGGGAAGAGATCGTAACTAATTACTGAGAATCTTCACAGACTTTGTTCACTTCTTAAACCTACGCTGGCACCAGAGACCGGCTTTTCTTTAAAGGTTATTTTTTGATATGAAACCCTTATTGGAGAATCTTACCTCATCACAAGATACTGTCACAATAGAGGAGGAGAGAGAAACCACTTCACTAAAATTCTCTACCTTCGCAGGTGTATTCACTCCCTCTGTTCTGAGTATCCTCGGTGTCATTTTGTTTTTAAGGGCCAATTTTGTGCTTGGCTATTCGGGGTTATGGGGCGCACTGATTATTCTTGGGCTGGCAAAGGCAATAACCACCACTACCGGTCTGTCTGTTTCTGCTATTGCTACCAATATCGATGTAAAAGCCGGCGGTGCTTATTATCTGATCTCACGCACATTAGGTCCTGAATTCGGGGCTACTATCGGATTAACTCTGTTTCTTGCCCAGTCATTATCTATTCCCTTTTATGTAATCGGTTTTTCGGAATCAATAGTCAGAACTTTTCCGCTGATGCAGCCCTATTTTATGCCCATATCAACCATATCGTTAACGGTTCTTTTCATTATCACTTTTAAAGGTGCCGCTTCGGCCATCAAGACTCAGTATGTGATTATGGCATTGATGGCTTTATCGATAATAGCCTTTCTTTCTGGTGCATTAATTAACTTCAACCCCGAATTTTTTCAGAGCAACAAGATGCCGCAGTATGATCAGACCTATTCATTCTGGGTACTTTTTGCGATTTACTTTCCTGCCACAACCGGTTTGCTCTCCGGGGTAAATATGTCTGGTGATCTGAAAAATCCGGGACGTTCGATTCCCATAGGAACCATGAGTGCTATCGCAATTGCTGCATTGATTTATGTAGCACAGTTTATACTTTGTGCGGGAGCTATACCAAGAGATCAACTAATAAATGCCCCATATCATAGTCTGATTGCCATCTCACCATTTCACACCGGATTTCTGGTGATAATTGGAGTTTTTTGTGCCACGCTCTCCAATGCGATCACCTCATTTCTTGCAGCACCACGGGTTCTACAGTCTCTGGGGAAAGATCAGCTTCTCAAACCTGCAAATTTTTTCTCCAAACTCTCAACAAACGGCGAACCAAGACGAGCATTGATTCTGAGCTTTGTTATCAGTCTGGCAGTGATAATTATTGCAGGAAATAATGAATCAGGAACAGCTCTTAATACCGTTGCACCAATGGTGGCTATGCTTTTTCTGTGGGCCTACGGTATAATAAATCTGGCTGCATTTGTAGAGTCATTCAGCCGTAATCCATCGTTTCGGCCCCGCTTTAAATATTTCCATTGGCTGCCTGCCCTACTAGGTGCAATCGCTTCTTTAGCTGTTTCATTTCTGATAGATGCGATGGCCGCTTTCATTGCAGTCATTTTTATAGGCTTGATGTTTACCTATGTCCGAAAAAACATTATGAAGGCTTCATTTGGTGATGCACGAAGAGGTTTCTATTATGCCCAGGTACGAAATAACCTCTTAACACTGTCTAATCTGCCGCTTCATCCCAAAAACTGGCGACCTACCATAGTGGTCCTTTCCGGAAATCCATCGCGCCGTCTTACTCTGGTCAGATGCGCGGACTGGCTTGGAAGTGGAAGGGGAATCGTGATTTTGGTAAATCTGATTCTGGGCGAGCTCAATAAAATTGCAATTTCCAGAAAAGACCATCTTGACACCTTAAATCAGTTTATTCAATTGCACCGGATCAAGGCATTCGCAGAAGTTTTAGTGACAAATGATTTTGATAACGGATTGATCCATTTCCTTCAATCGATCTCTATCGGACCAATAAAACCCAATCTGGCAATTTTTGGATGGTCCACAGACTCCAAACGGGTTCAGCCCTTTTTTGATTCCATACGTATCGCCAAACAGCTTCACATGAGCACTGTGCTTATACGTGATGGCGGTCTGCCGGAAAAAACTGCGCGCAAAAAACTAAGAATCGATATATGGTGGCGTGGAAGGCGTAATGGTTCTCTGATGGTAATTCTGGGTTATCTTTTGTCTATAAACCCGGAATGGTCGGGTTCGCAGATAAGGATCATGCGGGCGATAAGGGATAACAATAACGCCGAAGAGACCCGCATTGAGCTGGAGTCTCTAATTGAGAGTGCCAGAATCAAAGGGATTGTAAAAATCATTGTATCACAACAGGATTTCTCCTCCATTCTTAAAGAGAATTCATCCGATGCGAGCATCATTTTTCTGGGTTTTGATATTCCGGAATCATCCGAAATACTCTCTTTTCAAAGCTATTTCGATGAAATGCTGAAAGGTATGCCTACTACCATGTTGGTATCCTCAACCGGTGATGCAGATCTGTTGTCCTGAATGGTTTATGCAGTCCATAAAACCTTGATTCAAATCGGACGATTGACACTGTTACCTTTTTAGAGTATCCTATCCGCTGCAAAGCACCGTTTAAGTTTACCGCTTCCTTTGATGCGATCTGTTTCGTTTACCTGGAATCCTGGGACTTTAGAAATCTTGAACATATCACCCCTTGGATATGCTCACAAGCCCCCAGAGTTTGGGAGCAGCGCTCGAACTCCCAAGTGTTTTAATGGCGGCTGAACATATCAATCACTAATCAAATCGGTCTGAATCTGGTCTTGTTTACATTTCAAGCCTGACTTATATCCTGAATATTCATATATTATGTCTATACCTGAAATTCTTATCAGGAGCTATAATCGATAAACCGGGGCAGAGATTTTGGAGGAACAGATGAAGCTTTCTGCGTTTTCAGTATCGTATTTCCTGTTTTTTATCTGTTTTAACTCGATGGCTTACGGACAGTTAAGTGGAAATATAACATATACTCTCCACCGCGAGCCCAACCCCTCTCAGGATCAGTCGGATGCCTATGCAAAGATTAAAGCCGCCATGGATTCTGCACTTGGTTACTATAACCAGTACACCACTTTGACCAAGCATATAAATGTGCACTACAATACAGGTGTTGGAACCGCAGATGCCAGTTTCAATGGCACTCTGAGATTCGGTTCAAACAGATCTTACATGGTTGTTCATACTGCTATGCACGAGATATCACATACTCTGGGGATAGGAACAACCAACGAATACAGGAACCTTATCAGGAATAACATATTTACCGGTGAAAGGACAACTGCGAAGATACGCGAAATTGCAAATGATCCCGATACACTTATTCATGGTGATCAACAGCATTTCTGGCCTTTTGGGCTCAACTATGCTAATGAAGTCAAATCTAAGCAGGATCTTATCAATCATTGCATAATAGTAAACGAGATGTGCAGGGATATGTTCAGAGAGGAGTTCTATAAAATCTGTCGTTTACGCTCGAAAGCTGATGGCAGATATATGGTGGTTTTAAATGGTAACACACTTTCTTTAAGAAGTAGTTATGACTCTACCTCGGAGGTGCGGATGATAACCCTGAGTGAAGAAAATCTATTCAGGCTTGAATTTGGAAACAAAGTGCTGGAAATACCGAATGAATCAAGAACTGCCGGGGCCATAGTTGGTTTATATGGCTGGAATGGGGGAACACATCAACGTGCTCTATTTGAGTTTGAAACCCAGAGTAAAAATGAGGCCAGGATCAAAATGGCTCATAGTGGCCATTACCTGCGCACAGATGGGGACAGGATCATTCAGGATGTCGCATCTGCTTCAAAGGAGAGCCAATACTGGGAGATTATCGATGTTGAGGATATTACCCGAAGCAGAGTGGTTAGTCAAAAAAAATTACCATATAGAATTGAATTAAATAATAATCGGGTGAATTTCTGCACACCGGCAGTTGCTGAAAAAAATGTTCTTATGCAGATAACAGATCTTCATGGAAGAGTTATCAGATCTGAAACTGTAAAGACAAATCATGAACACATCTTATTTACAGAAAAATTTGCCCGTGGTCTGTATGTGATAACCACTCAACTGTCAGGACAGAAGCTAAGCAGGCAATTTCTTGTAAAATAGCTTCTACAGTTGCTTTCTGATCAGTTGTATTATTGATGCTGAAGAGCAAGCCTTACGCTGGTTCAGAAAAACCCTCATTTTATAAGTAATCCCAGGTATTATCCCGGATTGCTACTAATGTAACTTTGTGGCCATTAGTACAGACGTCCGGCCGGACGTCTCTACCATTGCTAAAAACGATGTATTTCTTGCTAAAAACAATGTATCTCTTCTAAAAACAATGTATCGCTTCTAAAAAACAATGTTTTGCCTAAATCAGACTATGTGTTGAGATAAAAAACACTCTTTGGAGCTGTTAAAATTGTAATTTTTTGAATGAACAGCTACTTACTTGAAGATATTTCGAATCTGTAGTTCGGATGTCTTACGGGTTCAGGGGTTATAAGAGGTTAAGAAATCTTATTAGCTCTGAAAGAGCGTCTTATAATAGCCCAGGCTTCCAGGCCTGGGTTTGGTGTGCAGGCCTAGGTTGCGTTTTCAGGTGTACGGGTTGAGGTGTACGGGTTGAGGTGTACGGGTTGAGGATGTGTATGCCCAGGGTGAATAAAAAAAAACATTCTCCAAAAGCCCTGAATGGGCAGTATATATTGACCGTTTCAGGCATTCAACCTCATGACCGATATTGCACTCTGAAAAAACATATCAGTATCCCACTTCAAGCTGAGCCTGTGCATCCACTACATCTCTGTTAATCATAACTAGAGCTTCATGAAATCGATCAGCCAGATAAGTATCAGGGATTCTGTCTCGCAAGGTTCGCAGCAGTTGAATAGTCATTCTCAAGACCCGCACCAGATCCCCTTCAGGAACTCCAAAAGAGGCCAGATCCTTCAGCGAGCACCCATTGGCCCAGGCAAAAACCGGTGCAGCAAGCGAAAAATCCATCTCCCGAATGGGCATCTTTATATTGTGTTTGATCTCTTTCATTCGAAGCTTATGAATAACTTTCTCTGCACCAAAGCGCATGTTGAAAGATGATGCAGGAGCATTTTTTCTTCCACGACTCTCTTCTGTGATAAGAGAGGCCAGCAGAACCGGAATTTGTATGATGCTGCATTCATCAAAGCTTCTGGAGGCATAGAGTTCTGCTGCCTGAATCTCATAACCACTTACTGCCGCGGCCAGTCTCCCTTTTTCGGTCAGAGTAGTGCCATCAAGAAAACCGCTCGCCTGAAGAAACTTTATCCGGTTCTCGATTTGGCTTTCCTCTTTGCGGTAGGCTTTGGTCATGTGGAAGGTACCTTTACGGAAATTGTGAAGGCTCTTGCGGAATATCTCAAAAGCTTCTTCACCGAACTGACTGTAAAGGTTAAGTATTGTGGAATACCCGGCATAGAAACGGCTGTTAATTCGTTCGTTGTTGCCATAGAGTAGTCTTTCGACATGCACCGGATCGGTGGCTTCAGGAACTATTTGTGAATAAACAAAACCCACTTTATCCATACCCCGTCTGCCAGCTCTTCCAGCCATCTGGTTATATTCACGGGTCATAAGATAATTGAACTCCACACCGTCAAACTTCTCCAGCTCATCAAATACCACAGAGCTTGCCGGCATATTAACTCCCAGAGCGAACGTTTCGGTACAGAAAAGAAGCTTTATCAGTCCAGCGGTAAAAAGCCGCTCTACAATCTCTTTGGCTGCCGGAAGAATTCCTGCATGATGAAAAGCTGTACCGGATTCCCAAAGATTACGCAGATATTCCAGTCGGTCATAGTCGCCAAGGTTGTACTGGGCAACCAGCTCATCTACCATTGTTCTTACCTGGTGTCGCTGCTCATAATCGAGAAGATTCAACAGGCTATGCTGTTCTGCATTATACTCACATGCCCTGCGATTGAAACAGAAATAAAGAATTGGAATCTGGCCTCTTGATAGGATATGTTGAATGATTCTTTTTGAGGAAGGTTTACGGCGAAGGAATTTCTTTCGCTCAGAAGCATCGCTGCGGTATTTTTGTTTTATAGATTTGGGATTCATTAATCCGAATTTTGGACTGTAGAAGTGGTGTTTTAAAGGAACCGGTCTTTCAGTCTCTTCGATGACTGTGAAATTAGTTCCTCTCACAGCTCCCATCCACTGGGATAATTCATGAATGTTGGGAACAGTAGCACTCAGGCACATGAACCGAATCTCCCGTGGAGCCAGAATAATACTCTCTTCCCACACCGTGCCCCGTTCAGGATCATCCAGATAATGAATTTCATCGAATATTACATAATAGATATCTGAGAGACGACGGGAATCCTCAAGTATAAGATTTCGAAAAATCTCAGTCGTCATTATAAGCAGCTTGCCTTCAGGGTTAATTGTGACATCCCCGGTCTGAATCCCGACGATCTCTTCCCCGAATCGTTTCCTGAAATCGCGATATTTCTGATTGGAAAGGGCTTTTATTGGTGCCGTATAGATAACCCTTTTGTTTCGCTCCATCGATACATCAACAGCATACTCTGCAATAAGAGTCTTGCCACATCCTGTAGGAGCTGCTACGATAAGTGATTCCCCTCTATCGATTGCCTCCACTGCGTGGACCTGAAAGGGGTCCAATTCGTAATTTTGATAACGCACATTTTCTCCTGTTTACCGATTATTCCTGGTTTTTTTAACCCTGTTCTTATTGGTGTGCCACTTACACCGAAATTTTGGATATAACACGAATCACTCGAATAAGAACAAGATCCTGACACGAATAAACATGAATCACAAAACAAAATACTTGGTACTTCTTATCCTGTTCGTGGTATTCATGTATCTCTTGCTGCCATTGAAGGGTGTCATTTCCACGAACTGCTGAGAAATATCTTTGTAAAATAGTTTAATTACACAACAGCTCAATATTTTACTTCATTATTGTATAATACGGATAGCCGGATAAAAAAGCGGAAGCAAGGTAAAAAAGGATGAAAGATAAGAAACTGGCAATTGTCGCAGACTATTACTGGCCGCAAAAAGGTGGAGCTGAAGTAGTAGCACAAACACTTGCCTCAAATCTCAAAGTTGATTTCAGCATACAAATTATCACTCATGGAATCTGCTTATCACCATCACTATTCAAACGTTTCATTAATGTCAAAAAGATTCCACCCACGGATCTGGATGGCAACACCATTACTCTTTTAAGAAGTGGAATCAGAGAAAAAGTTTTGCTCTTACCACTTTTAATATGGGATATACCTACATGTAAAAGAAGCTTTGTTTATGATGTGTTGTATTTTTTTTACAGGATGGCATTCAGAACCAGGATTTCATCTCTGCTCGAAGACACTCGGATTGTCCATTGCATTTCTACCGGCTATCTTGCACGATGCATCAGTGAAATCTGCAATAAAAAGAGGATCAGGCTCATTAACAATCCCTTTATTCATTTTGGAAAATGGGGAGATTCTCCCGGACAGATGGGTGCTTACAGGGCATCCGATGCACTTGTTTGCCCTACAGAATCTTTTAAAAATGAATTTCTTTCTGTTGCTGGCGATTTCCGTAATCCACCAGTAGTGGTGATACCACCTCCGATACCTGTTCCCCGCAGTTCAGATCCGGCAAAGAGCAATATCTATGGCAAATACATACTTTTTATAGGCAGACGTGAGAAACACAAGGGACTCCCTTTGTTGCTTTCTGCATATCAGGGGCTTGAATCGTTTGGAAAGCTTATTATAGTGGGGCCAGGCGAAAAAAACGATTCGGTCAACCCCGAAGTTACCGATCTGGGTGAAGTGGATGAAGATAGAAAGCAGCACCTTCTCTCGTGCTGTTCACTTCTCTGTGTCCCCTCAAATGATGAGTCTTTCGGGATTGTATATGTTGAAGCTATGAGTCATGGGAAACCGGTAATTGCCCTGGACATATCTCCGGTAAATGAAATAATCGACAATGGCAGGACTGGAATCCTGGTGCCCCCCAAAGACACAGAAAGCCTTCACAGGGCCTTAAAGGAATTTCTTACAAACGATTCTCTTGTAAAAGAGATGGGTAAAGCCGCGAGACACTCCTTTGAGAGCAGGTATAGTATTGAAAAGATTATTGCCCGGTATAAACAATTGTATGGAACATAGGCTTTCTCAACTGCTACAAAGTGAACAGATTTAATAGCTTCAGCCAGTAAAACCAAACCTGAAAAGGTTGAGTGTTCATTTAGAGTTTCTTTTTTCGGGATTTGTTTTTTTATCTTTGTCCGGCGCTCTTCCAAAGACATTGGTCAGCTCTTTTATCTCTTGCAGTTTTTCTTTGCTGATTTGCTTTTCTGTGAACCGCCATTTCCAGTTACCGCTGCCGGTTCCCGGGGTGTTCATCCTGTGCTCGGTACCCAACCCCAGAACATCCTGAAAAGGAATTATGCAAAGTCTGGAAGGAGAACCGAAGGCCAGTCGAAGAAAAAGCTGCATAAAGACAGTTGCCCCATTACACCCCAGAAAATTATGAACAAAAACCTTATTCTCTGAAGGAAGGCTATTATACCATCCCATGGAAGTATCATTATCATGAGTTCCAGTATAAATGACACTATCAGGGAATATGTTATAGGGCAGATACGGGTTATGGGGGTTGCCATCAAAAGCAAACTGAAGCACTTTCATTCCGTGCAGCCCAGCTTGTTGCCTAAGTAGTTCCACTTCTTGGGTAATCTCTCCAAGATCTTCGGCAATGATGGGCAATTTCCCCAGCTTCTGTTTGATCACATTGAAAAAGTCGATACCGGGTCCCTTTTCCCAGACACCGTTTTTTGCAGTGTTACTGGAGGATGGGATTGCCCAGAATGATTCGAACCCTCTAAAATGATCCAGTCTGATATAATCGACCATTTGAAGAGTCTTCTGAATTCTATTAATCCACCAGGAGTATCCCTCTTTGCGCATCTTACCCCATCTATAAAGAGGGTTTCCCCAGAGTTGTCCATCTGCACTGAAATAATCAGGCGGAACCCCAGCCACCCTTAGAGGTTTTCCTGACTCATCTAATTCGAAAAGCTCTGAAGCCGCCCAGACATCGGAACTGTCATAAGCCGTATAATAAGGAATATCTCCGATGATTTGAATTTTGTTCTTTTGGGCATACGATTTCAATGCGATCCATTGACGGTTAAAGCAGAACTGAAGAAATTTCTGATACCGTATCATATTATGTTCTGTAGCAAGAATTTCCTTTATTGCAGCGGGATGACGCATCTTTAAGGGAGCATCCCATAGATACCAGGGTTGTCCTCCCATCAATTCTTTTATCACCCTGAATAGAGCATAATCATTTAGCCAGTACTGTTCCTTTTCACAGAATTGGACAAATTCGTCTGTATCGGTGAATCGGGAATATGCTGTGCGAAAAATTTTTTCTTTCTGGACAATGACGGCTCCAAAATCTACCTCGGAATCTGGAAGTCTGGGATAGTTCTCCAGTTCAGTATGAGTGAGGAGTCCTTCTGCCTCTAAGGAGTCTGGAGAGATGAGCAGGGCATTACCCGCAAAAGAGCTGAAACACTGATATGGAGAATCACCATAGCCGGTAGGCCCTAAAGGGCAAAGTTGCCAGAAGGATTGTTTCATTTGGGAAAGCATCTCGATCCAGGTGAAAGAAAAATTTCCCAAATCACCAATTCCGTATCTGGAGGGCATAGAGGTTGGATGAAGAAAGAGTCCGGAATAACGATTCATAGTTTTTACTCTGATTTTTTGTGCTGAATTATTAAAGTTTAAGGTGCTGATAATGTTATCCTTAAAAAAGAGAATAGTCGAGAACTCAATAAATATATAACTCAAATCAATCAGAATCCGTGCCATGAGTAGGTCCCTGAATTTTAGTTAAAATAAGCAATTCTAAGCATTCTGAAAAAAACTTTTGAATTAAATTCTCTTTTTGGATATAGAGTTGCCCGGAAATCTGGATTAAGCTTCAAAAAATTGGAAATAAGCAAGTTATAATGCTTAAAAGAAAGAAAATTATCTAAAAAATGCAACATTACTACAAATCCACTCATTATATTTGTTACTTATACCTGAGTTATGCATCAGAAAGAGCCGAAGCTGTAATTTCATTTTATTGGCTCTTTTTCCGGTCAAATAGCTCTGATATTTTAATTGCCTGATTAAAAAACATTTTGGCAATGTAAATGTTTTCTTAACCTGGGTACCAATCCGAATATTACTTATTTATTATCAAAATGGGGGTAGTTAGATGAAACTACGGTATATGTTTTTTGCGGTTCCGCTTCTTTTTATCGGCTGTGCCTCTTACAAGCAATTGCAACCCAAGCCGGTTCTCTCTTCAGCCGAAAGCGGATATATCGAACTTAAGAATGGTAAAAAAGATTTTGAGCTGAAAAAAGACAAGAAATATTTCATCAATTTCCCTTCTACCCAGGAAGACAATTTTTACTTGGTGCTCAATTTATCCTCAAAAAAACAGTTCAGTAGCTTCCTAACCAACGAATTAACCAAGAAGTCTTACGGGGAAAAAATCGCTGACCAATCCCAAGCTGATTCTCAGAGCGTTTACCCCATTCCAAAAAACAGCACTGGTTATTTTCTGATTATGGAAGGAATTTCCCAGGATCTGGTCCTTAACATCGATTATCGTTATACTCCACAGTGGCGTTTCCAATTTGAGACAAAACATGCCGGCTTTCAGGAGATTCTTAAGCAAAACCGGGTAGATCGCAGTGCTTATAATTCCATCGGTTCCGGAAACCATCTCGAAAGCACTGATTTTCCCTCAGTTATAGCTAAAACCAAAGGACATTCTGAAGAAATTGATAAGGTTTATAAAGAACTTCTGGCTATCGAAAGCATATTTCCTGCTGGAATAGTTAACACTAAGGATGAAGCTTATGAAAATTACAAAAAGCTCAAATCAGATATCGAAGATGAGATGAAATTTCAGGCTAATTACCTTATGGTTCTCAATTTCTTTGGAAAAGAGTTTGCCAGCAGGGGCAATCCCGCACAATTTCTTAATTCAGTTGAGGATTTTATCTCCTTTTTTGAAGCCAAAGACCGCTTTCCCAGCACTATCGTTTCTGAGGCGCAAACTGTTATTGGAGCACGTTTGAAGGGAATTGTTCCTTTCTATGACCAAAGACTCGCCGGTAAGGAAAATGCAAGCCCTTTTGATGAAAAAACCTATTTGACAAAACCTCTTTTCCGGGTCGGTACACTCTACAATGTCGCCGGGCTGCCAACACCAGCAGAGTATACAGTTTTGGCTAAGTTTGTGAAGGATTTTGACACTAATAGCAAAGCAATTGGTGCTGCAAATGATAGTCTTGTGGCAATCCGTGCTTTTATTGCTAAAGAAAAAGAGATGCCTGGAGATGATTTTTTCAGAAATGTAGTTAAAAGAGCTGCCGCAGTTCAGAGCAATTTGCCCAAACCTCTGGACCAATCTTGTGGAATGTATCTGCAATTCAGATGTGCAGTTGATCTTAATGAAAAGATTAAAACAGTAACCGAGTCAATAAATAGTGCTCTTTCCAAATTTAGCGAAGCAGAGGCACTGGTTGTCCAGCTTAATGTTCTCAAAGCCCAAAGCGAATATAGTACCATGTTGAGTATGCTTATTAATAATCCTCATTTGGATTTTCTACTGGAGAAATATCGTGCTTTAGACAAAATGTCAATTGAAGAGCAAGGGAAAAAAATTGAGGCTTCACTGAATTCAAAGAATTGGCCTCAGTCTGAAAAGTTTCTTTACAGCCTGCATGGAGATATGAACTTTCTAAAACCTGCAGACATTTTAGCCATGAAAGCTGCCTTGGTCGAAGAGCTCGAAGATTCTCTTTACACCAAAATTGACCGGGTATCCAGAATTCGTATAACCCAATTTCTTGAAGAAAATGTTAATACCCTCGATAATGTCGACTCGCTCTATTCGGATTCAGTTTTTGTGCCGGTTTATGATGTAAAATTCTCCTCCGGATCCAAAAGGGAACTTCTTCAGCGCAAAGCGGACCTTGTTGCACATCTGCAGCAAATGAGAGACAATGAATTTCCGGTTAAAGCAATTTCTTTGTTGTATAGCCAGTTTATCTCCAAGCCAAATGACAATGGAGTTTTTAAGGCCAGGGCGATTGTGGCACATGGTAAATATTACAAAGGTGATGACAAGAAAGTTAAAGCCAGAATTGCAGAATGTGACCCCATGACTTCAAAATGGATAGTCAAACCTGCCGATTACCGCAGAATTTTCGCACTGCCGGTTACCAGCAAGAAACGTGGAGTTAACAAATATGTGGTTCGTATGTATGTGGACATTCCTACCGAAGCGGAATATCCGGTTTACGATGTCAATATAAAGCTGCCTAAGGAAATTGCCGAGAATGCTTCTACACAGCAATGGTATGAAGCAATTTCTCTCAATAAGAAACTGCTTAAAAGCGAGGGCCGTTTTTCCATAACCGCACCTAGCGCATCAAACGATTATGAATGTCAGATTACACCAGTACAGATGAACAAAGGCAAAGCAAACATGCTTGAGATTACCTTTAATCATTCCTCTTTTAAAGTACATCCTCTGAGCATAATGGTGCAGAAACCACTAATTAAGAAATAACCGAATTCGCTATGAAGGAGAGTATATAATGAAAAAAGCATTAATCATTATCAGTATCTTAGTCCTGGCTGCCGGGGGCGGTCTGGTATATTATTTCTTTTTCAGTAAGGATCTAAGTGATCAGATCGTTTTGCCTTATATTGCCCACCAGAAACCCAGGGTCGATCCCCACGTGCCCAGCGCAGTTCCTGTTGCTGATAAACTGGACGAGGTACTCTTTGATGGGCTCTTTAATATCTCTGCCAACAGAAGTGGCACAGTTTACGAAGACGGCTTGGGAGAATTTGTATCTCTTGACCAGAAAAACAATGTTACCATCAGACTTAAACCTCGTAAAAAATGGCACAACAGCTATTCTGTAACCATGGACAAGAAAAGCATTTCCGTTTCAGAGAAAGAGGGAATCAATTTTACTGCCAAGGATCTGAAATTCACCCTTAACAGAGTTAACAAACTGGGAAGTATCTCTCCTGACTACATCCTGATCTCTCAGGCAATCCCGGCATTTGATTTTCAGGGACCCAATGAAGACGGTGAAATAGTATTTCAGTTGAAAAGCGACCGTATCTGGACAGAAAACGACATCAAAGAGGTATTTTCTTTTAAAATTCTCCCATTTGATTCTGAATTAGATGCTCCGTTTTATAACACTGGTACAGGTCCATATTTACAGGCAGGTGAAGTGGAAGATAAAATTCATTTCCACAAAACTCCTGACAACAATGCGGTAGTGAACAATGTTGTTTTAAAACCCTACATTGATAACAGTACCTATTCCACCGAGCTTAAAAATCGTAACATAAACGTATTGCTGAGCACTCCATTTGGAGCGATCTCACCAATTCTGGGGAAAACAGAGAAATATTTCTACAAATCAAGCATCAGTACATGCTTCTTTGCTCTTTTCTTTAATGTTGAGCGTCTCTCCCTTGATCAGCGTAAAGCATTGCGTAAGATGATTGATAATAAAAAAATACTCAACCGTTTTTTCCGTATCGGAACCGAACAACAACGTCATATTGCCAACTACCGTGGTGACAACAACAATTATGAGGAGTACCTTAATTACAGTGTGTTCCCAACCTCCTCATACTACGTGGAAGACTCTGTTGTTATACCGACAACCGAATTTGATGGGCCGGATCGGTCTGTGCTTCCTGACACCATACAGATTCAGACATGTCTTAGCCATGACTACCGCGAAGAACTTGCAGAATTGGTGGAGATCATGAACGATCCATCACTCTTTGGTGGAAAAATCAAAGTAAACGTAGTCCCCAATAATGAAATTCAGAAAGGCAATTACGATGCAGCACTGGTTGCGGTAAGCGGGTACAGAAGCAACTTCCTTTTTGATATGTATAATATCTTCCTTCGTCAGCCCGACTTTGAAACCTACAAGGTGAATCTACATACCGCAATAGACAGAAAAGGGAAACAGGTTATACAGGACCAGTCCTTTGAAGCAGGCAAGAACTTCTTTCGCATAGATCTTGGCACCGATTCTCCAGAGCGGGAAAAGTATGCCGAACTGCTGCAAAAAATCTACGGATTTATGGCTACTCACGAAATCGGAGACAAACAGTATTTTGCCCGGGATATCGATTACCTGGAACATGAACTGGCGTTGGGAAGCTGGCTGTTTTCTCTGCCATCGCTGGCCTATTTCAGCACTCAGTTTGATGCCAATACCATCGATCTCTATGGTACAGCCTCTCAGCTTTCTACAATTGAAAAATGGCAAGAAGCCAGGAAAAAATAATTCGCATTTATAGCATGTCATGCATAATGGCATGCTGTAAATTTCTGTTTTTTCCCCACGGATTTAGTTAATTATGAAAATTTTATATTCAATACTGCTCTGTTTCATGCTTTCTGCTATTGTGTCAGGAACTGAAAAAAAAGGTGACTTTCTGATCATCTCTGAGCCTTCAAAACTCTCCATCTTCAATAATTTCGAACAGATTCTGACAGAAACCGAGTTAAATAGAATTCCCTCTTACTCACCGTTTCTTGTTATTAAGCGGAAAGAAACTTTAGGTGACCAGATCACCGAAACTATTCGTTGCAAATATCAAGGAGAGACCATTTTTCTGCTTATAGATGAGAAAGGTAATTTAAAAAGCTCATCATCCCAGCTCTATCAAAAGACTTTTAAAAACTGCCAGATAATAAACGACACTGTTACACTTAAACAGACCGCTAATATCTACCAGAAATACCCTTCTGCAGGCCCGGTTACCAAATGCAGTGCAGATCAGTCTATTGTACGCATTTTCAGGTACTCCAGTTCTTACTATGTTTTTATACCCAATATAAAGACGTATGGATGGATAAACAGCGGCCCTTCAATATTTAGATCATCTGCAAAAAATACCGTTGAGTCTAAAACATTCAATATTAATGACATTTATGGAATTGTTGAAACCCGGCTGCAAGCTGCAAATGAAACCTACAGCCAGTATTTTGAGTTTTTTAATGATATAACTCATCAGGGCAAATCAATTCCACAGTGGATATTGCATAATGATGGTAAGAGACTGAAATGTACACTGAGTTCATCCGCACAGATTAGCGGACAATTGCAGAAAAGTACCAGATATGTTCTTCAGGACATCGAACATATGTTATTGGGTAAACCATTTGATATCCAGTACAATTCAGGAGAAATCATTATCAGTCCACGATAAATGGATTCCAAATCATTATGAAAAAGAAAATCATTGAACATATATCAGGAATACTCTTTGTTACATTATTGCTTTTTGGTATTCTCTCTATTTATAATCACTCAAAAGCCCGTGAGCAGGAACAGCAAAGTTTAAGTATTCGCCAATTTGTCGAAGTCCCTATTTCAAATATCAATGATCCCTTTCAGAGGGCTCTTCTTAAAGACGTGATGAATGTCTTTTACCCGGATCAGAGTGATAAAAATGATCAAATCATTGATGAGCTGCTAAGAACAAAAGAGAACGAATTCAATAACCGGCTGCAAAAATCTCATCTGCAGGAGCATCTTTCGATCAGCAAACTGCAGGATATTCTTTGGATGCTGGCTAAATTCCTTTTCACTTATGTTGTTGTGATGCTTCTGACCTGGTATGGGGTGCAGACAATAGCTGTCTGGCGCTTTATTTCAAAAAAACAGGCATCAGAAATGATGCTTCTGCCAGCTTCTAAAAAGAAGAAAAAGAGTTGGAGCAAAAAGGTGGGTTCAATTCTTCGACAGATTTTCAAAAGTATCATTTATTTTGTTCTTTTCTCCCCTGCGTATGTAATTGCATACTCAATCAGGACTGAATTCAACACCGATTCACTTTTTTTTATGATTATTCTGGGAGTTATTTCCAATGGGCTTCTAATCATGTATTCCAATAAGTTTTACGCTTTCTTAACATCAGAAAGCAGAAAAGGATACCTGGATACAGCTCTGGTCAAAAACCTCAACTCTTCCTACCAGTATAACAGCGCTACTGGAATACCATCAGGTTCAATTTTTAAATTCCGTAAAAACTTCAAAGGGCATGTTTTTCAGCATATTTTCCAGAATGCTCACTTTCAGTATTTGTCAACAATAAAGGAACAGGCTTCATTTCTCATTACCGGACTGATTATAATAGAGATGGCACTCAATATTCATGGTTATCTTAACTACGAGATGCTTCGTCAAATGCTATATAAGAATTATGATGTAGTGATAATAGTAATTCTTTTCATTTTTTACACTGTCAAAGTTACTGAAATGCTGACAGACTTTCTTGTACACAGGGAATCTTTGAAATATGAGAACAGATAGTAAAAACACTTTTTTTCAATCATTTCTAAGTTCCAAAGACCAGCGATGGGCTGCAATATGGATTATCACCATAGCTGCACTTGGTGTGTGGGATCTTCTTTTTCTTAACCGTCCAGCATTAAATAGAGTGGTCACCGGTTTTATAAATACTTTCAGCATATCACTTTTGGTGGTTTTTTTCACTTTAATTCTATCCTGGCTTATCACCTTGGGATTCCATTTTTTTGATCAGAAACACAACCATGCAGGATATGCAGCTTTAACTTTTTTTCTCAACCTCCTGCGTTCAGTTCCCCAGATAGTAGGCATTCTTTTTGGATATGTGGGAATCGCAGCTCTGGTGGACAAGCGCATATTAACCGGAAATCTTGCAGTTTTTGTTTGTCTGGCCCTCTGCATGAGCCTCTTTATAATAGCAGAAGTCGTGGATTTGATGAGAGAGAGAATCGAACATTTTAAAAAATTGGACTTTTATAATGCAATGCGGGTATGTGGTATCTCTGAGAGCAGAATCGTAAATTTTGACATACTCTGGAAAAACAGTCGGTTGCATATTTTCAACAAACTTATAGCTGTGTTTGGCAGTGCTGTGTTTCTGCAGTGCAGCGTTGACTTTATTATTTCTGTAGGCTTGTCTACCGATATAAACCCTGTCAGCCTTCCGGTGACTTTAGGAAGTCTTCTGGCCAAAATCGACAGCAAACAGGACATCCTTGCTATCGGCAATATACTTTTCAATCCAAGCTATTTTCCTAACCTGCTTTTTCAGCATTTGCAGGGTATAACGGTCGCATTTCTTATAGTTTTTTCTCTTTTCTGTATCAACAATATTACAAATGGCTATGCTGAAAGACACCGATTATGAATACACGTGAATTTTCAATCCGGATTAAGTCCGGCAATCGCTGTCTTGTTAATGCTGAAAACTTTCCGGTCTATCAAAAGGAGATCACATTTCTTTTTGGCGAATCTGGTATCGGAAAGTCGATAATCACAAAAGGATTGTACGGGCTGCTGGATCCTGAAGACCTTGCAGTCACTATTAATAATAAACCCTATGGTTATCACCTCAATGACAACTGGACTAAACAGATCAGGAGAAACGGCTTTTTTGTTTTTCAGGAGCCATCTTCACACCTCAACCCTCTTCTGACCATTAAAGAGCAACTTAATGAAGGCTCTCTTTCTGATCACGATGACCAGGAAATACTGAGATATTTGTGGCAAACTAATAATGACTCATCAATCAGCAAGATAATCGATATATTCCCTAAGCCTTACCGTCCCAGTGGTGGAGAGAAACAGAGAGTACTTTTAGCCATGGCATTCAAAAGAATTAATGCTTTCATTGAGAACCCATCCAATGAACAAACTGCATTTGTTTTTGATGAGCCCACTGGAAGTCTGGATAATAATTACCGTAACCGGTTTCTGGAACTGTTGTTTGCCAAATACAGCGCACATCCATTTACTGCCATTATTATTACTCATGACTATTCTATTATAAGTGAGATTTACAGCAGACATCGTCATCTTGTTAAAAATATCCACTTCAAGGAACTTTCCCGTACAAATGAGCCAGATGTGGATATACAGGATTTCTCACCACAACAATATCTGAGCTGGCTTCAGACAGGCCAGAGCCAGTGCAAGGAAAACGATACCAAGGAAAAGGTAATGGAATTCTCATCCAGGTTTTCCATCTTCAATCGCAATCTTTGCATCTACAATGATGAAATGCGACAGCACCCTTCTTCACTGGTAATTAAAAAAGGCGACATGGTTTATCTGAAAGCTCCCAGCGGTGTGGGAAAAACCACTCTGGCAAAAGTTGTTATGGGACTTTACCACGCAGATTCCTTTAAAATGAGACTTGCCGGATTACCTGCTAATGAAAAGAGCCCTGAGACTCTCTGGCAGAAACGGATCTGGGGTAAGAAAGCAGGGATGGTTTTTCAGCATGCAGACGAATCACTGAACCTGCAGGCCACGGTTCTGGAAACATTTAGGGGCCTTCCTTTAAAATCGAAACTAACCCCTGAAGGACTCAAAAGATATCTTCTTGACCTCTTTGATCACTCCACTTTAACAGACCAGTTTCTTCATAAAAAAGTGGCTTTTCTCAGCGGTGGTCAGAAACAGCGACTTAATCTGCTGCGGACACTGGTTCAGGCTCCAGATTTGATTATTCTCGATGAACCGCTCAATGGGCTGGACTTTAATAGTGTAAAGAGGGTTCTTGAACTGTTAAATCAGAAGCGTTCGCAGGGGACATCTATGTTGATGATTTCTCACAATGAAGAAATCTTCGAGCACTTCGTTTCCAGAGAAAATATTTATTACTTATCTGAAATTGGATAAGTTTTTTACCTTTAGCTGACAGCCTATTTCCCTTGTAACTGCTTGTTGCTCAATACTGAGTAATCACAGTCTTGCCTGAAATATTTCCGTGATGTAGTTTTTTGATTTCCGCATAACTGACGCAGTTGAGGAGCACCTCAGGGGAGTGCGGGTTTGGTTTTGCCGCGCGTCTGGGCATTCAGTAATATTTAACCAAAGGAGTCGCCCATGAACGCGTTACAAAAAAATGATCCTGAGATTTTTCAGCTCGTTAAAGCCGAAGAATCATACCAGAAATCTACAATCCGACTTATAGCCAGCGAAAACTATACATCCAAAGCAGTTCTGGACGCTTGTGGCACTGTTTTTCAAAATAAATATTCTGAAGGATATCCTGGAGCACGCTATTACCAGGGCCAGGTCAACTGTGATGGTGTAGAAAGATTGGCGATTGCAAGAGCTAAGGAACTTTTCGGTGCCGAACACGCCAATGTTCAGCCTTATTCAGGTTCTCCGGCAAATCTGGCAATCTATCTTGCATTTGCTAAACCTGGTGACACTATCCTCGGGCTAAATCTCAGCCATGGTGGCCACCTCACACATGGTTCCAAAGCAAGTATTACCGGCAAATGGTTTAACGCTGTGCATTACAGCCTCAATTCTCAAAGTGGCCTGATTGATTATGATGAAATTCGCAGCCTGGCACTCCAGCACAAACCGAGACTGCTTATCGCTGGTCACTCTGCTTATCCCAGAGTACTTGATTTTGCAAAATTCCGCTCAATTGCAGACGAATGCGGTGCTATCCTTTTTGTAGATATGGCTCATTTTGCTGGTCTGGTAGCTGGTGGAATGCATCCAAACCCAGTTCCCTTTGCAGATGTCGTGACTACAACTACTCATAAAACACTTCGGGGACCTCGCGGCGCTTTGATCCTTTGCAAAGAGCAGCATGCTAAAGCTATTGACAAGGCAGTTTTCCCTGGATTGCAGGGTGGTCCACACAATGCAACTACCGCAGGAATCGCAGTTGCCCTGGGTGAGGCACTCAAACCCTCATTTAAAGAATACGCCCGCAAAGTTGTAGAAAATGCAAAATGCCTGGCTTCTGAGCTTGTTTCAAATGGCTTCGATTTAGTTTCAGGCGGCACAGATAACCATCTTATGTTAATTGACCTATCTAATAAATCTGTTACAGGTAAGGTTGCCGCTGTAGCTCTTGAAAAGGCTGGAATAGTACTTAACTATAACACCGTTCCTGGAGAAACACGTAAAGCATCTGATCCTTCAGGTATCCGTCTGGGAACTCCTTCTGTTACAAGCCGTGGTTTTGGAATAGCTGAAATGAAAAAAATCGCGTATTGGATGAACGAAGCTATCAGTAATGTAAGTGATGATGCTATACTTTCAAAAATTGCATCTGAAGTATCAGAACTGTGCAAAGACTTTCCAGTTCCAGGTATTGAATAAACTGATAAAAATGCGCATGGCAGTTATTCTGTTATGCGCGCTTATTCTTTTTTTTACCTCGCGCCAATTCCGTTTGACAGTTTTATTTTACAGCTTCAACATAATCGAAACAAAAAAGGAAGCTATCTCATAAAATGGATAAACTGAGAATCGGAATCAGCTCCTGTCTTTTAGGAAACAAGGTCAGATACGATGGCAACCATAAGCTGGACCGAAACATTACGGAAATATTGGGTAGTCTTTTCCAATATGTGCCTTTTTGTCCTGAGGTGCAGTGTGGTTTAGGGATCCCAAGAGAAACAATGCATCTTGCAGGTGATCTCTCTTCTCCGCGGTTATTAACCGGCAGGACTAAGATAGATCATACAGAACGTATGAACAGATATACTGAAACCATATTAGATTCCATATCTTCAGAGAACCTCTGCGGTTTTATTTTTAAATCTAAATCTCCCAGTTGTGCACTGTCTGACACAAAGGTGATTACTGGCCAAAACGGTGGTTCAGTAAAAAGAGGCGCTGGCCTTTTTGCAACTGAATTCACAAAAAGATTCCCGCTTGTGCCTGTAACAGATGAAAGACAGCTTCAGAATTTGCCCTTTCGTGAAAAATTTGTCGAGCAGGTATACGCATTTGCTAAATGGCAGCATCCGAAATGTTGAAAACCCATTCAGCGTTTTTCTGACAAACGTCGATACATCAGTTCTGCAGCTTCACTTACCAATCTGCTGTCTTTATAGCTTTTGTAATAGTGATTATTTATGAAAATGGATGGAGTCAATTTCACTCCGTTTCGGGCAGCTTCCTGGTGAGTTTTTCTCAGATATTCCATGGTGTTTTCATTTTCCATTCTGTATATAAATGATTCTATAGGGATTTTGAGACTTTCTGCTACTTCAAGCACCATCTCAACATTTAATCTTTCCTTAATGGAAGAGACGGCTCTTAGAAGTTCTGATTGCTTTCCCCAGTGGGATGCGGCAATTATAGCTCCATTTAATAAATTAATGCCGAATGGTTTTACAGCCAGCTTTACTTTACCGGAAAGGTTTCCGATAGTCACACTGTCTGAGAGTTCACTGTAGACTTTTTTACACAGAGGGCAGGAAAGAGAGATATACATCACTATTTGTACAGGTGCCTTGCTATCTCCGATAAAGAAGAGGCCCGTAGTATCGATTTCATAATGAGTAGTATCTGACAATGTGCTGATCCGCTCTTCGAGCCCCTTAACAATACTGCTGCATGGTTTATCAATCTCTATAAGCCATTTTCGGAAAGAGTGATAGTGTGCCGATTCACTTGCTTTTATTTGAGATGTTTTCAGGGCATTCTGGATAATCTTCAAACCGCATGTATCGATATTTGATTTTGCAGATGATTCTGACAGGAAACAAAAAATAAAAAAGGCCCAAAAAGTCATTTTTAGAAAATCAGTATTTTTTTTCATAGCATTGTCTCCTTACTTTACGGATTTAAACCCGAATATACTTCCGCAGATTCCACCAGTAATGTGCGCAAACTGGGAGATATTATCTCTTTGGAATGATTCCATAAGTTCTCTGGTCAGAAATAAAAAGATTATGAGTAAAAAGGTGAGAGGGATGTCACCCGATTTAAAATTGGTAAAAGATGACAGAATTATAAACATGAAAACAATTCCGCTTGCACCCATCAGTCCGGTGTTAAAAAGTAATGTATTGAGTATCCCTGTTACAGCAGCAGAGATTAACATCATGATAAGAATTCTCTTTGAACCGTACTTTTCTTCAAGAATGGGACCAATAAGTAGTATGAATGCGAAATTACCGATAAGATGATTCCAGTCCTGATGGCCAAGTACATGCGAAAAAATACGCAGATAGGTCAGGGGATTAGAAAAATTCATCTGAGGATATGCAACGAAAAAATTTCTTATGAATGTTCCATGAATCGAATTGATAAAAAGTATACCGGTACAGGCTAAAGTGAATGTTAAAATTACCGGAGAATTGTATCTTATTCTCATTTTAATTCATCTCATTTACTTTGTTATCATCTTTAAACAACTTATCAGCCAGCCACGCCAGGTTTTCTGAAAACCGGTCTATGGTGGCGAGCCCTTCGTGGTCATTAGCCACTTCACCAGCTTCTCTTCCAAAAGCAACATTCCAATAACTGGATCCAGGAACGATCATATCATTTATCATGTACCAGTAAAGCAATTGAGCATAGGTGAAATTTTGTCCGGCTCTTCGGGCCACTACCAATGGCCCTCCGATCTTTCGTGATAACAGATTTCCCCTGGCTCTTGAGACATAACCAGCCCGATCCAGCAAAGCCATAAGATCTGGAGTCGCAGAGCCAAAATAAACCGGAGATCCACATACGATAATCTGCGCTTCACACATCGCCTGAAAAAGAAGATCAAAGTCATCATTCTTTATTACACAGGAGCTGTTTTCCTGTTTTTTGCAACTGCCACAGGCTTTACATGGTTTAACATGCAATTCTGAAAAAGAAAATAGCTGAGTTTCTATACCTGCTTTTTCAAAATGCTTAGCGCAGCGTTTAAGTAAAAACTCAGTATTGCCGTTTTTCCTGGGACTTCCACATAGAAGTATTGTTTTCATTTTTGTATCCCCTTCGGACTTCAATCGAGTCATTTTTTTCTGAAATGAAATGTGTTATAGAAACCAGCTACAAATTCATCGGTTTCTCTGGTCAAGCCTTTTTCCAGATTCAGAGTAATTGTGCTCAATTTGGTCTCACGATGAACCTGGGTTCTTAATACTGAATAGTGGGCAAGTTTTGTGGATGACAATCCATTGTACATTCCACTGACCTCCATCTGTGCAGACCATAAGCTATTGAATTTATTGTAAAAAGAGATTCCATAGGGAATTTCATCGGCCTGTCCGGAACCCCTGATATATTCAACCGGACTGCCTAAAGGGGCAAGCCCCAACCGTGAGTGGATTATCAGAGAAGATCCAATTTTTTTGGAAACATTGAATAATAACAGGTAATCCGCTTCACCTGTACCAGCTCCAGCCAGTCCATTGCTCTCATCATAGTTGTGATTATTATCCCAAATAGTGTAGGGTTTTGCACTGGAAAAGGCAACACCTACAGTAAATGCAACAGCAGGTTTGTAGCGTCCCTCTTTCAGCAGACGTATCTTGGTTTTAAAGCGTGGCGTTTTGCCGCCGGTATTGTGTCTGTTCTGATATGGAAATTCGACAAACAGATCTGTAACTTCCATTTCCAGTGCTATGGCATTGCAGGGATATATGATGAAATAGAGTGGTACGGTTAACATTAGCCGTTCCTGCCAAAAGGGATTTCTCACAAGCGGCATCTTACGTGTGTAGTATGCCATAAAACCGGTTTGAAAATCCCATGATCCAGCTTCTTTAAAATAAGCATCACCCATTCTTGAATAGATGTATCCACTCTGATGGCCAAAGTTAAAATTTGCCTTTTGAATAGTGTTTGAGGTATCAAAGGCAAAAGCTACACTCATAGCAATAAAGGTGATCGAGATTACATTTCTTAACATCTAAATTTCCGATCAAGAATTAATACAGGACAACTAAAATCATCATAAAACCAGATCATCTTTCGATGTTACAGGAAAGATCAGAGTGAATATTTAGCAGATGATTCACCAGATCCATATTCTCTGCCTGCAGACGCACAGCAAGACGGAAATAACCGGCTCCATCAGGGAACTTTGAACTGATATCTTTGACGAAAATAGACTTTTCAGATAACAGATATCTGCTCAACTGTTTAGCGAAATCAGCATTCCCTTTCAGTCTGATCAAAAGAAAATTTGCACCGCTTTTGTATACTTTATCTACATAAGGAACTGTGGACAGAGCTGCTGCAAAATCGGTCCGGTCACTAATTGTTCTTTCAAAAGAGCTGCTAAGAGTGTTTCTGTGTTTGAGAATGATTTCCAGAAAGTGCTCTGCAATGGAGTTCATGTTCCAGATAGGAATGTTCTGCTTTACATAAGTGTTCATATCCTGATCGCAGCAATAAAAATAGCCCAGCCGGATTCCAGGTACACCAAGTGATTTACTTAAACTTTTAATAACCATTATGTTTGAGAGTGGTTTCTTTTCCAGAGCTGTGATGATAGAAGGTAATTCGGAAAATTCAATGAACGATTCATCAACCATTATCTTCTTTTGAGGAAATTTAGCAGCAAATGAGTAGATCCAGTCGGTATTAAGAAGGGTTCCGGTTGGATTGTTAGGGTTAACAAAGATGATGCATTCTGCATCGATGGCTTTCTGCTGGATTTCTGTAATATCAAAATCACCATCATCTTTGTAAGTATTGTATGTGTGAAATATTTTGCTGTATTCACCAAAGCTGGGACAAGGGATAAGAGCAGAAGAGTTGCCGAATTTAGATTTGAGAATCGGATAGATTTGTGATGCGCCATTGAGTGCTGTTATTCTGTTTTCATCGCATAGAAGAAACCATGCCATTTTACGGTCAAGAAGAGCCTGTCGTGACCCGTAATTGTGCATTAGATCTGTAAGCACGTTCTTCATTTCTGATATGATTGAAGTATTGGGAAAATGCATGTTACGGATAAAACAAAAATCGGTAAAATGGTAGTTCCAGTATCCGCCAAAGGCATATTCCAGAATCTCACTCCGGTTTTTATTAAAGTCAAACTCTGCAACCTGAAGATCATTTGGATCATCTACCTCAGACCAGCTCTCCCCCTGCATTATTTCTGCATGAATTGTTTCCTTTTGCATGTAAATTAATATACCCAAAATCAATTCGTAGTAGCAATTACGGTCAATAACATTAGCATAATATATAAGCAGCTTTTTAAATGAAGTATCACAGAATTCTCTGGAGAATTTGTAAATATTAAGCGTCTTGTATTTATCTGAAAAATCGAATGATTCAGACTGCAGATGAGGTGGTATGACGTTTGTAATCACCGAATTTTCAACAGTAACCACTGTTCCATCCATGCCAATTTTATATTTATCAACCAGGGCAGCATTTTTATAGGGCGACTTTATCAACCGCCTGATAACTTCAGGGTGATACAGCAGATCCGATTCAATAAGAATAATATCGCTGTCGATACTGATATGCTCAAATGCAAGTGCCATGGAATAAATATTGTTGGTTTCCCGGTATTTTGAATTATGGATAAATTGAAATGATAATTGCGGGTAACACTCACAAAGGTAAGCGGTCAATTCATCTGCCCGGTAACCGGTAACAACCACGATGTCTTTGATATCATTTTCGACAAGCCCATCAACTATCCTGCAAATGATGGTCTTTCCGGCAACTTTCAGCATGGTTTTATGGCATGAATCGGTTAATGGTCGCATTCTGTTTCCATAACCGGCTGCCAGTATTATTGCTTTCATTCTCTACCGGTTTCCTTTCAGGCACCTGCTCGGAATTTCGGATTGTGTTGGCTTACGTTTTTGCATTCTATACTCAAAAATAGATGAAAAAAATGCCAGTATGTTATTCATAGTCCAATAAATCACCATTCCTGCAGGTGATGTATAAAGCAGAAGAAAAAATAAAGCCGCCATCCAGTAAAGATTTATTCTCTGGTTTTTCTGAAGAGAAATAGAAAGTGATGGATCGGTGTATATCCACGAGGAGCAGATGGTAAAAGAGGTCATGATAAATGGAAGAACATTAAAATATTCACCAAAAAACGGAATGGTAAAGGGAAGCTTAAAAAGATGATCTGGAAAGGAGAGGTCATTTATCCACAAAAAGGAGGTGTTACTTAAAGCGATATGTTCACTTAGCATGTGATAAGCGGCAAAAAAAACCGGTATCTGAATAGCCGCGCTCAAAAGACTCTTTAATGAGTAGAGAGGGCTAATTCCAAGCTCTTTATGTGCTTCCAGTATTTTTCTAGTCTGTTCTTCCCCCTTATACTTTTTCTTAATTTCATCAAGACGCGGCTGAAGAAGTGAAGTCTGGAGGTTTACCTGTTTTTGCCAGATGCTGGCAAGCTTGAAAAGCGGTGCCAATACAATCTTTACACAAACAGATAATAGAAGCAAAGACAACGGAACACTTTTGAAGATTTTTAGAAGAGTATCAAATACAAAAAGAAATCCAAACGATAACCATCTCATCCAGAATGGCAAACGGTAAAGAAGTT
The DNA here is from genome assembly GCA_023412475.1 of Fibrobacterota bacterium. GTDB lineage: Bacteria > Fibrobacterota > Chitinivibrionia > Chitinivibrionales > Chitinispirillaceae > JAAYPC01. The sequence continues at coordinate 9,047 of JAEYNR010000048.1, read as the reverse complement.
TACCAAGATGATGGTCTGCTTTTTTAAGCTCATCGTAGACTATTGGACCATAATAAATTTTCAAACTGGATGATTGAGAGAATCCGATTTCGAGTGAACCGTTTTTATGGGTAAAGGGCAGATTTGATTTCGAAGGTTGAATAAAGCACCCCCAGAACCTGCTGTGGATTCCAGTCCATCTATCTACTTTTAAAGTATCGGTTTCCGGAAGTCTGTCTGTTTTGAGAGTCTGTATTTTTTTGCCCAGTGATATTAAATCGCCACCATCTCTCATGTCATCGGGAAATGTAAGCTGCAATTCTGGAAGATTCTTCTCTGGTATAGCTTCTAAACCTTCACCAATCAACCTTCCAGAAAATTCCAGAGAGTAGTTGCCTTTGTGAAAGGTATATTCCTTTATCACCTGAATGCCTGATGATAATGGCGATGATGAAAAACTGAAAGTTTCTGTGGTATCCGACCGGGATCGATGAAGCGTGTATGGTGATGGCTCAATACCGTTATCTGTAAGTAAACCATTTCCGGTTTCCATCCCTATCAATGGAACGCCCTTCTGGTTGTGAAAGGTTTTGTCTATTTTGACAATATTACCGTAGTTGTAGGTCAAATTAATGTCAACAAGGTCACCTTTTGCAGAAAAGTTGATAATCCGATTTTGCAAAATAAACGAATAAGATGAATCAGGTAGTTTCTCTCTCTCTTCTGAGAAAGAAACGGCAGGTAAGAGGGTTAAAAGAAGAAGGCATAGATACAGGATTCTTTCGATCATCATTGCTTTCATGGCTATTGTTTAAAAAACCTGCCCATTTCACTTAATGCAGAAACAATGTTAGGGCTAATCTGTGGCTTTTTAATAATCTGGTAATGTTTATCTCTGACCTCATAATACCCTCCGGGAAACTGAACGGTAACCTGATTTGGTTCTACAATTGCGAAGTTGAAGTAACTTCCTGTAAGCAACCAGTCCCAGGATTTTCCAGAGAATAGATTTTTGCCGGAACAGTAATCAGATTCAGGATTTGTCACCATTAAAACATCCTTCATCAATGTGGCAACTATATCATAATGTGAAGTTCTTGTCTCAATATTTCCTTTTGGCTTTCCAGGCCATATAGTAGAAAGAGGAGTCCTGATTTGCCAATCACTGAAAGAACTTCCATGGCCATTATACCCCAGAGCGTTGTCATTGAATTCTTCTCCATGATCTGAAGTGATTATCACAACAGTACTGTCGAGAATGCCACGCCGGGTCAGATCCTCCAGAACCGATTCCACAAGTGAATCGGTATATTGGAGACTCACTTTGTATCTGAGAAATTTTTTCTGCTCCTCAGTCATGCCTTTATCATAATTAATTCTGTCTTTGTATGCAGGTGGATAACTTTCTGTACAGAGCGCATCATAAAAAAGAAACCCAAAAAAGGGCTGATCCGCACTTTTCTGATCTAACCATGATTTCCATTGATATGTAATTGCGGAATCATTCCGATATGGTGCCTGCGGGTCAGGTATGACAGTTTCCAGCCGAAGATCCACGATTTTAACAAATGCGGTGACGTCAAGGTTTGCAGGAGCGTATAACTTATAACTGGTGAATATACCTATGCTATAATTGATCTCAAGAAGTCTGTCTATAAAAAGTGGAGAGCGTTTGTGAGACTCCACATACTGCTGATAGGTTGGTGGTATTCCATAAAAGAGGGAAAACGACCCCATCTTTGTGCTATTTCCACCACTATAATGATTATTAAATATGGTTCCGTTTCTATTGGCAAAATCGAAAATGCGTGGCGCATTTACAGGATTCATCATATCATGACGCATGCCATCAATGGCAATTATAAGAATGTTTTTGCCAGGATTTGCAGTTGCATACTTCAGCGGTTTTTGTGGATAGATAAATTCGCTTCCTCTGCTGGTAAATTTCTTAGGAAGTGTTCTTCTGTTTGAAATGTCCACAAAACCATGCTTAGTCATGAATCTTTTGCTGGTTGATGGATAAAAAAGAGGCAGTGTGGTGGTGAACCTGGTAATATTAACATGCCCGTTGGCATCAGCCCACATATGGGTAATATGTGTGAAAAGAAGAAATACCAGAGCGAGAGGCATACTAATTGTAAGCCAGATCTTTTTACGGGCCATAACAAAGCGGTTCCAGCACATTTTAGCAACAAATGAGTTGAATACCAGTAAAATAAACAGATACGCGATACCAAAACCCCAGGTTTTCCATCCGAGAATCTTTATGGTGAGCAGATTAAAATGGAACCGGTGGGAGGTATACACCTGTGCATCCAGAAGTTCGATACAGAGTGCTGCAGAACTTAAAAAAATACACACAGGAATGATAAACTTACGGTAAGGCAGAAATAAAATCAGCGGAAAAATCAAAGCGACCCATACAATGATTGAAAAAGATGCAAAATGGCTGATAAAGGCTGCAAAAGTATATACGATAGAGAGAAGATCACCAGGCAGTCTGTATGTAGAGATATAGAGTAAGCCGATAAGAAGCATTATTATCGTGGCAATCGAAAAGAATCCGGCACTCCATCTGAAAATTTCCAAACGGCCTTTCATCTGCCACCATGAGGCGCTAAATAAAAGTAAACTTTTCTTATTTGATTTTTCAGCGGTATTTGATTTTACCGACGTGCCCTCAGGTTGATTACTGTTTTTCATGATTATTTTTAGAGTTTGGGGAGTTTAAAGAGCCTTCGAGCCTTTTTTGTTTCTGAACATCTGCAATTTTGATAATTTCGCTGGCTCCTGTTTCAACGCTTTTTCCGAAGTTAAAAAGGATTTTATCTCGTAAAGCAGCTATTTTCTCTTTAAATCGTCCCGGATCAGACAGAAGATTCTCAATCGTAAGTGGAGCCTTCTCGAGTTCATCTGTTTTAAGCACAAATCCCACTTCATTGCGGATACTTACTTCCATGGGCTCCAGGCCCAGTTCCTGATATGCGGGGTTTCTGACTCTACGGGGTAAATCTATGTATAAAACCGGCTTCTCAAGACCAAGGGCATATTCGATAGATGTGGAAGACCAGTCACACACAAGCAGGTCAGAATCAAAAAGAGAATCTTTATCACCCATAAGATTAACATATTTAAATAACGGATTATTTTCGTAGAGTCTTAGAATCTCGTCGATGATCTCTGGATTTAGTTTAAGAGTCTGGTAGTGAGGCCGCAAGGTGACCTTAAAGCCGGCATTAAGCAAAATACCGACGATCTCTTTACCGCAGAGATTGAGAATGGAGTTCTCTCCCCAGGTAGGGGCCAGCAGGATTGAGTAAGGCTTTTGTGGTAACTTATACCGATTGACAGCCTCAACAAAAAGTTCTTCTACCCTGGCATAACCGTGGGAAATCAGATTCTTGGGAGCAAACCCTTTAATCTGCTCCCGTTTGCGGATCTCATTAACTTGGTGTGGTCCTACACAGAGAATTGTGTCATAGTGATCATAGGAGTTTTCGAAGTCAACCATGTGGGTACTTCCCATGGCATGGAATAAATAGATATAATGAACAGGGTTTATTGATCTTTTTAACTGGAAAATGTGCAGATCTATCATAGTCAGCAGAAGACAGTCTGCTTTTAAGAACTGAAAGAGTGTAATCTGCCAGAAACCGGGTTTAATGTAAAAGGACTTAAACAAGGGGTGTTTTTTAGAGAGCCCCGGATCAAGAGGGTCTGAGCTGATGTAACAGAGTGGTCTGGATCTAATTAGCAGCTCTTCGATTATCTTCTGGAAGTGATGCCAATCCTGACCGCTTTCTGAATAGATTACTATGTTGCGTTCATCTGATGTAAGTCTATTGAATGCCTTATAGTTTTTATAAGATTTAAAGAAAAGGTTCAACGAAACCAGAGAATTTTGTTTCACAATCGGCTTTCAGTATTATTGTGAATGAAGAAGGTAAATTAGTTCTTTTTTTTGGGCTTAAAGATAGATACGATTTTGTACCAGAATGTTTTTACCCCAAGGATTATGGTAGCCAAAACCCCTACAATAGCTGAGATGATCATTGTCCCTGTGCCTGGGTCTAGGTATGCAACAGAGAGCTGAGAGTTGTGCTGAACCTCTGGAGTTAAGAGTCTGGCCATAATAGCCATTGTCAATATTATGTTAAAAGAGATATTCAGACGAGGATTTTTTAAACTTTTTTTCATTATACCTCCTGGTTGAAACGATTACTAAAATAATTCACATTCTTTATAATCACCAAATGGATTTATCCTCTGCCTGATTTGGCCTTTTTTTTGCGAAGATTTCTCTTCAAGGGGCAAACTCTTTTTTTAATTTTAACTCGGGTTATTTACCTGAAAGATTGTGCCATATTACATGTGCATCAAAGCTTTTGTTTTGTGATGTTTGAATGTGAAGCGGGGAAAAAACAAAGCTCATCGGAATAATTATTAAGCAGTTTAATAGAGGAGTATTTATGGGACAGTCCTTACATGATACCGTGGTAATCTATAATCTTTTCCCTCGTTTGGTGGCATCACTGCATCTATGGGTGAAACACCTGGATCGAATTGCAGACATGGGGTTTAACAGCATCTATCTGAATCCATTTCAGGAAACCGGCAACTCCCGAAGTCTGTATGCTATAAAGGATTATTATCGGTTGAATCAGGAGTTTCTCCCTGAGGGAAGTGCACAGGATGACTTTTCTCCAATCAGCCAGTTTATCAAAAGCTGTGAGGATTATGGTATCGATGTTTATATGGATCTGGTAATAAATCATACTGCCAATGAATCTATTCTTATCGAAAAGTATCCACAATGGTATAAACGTGACTATAATGGAAATATCGTTCACCCGTATGCAATTGATCCTGCCAATCCATCAAATGTGACTGTCTGGGGGGACCTGGCCGAACTTGATTTTGAACATACAAGCGATTTGGCTGGTTTATTGAAATACCTGGACGAGGTAATTTCTTTTTATCAGGATCTTGGTTTTGCCGGTTTTCGATGCGATGCTGCTTATAAGGTGCCATGTCAGGTTTTTCAACCATTGATATCTGCAGCAAAAAAGCGGCATCGTGGAACATTGTTTTTTGCTGAGACACTGGGTTGTACTCTCGAACAGGTACAACATCTTAATGGATGCGGTTTTGATTACCTGTTTAATTCCTGCAAATGGTGGAATTTTGATAGTTCATGGTGTCTGGAGCAGCATGAGCAATTCAAATACATTGCACCCTCAATCGGTTTTCCTGAATCGCACGATACCCTCCGCACTCCGGCAGTGGCTCCCGGCTCACTTAACTGGCACAAAAACCGCTACATCCTTTCTGCGGTTTTTTCCAAAGGACTACTCATGCCCATGGGATATGAAACAGGCGCTGTCAACAAAATAGATGTAGTTAATTCTCGTCCTCAGGACCTCCAATATGGTAAATGGAATGTTACAGAGTGGATCAAGGCTGTTAATCTTTTTAAGCTTAAAAACCCTCTTCTGTGCCAGGAAGGAAAGTGGAGAAATTTATGGAGTTTCGATTCAAACATTCTCTTTTTATTAAGGGAAAGTGAGGACCAGAAGTTCAAAATGGGATTTTTGGTCAACAAGGACTGGCATAACCCGATCTCCATTCCTTTGAACCAGTTTCCTCACGAAATAGCGGATTTCAAATATCGCATAAGACCTTTTGATGCCCCTCTTAAAAGAAATAAAAATGACAGCGAATTGCAACTGGGTCCTTCAGAGATCTGTCTTTTTGTGGAATAATCATCAAGTCCATGGATTGCGGATTCTAATCTATGACCAAGTACTGAGCTCTCAAATACTGTTCATATGAAGATCTGCTACAGTGATAAGCTCAAATTGTCGATTAGGTGGGGATCCCGGCTGGAAATAGTCTGATGTAAAAATATTTGGCTGGATGTCTCTAAGGGGGTATTAGGAGCTGGCGTATTCATTGCCCCAGAGGTGACTCTTTGATCTGTAAACTCTTCATCTCTGGGGCATATTTCCTCAGAGGTGATATTTTAGAATGTCAAAAAGTTACCTCTGGGGAGCGTCAGGATAAGAATACCCACACATTGAGACGTTTCCCAATTCTTCCTCATCAGCAAAACCTTGCAGGATTAATCTTTTATAAGATCCTTATTGTAATCTTGCAGTTGTGATTTCATAGGTTTTCTGGTATCCGCCTAATTTGGAAGGAGTCCGGCTCTGGTTCAGAAACTAAGTAATTTTGATCCTCGAATTACTATTACGACCGCATCTGAAAACAGAATATTAATACTATAGGTTACTTTCCACGGTATCTTTGAGCTTTTTTAGAGCTTTTGGCCACAATTCTCTAAATATTTCCACATAGTCTTCTTCGATATCTGTGTCCACTTCAAATTTGGTGTCATCTCCAATCGGAGTGAAAGAGTAATTTTCATAAGCTGGGGTAAACTGTTTGACCTTTTCACTGCTGGTGTCTTCAACTCCACCAGTAATGATGCCCACATGCTTGACAGAGATAAAGGTATGTTTTTTGTTTTCTGCGATTTCTGCAATCACACCCTCTCTATCGTCAATCTTGCTGCAGGTCAGAAAGCGAATTCTGTTACCCTTTTCCCATCCACCTTCAAAACAGGAATCTGGATGAAAAACGCTTGACCACTTCCGGTATTTCTGAGAATCGACGACGGCATCCCATACTTCCTGCGGATTTCCATGTATGATTATTTCGAAATGCATTTTATGCATAAGACCACCTAGTTTGATATTAGATTACAGATATTGGGTTTTAAATTTTTAGATAAAATCAATGCTACTACGGTAGCTCTTGAAATAAATATATGATAAGAAATAAATAATCAGAAATAATAAGAAAAAACCAGAAAAAAAATGAATAGAATCAGAAAGCGTCTTAAGTAATTTTTATTTTCGATTCTTGACTTAGATGTTTTTTCAGATTTAATGTGAGTATTTCTGGGTTGGCTATTGAAAGAGGCCGATGCTTCGTGAAATCATTACGAGATTAGTCGCATTATTATTTCATATCATGTGGAATTTTAATCTGGATTCTTTATCTGATACTTCCAAAAATGAGTCTTATACCTACTCCACCACTGAGCACAAAATCATCCGCAGGAATAAACTGCCATTGAGGAGCGACTTCCCCAAATACTGACAAGGGAAGGGAATTAAAAAGATATTCAATTCCTATTGGTACTCTTGCTCCCAGAAACCAGTCATCGCCTACTCTTACTGCAAGCCCAGCTCCTATATAGAATGGGAAATTATTTCCATTGGTAATGACCCGAAGGTTAAAGGGGTGAATCAATAAATCAATGTGCATCTCGAATGTGCCGTTTTCAGTGAATGACCAGGCAGCGGATAAATCAGTAGCGGTTATGGTTCCATGCCAGAATTTTAAACTTAACCCGATCGGTTCTCCCAACAGTGCGCCGATTTCGAAACGAGGGGTAGGTCTGATGATAAGGGTATCCTGAGCCTGTATCTGAATCATTAAAACAAATACTGTGGCTATACACATTAAGGATTTCATTATTACTCCTTTGAATGGCTCTTTTCGTGATGGCCGCAGTATTTAAGTGATGCAAAGAACATGCCGCTTGCTTTTAATTTCTCTTTGTTTGACCAATTCAGTCGATTACTATATAATAGAGAATAAAAAGACAATAGTAACCTGACCTGAAAAAGAGGTGAAAGACTGGACTGCTCTCAAAGGCCGAAAGTATGAAAAAAACGAAGTTATTCCTGCTTGGTTTGGCTGCTGTTTTGTTGGTAGGTTGTGCAGGTTCTGTGCAGCAGATCCACAATGAGGCTTTATTACCAGAAATTGATGTCATACAGGTAAAAGAAAATTCTGATGAAGCACTTAAACTGGCTCAGGAAGCCAAGCTTGATGTTAATGTGCTTTCCACAAAAATCACTGAATTGGACAATAAAATCCTTCTCCTCTCGGAGGAGATTTCCAGTGTTTCTTCAGCTAAGATCGAAGAACTTGAAAACCGCTTGGCGCTATTGGTAGAAGCCTACAAGGATCTTCATGCGCAGATTCAAGCAATTGAAGCTATGCCACTACGGGTAAGCCAGAAAACACAAAAAAATACTTCAGCGACATTTTCACCAGCTTCTGCCATCTCTTTAGTGAGCTCACCGGAGTATGACCTTTATCAACAGGCGCTTCAGGTTTTTAGCAAAAAACAATATGATGAGGCATCGGCATTACTTAACGATTTACTCAAACATTACCCAAGTGGTCAATATGCATCAAATGCGTATTACTGGATTGGTGAATGTAACTATTCAATCAATGACTTTGCATCTGCAATAAAGGCCTTTAAAAAAGTTCTCACATTTAAACACAGCCAAAAACGCGATGATGCGCAGAATAAGATTGCTCTTAGTTTCTTAAAAATGGGTCAATCGGTGGAAGCTAAGGCTGAATTTAAAAAGCTGGTAGAAAGATATCCGGCGAGCGAGTTTGTGCCGAGAGCAAAACAGTATCTAAAAGAGATAATGTAGATCTTTGGGAAAAAGATGGATCTTATTTTTTAAAAAGTCGGTGTCAAAGCTCTTCAATAACAAAGTACTCTTCTTTTAGCGATGAAATTAATATTTGTATGAATGAAGGGCTTTTGTATGTCAGGCTTTCCTTTAATCTCCCCAGGGATGAAAACGCAATATGGATAATAGTCAACTCTGGGGTAGGCAGAATCCCAGAAACTACTCTGTCAACCCGAAAAACCAAACTCCTTGAAAATTCCTGAACAGCCCCAGATTTCCATCGCAAATTCTGATTATGACAAAAAAGATACGTTTTATTCTGCAGTATAATACTTTGTCAATATGTGAAAAATGCTCATCTTTTTGAATAGATTAAAAAAGGAAGTCTTCCTGTTAGGTATTCAGATTCTTTTCAGGTGATATCTTCTAAAACCTTTTCAATTAAGTACTCCTTATTCTCCACATTTTGAAATCTGGTAAGCATTCTGGAAACCGCTGCTTCTGTTACCCTTAGATACCGGGCAGAATCTGCTCCACTGAATTCGTACAGGCTCTTGCAGA